>NZ_JBBATR010000044.1:15055-19861 GCF_040398645.1 Sandarakinorhabdus sp.
TGTGCCCGGCGCCGATGGCCCCGGCACGTTGGAGGCCATGGATTTCCTGATTGCGTCCAACCGCGCCGGCTTTGGCGATGTGGTGCCGGATGCCGCGCGCTTTGATGCGCAGGGCCGGCATGTCGTGGTGATCGGCGGCGGCGATACGGCCATGGACTGCGTGCGCACCGCGGTGCGGCAGGGCGCGGCCAGCGTGAAATGCCTGTACCGCCGTGACCGCAGCAACATGCCCGGTTCGGCGCGCGAAGTTGCCCATGCCGAGGAAGAGGGCGTGGAATTCGTCTGGTTGGCCGCGCCGGCGCAAATCACGCCGTTTGGGGTGGTGGCGCAGGCCATGCGGCTGGGCCAGCCCGGCGCCGATGGCCGCCGCAGTCCGGAGCCTGATGCCGGCACCCAGTTCACCGCCAAAGCCGATCTGGTGATCAAGGCGCTGGGCTTTGATGCCGAGGATTTGCCGACGCTGTTTGGTGCGCCCGATCTGCCGGTGACGCGCTGGGGGACGGTGCGGGTCGATCACCGCACGATGATGACCGGGCTTGATGGCGTGTTTGCCGCCGGGGATATTGTGCGCGGCGCCAGTCTTGTGGTGTGGGCGGTGCGTGATGGGCGTGACGTGGCGGTGCAAATGCACCAGTATCTGCGCGCCCGGGCTGGTATAGCGGCGCGGGCGGCCTGATCGGGCGCCGTGTCCGACACTATTGCTGCAAACACGCCAAAGGATTTGCCATGTCATTCTTGATCGCCGCTGTTGCCGTTGTTGGTGCTGCTGCTGCCCCGCCCCAACAGGCGCGTCCTGGTGTGGCCGCGCCGCCGGCGGTGCGCGCGGATGCTGCCACCTTGCAGGCGGCAGCGGCATTGGTCGCGCAACTGGGCCTGAAATCCCAATTGCAGACGCAGATGGCCAGCACGGTCAAACAGATGCGCTCTGGCTTCGTGGTGCGGGCCATGCTGGCGCAGCAGCCCGGCTTTGTGCCGGCCTATCAGGCCAACAAGGCCAAATTCGATGTCGCGCTGCAAAAGGCCGGCGCCATCCAGGCTGATATTGCGCAAACGGTGATCAATCAGAACATCGGCAGCGTGGTGACAGCCGCCCGCGATGCCTATGCCCGCCAATATACCGCCGCCGAATTGAACGGCCTGGCCGCCTTTTATCGCAGCCCGCTAGGCGTGGCCCTGCAAAAGAAGCAGGGCGCCGTGCAGAATGAGATCGGCCAGCAAACCGCCCGGCTGATTGGCACCAAGATCGACATGGCCATGCAGGCCAATGCCGCCAAGCTGCGCGAGGCATTGGCACCGCTGGGCTCCGCGACGCCGCCACCGCGCAAATAACCGACAGGACGACGCATCATGACCAATCACGCCCCCTTCATGGCTGATGCTGCCGAGCGCGCACGCATTGCGGCCACTGGCATGTACCGGCCCGATCTTGAATCCGATGCCTGCGGTGTCGGATTGGTGGCCGCGACGGATGGCCGGCCGCAGCGCCGGGTGGTAACGGCGGCCATCGATGCCCTGAAGGCAGTGTGGCACCGCGGCGCCGTGGATGCGGACGGCAAGACCGGCGACGGCGCTGGCATCCTGGTCGAAATCCCGGTCGATTTCTTTCATGAGCATGTCGAACGCCATGGCCAGAAGCCGGTCGCCGGCTTGCTGGCGGTGGGCCAGGTGTTCCTGCCGCGCACCGATCTGGGCGCGCAGGAGGCCTGCCGCACCATCGTTGAATCCGAAATCATCGGCTTTGGCTACAAGGTCTATGGCTGGCGGCAGGTGCCGGTGGATATCAGCTGCATCGGTGACAAGGCGATGCTGAGCCGGCCGGAGATCGAACAGATCATGATCGCCGGCCCGCGTGCTGTCGATGCCGAAAGCAAGGAGCAGTTCGAGAAGGATCTGTTCCTGATCCGCCGCCGCATCGAGAAAAAGGTGATCGAAGCGCAGATCCAGGGTTTCTATATCTGCTCGCTGTCCTCGCGCACGCTCATCTACAAGGGCCTGTTTCTGGCCGAATCGCTCAGCCAGTTTTACCCCGATCTGCTCGATGAGCGGTTCGTGTCGCGCTTTGCGATCTACCACCAGCGTTATTCCACCAACACCTTCCCGCAATGGTGGCTGGCGCAGCCGTTCCGCTGCCTGGCGCACAATGGCGAGATCAACACGATTCGCGGCAACACCAACTGGATGAAAAGCCACGAGATCAAGATGGCTGCCGCTGCATTCGGCGAGCATAGCGAAGACATCAAGCCGCTGATCCCGGCCGGTGCATCCGATACCGCCGCGCTGGACGCGGTGTTCGAAGCCTTTGTGCGGTCGGGCCGCGATGCGCCGACCGCCAAGCTGATGCTGATCCCGCAGGCGTGGCAGAAGGACGACAGCCTCGATCCCGCCACGCGCGCCATGTATGCGTTTTTTGCCAGCGTGATGGAGCCGTGGGATGGGCCGGCGGCGCTGGCGATGACCGATGGCCGCTGGGTGGTGGCCGGGCTGGACCGCAACGCGCTGCGCCCGATGCGCTATTGCCTGACCACCGATGGCCTGCTGATCACGGGCAGCGAAGCCGGCATGGTGGTGGTGCCCGAAGCCGAAGTGGCGAAAAAGGGCGCGCTTGGCCCCGGTGAGATGATCGCGGTTGATCTGGATGCCGCCCCTTCGCGCTTGTACGCCGATGCCGAGATCAAGGCGATGGTGGCGGCGGCGCAGGATTATCAGGCGCTGGTGGCGGAGTTCACCAATTTTGAAACCCTGCCCGGCCATGATGCGCCCGAGCCAGCGCCGGCCTATGCCCGCGATGACTTGCGCCGCCGCCAGGTGGCCGCCGGCCAGACCATGGAAGACATGGAGCTGCTGCTGGCGCCGATGGTGGAGGATGCCAAGGAAGCCGTGGGCAGCATGGGCGATGATGCACCGCTGGCGGTGATTTCGGACAATGCCCGCAACCTGTCGCATTTTTTCCGGCAGAATTTCAGCCAGGTCACCAACCCGCCGATCGATTCGCTGCGCGAAACCCGGGTGATGAGCCTGACCACGCGCTTTTCCAACCTGACCAACATATTGGATGACGAAGCCACCCAGGCCGGCGTGATGGTGATGAAAAGCCCGGTGCTGTCCAACCGCGACTGGTTTTTGCTGAAGGATCATTTCGGCCGCAAGGCCGTGGAGATTGATTGCACGTTCGAAATCGCGGGCGGGCCGGCAGCGCTGCGCGAAGCGATTGCGCGGGTGCGCGCCGAAGCCGAAACCGCGGTGCGCCAGGGCAAGACGCAATTGTTCCTGACCGACGAGCATCAATCGGCGGAGCGGGCGGGCATCGCCATGATCCTCGCCACCGCCGGGGTGCAGACGCATCTGATCCGCAAGGGCCTGCGCGCCTATGCCAGCATCAATGTGCGCGCTGCCGAAGCGCTGGACACGCATTATTTTGCCGTGCTGGTCGGGGTGGGTGCCACCACGGTGAACGCCTATCTGGCGCAGGAATCGATTGCCGATCGCCACAGCCGCGGCCTGTTTGGCGCGCTGTCCATCGATGAATGCGTGGCGCGCTACAAGAAGGCTGTCGATGATGGCCTGCTCAAGATCATGGCCAAGATGGGCATTGCCGTGATCTCCTCGTACCGCGGCGGCTATAATTTCGAAGCGGTTGGGCTGAGCCGGGCGCTGGTCAATGATTTCTTCCCGGGCATGCCGGCCAAATTGAGCGGCGAAGGCTTTGAATCTTTGTTCATCAACGCGCAGCTGCGCCACGAAAAGGCGTGGGACGAAGGCATCGCTGTGCTGCCGGTCGGCGGGCTTTATCGCTGGCGGGCGGGCGGGGAGGCGCATGCGTGGAGCGCGCATCTGATTCACTTGCTGCAAACCGCTGTGAGCCGCGATGGCTATAGCGATTATCTGAAATTCAGCCGCGGCGTGCAGGCGCTGCCGCCGATTTCGCTGCGCGATCTGCTCGATTTTGTGCCGGGCACCAAATCCGTGCCGATCGAAGCGGTCGAATCGGTGAGCGAAATTCGCAAGCGCTTTGTCACGCCGGGCATGAGCCTGGGCGCGCTGTCCCCCGAAGCCCATGAGGTGCTGGCGGTGGCCATGAACCGCATCGGCGCCAAGGCGGTATCGGGCGAAGGCGGCGAAGACCCGGTGCGTTACAAGCCCTATGCCAATGGCGACAATGCCAACAGCGTGGTCAAGCAGGTGGCATCGGGGCGGTTTGGGGTGACCGCTGACTATCTGAACGCCTGCGAAGAGATCGAAATCAAGGTGGCGCAAGGCGCCAAGCCGGGTGAAGGCGGGCAGTTGCCGGGCTTCAAGGTGACCGAGCTGATTGCCCGGCTGCGCCATGCCACGCCGGGCGTGACGCTGATTTCGCCGCCGCCGCACCACGATATCTATTCGATCGAGGATCTGGCGCAGCTGATTTACGACCTGAAGCAGATCAACAACCGCGCGCGGGTGTGCGTCAAGCTGGTGAGCAGCGCCGGCATCGGCACCGTGGCCGCCGGCGTGGCCAAGGCGCATGCCGATGTGATCCTGATTTCCGGCAATGTCGGCGGCACCGGCGCGTCCCCGCAAACCAGCATCAAATATGCCGGCACGCCGTGGGAAATGGGCCTGTCTGAGGTCAATCAGGTGCTCACGCTCAACGGCTTGCGCCACCGCATCAAGCTGCGCGCCGATGGCGGCCTGAAGACCGGCCGCGACGTGGTGATCGCCGCCATATTGGGCGCGGAGGAATATGGCATCGGCACCATGAGCCTGGTGGCGATGGGCTGCATCATGGTGCGCCAGTGCCACAGCAACACCTGCCCGGTGGGCGTGTGC
>NZ_JBBATR010000045.1:0-6122 GCF_040398645.1 Sandarakinorhabdus sp.
AGATTGGCCTTGCTCTCGGTTTCCGTGGGCTCAACCAGCATCGCGCCGTGCACGACCAGCGGGAAATACACCGTCATCGGGTGGAAGCCTTCATCGATCATCGCCTTGGCCAGATCGAGCGTTGAAAGCCCGGTGCCATCCAGGAAATCGTCTGAGAACAAGGCTTCATGCATGCATGGGCCGCCATCCGCGAACGGCGCGGTGAAAATGTCCTTCAGGCTGGCGAGGATGTAATTGGCATTGAGCACGGCATCTTCGGACACCTGGCGCAGGCCATCGGCGCCGTGGCTCATCATGTAGGACAGGGCGCGGACGAACATGCCCATCTGGCCGTGAAACGCCACCATGCGCCCGAAACTGTCAGGCGCGGCGGCGGCGGCATTGTCTTCCTCGACCAGTTCCAGGCCGCCATTTGCTGTGCGCCGCACGAACGGGATCGGCGCAAACGGCGCCAATGCCTCGGACAAGACCACCGGGCCGGAGCCGGGACCGCCGCCGCCATGGGGCGTGGAGAAGGTCTTGTGCAGATTGATGTGCATGGCATCAATGCCCAGATCGCCGGGGCGCACGCGGCCGACGATGGCGTTGAAATTGGCACCATCGCAATAAACATAGCCGCCGGCCGCATGCACGGCATCGGAGATTTTCTTCAGATCCGGCTCGAACAGGCCGCAGGTGTTGGGATTGGTGATCATCACCGCCGCCACATCCGGGCCGAGCCGGGCCAGCATCGTGTCCAGATCGACCCGGCCGCGGGCATTGGCCGGGATATTCTCCACGGTGAAGCCGCAGAAGGCCGCTGTTGCCGGATTGGTGCCGTGGGCCGATTCCGGCACCAGCACGACGCGGCGCGTATCGCCCTTGGCATCCAGCGCGGCGCGAATGGCCAGCATGCCGCACAATTCGCCGTGGGCGCCGGCCTTGGGGCTCATGGCCACCGCGGGCATGCCGGTCAGCTTCATCAGCCAATCGGCCAGCACGTCGATCAATTCCAGCGCGCCCTGCACGGTGGATTGCGGCTGCAGCGGGTGGATATCGGCAAAGCCGGGCAGCCGCGCCATTTTCTCATTGAGGCGCGGATTGTGCTTCATGGTGCAGCTGCCCAGCGGAAAGATGCCCAGATCGATGGCATAATTCTGCCGTGACAGCCGCGTGTAATGGCGCACGGTTTCCGGTTCGGACAGGCCAGGCAGGCCGATACGGCCGGAGCGGGCGAGGCCGCCAAGTCGATCCGGAACCAGCGGCACCGGCGGCAGATCAACGCCCGAACCATCGGGAGCGCCGCGTTCGAACAGCAGCGGTTCTTCCAGCATCAGCGCGCGATTGCCGGAGAATGTCTCGGCCACGGCGCCGGTGCCGCTGACCAGCCGCGTCGGGCGGCCGACGGTGTTCATGGGGGTGGTACGATCGCTCATTTTGCCATCACCTCGTCAAGCGCGTCTTCGAACGCGTCAAAATCTTCGTCGGTTGCGGTTTCGGTCACCGCCACGATCATCGCGCTGTGCAACTGCGCCTGCGTGGGCCACAGCCGGCCCAGCGACACGCCGCCCAGCACGCCCTTTTCCGCCAACGCGCGCACCACTGGCCGGGCTTCGCGGCCCAGTTCCAGCGTGAATTCGTTGAAAAACGCCCCGTTCAGCAGCGTCACGCCGGGCACGCGGCCCAGCCGGTCGGCCAGTTGCACGGCGCGGGCATGATTGAGCGCCGCGAGATGGCGCAGGCCCTTTTCGCCGAGCAACGTGAGATGCGCCGAGAAGGCCAGCGCGATCAGGCCGCTGTTGGTGCAGATGTTGCTGGTCGCCTTTTCGCGGCGGATATGCTGCTCGCGCGTTGACAGGGTGAGCACGAAACCGCGCTTGCCGCTGGCATCGACGGTTTCGCCGCACAGCCGCCCCGGCATCTGACGCACATGTTTTTCGCGGCAGGCAAACAGGCCGAGATACGGCCCGCCAAACAGCAGCCCGGCGCCGAGCGACTGGCCTTCGCCGACCACGATATCAGCGCCCATTTCCCCGGGCGACTTGATGGCGCCCAGCGAGACGACTTCGGTGACGACCGCAATCAGCAGCGCGCCGGCGGCGTGGCAGGCCGCCGCCAGCGGCGTCAGATCGGCGATATGGCCGAACAAATTGGGGTTTTGCACGATGACGCAGCTGGTGTCCTTGTCGATCTGCGCGATCAGATGGTCCAGATCATCGCCGGGCGCACCGACGGCCAGCACCGGCGTGTCCGCCACCACGACATCGCCGGTAAAGCGCGTCAGCGTATTGAGCACCGACGTGTAATGCGGGTGGACACCGGCTGACACCAGGCACTTGCTGCGCCGGGTGATGCGGCGGGCCATGAACACCGCCTCGGTCATCGCGGTGCTGCCGTCGTACATGGAGGCGTTGGCGACCTCCATGCCGGTCAGGCGGGCGACCTGGCTTTGAAATTCGAACAGCACTTGCAGCGTGCCCTGCGCGATTTCCGGCTGGTAGGGCGTGTAAGCGGTCAGGAACTCGCCGCGCTGGATGACCATGTCCACGGTGGCCGGCACATGATGCTTGTACGCGCCGCAACCAACGAAGAACGGCGCCGAACCCGCCGTGACGTTCTTGGCGGCCATTTTCATCAGCGCGCGTTCAACGGCCATTTCGCTGGCATGGTTTGGCAGGCCGGCAATCGGGCCGTCCAGCCGCGCGGCTTCGGGCACATCGATGAACAAGGCATCGATATCGGCAGCGCCAATCGTGGCCAGCATCGCCTGACGGTCAGCGGTGGAAAGAGGCAGGTAACGCAATCGAGTTACTCCGAAAAAGTGCGCCGCAAGGCCGGCGCGGAAATATTCAGGCAGTCAGCGGCGCCGTTCAGAGCCCGGCGACGAAGGCATCATAAGCCGCGCGGTCCATCAGACCATCGAGTTCCGACGCATCGGACAGGGTGAGCTTGAAGAACCAGCCCTCGGCCTCAGGCGCGCTGTTGACCAGCGATGGATCGTCGGTCAGCGCCGGGTTGCTTTCCGTCACTGTGCCCGACACGGGGGCGTAAACATCCGACGCGGCTTTGACTGATTCAACCACGGCCGCTTCGCCGCCTTTGCTGACCGTGCGGCCGCCATCGGGCAGTTCCACGAACACCACGTCGCCCAACTGGCCTTGCGCATAATCGGTGATGCCGACAGTGGCGACATCGCCGTCAACATCGATCCATTCATGATCCTGCGTGAACAAACGGCTCATGGTTTAACCCCTTCCCTGACGTAGTTTTTCTGTTTGAACGGCATTGGCACGACCTTTGCTGCGATGCGCTTGCCGCGCACATCGATTTCTAGCGCGGTGCCATCCTCGGCGTGAGAGGCGGCAACGTAAGCCATGGCGATGGGCACATTGAGGCTCGGCGCAAAGCCGCCTGAGGTGAGCACGCCGACTTGGCGGTCGCCTACCCATACGGTAGCACCTTCGCGGGCGGGCATGCGGCCTTCGATCGCCAGGCCGACACGCTTGCGGGCGGCGCCGTTGAACAATTGATCGAGGATGCGGTCGGCACCCGGAAAGCCGCCTTCGGTCTTGCGGCGCTTTGAAATCGCGAAGCTCAGATCAGCCTCGACTGGCGTGATGCCGGGGTCGAGATCATGACCATAGAGCGGCAAGCCGGCTTCGAGGCGCAGCGAATCGCGCGCGCCCAGCCCGATCGGCTTCACCTCGGCATGGGCCAGCAGTGCCGCGGCCAGAGCCTGCGCATGCGCCGCTGGCACCGAAATCTCATAGCCATCTTCGCCGGTGTAGCCCGAGCGGGTGATGCCGAGCAGCACGCCATTCCAGTGATAGCGCGCACCGGTCATGAATTTCAGATCGGCAAACGCCGGCTGATCGGCGGTTTCGGCCACCAGATCAAAGCGGCTCATCACGGCCACCGCGTCCGGCCCCTGCAGCGCCAGCAGGGCATGATCTGCCATATGATGCAGCGACAGGCCAGCCGGCAGCCGCGCCTGCATATGGGCAATATCGCCGGCCTTGGTGGCACCATTGACCACCAGATAGAGGCTGCGGCCAGTGTTGGTGACCATCAGATCATCCAGCACGCCGCCATCATCGGCCAGCAGCAGCGAATAGCGCACCCGGTGCGGCATCAGGCCGAGAAAATCGCCGGGCGCCAGCGTTTCCAGCCAGGCGGCAGCGCCGTCACCGTCCACCAGCAACTGGCCCATATGCGACACATCGAACAGGCCGGCATGGCGGCGCGTCCAGAGATGTTCGGCAATGATGCCGCCGAATTCACCGTTGTACTGGATGGGCATGGCATAGCCGGCAAAAGGCACCATACGCGCGCCCAGCGCCGCATGCAGCGCCGCCAATGGCAATGATTTCAAATCTGATACGGCATTTTCAGCCATGATGATCCCCGGCAACGACATTGCGCCCGGCAGATTGCCGAACGCCTGTCCCCCACTGTCGCCAGACCTGAGAGCTTTGACTGGCAGCAACGAACAATCGTTGGCGCGCAGCTTACCCCTTCGGTGGGGTGAAGCCATACGGCCCGCACCCGCTTTCCAGAGTGTCGCAGATACGCCGGCGCGGTCCATTTGCCTGAGAGATTCCGGGGACGGCTTGCTCCTTCGGCGGTGAAGCCGGGCCTGCTGGCTCGCTCCACACTCTCCCGCGCGCGGCGCCGAAGTTTCCCCCGACGACCAGAGCGGATTGTGCGATGTGTGCTGCGGAGTCAATGGCCGTATTGCCCCCACCCTGCCGCTGCGCCGCGCCGTGGCCGCGTGCCGCAGTGGCCGCTGCAATCGCCAATCGGCGGCGCTGCGACAATGCGCAACTGCACCGGACTTAAAGCGGCGGCGTCGGCCGTCGTTTACCATGACATGTCCAGAATCGTTTCAATCCTTGCCTTGGTCGCTGGTCTTGGCCTGGCTGTGGCGATTCACAGCGCGCCCCAAACGCAGACGTTGCCCCAAACGCTGACGCTGACGCCGCTGGCGCCGCCGCCGCAACTGCCCGGCTTGTCTGATCGGGCCGCCACGATAAACCAGGCCTGGCCGGGCACGGACGAGCTCTCAAAAATGCTTCCGGACTGCACTGCAGCCTGCAGCAGCCGCGAATTTCGGACGTTGGCACCATGGGAGGCCCAGCCGTCCCTGCCGCCCTTGCCGGAGATGACCGATCAGCCAGCGGGAAAACTGGCCGGCGCGCGTGTATTGCAGTCCCGGCCGGCAGTCCTGCGCAGCCAGCAACCACAAGCCGGCGCGCCGCAGCCCATGACGCTCGCCCGGTTGCGCGGCGCACCGCAGCGGTTTGCGGCAGAACCGCTGGTGATATCAGCCGGGGCCAATCAGAATATGAGCGGCCCGCCGCTTGACCTTGCGCTGGCACCCACGCCCGAACCCGAAACCTGGATGATGTTCATTGCCGGCATGCTGGCTGTTGGCCTGCAATTGCGCCGACGGCCTCAAGCCGGGCAGCAGGCGCGCGGCTGAAGTGCGGCCGCTATTTGGAAATATTATAGGCCAGAGCGCGATCATCCAGTTGGAAGCCGAGCAAGACTTCAAAGCTGGCGGTGCGCAGTGCCGCGCGCACTTCGGGATCGGCCATCGGATCGGTCGCCGCGTCGGTATCGCCCGGCCGGCGCTTGCGATTGATCTTTTCCAGGATGGCGGCCGGTACCGCAGCGGCGGTGCGTGACACGCTGGCAGTGGCGGTGCCGCTGGCCAGCGCCCGTTCCTGGCCGGCGGCAAAATTCACCTGCACTTGCGAGATCTGCTTGGCATTGACCAGATTGCCGCCCTGCACCACCGCGACAAACAACGGCAGCGTTACGGTGCGCGCCGCGGCAATATCGGTGCGGCGCGCCACCACATCATAGCTGACGCGGGACAGGAACATCTCGGGCGTTTCGGTGCATTCATCGCGCACATTGGTGATCGTTGCCACCAGATCGAGATTGGCCACATCGGGCTCGCCGGGCCGAAACAAGCTGGCATCGCCCACAAATGCCGCCACGGCCACCGCCGGGCACGACGAGCGATTGACGATCAGCGGGTTGCGGTCACAGCCGGCCAGAACCAGCAAGGGCACCGCAGCAAGCAGCGGCGCGGCCTGAACAAGTTTGTCGAGCGAAGGAAAAAGCGAACTGGCCAT
>NZ_JBBATR010000045.1:6222-19335 GCF_040398645.1 Sandarakinorhabdus sp.
GCAAGCATTCTGGGCAAGCATCAAACCGCGGCAACGCTGGCGGGCGCCGTTTGCATCCGGGGGGTGGCGCGGTCACATTCGATGGTTTATTGCCTTCGCGCATGAGCACCGCCGATATCGCCCTGACTGAAACCGTGTCACCCGCCGTCCCGGCCTTGCACGTTCTGATCGCTGCGCCGCGCGGCTTTTGCGCCGGCGTTGATCGTGCCATTCACATCGTGGAAATCGCCCTGGAACGCTGGGGCGCGCCGGTTTATGTGCGCCACGAAATCGTGCACAACAAATTCGTCGTCGATAGCCTGAAGGCCAAAGGCGCTGTGTTCGTTGAAGAACTGGACGAAGTGCCCGACGGCGTGCCGGTGGTGTTTTCGGCGCACGGCGTGCCCAAGGCGGTGCCGGCCAAGGCCGAAGCGCGCGGCCTGACCTATGTTGATGCCACCTGCCCGCTGGTTTCAAAGGTGCACCGCCAGGCCGAACGGCTGGTGGCGGCCGGGCATCATATCCTGTTCATCGGCCACCACGGCCATCCCGAAGTGATCGGCACCTTTGGCCAGGTGCCCGATGGTGCCATGACGCTGATCGAAACCGTGGAGGACGCGCGGACGATCCAGCCGGCCGATCCGGCCAATTTGGGCTTCCTGACACAGACCACCCTGTCGGTTGACGACACCTCCGACATGGTGGCCGAACTCAAGCGGCGCTTTCCGGCCATCGAAGGCCCGCGCGGCGATGATATCTGCTACGCCACGTCCAACCGCCAGGCTGCCGTGAAGGCGATGGCGCCGCGCTGCGAACTGGTGCTGGTGATCGGCGCCCAGAACAGCAGCAACAGCCAGCGTTTGCGCGAAGTCGCGGAACGTGAAGGCGCCCAAAGCTGGTTGATCCAGCGGGCGGCCAATATCGATTGGCGCTGGTTTGATGGCATCACCACGGTGGGCATCACCGCTGGCGCGTCGGCACCGGAATTGCTGGTGCAAGAAGTGCTCACTGCGCTTGGCGAACGTTATGTGGTCACCACCGAGAACATCACCACCGCTGTTGAAGAAGTGGTGTTCAAGCTGCCACGTTCCCTCACCGCCTGATTTGCGGCGATGGCGGTGTACACGCCGGTCAGCGCCGCTGATCTGGCCGGGTTTCTGGCGGGCTATGATGTTGGCGACGCCGTCAGCTTCAAGGGCATTGCCGAGGGTGTGGAAAACAGCAATTTCCTGGTGGAAACCACGCGCGGCCGCTATTTCCTGACATTGTACGAAAAGCGCGTTGCTGAAGCCGATCTGCCGTGGTTTCTGGCGCTGATGAGCCATCTGGCCGGCAAGGGCCTGCCTGTCCCTGGCCCGATCCGCGACCGCGGCGGCGATATCCTGCAGCGGCTGAATGATCGCCCGGCCTGCATGATCGAATTTCTGCCCGGCGTCAGCGTGACCGAGGCAACGCCGGCGCAGGCTTTGGCGGTTGGCGCGGCGCTGGCCGGCCTGCACGGCGCGGCGCAGGATTTCACTGCTGTGCGGCCAAACACGCTGGGGCCGGCGGCGTGGGCACCGCTGGCGGCGCGCTGTGACGGGCGGCTGGGCGAAATCCACGCCGATTTGCCCGATATTGTCGCGGCTGGCCTGGCGGCAACGGCGAACTGGCCGGCAGATTTGCCAGTGGCGACCATCCATGCCGATCTGTTCCCGGACAATGTGCTGCTGCTGGACGGCAAGGTCACTGGCCTCATCGATTTCTATTTCGCCTGCACCGATGCCCGCGCCTATGATATCGGCGTCACCCACGCGGCCTGGTGTTTCTCCAATGATGGCCGGCAGTTTTATCCGGAGCGCGCAGCGGCGCTGATGGCGGGATATGCCAGTGCGGCGGCGCTGTCGCCAGCCGAACAGGCGGCGCTGCCGCTGCTGGCCGCGGGCGCGGCGCTGCGCTTCACGCTCACGCGGGCCTATGATTGGCTCAACACCCCGGCGGGCGCGCTGGTCACCCGCAAGGATCCGATGGCGTTTGCGCGCCGCCTGCAATGGTATCTGGGTGCCACGCCGGGGGCGATGCATGGTTGCTGAAACCGGGGCTGCGCGCGTCGCGATTTTCACCGACGGCGCGTGCAAGGGCAATCCCGGGCCGGGCGGCTGGGGCGCCATCCTGCGCTTTGGCAATCTGGAAAAAGAGCTGAAGGGCGCCGAGGCCCACACCACCAACAACCGCATGGAATTGCAGGCGGCGATATCGGCGCTGAACGCCCTCATCCGGCCATGCGAGGTCGATCTGACCACCGACAGTGTTTATGTGCGCGATGGCATCACCAAATGGGTGATCGGCTGGCAGCGCAATGGCTGGAAAACCGCCGACAAGAAGCCGGTGAAGAACGACGATCTGTGGCAGGCCCTGCTTGCGGCCGCCCGCCCCCATGTCGTGCGCTGGCACTGGGTGAAGGGCCACGCCGGCCATGCCGAGAACGAACGCGCCGACGCGCTGGCCAATGCCGCCATCGCCGCCATGCAAGCGGATGCAAGACCGAGAGCCTGACGCGCTACCGGCAACAGAAGCTATTGCCAAACCACACCCAATCGGCTTTTTGTCGCATCATGACAGCTGAACCGCAAGCCAAGGGGCTGAACGCCCAGCTCATCAAGGTGTGGACGACGTGGGGAACGCGCTTTTTGCCGTTTGCCGATGTCGCCAGCCCGGAATTGCCGTTATCGCGGCTGCTGCGCCTGTCGCTGATCCAGGTCAGCGTTGGCATCAGTCTGGTGCTGCTGGTCGGCACGCTCAATCGTGTGATGATCGTGGAATTGGGCGTGCCGGCGTCGCTGGTTGGCTTGATGCTGGCCTTGCCGCTGCTGGCGGCGCCGTTTCGCGCGCTGGTGGGCCACAAATCCGATACCCACAAATCCGCGATGGGCTGGCGGCGGGTGCCGTACATCTACATGGGAACGATGGTGCAGTTTGGCGGCCTGGCGTTCATGCCGTTTGCCATATTGGTGCTTTCAGGCGCGCAGCAGGCCGGTGATGCCCGCCTGTGGCTGGGCATGCCCACCGCGGCGCTGGCGTTCCTGATGGTCGGGGCCGGCATTCACATCACCCAGACCGTGGGCCTGGCGCTGGCCACCGATCTCACAAAGCCGGAACAACAGCCAAATGTCGTTGGCCTGATGTATGTCATGCTGCTGCTCGGTTCGATCGGGGCGGCGCTGTTTTTCGGCTGGGCGCTGGCGGAATTTTCGCAGGCGCGCTTGATTCAGGTGATCCAGGGCTGCGCGGTGACCACCTTGTTCCTGAATTTCATCGCCCTTTGGAAACAGGAAACCCGTATTCCCAGCCGCTTGCGCCAGGCGCCGGCTGCACCCGATCCCAGCTTTCGCGAAAGCTGGGATTTGTTCATGTCGAGGGACAAGACGCTGCTGCGGCTGGTGGCGGTGGGATTGGGCACGCTGGCCTTCGCCATGTCCGATATCGTGCTGGAACCCTATGGCGGCGAAGTGCTCAATCTCGGTGTGGGCACCACCACCCTGCTGTCCGCGTTGACCGCTGGCGGCAGCCTGATCGGCTTTGTCTATGCCTCCTATATTCTCAGCCTGGGCGCTGATCCGTTCCGCATGGCCAGCCTGGGCGCGTTGATTGGCGTGCCGGCCTATGGCCTGGTCATATTGGCGGCCGGTTCGGATACGCCGTCGATCTTCACGCTGGGCGTGCTGCTTGCCGGGCTGGGCGCCGGCCTGTTCGGTCACGGCACCTTGACCGCGACGATGCAATTGGCCCCCAAGGGCCAGGTCGGCATTGCCATGGGCGCGTGGGGGGCCGTGCAGGCCACATCGCAAGGGGTTGGTGCCACCATCGGCGGCGCGATCCGTGACCTGTCGCGCGGGCTTGATCTCGGGCTGGCGGCGACGCCGAAGGCCGATGGCTATGTGATGATCTTCGGATTGGAACTGGCGCTGATGCTGGCAACCTTGATTGCCATGTGGCCGCTGCTGGACCGCGACCGCGCTGCGTGATGCGCCGGGGCTGAATGGCGCCGCGGCAGCAGGCGGTAAACAGACAGAAAAAAGCCGGTGCCCCGCCATGGGGACACCGGCCTTGATCAATTACCCCGGTGCAAACCGAGGGTGAAGCTTACTGAGCAGGAGCAGCTTCTGCAGGAGCCGCTTCAGCAGCCGCAGGTTCAGCCGCAGGGGCCATTGCATCAGCAGCCGGTGCACCGGCCACAGCCGGGGCAGCAGCGACAGCGGCGCCGCCTTGCAGGAATTCCTTGTACCAGGTGGTGTTGTTCAGAACCGCCAGGTGCACCATCAATGCGGTGCCAGCGACCCAAACGAGGAAAAACAGCGGCAACCCGATGCTGGGGTTGACGTAGAGCCAGATACGACCTTCGTTCATGTGACCAACTCCCCTAAATTATTTCAGCCACGGCGTAAGCGCGTAGGCAAGGATGTGAGCGAGGAGCGCAGTCGCGCCGTACAAGCGGGTGCCCCACTTGAGGCCCTCGTTGATTTCGATCGCTTCTTTCTCCGTCAGCCCAGTCGGGTAGACTTTCGTATCATCAGACATATTTGCTCCCTTTCCGATCCAGAATTACCGCCGGCGCAATATGGTGCCGGCAATTGTGCCTGTTTGTCGGAATGGATAAATCCACCGATCCGACCCCATTTTGCCTTGATCGGTCCGCCGCCTGTCCGCCCAGTGACGCAGGGCAGCGGCAATCCGTCGCAGCAAGGCCATTACTAGCCATTCCTCCGCGTGTGTCAATCTGTCGCGAACGCTGCGCACACAAAAAAGTTCCACTGGCCGGGCGCACCCGCAACTTGCTGCAATGCAACAAATATTCCCGTTTTCTGCGCGGACAATTGCCAATGGCTTTGCGCGGGCATAACCATCGTTCTGTCGCCGGGCCACGTTCAGCAAGCCGCCGCAGCGCAGGGGATTATCGATGACCATGTTTGATCGCCGCACCGTTTTGGCCGCCAGCGCTGCCGCATTGGCCATGCCGGCGGCCGCCCGCGCTGCTGCTGCACCCGCTGTGGCCGCGCAAAAATCCATTCGCGCCGCCATTGATCGCCAATTGCCGGACAATATCGCGCGCATTCAGGACTGGATCAAAAATCCCGGCATTGCCGCTGAAAACTACCGCATGGAGGAAGCCTGCGGCTACACGATGGGGCTGATCCGGGATGCCGGCTTCCAGATGGTCAAGCGCATGCCGACCAAGGGCCAGCCCGGCATTTTCGCCACGCTCGATGCCGGTGCCAAGCGCACGCTCGGCATTTATTTCATGTATGATGTCAAGCAGGTGACGCCATCCGAATGGAGCTCCCCGCCCTTTGATGCCCGCATCACCAACAAGCCCGGCTGGGGCCAGGTGATCGTGGGCCGCGGCGCCATCAACCAGAAAGGCCCGGAAGCGGCATTTCTGGCCGCGTTGCACGCCTTTCGCGAAGCCGGGCAGAAATTGCCGGTCAACCTCGTGCTCGTCGCCGAAGGGGAGGAAGAAATCGCCTCACCGCATTTCCATGAGATCGTGCAGGCCCCCGAGGTACTGGCTGCCCTGAAAAAATGCGACGGCATCATCATCCCGACCGCCTGGCAAAGCGCGAATGGCAGCACGTCGATCAATCTGGGATCGAAAGGCCCGATCGAATTCCAGTTGATCGCCAGCGGCGAACGCTGGGGCAAGGGGCCGAAGGGCGACATCCACAGCAGCCAGCACGCGCATGTCGATTCGCCGGTGTGGCATCTGGTGCAGGCGCTGAACACGCTGGTGAAGGATGATGGCTTCACCCCGGCCATCGACGGCTGGTTCGACAATGTGCGCGGCCTGACAGCGCGCGAAAAGGAACTGATCGCGATGACCGCGGCCAGCCAGAGCGAGGCACAGGCCAAGGCGGCGATGGGCGTCAAGATGTGGATCAACAACGAGCCGTGGCAGCAATCGCTGGAGCGTTTGGCGTCGCAACCAACGGTGAACATTCAGGGCCTGGTCGCCGGCTATACCGGCCCGGGTGGCAAGACCATCCTGCCCGGCCGCGCGGAAGCCAAGCTGGAATGCCGGCTGGTGCCCAACCAGACCTTCCGCGAAGCCGAAGCCAAGCTGAAGGCGCATCTGGCCAAGCGCGGCTTTGGCGATATCGAAGTGGTGGTGTCCGGCGGCTATGACCCCACCGAAACCGCCGAAGACGCGCGCGTGGTGCGCGCCCAGCAAGCGGTTTATGCGCGGTTCGGCGCAGCGGCGACGCTGTATCCGCGCAACGCCGGGTCATGGCCGGGCAGCGTCTTCACCCAGCCCCCCGTCTCCCTGCCCGCAGGCCAGTTCGGCCTCGGCCACGGCAGCGGCGCGCACGCGCCCGACGAATATTTCCTGATCGAAAGCATCAACCCGGCCGTGCAGGGCCTTGCGGGCTGCACGGCCGGGTTTGTGGATTTCCTGTATGAGATGGCGGTGACGAAATAGCGTCGGCTTGCGCAGCAGTGGATTCGCGAAAAAGCCCGGTTGCCAGAGCCTGTTGCAGGCCCCGACAACCGGGCTTTTGCGTTCAGATCAGCCTGTCACCTCCGTGCAGACGGTGGCGGCGGCATCGCGTTGGTTCAGGCAGCAACAGCCGTGTTGCGGCGGCGCGCCGTCACGCCAACCATGCCGAAGCCGGCGATCAGCATCAGCCAGGTGGCCGGTTCCGGCACCGCACCAAAGGTGTGGTTGTCGGTCTGGTAGCCGGCGTTGGCGTTGATCGGCGAAGCCTGGCGGATCACCACTTCGTCAAAGAAGCTGGTCTTGTTCACAAAGTTGATGAACACGAACGGTTCGGCAGGCACCGAACCACCACGCGGGTTACCGCAATAGGCGTTGTTGACGTTCGGGCAAGCGCCGACGGCTGCCAGCAGGTTGGCCGGTGAGAAGGTGAACACCGTGTTGCCGCCGCGGCGGAAATCGACGAAGTTGCCCGGATCGAACGCCGACACATACATGCCGAAATAATTGGTGCCGCGGCCAGCCGTCTGATTGATGGTGATGGTTTCCGACGTGCCGCCGGCCACACGCATGTAACGGCCACCAGTATTGCCCGCAACCGGGCCAGCGCCGCCGTTGGCGTCATTCGCAAGCGTGGCGATGGTGTTGTACGAAACGCTGAAAGTGGGGTTCAGAACGTTGGTGAAGGTGGCGTTGGTGGCAGCGCGGCCGGTGAAGGTTTCGACCAGCTTGCCGAAAACCGTGCGGGTGGTGTTCTGCACCTTGGCGGCTTCGAATGTGACCTGGAAATTGTCGACCGCATAGGCCGGGGACGCGGCCGCGAGCATCATCGCTGCGGCAAAGGCAATGTTCTTCATGTCTTGCACCTTTCATGCGAATCAGCACCGGTGAGCGGAGCCTTCAATTCACGATTTGTTAGTACAATTCGCAGCCTGAGCGGTCAAGTAGATGTATAGAGTTAATTAGCAAATATGAACTGACTATGCATGAAGATTGGCAGCGTGTTGCCAAGCATGCCAAACCAAATGTTGCGCCATGTTACTGCCAGCGGGAACAGCGCTATCGGCCCCCACGCCAGCGTCGGCCAATGTGCCAGAGCCAAATCTTCGCAAGCCCCGCCCAGAAAAGCGGCAAATTCAGACTTTTACGAACCGGTCCACCCCGCCCGCGTCCGTCACACGGATCACCCGGCCGCGTTCTTCCAGCCAGTGCAGGTGGGCGACGGTTTCGCCGGTGGCCAGGCCATAATCCGCTTCCCCGATCGGGCGGCGGAACAGGGCGGCGAAGCAATCGACCGCTGTGCGCGGGGTTTCACAGAACGCCTCCAGCTTTTCCAGCTTGCCGTGGTGATCGGCGGCGAGTTGGTCCAGCCTTGTGTGCAGGCCAAAGAACGGCTCGTTGTGGGAGGGCAGCACCAGCACATCGGGCGGAATGGCGCGAAGCGTGTCGATGCTTTCCAGCCAATCGGCCAGCGGATCGGCATAAGGCTCGTTGGTATAGACCGACACGTTGCTGGTGATGCGCGGCAGCACCTGATCGCCGCTGATCATCAGGCCATCGGACACCAGGCAGGCATGTTCGGGGGCATGGCCGCGGCCGACCACGATTCGCCACTGGCGCGCGCCGATGGTCAGCATATCGCCGTCGCGCAGCCGCTTGAAGCCGGCGGGCATTTTTGAAATGATCTTGCCGAAATTGCCCCAGGCCTTGGCTTTCATCGCCGCCACCTGTTCCTCGCTCCAGCCGGCGCGCACCGAGAACGCCACGGCTTCATCAGGCGGCGCATCGCCCACATCCAGGGTAAGCGTGCGCGCCAGCAGATATTCGGTTCGGGTGATTTCCAGCGGCACGTTCCATTTGCGGCACAGCCAGCCGGCCATGCCGAGATGATCGGGGTGATAATGGGTGACGATCACGCGGGTGACCGGCTTGCCGGCAAACGGCCCGGCAAACAGCGCCTCCCAATCGGCCTTGCTGCTGGGCAGGCCGACACCGGTGTCGACGATGGCCCAACCGTCTCCGGCATCCAGCACCCACAGATTGATGTGATCCAGCCCGAACGGCAGGCCCATGCGCACCCAGAAAATGCCCGGCGCCACTTCTTCCGCTTCGCCCGGCCCCGGCACCCAGCGGCCAAGCGGGTAATGCAGGCCCTTGATCTCGTCCGGAACACGCGGCGCTGTGCTCGGTTGTCCGGCGGGAATGGCGATGAGCGGCGGAGTTTCCATGGTGCAACCGGTAATCGGCTGCTCGCGCGGCGTCGACTCTCCTTGCGGGCAGGCTGGGATTTGCGGCAGGGAAAGCAGCGATGCACCCCAACAGCGCCTTTCGCACCGATGATGATCCGCTCGCCTTTGTGGCGGCCCACGGGTTTGCGCATATTTTTGCGGCCACGCCCGCTGGCCCGCGCGTGGCGCACGCGCCGGTGCTGGTGATGCCGGGCGGCACGATCATGTTTCACCTGGCGCGCGGCAATGCGCTGGCCCAAGCCTTCAATGGGCATCTGGATGGCCTGACGGCGCTGATCAGCGTGGGCGGGCCGGGCCATTATGTCTCCCCCAACTGGTATGCGCAGCCGGCGAACAATGTGCCGACGTGGAATTACCAGGCGGTGGAGATCGAAGGCCCGGTGCGCGCGCTGGACATGGCGGAACTGGAGGCCTTGCTGCACGCTGCATCCGCCACATTCGAACCGCGCGTTGGGGAGGATTGGACGATGCACAAGATGGAGCGCCCACGCGCCGAAGCGATGATGGGCGCCATCACCGGTTATGAACTCACCCCCATCGCCGTCCGCTCCACGCTGAAGGCCAGCCAGAACCGCAGCGACGCTGATGCGCACCGCGTCATCGCCGCGCTGGAACGGTTGGGCGAACACGCCGGGGCCGCCGCCATCCGAAGGACCAGGCCATGAAACTTGCGGTGTTCGATTGCGACGGCACGTTGATCGATAGCCAGATCAACATCATCCGCGCCATGGCCAGCAGCTTTGCCCGCCACGGCCTGGCGGCGCCGGAAGAGCATGCCACCCGCCGGGTCGTCGGCCTCAGCCTGGTCGAATCGATGCAGGTGCTGTTGCCGGACGCCGACAATGATCTGCATGTGTCGTTGGCGGGCGATTATAAATCGGCATTTCAGCGCCTGCGGGCCGACAAGGCGCTCGATGCCGAACCGCTGTATCCGGGCATCCGCGATTTGCTTGATGGGCTGCACAGCGATGGTTGGCTGCTGGCGGTGGCGACGGGCAAATCGGATCGCGGCCTGAAATTCGCGCTTGAGCATCACGGCATCCACCATTTGTTTGTGTCGCTGCAAACCGCAGATCGCCACCCATCAAAGCCGCACCCGTCCATGCTGCGCGCCGCGCTGGCCGAGGCGGGCGCGCGCGCCGACGAGGCCTTCATCATCGGCGACACGGTGTTCGATATCGCCATGGGCCAGGCCGCCGGCGTGCGCAGCATCGGCGTTGATTGGGGCTATCATGATGCGCATGAGCTGATGGATGCCGGCGCGCTGGATGTTGCGGTTGATGCGGCGCAGCTTTTGGAGTTGCTGAATGGCTGAATTGCCAGCCCGGTTGGCGGCGCGATTGCGCTGGCTGGGCCGGGTGCTGGCCGTGCTGTCGCTGCTGTTTGGCGCGGCCTTTGTGGTGCTGGCGCGGCGCAGCGCCGGCTCCAGCGACGCAGCCACATTGGCCAGCGGCTTGTTCTGGGGCGCGGCGGTGCTGCAATTTGCGCTGGCGCTGCTGTTGCTGTCCCGCCGGCGCAAGGGCTAAGACGGGTCATGACCGAACCGCATCTTTCTGTGGCGCAAGCGCGCAAACGCTATCTGATGTACGTTGCGGTTCGCTTTGCCGGTCTGGCGGTGATGGCCATCGGCCTGTGGCTGACCCGAACCGTCGGCGAAGCACCGGGCGTGGCCGTGGCGCTGATCGGCGGGCTGACGCTGTTTGTGCGGCCAAAACATCTGGGCCTGACCACCAAGTGAAGCGGTTCTGGAAGACCGCCAGTGTTACCACCGGCGACCATGATTGGGGCCATGATTGGGGTGTGGCGCTGGACGGCAAGCCGTTGCGCACGCCGGCGCGGGCGCCGCTGGCGGTGCCGACGCTGGCGTTGGCCGATGCCATTGCCGCCGAATGGAATGCGCAAGGGGACATCGTCAATCCGCGCAGCCTGCCGATGACCGGGCTGGCCAATGCCGCCATCGACCGGGTGGCGCCGGATGTGACTGGCTTTGCCGATGGGCTGGCGGTGTTTGCCGAGAATGAACTGCTGGCCTACCGCGCCGGCCATCCCGCGCCGCTGGTGGCGCAGCAGGCGGCGGGGTGGGACCCTTGGCTGGCATGGGCGCAGACGCGTCATGGCCTGGAATTCACGCTGGTGACCGGCATCATCCACCAGCCGCAACCGCCGGCGACCCTGGCGCGGGTTGCGGCGGCCTATCGCAGCTTTGATGTGTTTCGCCTGGCTGCGCTCAATCCGGTGGTGACGATTTCGGGTTCGGCGCTGATCGGGTTGGCTGTGGCAGACGGCGCCATGGATGCGGCCACCGCCTGGGCCATCGGGCATCTCGATGAATTGTGGCAGGCCGAACAATGGGGCAAGGACCCGCTGGCCGAGGCTGGCCATGCCGAACGCCAGGCCGATCTGGCCGCAGCGGTGCGGTGTCTGGCGCTGCTATGAACAAAGCGGCTTGCCCGGCGCGGCGCAATTGCTACGAACGGATGCAATCGGGAGTGTAATGCCGCCATGCTGAAGACCTTGCAGGAACTGGAACGCCGCCGGGCTGCGGCCACACTTGGTGGCGGCCAGAAGCGTATCGATGCGCAGCACGCCAAGGGCCGGCTGACGGCGCGGGAGCGGCTGGATATCCTGCTCGATCCCGGCTCGTTCGAAGAGCTGGACGTGTATGTCGAGCATAATTGCACCGAATTCGGCATGCAGGACACGGTGATTCCCGGTGACGGCGTCGTTACCGGCAGCGGCACCATCAACGGCCGCCTGGTCTTTGTGTTCAGCCAGGATTTCACCGTGTTCGGCGGTTCCCTGTCGGAGCGCCACGCACAAAAGATTTGCAAGATCATGGATATGGCCATGAAAGTCGGTGCGCCGGTGATCGGCCTGAACGACAGCGGCGGCGCGCGCATCCAGGAAGGCGTGGCGTCCCTGGGCGGTTATGCCGAGGTGTTTCAGCGCAACGTGCTGGCATCGGGCGTGGTGCCGCAGATCAGCCTGATCATGGGGCCATGCGCTGGCGGCGCCGTCTATTCCCCGGCGATGACCGATTTCATCTTCATGGTGAAGGACAGCAGCTACATGTTCGTCACCGGGCCGGACGTGGTCAAGACCGTGACCAACGAAGTGGTGACTCAGGAGGAACTGGGCGGCGCCATCACCCACAGCACCAAATCCGGCGTGGCCGATCTGGCGCTGGAAGATGATGTGGATGCATTGCTGCGCACCCGGGCGTTTTTCGATTTCCTGCCGCTCAACAACCGCGAAAAAGCCCCGTTTCGGCCGACCAGCGATGATCCGTTGCGGCTGGAACACAGCCTGGACACGCTGATCCCGGCCAGCGCCGCCAAGCCCTATGACATGCACGAGCTGATCCGGAAGGTCGCCGATGATGGCGATTTCTTCGAATTGCAGCCGGGCCATGCCGGCAATATCCTGATCGGCCTGGCCCGCATCGAAGGCCACACGGTGGGCATCGTCGCCAACCAGCCGACCGTGCTGGCCGGCTGCCTGGATATCAACGCCAGCAAGAAGGCCGGGCGTTTCGTGCGCTTTTGCGATGCCTTCAACATCCCGATCGTGACATTCGTCGATGTGCCCGGATTCCTGCCGGGCGTGGCGCAGGAATATGGCGGCATCATCAAGCATGGCGCGAAACTGCTGTTTGCCTATGCCGAAGCCACGGTGCCGAAAATCACGGTGATCACCCGCAAGGCTTACGGCGGCGCCTATGACGTGATGGCGTCAAAGCATCTGCGCGGCGATCTGAACTACGCCTGGCCCACCGCCGAAATCGCCGTGATGGGCGCCAAGGGCGCCGTGGAGATCATCTTCCGCCAGGACATCGGCGACAAGGACAAGATCGCAGCGCGCACCGCCGAATATGAAGCGCGCTTTGCCAATCCGTTCGTGGCGGCCAGCATGGGCTTCATCGACGAAGTGATCATGCCGCACGCCACGCGGCGGCGCATTGCAACGGGCCTGCGCAAGCTGCGCAGCAAGACGCTTGAGAACCCATGGAAAAAGCACGATAATATCCCGCTTTGACAGCAGGTTGATGCCCGAAACCTATCTTGTCTGGAAATTCCTGCACATCACCGGCGTCGTGATGCTGATGGGCAATATCACCGTCACGGCGATCTGGAAGTTCTTCGCCGATCGCGATGGCCGCCCGGAGGTGCTGGGCTTTGCGCAGAAGCTGATCACCTACACGGATTGGGCCATGACGGTGTGGGGCGTCGTGCTGACGATGGTCGGCGGCTACGGCCTCGCCATTGTTGGCCATTTCCCGCTCACGGAAGGCTGGATGCTGTGGGCGCAGCTGTGTTTTGTGGCCGCGGGCCTGATCTGGATGGGGCTGATCGTGCCGATCCAGATCAAATCGGCGCGGCTGGCGCGGCAATTCGCGGACGGGGGCGAGGTGCCGGA
>NZ_JBBATR010000046.1:0-3147 GCF_040398645.1 Sandarakinorhabdus sp.
AAGGGTTTGGCTGTTCGCCAATTAAAGTGGTACGTGAGCTGGGTTCAGAACGTCGTGAGACAGTTTGGTCCCTATCTGCCGTGGGCGTCGAGATTTGAGAGGAGTTGTCCCTAGTACGAGAGGACCGGGATGAACATACCTCTGGT
This sequence comes from Sandarakinorhabdus sp., assembly GCF_040398645.1. Classification (GTDB taxonomy): domain Bacteria; phylum Pseudomonadota; class Alphaproteobacteria; order Sphingomonadales; family Sphingomonadaceae; genus Sandarakinorhabdus. The sequence goes on from NZ_JBBATR010000046.1 coordinate 147, forward strand.
GCACCTGTCGTCACGCCAGTGGCGCAGCAGGGTAGCTATGTATGGACGGGATAACCGCTGAAAGCATCTAAGCGGGAAGCCTCCCTCAAGATAAGATCTCATCGAGTCGTGGAAGACCACCACGTTGATAGGCCGGGTGTGTAAGTGCAGTAATGCATTCAGCTAACCGGTCCTAATTACTCTGGTCACGCCTGAAGATCCCACCATCAACGACATCACTGTTTGCATCGTTCATACCCTCCTGTTTGCCGGCTTCATGGCTTGGTGGTCATAGCGCCTGTGACCCACCCGATCCCATCTCGAACTCGGCCGTGAAACCAGGCAGCGCCAATGGTACTTTCGCTCAAGCGATGGAAGAGTAGGACGCCGCCAGGCCTTGCAGCCGGCAATCAGCGGGAAAAACCCATTCCAATGTACCAATCGCGTGATGTGGCGTCCCATTCGGGCGCCCGATTGCGTTTTTGGCCCAAGCTTGTCGCGGGGTGGAGCAGCCCGGTAGCTCGTCAGGCTCATAACCTGAAGGCCGCAGGTTCAAATCCTGCCCCCGCAACCAAATCTATTGCTAACTGCCCTTGATTTCCTTGCCCGGCACATTAACCCGCGTATCCACGCGGGTTTTTTTGTTTTTCTTACGGGACATAATTGCCATGGCTGCTGATCCCGTCCAACTGAACAGTCTTGGGATGGCCGCGTTGTCGCGCCGCGACGGCGCAACGGCGGTGCGAGCGTTTGCGCAAGCAACTGCGATTGATCCATCGGCCGCTGTGCTCTGGTATAATTTGGCCAATGCCCACGCGCTTCTCGTTGACGAACAGGCGCAATTGGCAGCGCTTGAGACGGCGCTGACCCTTGATCCCTATATGGCCCATGCGCTGCTCGCTCGCGGCAAACTGCACGAAGCCCTCGGGCAGACACGCCAAGCCCTGGTGGACTATCAGCGGCTGCTTGCAGCGGTCGATCCCAACGAGCCGGTCGGCCCCGGTTTTGCTGCCGGCCTCGATCATGCCCGTCAATTGCTGCACAGCGCCAATTCTGCCCTGGCGGCTCATTTGGACACGGCGCTTGCGCAGGAGCTGGCAAGCGCCGCGCCCGACGTAAAAGCGCGTGTGCAACATGCCATCGATGCGCAGCTGGGCCGCCGCCGTATCTATGTTCACCAGCCGCTGGCGCTGCACTACCCCTATCTGCCAGCGATCCAGTTTTTCGATCGAGCGCTGTTCCCATGGTTCGCGGAGCTTGAGGCGGCAACGCCGCTCATCCGGGCAGAGCTGCAAGCAGTGTTGGCGGCGGGCGGCGATGGCTTTGTGCCTTATGTGCAATATGCAAAGGGCGTGCCGGTAAACCAGTGGCAAGAGCTGAACAACAGCGACGCATGGTCGGCCCGGTTCTTCCGGCAGCACGGCAGCCGCGAAGCCGCCATGCGCGCGCTTTGCCCCAACACGGCCGCTTTGCTTGATCGCCTGCCGCTGTTCGATGTGCCCGGCCGCGGTCCTACGGCGTTTTTCTCGCTGCTCAAGCCGCGCACGGTCATCCCGCCCCACACCGGCGCCACCAATGTTCGCACCATCGTCCACCTGCCGTTGATCGTGCCGGAAGGCTGCTGGTTTCGGGTTGGCAACGAAACCCGGCCCTGGACCGAAGGGCAGGCCTTCGCCTTTGACGACACCATCGAGCATGAGGCGCATAACCCAACAGATCAATTGCGGGCCGTGCTGATCCTCGATTGCTGGAATCCCCATATCGCCCCGGCAGAGCGGCCGCTGATTGCGCGCTGGCTCACCGAGCTTGATGCGCACGGGCGCGGTGTTGCCAGCTTTTCAGCAGCCTGAGCTGCGCTGGCGGCCAGGCGCAACGACAGCGGGCGCCGCTGGTCATCTGTGGCGCGTTGGCCACACATCGGTATGGAAACGGTGCATGGCAGCTATGTGCACTTTACATAGCGCACACTGTTTCACAAAAGAGCAATACACGGGCTCTGGCGTTGCACTTGCGTGCGCACCAAGGTCCGCCGCCGGGGTGGTTGGCTGCTCCGCTGGGACGAATTAAGGCCGATTACCGCAAACGGCATCGAATGTGTTTGTTTTCAGGAGGACTATACCGTGATCCAATCCAAGACTTCGCAGCGTCGGCTTGCGCTGACCTCCAGCGCCGCAACGCTGGTTTTCGCTCTGATGTCCGTGCCCAGCTTTGCACAGACGGCCACCGCCGCTGCCGAGCCAGCCGCTGACGAAGAAGCTACCATCGTGGTGACGGGCAGCCTCATTCGCAACCCGAACCTCGTGTCCGCCTCGCCTGTCGTGGTGACAACCGCCGAATCGATCCAGTTGCGCGGCAGCAACGTGGCCGAAGAAGTGCTGCGTGAAATCCCGGGCATCGTCCCGAACGTCGGTTCTTCGGTGAACAACGGCAACGGCGGCGCCAGCTTCGTCGATTTGCGCGGCCTCGGCACCAACCGCAACCTCGTGCTGCTCGATGGTCAACGGATCGCGCCTGCCGGTCTGGGCGGCGTCGTCGATCTTAACAACATCCCGCTCGCGCTTGTGGAGCGTGTCGATGCGTTGACTGGCGCTGCCGTGACCACCTACGGTGCCGATGCCATCACCGGCGTTGTGAACTTCGTCACCAAGAAGGATTTCACCGGCGTCAACCTCGAAGCCTCCAGCGGCCTCAACGAGCGCGGCGACGGCTTCCGCATCCGCACCGATCTCACCATCGGCGGCAATTTTGCTGATGGCCGCGGCAACGCGGTGATCTCGCTTGGTTACCAGAAGGCTGATCCGGTCACCCAGGGTGACCGCGATGTGTCGCGCCTTGGTATCGACAGCGTCACTGGCAATGCTGGCGGCGGTTCTCCAACGGCTGTGCCGTCGCGCATCCGCAACGTGCGGCCCATCGACCCGGTGACCGGTCAGCCGAGCACCAATCCGTTGGTATCCAACCTTGGCAACGGCCAGTTGTCGCCGGACGGCCGCACCGCTGTGCCGTTCTATCAGGATTTCAA
>NZ_JBBATR010000046.1:3247-5848 GCF_040398645.1 Sandarakinorhabdus sp.
CGCACGGTGAGCACCCTGATCAGCCGCCGCACGGTCGAGGCCGGCACGCGTGATAACGAATACACCACAACTGTGTTCGACTACACGGCCGGTTTCCGCGGCAAGCTGACCAACAGCATCGATTGGGATGTGTCGGCCAGCTACGGTCAAAGCGAGAATATCCAACGGGCCACCGGTTATCTCATCAATGACCGTGTGCTCGATGCCGTGCTCGCCACGAACACCACCACCTGCCTTAGCGGCAACGCGCTTTGCGTGCCGTTGAACCTGTATGGCCCAGGCGGCTCGATCACGCCGGCCATGGCCCAGTTCATCTCCGGCGACTCGACGACGCGTACCACGACCGAACTGACCCAGGTTCGCGCCTTGGTTTCCGGGGATCTGGGCGTGTCGTTTGGCGATGCCGAGCCGATTGGTTTCGCTGTCGGTGCTGAGTATCGTGATTACGGCGCGGCTGTGTTGCCGGACGATTTCGCCGAGCGCGGTGTGCTTGGCGGCGGCGGTGGCCCGACGCCGCGCGTCGAAGGCGGCTACAATGTCCGCGAAGTATACGGCGAATTCATTGCGCCGTTGATAGAAGGCAAGCCGTTCTTCGAAAACGTCACGCTGGAAGCTGGCGCACGTTATTCGTCCTATCAGGTCGCCGCAGCCGGCAACCCGAGCTACGATGCGTTCACCTGGAAGGCTGGCGGTACCTGGGAATTCACCCAGGGCTTCAAGGTTCGCGGCAACTACAGCCGCGCCGTCCGTGCCCCGAACATCGGCGAGTTGTTTTCGCCAGTTTCACGCGGTCTGACCAATCTTGGTATTGACCCTTGCGCCGGTGCGGCACCGCTGACCAACGCCAACTTGCGCGCGGTCTGCATTGCGCAGGGCGCTGCACCGGGCATCATTGGCCAGATTGATCAGCCAGCCGCCGGCCAAGCCAATGCCTATGGCGGCGGCAATCCGACTGTGCAGCCGGAAAAGGCCAGCACTTGGACCCTCGGTGCTGTGTTTCAGCCAAACTTCGTGCCCGGCCTCGCCATCACGCTGGATTATTACAACATCAGCGTGACGGATGCGATCACCAGCCCACTGCCGGGCGACTCGATCGCTGCTTGCTTTGCCACTTTGTCCGCAGCCAGCGCAGCAAGTGCTGCGTGCCGGGCAATCATCCGCGATCCGAACAGCGGTTCGTTTGATGGTGAGGCCTTTGGCCTGCCGCGTCCCTTGTCCAACCTTGGCCGCCTGAAGACCGACGGTCTGGACTTGAACCTAACCTACTCGACCGATATCGGTTTTGCGAAACTGGGTGTCAGCGGCAACTTCAACTACACCTTCCGCTCGCAGTTCCAGGCAACGCCAACCGCCGTCAACCGCGAGTGCGTGGGCTACTACAGCCCGAACTGCTCGTTCACGGGCTCGATTCAGCCGAAGTGGCAGTCATCGTTGCGCACCACGCTGTCGATGGACCGGGTTGATCTGTCGCTGCTGTGGCGCCACATCGACAGCGTCGAGCAGGAGCCGTTGGCAAAGGCGCCGCTGTCCCAGCGCGGCGACGCTTCGCCGTTGTTCGCTGCCTTCCAACGCATTCGTGCCTACGACTATTTCGATCTGACCAGCCGCTTCAAGATTTCAGATGAAGTGTCACTGCTGTTCGTCGTCAGCAACCTGTTTGACAGCAAGCCGCCGTTGGTGGGTTCTGCGGCCGGTTCGACTGCCTTCAACAGCGGTAACACCTTCCCGTCGACCTATGATACGCTGGGCCGTCGTTACACCGTCACTGCCAGCCTGCGCTTCTAATCCAGCGCTGCACGGCAACAAAATCAGGGGGCGGATGGCAACATCCGCCCCCTTTTTTGTGTCTGGCCCGGTCTGGCAAATCACCGGACACTGCATGCAAGCGAGTTGTCACGCCAGCAGCGGGCGCGGCAGCAACAGGGACACGCCGGCTGCCTTGGCCACCGCCTCGGCCCAGATTGCCACTTTTTCGATCTCATCGGCATGCACGGCTTCGGCGGCACGGTCGTCGATGCGATCCTGATTTGAAAATGCCTGCCCGAACTTGCTGTGCTGCGCAAAGATCGGCCCGGCCACCACCGCCTCGGCATCCAGCGCCACGCCAAAAAATTTGCACAGCACCGTCAACGCCTTGGCCGGCTGCGCCAGCAAATCCTCGGAATCCAACGTCAACACTTGCGGCCCGAATTGTGCCGCCATGCGTGCAAACAACGCCTGTTGCGCCAGCCAGCCCATGGCCGCCGCCTGCAGATCGGTTTGCCCCAGATAATCCTCGCTGCCAAAACCGAAATTGTGCAGGCCCTGCTTGAGCTGCTTGATCAGCAAATCGCGCACCCACAGCCGGCCATCCATGTTCTTTCGCGCCACCGAGCCAAGAAATACCCGCAACGGCGCGTGCAGCAGCAACGCCCGCGCACCGGGCCGCAACTGCAACATGAGCGGCGCCATGGCGTTGCAGACATTGCTTGGCTTGATGACGATTTTCTCGCCGCCGGCAAAGGGTCGTGCCAGCAATGCCAGGCAGTCAGCCAGCACGGCCGCAATCCGCCGGCCATCACCGCCGCGCAATTGCCAGCCGATCAGATCATTTAAAATAAC
>NZ_JBBATR010000046.1:5948-12303 GCF_040398645.1 Sandarakinorhabdus sp.
GGATCGTAGCGGTGCGGCAACCAAAGCGGATCAGCGGCGACAATTGACATGCTCCATTTGACCTTGGCTTTGATAGAGTGCAACTGTCTAGCCGGGCTCAACTGACTCGTGTGCAGCGAAAGCAGCACATTTTTTGAGGATTTCTGACCATGAAGCACCGACTTTTTGCGCTGATCATTGCGGCTTGCGCGACTGTTCCGGCTACGGCCCAAACCACAAATGGCCCGGCCGTCTCGCCTGCTGCGCCTCCCACAGCTGCACCTGTCGACAAAAATCAGGAAGTGATTTGCAAGCGGGAGAAGGAAACCGGCAGCCTGGTCAAGGCAAAGCGCACCTGCCTGACCCGCCAGCAATGGGCTTATGTTGCAGAAACCAATTCGAACTTCGCGCGCGACCTCGCTGATTCCACCCGCAGCCGGCCGGGCAGCCAGTAACCGCTGGCCATGCTGATCCATTCGGGTTCCGGCCGGGGGCGCGGCGGGACGGGTAATGACTGATCCCCAGACAGAGGCACTGGAACGCACCGCGCAAGTGGGCATCGCGGCCTTGCAGCGCGGCGCTGGTGCAGCAGCGCGCGCAGCGTTTCAATTGATTGCTGCCAGTGGCCGCGCCACGCCGCAAATCTGGCTGTGGCTGGCGCAGGCCTGTGATCTGCAGGACGATCGCGCGGCGGTGATGGCAAATGTGGCGCGGGTGCTGGAAGGCGATCCGGGTAATCCTTATGCCCTTGTTATGGCCGGAGAAGTGCAAACCCGCAGCGGCAATGATCGTGCCGCGGTTGCATGGTACGAACGGGCTTTGAATGCCGCGCAAGGCCGGCAATTGCCGGATGATCTCGTCGTCCGCCTGAACCGCGCGGCTGCGGCGCGCGATGCGGCGGCCAAACGCTTTGAACAGCAGTTGCACGGCGCTTTGGCCGCTGGCGGCATCGATCCGCTGGCGGCGGGCGCGCGGTTTGAAGAGGCCCTGCAAATCGTGACGGGGCAAAGCCAACCCTATCTGCAGCAGCCAACCGGCTTTTATTATCCGCGCCTGCCGCAAATCGGATTCTACGATCCTGCGGATTTGGCCTGGACGCAGGCGCTGACCGACGCCTTGCCGGCCATTCGCGCCGAAGCGGCCGCTGTTCTGGCCGCAGGCAGCGGCGTGGCCCCCTATGTCGAGGCCGAGCCCGACCGCCCCAACAAAGGCCATGCCTTGCTGGCCGATGCCCGCTGGAGCGCCTTTCATCTGTATCGCGGCGGTGTCCCGATTGCCGAGCATGCTGCGCGGTGCCCGGCCACCATGGCGGCGCTGGCGCAGGCACCCTTGCCGCAAATCGCGGGCACCGCGCCGATGGCGCTGTTTTCAATCCTGGCGCCGCACACCCATATCCCGGCCCACCACGGCATGCTCAACACGCGGCTGATCTGCCATTTGCCGTTGATTGTGCCGGACAATTGCCGATTGCGCGTCGGCAGCGAAACCCGCGATGTTCGCGCTGGCGAGGTGATGTTGTTCGACGACAGCATCGAACATGAGGCCTGGAATGACAGCGATGCGCCGCGCGCGATTCTGCTGTTCGAGGTGTGGCGCCCGGAATTGACCGCCGCCGAACGGCGCGCATTGACCGTCATGTTCGAAAGCGTCGCTGCCTACGCGCCCGATCAGGCTTGATTGCACAGCGCCGGCATGGACGTTGCCGCCGCCAGCCATATCGATGCCGCCGCCCGCCCGGCTATGGTGAGCGAACAAGCGCTGTCTGCTGACACGCTGCGCCGGCGCGGCAGCGTGCTGACCGGAGAGGCGTTGGCCGATTGGCCGTGGCTGGGGCCAACTGGCCGGGGCCTGCTGGTGTCGGGGTTGCCGGGCAGCTTGCTGCTGCTGGATGGGATGCGGCTGGCGCCGGCTGCAACCGGCCTGGTCGATCTGGCGATGATCCCGCTGGCTGTGATTGGCGGCGCGCGGCTGAGTGCGGGCGGTGCTGGTGCAGCGCAAGGCGCAGGCAGCCTGAGCGGCTTTGTCGATATGCAACTGGCGGCGATTGGCGGCGGCAGCCAGATTTTGGCGGCTACAGGCGGGCAAGCGGGGCGCAGCATCGCGGCGATTGATCTGCGGCTTGGCAGCGAGCGCGGTTGGCTTGGCGGTGGGTTCACGCAAGGCGGCGGCGTGCCCAGTCCTGCTGGCCTTGCCGCGAGCGGGCAGCAGCGTTGGCACCTGGCCGGGCGCTTTGAGCAGGATGTCGGCGCTGTCCGGCTGAGGGGCCGGGGGTTATTTGCCAGCCGCCGCGAAAGCGGAACACGATCGGACTGGCATGATGTTGCTATCGGTCTGTCGGGCGGCACGCGCTGGCAATGGCAGTTGGCGGCAGCGCGCGGCGGTCAGGACGATGCCACACAAAGCAGCCGGCTTGGCCAGGCGCGCGCGGTGATTGGCGGCGCAACCGGGCTGATCCTGCCGGGCGCGGCAGAGCCGATTAGCGTGGCGGCGGGCGCGGAATGGCGGCAGCTGCGGCTGGCCGAGTCAAAAGTGCCAGCGCGGGAGCTGTTTGCCGAAGCCGCCGTGCCATTGCTGCAAGACCGGCCGGCGGCCGAAAATCTGGTGGCAACGCTGGGCGTACGGCAAGCGTGGCTAGGCGGATTGGCAGGGCACGGCGGGCGCGCAGAAACGCTGTGGCAGGCCGGTGGGCGTTGGGAGCCGTTCCCCGGCATTGCCCTGCGCGGGCAGGTGGCGCGCGGCATTGATGATTTTGGCGATGTCAGCGGTATCAGCCGCAGCGTGGGACTGATTGCCACGCCGGCGTTCGTGCCGGGATTTGCGATCACAGTGGATCGGCGCTGGCAGTCGCAGGGGCTGGCGCGCGTGCAAGCGCTGGATCTGTCTGCCAGTTGGCGCCTGCGGACGGGTGACGGCGCGCAATTGGCGCTTGCAGTGTTGGCCACGCACCACGACCTGTCGGAACATACGCTGGTGCCCGTACCGCGTTTTGCGAGCTTGCTGCGCGCGACGCTGGAAACAGGCCAGTGGGCGGTGAGCGCCGGCTGGCGGCACCGGACAGCGCAGGCGGGCGGCGTGGACGTCAGCCTTGAGCGGCAGCTGAGCGGCCGCATCCGGATCGTCGCCAGCGTCAGCAACGCCGTCAATTCAGGCCGTGATGGCGGCCCGGTTGGCCGCCAAGCACTGCTGCAGCTGGTGGCTGGATTTTAGATCGCTTTCCAAGTTGCTCGGAAAGCGAACTAGCGCAGGGATTGTGATTGCTCGCGGCCTCTCGTTGGTCAGCTGCGCAGCACTGGCGCCGGCAGCGGCCCGAGCAATGCCTCCACCGCCATGCCGATGGCGAGCAGGCGGCGGTCGCTGCCGACTGGTCCGTCGATCTCGATGGCGACGGGCAGGCCGCCCGCCGTCAATCCGCACGGCAGCACCAGCGCGGGCAGGCCCAATGTGCTGGCCGGGCTGATGTTGCGGGCGATGGCGGTGGTGAACGGCACGGATGCGCTGCCGATATCGATGTTGCCCTGGTCGCCGATCGGGGTTGCCGGCACCATGGTGGCTGGCAGCAGCATGGCGTCGATATGATGCTCGGCAAACCATGTCGCCATCGCCTGCTGCAACGCTGGCCGCGCCACGTCGCGGGCGGCGGCATAGAGTTGTTCTACGATGGGTGACGGCCCGCTGCGCAGGCCGACTGCCGCAAACACGCCGGCCACATCGGCGCTGACGCCGGCAAACATCGCTTCGAAATCGACCGGCGCGCCCGAATCTCGCAGATAGGCGTCCAGCGCTGGCACCACATCGTGGACCTGGATCGCCATCGCCACTGGCACCACGCCGTCCAGCCCCGGCACCGGCGCCTCGACGATCACCGCCCCCGCAGCGGTGAGCCGTGCCAGCGCCTGCTCGGTAAGCGCTGCCACTTCGGCATCCAGATCGGCGAAGAAGAAGCCGCGATCGATGCCGATGCGCAGGCCGGCGAGTGTTGCCGGTTCAATCGGCGTCATGTCGCCGCTCACCACCGCATCGAACAGCGCTAGATCGGCCACGCAGCGGGCATGCGGGCCGATCTGATCGAACAATGGCGTGATCGGCGCGGTGCCGTCGGTGGGGTAGCGCCCGGTTGTGGGCCGGAAGCCGGCGATGCCGCACAGCGCGGCCGGCACCCGGATCGAGCCTTGCGTGTCCTCTGCCACGCCCAGCGGCGCCATCCGCGCCGCCACCGCCGCCGCCGTGCCGCCCGAGGAGCCGCCGGGAATGCGCGCGGGATCATAGGGGTTGCGCACGGCGCCGAATTCCAGATTGCTGCTGGTCCAGCCGAACGACAGCTCGTGGATATTGGTCTTGCCCAGCACGATGGCGCCGGCCGCCTTCAGCCGGGCGACGGTGGTGGCATCCTGCGCCGGAATCCAGCCGCGCAGCATTTTCGTGCCCGCCGTCGTCTGGATGCCGGCGGTGTTGACGCTGTCCTTGATGGGAATCGGCAGGCCGTGCAGCGGGCCGAGCACGCCGCCCGCCGCCCTATGCGCATCGGCCGCCCTTGCCGCCGCGCGCACCGCCGCGGGATCGAGCGTGATGAAGGCGTTCAGCGCTTCGCCGGCTGCGCAGCGCGCCAACAGCGCATCGGCATAGTCCAGCGCGGATATCGCGCCCGATTGCATCGCCGCCACTGCCGCGCCTGCCGAAAGCTCAATCATTGCTGCGCTGTCCATCTGCCTGTCCTTCTGCCTTGTTGCTGGCGTGGTGTTGCAGCCTTCTGGCACGAAATCGCCGCCGCGCCATGGCTGTCGTGATCGGCCAGGCCGGTTTGCTGCTGCATTTTTGCTTGCGTGCGGCGGCGCTGGCCGCAAAGTCGGCAAATTGGCCGGGATGAGGGGGATTTTTCATGTTTTTGCGGGTGATCGCGGTTGGAGTTGCAATGCTGGCGGCCGCTGCCGCCGCGCAGCCGGCGGTGAGCGAGGCTGATTTTGTTGCCAATGATTTCGGCTTTGGCGACGGCGGCGTGCTGCCCGCGCTGAAGCAGCATTATCGCACGCTGGGCACACCGATCCGCAATCCGGCCGGGCAGATCATCAATGCGGTGATGATCGGCCATGGCACTGGCGGCTCCGGCGCCCAATTCCTGGTGCCGCAGTTCACGCGGCTGTTTGACAAGGGCGCACCGCTGGATGTGACCCGGTATTTCATCATCCTGCCCGATGCCATCGGCCACGGCGGATCGTCCAAGCCCAGCGACGGCCTGAAGATGGCATTTCCGGCCTATGATTATGCCGATATGGTGCGCGCACAGGGCATGCTGCTGGACCAGTTGGGCGTAAAGAAATTGCGGCTGTTGATGGGCACATCGATGGGCTGCATGATGGCGTTTCAGTTCGGCATCGATCAGCCGGACCGGGCGCAGGCAGTTATGCCGCTGGCGTGCAATGTGATCGAGCTGGCCGGGCGCAACCGCGTGTGGCGCGCCATGGCAATAAACGCGATCAAATCCGATCCCGATTGGGCGGGCGGCAATTACAGCAAACCGCCATTGAACGGCCTGCGGGTCGGCGCGGCGCTGCAGATCATGGCCAGTTCAGCGCCGGTGCGCATGCAGGCTGATGCTCCAACCCGCGCCGCCGCCGATGCGCTGGCGCAGCGCGCCATGGCTGCTGCACTGGCCGGCAGCGCGGATGCCAACGACCGCATCTACCAGCTCGACGCCAGCCGCAATTACAAGCCGCTGGCGCGCCTGTCCCGGATCAAGGTGCCGATCACTTGGGTGAACAGCGCGGACGATTTCATCAACCCGCCCGGGATCGGCAGCCCGGTCATGTGGACACGGTCGATGCCCAAGGGCCGCTTTGTGCTGATCCCCGAAACCGCCGAAACCCGCGGCCACAGCACCCACACGTGGAGCATGTTCTGGGACGGCGAATTGAAGGCGCTGCTGGCGCGCAGCCAGACCAATTGATCAGGCGGTGATCGTCAGGCTGGGCACCGTCCGGTGTTATTGTCAGGCTGGGCACCGTCCGGTGCCGGGCCCCTTCAGCGCCCGCCCGGCTGCCGCCCCGGTCGGCTCACCGGCGTTCAGCACCTGCACGCCGTTGACGAACACATGTTGCACGCCGGTGGCATATTGCGCCGGCTTGGCAAATGTCGCGTGATCGCTGATGGTGGCGGGATCGAACACCACCACATCCGCGAAATATCCGGGCCGCAGAAGCCCGCGTTCCTTGATGCCCAGATTGGTCACCGGCAGGTGCGTCAGCCGGCGCACCGCATCCTGCAGCGTCGTCGTCTTGTCCTCGCGCACATATTTGCCCAGCAGCCGCGCGACATTGCCATAGGCGCGCGGGTGATCCTGGCTGAGCAGGAACACGCCTTCAGCGCTGGGCGCGCCGGCGTC
>NZ_JBBATR010000046.1:12403-19209 GCF_040398645.1 Sandarakinorhabdus sp.
TTCCAGCCCGCCCGATTGCACCCAGATCGGCATCGCCGCATCCAGCCCGGTGGCGCCAGCGGTGTAGTTGTACATGTTGGCGGTGATGCGGATGCCGCTGGCGCGGGCGGCTTCGATTTTGCCGATAATGGTATCAAGCTTGCCCCAATTCTTCTGGCCCGACATTTTCATGTGCCAGATTTCGGCCGGGCCGCCGGATTGGCGGGCGATGTCGATCAGTTCGTCCACCGCCTGTTCGATGCGGTCGCCTTCGGACCGCATGTGGCTGATATACATGCCGCCGCAGGCCGCGCTGGCCTTGGCCAAGGCGATCAGTTCCGGGGTTTCGGCATAGGCGGCCGGTGCATAGATCATCGATGTGCCCAGCCCCAGCGCGCCGTCGTTCATCGCCGCGCGCACCAGGGCCTGCATGCGCGCCAATTGCGCCGGCGTGGGATCAATATCGCTTTCGCCCACTTCATGCACGCGCACCGTGGTGTGGCCGACGAAACTGGCGACGTTGGGCGCAATGCCCTTCTTTTCCAGCGTGGCCAGATACTCGGCCAGCGTCGTCCAGGTGATCGGATACTTGATATCGTCCTGCCGAGCCAAGCCCAGCCGCTTCATCTCCGGATTGAGCGGCCCCATCGAATTGCCTTCGCCCATGATTTCCAGCGTGACGCCCTGGCGGATATCGCTTTGCGCCCGGCCATCGATCAGCAGGCTTTCGGTGGCCCAGCTGAGCATGTTCACAAAGCCCGGCGATATCGCCTGGCCCCGCACGTCGTTGACCGCCGCGCCCTTCACCACGCCGGCCGGCGTGGTGCCCTTGCCGATGGCAGTGATGCGATCACCGTTCATCGCCAGCCAGCCGGCATAAGGCGCTGCCCCCGAACCATCGACGATCAGGCCATTGGTGAGCACAACCGGCTTGGCACTGGCCGATGAAGCGAGCAGGACAGCAGCAACAGCCAACAGGCGCATGATCATTCCCCCTTTTGAACGGGGGCAGTCTATGGCGCTATTCCGGGGGCAACAAGGCGGCAATGCCGGCCAGATATGGCACCAGTTCAGCGCCGCGGCTCCCGGCCATCGGCGCCAGCGCAGCCGCCGCCCGCGCTGGCCGCGATGCTTCGGCCAGTGCCAGCAGCAGGCGCTGCTCATCCGCGGCCACGCAGGCGTGAAACGGCAGGTGCAGCCGCAATGGCCGCACTGCCCGCTGCGCCAGGCCAAGGATCAGGCAGCGCAGCAGGTGCTCCAGCCCCAGGCCGTGTTCGCCAAAGCGCCGCTGCAGCAGGGCATGAACATGTGCATCGCGGGCGCTGCCCAGCGGGCGGACCATCGCCAGCCGGCGCACGCACCACAGCAGATCGCGCTGTATTGGCGTCAGCCCGGCCGGATCGTCCCGGCGCTGCGGGCCCGAAGGCTCTGCGCCGGGCTGCCCTGCATAGGGCCACATTGTATCATGCTGCACAAACATCGGTCACTTCTCCATGGCATGAATGATGGCATTAATGCGAATGAGTTGCAATTGCAATCTTTGATCGCGATGCCGAATTTGCTGCACTGCTCTTGTAATACACTCGTTCAAGATATATCTTAAGACCTCCCCCATCCTCTATCCGGAGTCTCCCCCATGCACTTCCGCTTCAATTTTGACGGTGAACGTTTCAACAAGGAGTTTAGTGGCCGCTGGGCCGGCCGCGGCAGCCGCTGGGCTGCTTTTGCCCGCGCCTTTGCCGATGAGTTCGGCGACGGCTTTGATGGCTCACGCCCCGGTCCGGGCCGCCGCCGCCGGCGCTTCGGTGCCGATGCGCTGAAGATCCTGACGCTGCACCTGCTCAAAGCAGAGCCGCGCCACGGCTATGATCTGATCAAGGCCATCGAAAACCTGTCTGGCGGCCTCTATTCGCCGTCACCGGGCATGATTTATCCGATGCTGAGCATGCTCGCCGATGAAGGCCTGATTGCCGAAATCGCCAGCGAGGAAGGCCGCCGCTGCTACGCCATCACCGACGCAGGCCGCGCTGCGCTGGATGCGGCGGAGGAGCAGTTGAAAGACGCACTCCAGCGCCTGGACGATATGGCGAAGTGCAACAGCGACAGCGAACAGGGCCCCCTGCGCGAGGCCATGCATGATCTGCGCACAGCGGCGCGGGACGGCATGAAAGACGCCGAATCCCGGGCTGAGCAGGCACAAGCCATCGCCGCCATCCTGCGCGAAGCCGCCGAGAAAATCGGCAAGCTCTAACCGCTGGCCTCAGCGTCTGGGCGCGGCCGCGCGGGCCAGGCGATCATTGATTGCCTGGCCCAGGCCGTGGCTGGGCACCGGCGCCACCGCGATGCCGGCGCGGCCAGACGCCTGCGCGCTGTGCAGCAGATCGAACAGGCGGACGGCGGCTTCCGTCAGGTCGCCAGTTGCCGACAGCGTGGCATCGCCGGCAACGCTGCCAAAACCGATGTGAAATTCCGCCTGTTCTGCTGTGAGTGCCTCCAGCCGCACTGGCTGCTGCGGGGCATAGTGCGATGCCAGCATGCCCGGCGCCACGACCGGGCCACCCGTGGACACGGATGGCAGCGGCGGGCCAGCGGCGGCACCCAATTCCTCAACCGCCACGGCGCCGGGGCGCAGCAAACGCCAGCCGCTGGACTCGATTGCGACGATGGTCGATTCCACGCCGGCCGCGCACGGCCCGGCATCGATCACCGGAACGTCGGCAAGCGACTCCAGCACATGCGCGGCGCGGGTTGGTGAAATCCGCCCCGATGCATTGGCCGACGGCGCCGCCAGCGGGCCCACGATGGCGATCAATTGCTGCATCACCGGATGCGCCGGGCAGCGCAGTGCAATCGTATCGAGCCCGGCTGTGACCAGCAACGCCACGGGCGCATCTGCCCGGTGCGGCAGCACCAATGTCAGCGGCCCCGGCCAGAAGCGCGCTGCCAGCTGCTGCGCCAGCGGCGAAAACACTGCCAGTTTCTGCGCCTGGTTCACATCAGCAACATGCACGATCAACGGGTTGAAGCTGGGTCGGCCCTTGGCAGCATAAATACCGGCAACCGCTGCGCCATCATCGGCGCGCGCGGCAAGGCCGTAGACGGTCTCGGTGGGCACCGCCACGATGCCGCCAGCGCGCAGCAGCGCCGCCGCTGCGGCAATGCCGGCGGCGTCTGGAGCGATGATGCGGCTGTTGCTGGCCATGCTGCGCGTCTATACGGTGATGTTGTTCAACCCAAGGCCGGAAAATCGCGTCCATGCCCTACACCGCTCCCACCACCGAACAGCGTTTTGTGCTGGATGTGATTGCCGATCTGCCGGGGCTGGCGGCGCTGCCGGCCTATGCCAATGCCACGCCCGATATGGTGGAGGCGATTCTGGCCGAATCCGGCAAGATGGCCGCCAATGTGTTTGCGCCGCTGAATGTGGTGGGGGACAAGGTTCATGCCCGGCTGGCGGACGGTGTCGTCACGCTGCCGCCGGGCTTTGCCGAAGCCTATGCGCAATATCGCGATGCCGGCTGGGCCGGGCTGGGCGTGGCCGAGGCCCATGGCGGCCAGGGCCTGCCGTTTGCCGTGGCTGTGGCCGTGCAGGAACAGATCACCAGTGCCAACATGGCATTCGCGCTGTGCATGATGCTGTCGCAGGGCGCGATCGAGGCGTTGGCGGCCCATGCCAGCCCCGAATTGCAATCGGCCTATCTGGCAAAGCTGGTCACCGGGGAATGGACCGGCACGATGAACCTGACCGAACCGAGCGCGGGCAGCGATGTTGGTGCGCTGAAATCCCGGGCGGAGCCCGGCCCGGATGGCAGCTGGCTGATCAAGGGCACCAAGATCTACATCACCTGGGGCGAGCATGATGCCGCCGACAATATCGTGCACCTGGTGCTGGCGCGCACCCCGGACAGCCCGCCCGGCACCAAAGGCATCAGCCTGTTTCTGGTGCCGAAATTCCTGCCCGGCGGGGTGCGCAATGATCTGAAATGCGTTGGCCTGGAACACAAGCTGGGCATCCATGCCTCCCCGACCTGCACGATGAGCTTTGGTGATCATGACGCCTGCACCGGCTGGATGGTCGGCCATGAAGGCGGCGGCATGCGCGCCATGTTCACCATGATGAACAACGCCCGCGTTCAGGTCGGCCTGCAAGGCGTGGCCATCGCGGAGGCCGCGACTCAGCACGCGCTGGATTATGCCCGCACGCGGGTGCAATCCGCCAAGTTCGGCGCCACTGGCCCCGGCGCGCGCGATCCGGTGCGCATCATTGAACATGCCGATGTGCGCCGCACGATCATGACCATGCGCGCGCTGACCGAAGCGTCGCGGGCGCTGGTGTATCTGAATGCCGCCGCCGTTGATCGGGGGCATGTGGGCGATGCCGCCGGTTCGGGCTTGGCCGATCTGCTCACGCCGATTTCCAAGGCGTGGGCGACCGACATCGGCGTGGAAGTGGCCAGCATGGGCGTGCAGGTATTTGGCGGCATGGGCTATGTTGAGGATAGCGGCGCCGCGCAGTATTTGCGCGATGCCCGTATTGCGCCAATTTATGAAGGCACCAACGGCATCCAGGCCATGGATCTGGTCAGCCGCAAGCTGCACCAGGACGGCGGCCAGCATTGGAAGGACATTTTGGGCGAGGTGCGCGCCACGCTGCACGATCTGTCCGATGATGCGGAATTGAAGCTGATCACGCCGTGGCTGCAGGATGCGCTGGATGCGGCGCAAACCACATCGGTGTGGCTGGCCGGGGCCAACAATCCCGATGATGTTGCGGCCGGCGCGGTGCCCTATTTGCGGCTGATGGGCCTGACATTGGGCGGTTGGTTACTTGCAAAGCAGGCGCTGGTCTCGCGTCACCATCCCGATCCGGTGTTTGCCGCGGCCAAACGCACCACGGCCCGGTTTTTTGCCGAACAGCTACTGCCGCAGGTGCAGGCCCTGTCAGCCAGCGCCATGCAGGGCGCCGGGCTTTTCTATGCGATCCCGGAGGATGCGCTGGCGGCCGGTTAACGCTGCGCCGCGCACAGGTTGCTATTTCCAGCCCGCAAAGGGGATGATCGCCGCCAGTGCGGCCAATGTGACGGAATCACCCCGGACGCGCGCGCGAAAGCCGTGTTCGACGATGCAGGCCTGTTGTTCGATGCCATAGCGCGCAAACGGCTTGCCCGGCACGATCTTGTAGCGGTAGCGCGCCCATGGCGGCCGGCGCAGCGCCAGATGCCCGCCGGTTTGCACCTGCCAGACATGTACCAGCTCGTGTATGAAATGCGCCTGGCCGCCGAGGCCTTCGCCAGCGAAATCCGCGCTCCAGTTGCCGCCCTTGGGATGGCACCAGATATGGCCATCGGGTGCCATCGTGACCCACCGTGGCTGCAATGCCCACCACTTGGCGCGGTGCACCAGCACCCGCGCCGCATCCAGCGCCGCGCCGAACACACTGGCCGCCAGCGCCGTTTCGCCGCTAGTCAACATGCGGCTCTGCGTCATCACGTCCTTGGCTTGTCGCATGATTGCTTCCGTTAATCGCGGGGCCGGCGTCTTGCAGCGCCAGATTCGCACCTTATATCGCCGTGGTGAGATGAACAGGCTGGGGCACTGGCCAACACAACCAACCGGGGACGACCCTGCCGCGCTGCCTTGATGGGGCGCAGCAGGCTGGCCCCACAGATTAAGGAAGAGCCGGACATGGCAAAGGTAATCGGGATCGATTTGGGCACCACCAACAGCTGCGTGGCTGTGATGGAAGGTTCGGCGCCGCGCGTGATTGAGAACGCCGAAGGTGCGCGCACCACCCCCAGCCAAGTGGCGTTTACCAAGGACGGCGAGCGGCTGGTCGGCCAGCCCGCCAAGCGCCAGGCCGTGACCAATCCCGCCAATACCGTGTTTGCCGTAAAGCGCCTGATCGGCCGCCGGTTTGATGATCCGCTGACCAGCAAGGACGCTGGCCTGGTGCCTTATGACATCGCGCGCGGCCCCAATGGCGATGCCTGGGTGCGTGCCGGCAACGAAGATTACAGCCCGTCGCAGATTTCGGCCTTCATCCTGCAGAAGATGAAGGAAACCGCCGAGGCGTATCTGGGCGAAACCGTGACGCAGGCCGTCATCACCGTGCCGGCCTATTTCAACGACGCCCAGCGCCAGGCCACCAAGGATGCCGGCAAGATCGCCGGCCTGGAAGTGCTGCGCATCATCAACGAGCCAACGGCGGCTGCGCTGGCCTACGGCCTCGACAAGAAAACCGAAGCCCGCACCGTGGCGGTGTATGATCTTGGCGGCGGCACCTTCGACATCTCCATCCTCGAGCTGGGCGATGGCGTGTTCGAAGTGAAATCCACGTCCGGTGACACGTTCCTTGGCGGCGAAGATTTCGATGCCAAGCTGGTGGAGTTTCTGTCGGGTGATTTCAAGAAAGCCGAAGGCATTGATCTGACCAAGGACAAGCTGGCGTTGCAGCGCCTGAAGGAAGCCGCGGAAAAGGCCAAGATCGAGCTGTCTTCGTCGGCTGCCACCGAAGTCAATTTGCCGTTCATCACGGCTGATCAGAACGGCCCCAAGCATCTCGTCAAGTCGATCACCCGCGCCGATCTGGAAAAGCTGGTCATCGATCTTATCGAGCGCACCCGCAAGCCGTGCCTGGATGCCATCAAGGAAGCCGGTGTGAAGCCGGGCGATCTGGATGAAGTGATCCTGGTTGGCGGCATGACCCGCATGCCGCGCGTGCGCGCCTTCGTGAAGGAGCTGTTTGGCAAGGAGCCCAACACCAGCGTCAACCCCGATGAAGTGGTCGCCATGGGCGCTGCCATCCAGGGCGGCGTGCTGCAGGGCGA
>NZ_JBBATR010000047.1:0-13539 GCF_040398645.1 Sandarakinorhabdus sp.
GTTGTCCGGCGCTTCACGGCCGCCGATTGGCAGCGGGACGGCGAAATGCTGACGATGACCCACCGCATTCCCAAGCTGAGCGGGCCGATCTATCTGCGCGTGCGCGGCACCAGCACCGCCGAACTGGAACCGGCCGGCGATCCCAAGGGCGAAGACCCGTGGAGCGATCTGTGGTTTTATGCCAATCCGATCTTCATCACCGCCAAATGATGACGATGCGTTCCGTTTGCCTGCTGGCCCTGTTGCCCGTGCTGGTCGCGGCGTGTGCCGAGCCTGCGGCGGTGCCCGCCGTCCGCACTGCCAGCGTGACGGCGGACGCCGAAACCACCGCCGTAAAGACCAGCGACGATGCTGCCGATGATCCGGCGATCTGGCGCAATGCGGCCAATCCGGCCGCCAGCCTGATCGTGGGGACGGACAAGAAGGCCGGCCTGTATGTCTATGATCTTGCTGGCAAGGTGCGGCATTTCATCGATGCCGGCCGCGTCAACAATGTCGATCTGGTGGACACGCCGCAGGGCGTGATCGTGGCCGCCAGCGATCGCAGCGACGAAGCCAACGCCCATATCGCGCTGTTCCGGCTGGACACGCAGGCGGCGCGGCTGATCCCGATCGGCCGCGTGCCGGCGGGCGCGGGCGAGGCCTATGGCATGTGCCTTTGGGCCACGCCCACTGGCAGCGCGATTACCGCCTTCATCGTCATGAAGGATGGCACCATCCGCCAGATCGAACTGGACACTGCTTCAGCAACGGGGCGCACCGTGCGCACCATGAAGCTGGCAACCCAGTCTGAAGGCTGCGTCGTCGATCCGCGCACGGCGCGGCTTTATGTGGCCGAAGAAGATGTCGGCATCTGGCGCTGGGATGCGCGCGCATCGGGGCCGGTGCGCCCGGTCAAGCTGGCCGGCGTTGATGGCAAGCGGCTGGTTGCCGATGTCGAAGGGCTGGCAATTGCCGCAGATGGTGCCGGCAATGGCGGCTGGCTGGTCGCATCCAGCCAGGGCGACAACGCTTATGCTGTCTATCGGCTGGCGGATGATCGCTTTGTGGGGCGGTTCCGCATTGCGGCCGGCACATTTGGCAGCACGCAGGAAACCGACGGCATTGCCGTGATGACCGGCGATTTCGGCGCGGGCTTTGGCGGCGGGCTGATGGTGGCGCAAGACGGCGAGAACGTGCCCACGCAAAATTTCAAGCTGGTCGGTTGGGCCAAGGTGAAGGCGGCGCTGCGCCTTCCCTGATTGGCCAGTTTGACCCCGCGCCCGGCGTGCGCCACGTTGTAGCTGATCATTCGGGGAGAGGCGGCGATGCTGCAGGACTATAGCCGTTTCACCTTCACGCGCGGGCAATTCGGCCATGCGCGCGTGCTGACGGCGACGATCACCGGCAACAATCCGGTGAATGGCGTCGATGAAGCGATGCACCATGAACTGGCGCGGGTGTTCACCGATTTGCAGCGCGATCCTGATAGCGACATCATCGTGCTGACTGGGGCGGGCCGGGCCTTTTGTGCGGGCGGAGATTTTGACTGGTTTGAAGAGCAAATCGCGCACCCCAACCAGTTTCGCGATATCGGCTGGGATGCCAAGCGCATCGTGACCACGCTGCTGGAAATCGAAAAGCCGGTGATCTGCCGCATGAACGGTGCTGCGGCCGGGCTGGGCGCGACCATCGCGCTGCTGTGCGACATCATTGTTGCCGATGAAAATGCGGTGATCGGCGATCCGCATGTCAAGGTTGGGCTGGTCGCTGGCGATGGCGGCGCGGTGATCTGGCCGCAATTGATCGGCTATGCCCGCGCCAAGGAATTTCTGATGACCGGCGATCTGATCAAGGCGCCGCGCGCCGAGGCGATGGGGCTGATCAACTATGCCGTGCCCACCGCCGATCTGGATGCCAAGGTGACCGAGCTGGTCGCCAAGCTGATGGCCAATCCCAAATATGCGGTGCGCTGGTCAAAGGTGGTGGCCAATCAGCCGCTGCGCGTGCTGGCGCAGCAATTGATGGACGCATCCATCCCCTATGAAACCCTGTCCAACCTCGCGGCCGACCGCGCCGAGGCGGTGCGCGCCTTTCGCGAGCGCCGGCCGCCGATCCTGACCGGAGATTGAGCATGGCGCCCCCGCTGCCGCCCGTGACCTTCACCGATGAGCCTGAGCATATCGGGCAATTGCGCGACACCATCCGACGATTTGTCGCCGCCCATGCGCCGCGCGAAGCCCGCATCCAGTGGGACCGCGATCACCGCTGGCCGCGCGACGTTTATGCCGAACTGAACAAGCTGGGCCTGACCGCGCTGACAGTGCCCGAGGCCTTTGGCGGCGCCGGCCAGGATCTGGTTGCCGCCATCGCGGTGATCGAGGAATTGGCCACCGTAGGCCCATGTCTGGCCGGGCCGTATATCCATACGGCCTTTTATGGCGGCATGAACCTGTCGGAAAATGGCAGCGCCGAACAAAAGGCGCAATTCCTGCCTGCCTTGGCGCGCGGCGAGCTGTTCTTTGCCTATGGCTTGTCCGAGCCTGATGTGGGCGGCGATCTGGCCAGCGTCACCACCCGCGCACGGCTTGAAGGCGATGAGGTGGTGATCGACGGGGCCAAGCGCTGGTGCACCGGCGCGGACTGGAGCGATTATATTTACGCGCTGGTCCGCTCCGGGCCGGCCGAGGAGCGCTATCGCAACCTGTCGTTCGTGCTGATCCCCACCAACGCGCCGGGCGTGCGCATGCAGGATATCCACCATTCGAACCTGCGCTACACCGCCAGCCAGGATGTGTATTTCGATGGCGTGCGGGTGCCGGCGGCCAATATCGTCGGCGGGCCGGCGATGTGGAACCAGGGCTGGAAACTGCTCGCCGGGCGCGCGCTCGACGTGGAGAAGCTGGAAATCACCGCCGTCGCCTTCGGCATTGCCCGCGCCGCGCTGGATGAGGCGTGGGATTATGCCCAGCAACGCGTGCAATTCGGTAAGGCGATCAGCCAGCATCAGGCCGTGCGCCACAAATTGGTGGTGGCGCGCACCAAGCTGCAGGCCGCCCGCCACATGCTCTATCACGCCGCCTGGCTGGCCAACGAGGGCCGGCCATGCAGCGCCGAAACCAGCATGGCCAAGCTGTTTGTGGCCGATGTTGGGGTGGAAATCGCGCTGGCCTGTCAGCAGGTGATCGGTTCCTATGCCTTGTCCGACGCGTTCGACATGGAACGGCACGTCCGCGATCTGCTCGGCATGCCGATTGTCGGCGGATCATCCGACATGCAGAAAAACAATCTCGCCAGCCTGTGGAAGCTGTGATGGGCGTTCTGCCAACTGGATTGCTCGAAGCCATATCGGCCCGCGCTGCCGATACCGAGGCGCAGCGCCGCTTGCCTGCCGATCTCGCAGCCGAATTGGCGCAGGCCGGCCTGTTTCGCATGCTGGTGCCCAAATCGCTGGGCGGCGGCGAGGTGGATGTGGCGACCTTGTTTGCCGCGCTGGAGCAATTGGGCCGCGCTGATGCCGCCACCGGCTGGTGCGTGATGATCGGCGGCACCACGGCGCTGATTTCGGCCTGGCTGCCCGAAGATCATGCCCGCGAAATCTGGGCCGATCCCTGCGTCATCACCGGCGGTGTGTTTGCGCCGATGGGCCGCGCGCTGGTGGACGGCGATGATTATCTAGTGTCCGGCCGCTGGCCCTGGGGCTCAGGCAGCGCCAATTGCAGTTGGCTGCTCGGCGGCGCGGTCATCATGGACGGCGCTGACATGCGGCGCCTGCCCAGCGGCGCACCCGATCACCGCATGATGGTGATGCGCCGCGCCGATGTGGCGTTGATCGATACCTGGGATGCGCTGGGCATGCGCGGCAGCGGGTCGGGTGATCTGGCGGCCAGCGCGGCGCGGGTGCCGCAGAGCCGCAGCGTGTCGTTCATCACCGATACGCCGCGCGAAACCGGCGCCGTCTACCGCTTTGCGCCCTTTGCCTTGCTGGCGCTGGGCATCGCGGCGGTGGCCAGCGGCAATGCCCAGGGCGCGCTGGCCGATCTGCAGGCGCTGGCCACCGCCAAGAAAGCCCAGGGCAGCAGCCGCATGCTGGCCGAACGCAGCGTCGTGCAGGCCGATTTTGCCGTCGCGCAGGCCGATCTCGATGCAGCGCGCGCGCTGGTGATGGCCGAAATCGCGGCAGCGTGGGACCGTGTCGTGGCCGGCGACGCGCTCGATCTGATGGCCCGCGCCCGGTTGCGGCTCGCGGCGACACGGCTCACCATGGTGTCCGCGCGCGTGGCGGCGAAGATGCACGAGCTGGCCGGCGGCACCTCAGTCTATGCCAGCCATCCGCTGAACCGGCGCTTCCGCGACGCCCATGTCGCCACCCAGCATGTCATGGTCGCCCCGCCAACGCTGGAACTGGCCGGCCGTATCCTGCTCGGCCTGCCCACGGACTCAGCCCTGCTCTAGAGCGCCATTGAGCGGCAGACAGCGGCAAGGAGCCTCCGGCGGGCAGGGGTAACCCCTGCACCCTATTGTTGGTTTGGTGCTCGGTTTGGGAGGCTGGGACCGAGCGAAAACTGCAGTGGTGCAGGGCTCAGCCCTGCCCGCCGGAGGCTCTTGCGACAGCCTTCGTGTCAGCCGCCTTGTCGTCCGCCGCGGGCCAATCGCACTTGCACGGTGATCGGTCCGGCCGGCACATCGGTGCTGCTGCTGGCAAAGCCGATCTGCTGCCCCGGCGCGATCATGGCTGCGGGCGGCGGGATCACCCATTCAACCGCCGCGCCTTCATTCAGCAGCCGCACCTCCAACGCCGGCACTTCTGCCGCAGCGCGGCCCGGATTGCTGATGCGGCCGGTCACTTCCAGCAGCGCGCCGCCGCCGGGCAGGCGCGAAATCCGGGCGGTTACGGCAACATCCAGCCGGGGCTGCGGCGGGGAGGCTTGCGCCAGCAGCGGCCCGATGCCGGGCAAGGCTTCGGGTGCGATGCGGCCTACCCACAGCCCGGCCGATGCGGTGGCAAATGCCGCGCCTATCACGATGGCGAGCAGCCATTTTCCCCACGGCGTCGGCTGCGAATCGAGCGCACCGGTATCCGAATCCGGTTCGGCGTGCTGGTCCGCTGCCGGCTCTGAAGGCGGTGGTGGTAGCGGGTTGCGCGCTGCGCGCACTTCCTCCTGCACGGCGGCGACGGCTTCATCCTCGTCGATGTCTTCGCCCGGCACCCAGCGCTGGCCGCAATCGGCGCATTTCAGCTTGGGCCGGCGCATGACCACGCCAACCTCCAGCCGATATTTGGCACCGCAATTGGGGCAAGTGACGATCACGCCGTGACCATAGGCGAAAGCTGCGCGCCAGCGAAAGCCCAATGCACTGGCTTGCGGGCTGCGCCTTGGCAGGGCAAAGGCTGGCCATGCACGATATCAAGCAGCTTCGCGCCGATCCGGACGGTTTTGCGGCGGCCCTGGCCCGGCGCGGGGTGACCGATGCTGCCAGTGCGCTGCTGGCGGCGGATGCGGCGCGGCGCAGTGCCGAAACGGCGCTGCAAGAGGCACTGGCGCGCCGCAATGCGGCATCCAAGGAAATCGGCGCGGCGATGGCCGCCAAGGATGCTGCCCGCAGCGATGCGATCAAGGCCGAAGTGGCGGCTTTGAAGGAACAGATCGCTGCAATGGAAGACACGGCGCGCATTGCCACCGCTGCTGCCGATGCCGGCCTGAACAGCCTGCCCAACGCGCCAGCTGCCGAGGTGCCGGACGGCGTGGACGAGCATGGCAATGCCGAGGTGCTGCGGTGGGGCACGCTGCGCAATTTCGATTTTTCGCCGCTGGAGCATGATATCGTGGCGGCCAGGCTGGGCTATGATCCCGAAGCGGCGGCGCGGGTGGCGGGTGCGCGCTTTGCGGTGCTGCGGGGACCGTTGGCGCGGCTGCAGCGCGCGCTGGGCCAGTATATGATCGACGTGCAGACCGGGGTGCGCGGCTATACCGAAGTGGCGACGCCCTATCTGGTCAAGGCCGAAGCGGCCTATGGCACCGGCCAATTGCCCAAATTTGAAGAGGATCTCTTCAAGACCACCGATGGCCGTTATCTGATCCCCACCGCCGAAATGAGCCTGACCAATCTGGTTGCCGGCCAGATTGTCGATGCCGCCGATCTGCCGATCCGCATGACCGCGCTGACGCCGTGTTTTCGCAGCGAGGCCGGCAGCGCCGGGCGCGACACGCGCGGCCTGATCCGCCAGCATCAGTTCGAAAAATGCGAACTGGTGACGATCTGCACGCCCGATCAGGCCGAGGCTGAGCATGACCATATGCTGGCCAGCGCCGAAGCCATTTTGCAGGCGCTGGAGCTGCCCTATCGCCGGATGTTGCTGTGTGCCGGCGACATGGGCTTTTCGGCGCGCAAGACCTATGATCTGGAAGTGTGGCTGCCCGGCCAGAACAGCTACCGCGAGATTTCCTCCGTCTCCGATTGCGGCGAGTTTCAGGGCCGGCGCATGAACGCCCGCTGGAAAGCGGCGGGCGACAAGGGCACGCGCGGGCCGGTGAACACCCTGAATGGCTCCGGCCTCGCGGTTGGCCGTACGCTGGTGGCAGTGATCGAAAATTATCAGCAAGCCGATGGCAGTGTCATCATTCCGGCGGTCTTGCTGCCCTACATGGCCGGCATCACCCGGCTGGAGCCCTGACATGCGCATTCTGGTTACCAATGATGATGGCATCACTGCCCCCGGCCTGGTCACGCTCGAAGCGATTGCAGCGCAATTGTCTGATGATGTCTGGGTGGTGGCGCCGGCCGAAGAACAGTCCGGCGCTGGCCATAGCCTGACGCTGTCACAGCCGGTGCGGCTGCGCGAAATCAGCCCGCGCCGCTTTGCCGTGCGCGGCACGCCCACCGATTGCGTGATGCTGGCGCTCGGCGCCGTGCTGGAAGATCACAAGCCCGATCTGATCCTGTCAGGCGTCAATCGCGGCGGCAATCTGGCCGAGGATGTCACCTACAGCGGCACGGTTTCAGCCGCGATGGAAGGATGCCTGGCCGGCATCCGCTCGATCGCCCTGTCGCAGGTGATGATGGATTACACCGCCGGCATGGAGGATTTTTCCTGCGCCGGCAGCCACGGCGCGGCCATCATCAGCCGCATCATCGCGGGTGAATGGCCGGATGGCATGCTGATCAACATCAATTTCCCGCCGGTGCTGGCCGAAGATGTGAAGGGCGTGCGCGTGACCGAGCAGGGCTTTCGCGATTACGGCAACATCCACTTGATCAAACGCACCGATCCGCGCGGATTTCCCTATTACTGGCATGGTTTCGGCAAGGAAAAGCCGGCGCCGGGCCATGAAACCGATCTGAAGGCCATGCACGAAGCCTGCATCTCCGTAACGCCGCTGCATCTGGACATGACGCATTATCAGTCGATCAGCCGGCTGAAGACCGCATTGGCTGATCTGGCGGAACGCTGATGCGGGCAGGCGGCGCCCCGGCCTTGCTGTGGCTGCTGCTGCTTGTGCTGCCGGCCTGTTCGCGGGTGCCGCCATTGGCACCGCCGCCGGCCGCCCGTGCGGTGCCGCGCAGTGCAGCCCCGCCGCGTGCCGCCGCTGCCAAACCCGTTTCCGCGCGGCGCACCGATTGGGTGGCGCGGCGGGTGGTGCCCAATGCCGTCGTCACGCCGCAGGGGCGATTTCACACGGTTGGCCCCGGCGAAACCGGCATTGCCATTGCGCAGGCCTATGGCGCGTCATGGCGCGACATGGTCAGCCTGAACGGGCTGAAAGAGCCTTATGTGCTGCGATTGAACCAGCGCCTGCGGCTGCCCGCGCTGCCCAACGCCGATCGGTTGCCCGCCAGGCCGCCGCAGGCGGCAGATATCGAAGCGCGGGCGCGCGCCTTTGCCATCACCATCGATGATGTGGTGACCGGCGGCCAACCCGCTGCCGCCAAGGTGCCGCCGCCGTCAAGACGCCCGGCGCCAGCTGCCGGCGATGAAGCGCCAACACCGCTGCCTGCCATCACCGGCGCGGCGCCAGCCTTTCGCTGGCCCTTGCCGGGCCGGGTCGTCTCGGGCTTTGGCCCTAAAGCCGGCGGCCGTTTCAATGACGGGATCAATCTGAAGGCCAGCATCGGCGAAGCGGTGCGCGCGGCGGGTGACGGGGTGGTGGCTTATGCCGGCGATGCCATCCCGGGCTTTGGCAATCTGCTGCTGGTCAAGCATGCCGGCGGCTGGGTTTCGGCCTATGGCCACAATGATGCGCTGCTGGTGGCGCGCGGCACCCGCGTCAAGGCTGGCGAAGTCATTGCGCGCGCCGGGCAGACCGGGGCGGTGGCCGAACCGCAATTGCATTTCGAATTGCGGCGCGGCCGTACGGCGGTTGATCCGGCCACGTTGATCGGCGGGCGCTGACGGCATGAGCCACTTGCATCGCGGCGGATTCCAATGCACGGCGCGGCCATGAACCAGATCACTGCTCCCCCGGTTGCTCCCCGGATTGGCATGGTATCGCTGGGCTGCCCCAAGGCGCTGGTCGATTCCGAACGCATCCTCACCCAGCTGCGCGCCGATGGCTATGCGCTGTCGGGCGATTATGCCGGCGCCGATGTGGTGATCGTCAACACCTGCGGCTTTCTGGATTCGGCCAAGGCCGAAAGCCTGGAAGCCATTGGCGAGGCCATCGCCGAAAATGGCCGGGTGATCGTGACCGGGTGCATGGGCGTCGAGGCTGATGCCATCCGCGCCCGCTTTCCGGCCGTGCTGGCGGTGACCGGCCCGCAGCAATATGATCAGGTGGTCAGCGCCGTGCATGCCGCCGCGCCGCCGGTGAAATCAGCCTACATTGATCTGGTGCCCGATGCCGGCCTGAAGCTGACACCGCGCCATTATGCCTATGTGAAAATTTCCGAAGGCTGCAATCACACCTGCGCTTTCTGCATCATCCCGTCACTGCGCGGCCGTCTCGCCAGCCGGCCGCCAGCTGCGATCATGCGCGAGGCCGCTGCGCTGGTCGGGGTTGGTGCCAGGGAATTGCTGGTGATCAGCCAGGACACATCGGCTTACGGGGTTGATCTGCGCCACGCTGTGTCTTCGCTGGGCGGTACCGAGCGCCGCGCGCACATCACCGATCTGGCGCGTGAGCTCGGCGGCCTGGGCGCTTGGGTGCGGCTGCATTATGTTTATCCCTATCCGCATGTCGATGATCTGATCCCGCTGATGGCCGAAGGCCTGGTGCTGCCGTATCTGGACATTCCGTTCCAGCATGCAGCGCCAGCGGTGCTCAAAGCGATGAAGCGCCCGGCCAACGAAGCCAAGGTGCTGGAACGCATCAAGAAATGGCGGGCGCTGGTGCCTGATCTTGCCATCCGCTCTACCTTCATCGTCGGCTTTCCCGGCGAAACCGAGGCGGATTTTGAGTATCTGCTCGAATGGCTGGAACAGGCCCAGATCGACCGGGCCGGCTGCTTCAAATATGAAGCCGTGGCCGGCGCGCAGGCCAATGATCTGCCCATGGCGGTGCCCGAAGCGGTCAAGGAAGAACGCTGGCATCGCTTCATGGCGGTGCAAAGCGAGATCTCGCGGCGTCGCCTCGCCGAGAAGATTGGCCTTACGCTGGATGTGTTGATCGACGAGGTCGACCAGGACGGCGGCGCATCGGGGCGCAGCAAATATGACGCGCCGGAAATCGATGGCATGGTGCATCTGCGCGATTGCAGCGGCGTGGCAGTGGGGGACATCATCCCGGTGCTTATCGAGGATGCGGACGAAACTGATCTGTTCGGCGTGCCGGCATGATTGATCTGGCCGCGCTGCTGGTGGCGGCCGATGGCCAGCCGGCGATTTCGTTGCTGCCGATTGCCGCCGATGGGCTGGCGGCGTGGCTGGCCGGGCAGGGCGAGCGTGTGCGCACCGGTGTGGCAGCGCAGGGCTTTGCGGGCGCGCCCGGCACGGCTGCGATGATTGCGGGCGATGGCCCATCCGATTGGCTGGCGCTGGCCGGTGTGCCACCCGGGCCACTGGGGCCATGGGCGCTCGCAGCGGCGGCGCAGAAATTGCCGGCCGGCCGTTATGGGCTGGCGGGCGAACTGGGGCAGGCCGGGCTGGGCTGGTGCCTGGCGCAGCACCGCTTCACCCGCTACCGCCGCGCCGCGCCAGAGGGGCTGCGCGTGCTGGCCACCAGCAGCTTGGCAGCGATTGCGCCGGCGGTGATGGCGGCGCAGGCCACGGCGCTGGTGCGCGATCTGGTCAACACGCCGGCCTGCGATCTCACGCCGGCCGATCTGGCGCAGGTCGTGATCGACACGCTGCGGCCGTACAATGCCGATGTGCGCGTCGTGGCCGGGGAGGCGCTGCTGGAACAGGGCTTTCCGGCGCTGCATGCCGTGGGCCGCGCCGCCGCCGCCACGCCGCGCCTGATCGAAGCGAATTGGGGCAATCCGGATCACCCGCGGCTGGCGATCATCGGCAAGGGCATCACCTTCGATAGCGGCGGCCTCAACATCAAGCCGACCAGCGGCATGGCCGCCATGAAAAAGGATATGGGCGGCGCGGCCCATGCGCTGGCGCTGGCCCGCATGGTGATGCAGGCCCGTCTGCCGGTGCGCCTGCATCTGGTGATTCCGGCGGCCGAGAACGCCATCGCCGGCAATGCCATGCGCCCCGGCGACGTGATCGCCACCCGCGCCGGCAAAAGCATTGAAATCACCAATACCGATGCCGAAGGCCGGCTGGTGCTGTGCGATGCCATTGCGCTGGCGGCCGAGCAGAAACCGGAATTGATGATCGATTTCGCTACTCTTACTGGCGCAGCGCGGGTGGCGCTCGGGCCGCAGCTGCCGGCGCTGTTTGCCAATGACGATGCGTTGGCCAGCGAAGCGATGGCGGCGGGCATGGCGGCGGGCGATCCGCTGTGGCGGCTGCCGCTGTGGGCGCCCTATGCCGACATGCTGAAATCCGATGTCGCCGATATGGTCAACAGCGCCGACGGCGGTTTTGCCGGTGCGATCACCGCGGCGCTGTTCCTCGAAGCCTTTGTGCCGCCGGGCATGGCGTGGCTGCACCTCGATACCTTCGCCTGGACGCCGGCCAGCAAGCCCGGCCGGCCCAAGGGCGGCGAAGCGCTGGGCCTGCGTGCCATCTGGGCGCTGCTGCGCGGGCGGTATGCATGAGCTGGATGCTGCAGGGCGCTGCACAGCGCCGTGAACCGCGCGAATGGTTTGCCGGGCCAGAGCATGTCGAACTGGCGCTGGCCGGGGATATTGCTGCCGTGCGCTTTGTCGATCCGCGCCTATTGGTGTGCACCGCGCCGCGCGTGATGTTGCGCAGCGCGCCGGCAGCGGAGGCGGAGGCGGTGAGCGAGCTGCTGCTCGGTGAGATATTCGCCATCGTGGATGTGAAGCATGGCTTCGCGCTCGGGCGCTGCGGCCATGACAATTATATCGGCTGGGCACCGTTTGATGCGCTGGCATTGCCATCCGAAACCGCGTCCACCCACCGCATCACGGTGCGGCGCGCACCGGTGTTTGCCGATGCCAGCATCAAGGCCGCTGTGCTGGCGGAACTGCCGTTTGGCGCGCAATTTGCCGGCCAGGCTGCTGGCACCATGGTGGCGCTGGCGGGCGGCGGGTTTGTGCACCGCCGCCATGTTGAAGCTGCGCCGGCGACGCGGTTTGCAGCGGCGGCGTTGTTCATGGGCGCGCCGTATGTGTGGGGCGGCCGCACGCCCGATGGGGCCGATTGTTCGGGATTTGTGCAGGCAACGCTGGCTGCCGAAGGCATCGCGCTGCGCCGGGACACGGATTTGCAGCGTGAACAGGGCGCGCCAGTTGAATTTGCCGCCCGCGCTGCCGGTGATCTGGTGTTTTTCCCCGGCCATGTCGGGCTTCTGCTGGCCGGTGACATGCTCTGCCACGCCAATGCCCATTGGATGGCGGTGGTGGCCGAGCCGTTGGCCGATGTGATCGCGCGGATTGATCAGGGGCTGGACGATATTGCAAAATCGGCAATCGGGGTGCGGCGGTTTCCCTGATCCGCCGCACCCCGATGGCGGTGGATTAAGCCTTTGGCTTCATGAACTTCAGCGTCATCCGGTCGGATTCGCCGATGGCGGCATATTTTGCCTTGTCGGTTTCGCCTTCGGCATAGTTGGGCGGCAGCGTCCACACGCCCTTGGGATAGTCGCTGCTGTCCTTGGGATTGGCGTTCACATTTGATTCGGCAACCAGCTTGAAGCCGGCCTTGGCGGCCAGCGCCTTCACGTAAGACACCTTCATGTAGCCGCTGGTTTTCATGGCGGCATCCGGCCGGCCTTCCGGCAGGCGGTGTTCAACCACGCCCAGCGTGCCGCCCGGCTTCAATGCCTTGAAAAACAGCATGAAGGCGTCCTGATCAAAATCGGACATGTGCCAATTGTGCACGTTGCGGAAGGTGAGCACGGCATCGGCGCTGCCGGCTGGCACGATATCGGCCACGCCCTTGCCCATCACGCCGATGGCGATATCGCCGTAAATTGCCTTGTCGGCGAATTTCGCCTTGTAATTCTCGACGCTTTTGGCCGCAGCCATCGAAGCCAGCGGGTTGCCCAGCGCCGCGACATAGGTGCCGGTGCCCTTCATCGCCGGCGCAATGATTTCGGTGTACCAGCCGCCGCTCGGCGAGATTTCCACCACGGTCTGACCGGGCTTGATCCCGAAGAATTCCAGCGTCTGCGCCGGATGGCGATGCGCATCACGCGCCTTGTTGGCGGCGCTGCGCCAGGGGCCGGCGATGGCTGCATCAAATGGCCCAGCAGCGATGGCTGGAACGGAAACGGCGGCAACGGCAAGTGCGGTGGCAAACGCGATAGTGCGGATCATGATTCGTCCCCTAGAAAGCTGCAACGTGGGTAAACCCGTGCAATGCGCCCTGCAAGGCGGATGATTGCCCAAGGCTGAACGGCCTGCCAAAAGCCCGATCATGGATGTACAAACCACCTGGATAGCGCTGGCCATCGGGCTGGCTGCCGCCGTGCTGGGCGGCGTGGGCGGCGTATTGCGAGCGCGGGCACCACTGGCGTGGCATGCGCATATTCCGTGGAATGGCCTCAGCTTTGTGGGCGTGGCCACGGCGCTGGTGGCGTTGGCGCATTTGGTCACCCTGCTCAAGGCAGCATGAACGGCGCCGCAATCTCGGCGCGCACCCGCGCTGGCCGGCCGCTGGCGCGTTCGATGATCGCCCAGGTGGTGACGGCATTGACGCGCAGCGCCCCGTCGGCACCGATGATTTCGACATATCGATCAAAGCGCGCGCCCTTGGGTTCCCCCACCCACGTGGTCAGCGTGAGTGTGTCGCCAGCCACGCTTTGCCGCCGATAATCAATTTCATGGCGGGTAACGACCCAGATATAGGCATCGCGGTGCGCGGGCTCGGCCACCGCCGCCCAGTGCGCGGTGGCAACGTCCTGAATCCAGCGCACATAGACGGCATTGTTGACATGGCCGAGCTCATCAATGTCGGCCGCCTGGGCAGTAACCGAAATTGCAAAGCTGCGGCGGTCAGCGGGCGGAGGCATCACTTGCCGATGCGGCATCACTTGCCGATGC
>NZ_JBBATR010000047.1:13639-18258 GCF_040398645.1 Sandarakinorhabdus sp.
GGCATCACTTGCCGATGCGGCATCACTTGCCGATGCCAGTCCAAACTGCGTCAGGATGAAGGCATATTCTTCGGCCAGTTCGTCCAGCGCGGCAAAGCGCCCGGATTTGCCGCCGTGGCCAGCGCCCATGTTGGTCTTGAAGATCAGCATGTTCTGATCTGTCTTGGTGGCCCGCAGCTTGGCGACCCACTTGGCCGGCTCCCAATAGGTGACGCGCGGATCGTTCAGCCCGGCAGTGACCATCAGCGGCGGATAGGCCTGTGCGCGCACCTGATCATAAGGCGAATAGCTGCGGATCAGCTCAAAATCCGCCAGCGAAGTGATCGGATTGCCCCATTCCGGCCATTCGCCGGGCGTGAGCGGCAGGCTGTCATCGAGCATGGTGTTGAGCACGTCCACAAACGGCACATGCGCCACCACGGCCCGGAACAGCTGCGGCGCCTGATTCACGATGGCGCCCATCAATTCGCCGCCGGCCGAACCGCCGCTGGCCGAGATCATCCCCGGCGCGGCCCAGCCGGCCTGAACCAGGCCCTTGGCGGCATCGACGAAATCGTTGAACGTGTTGGCGCGCTTGGCCAATTTGCCATCGAGATACCAGCCATAGCCCAGATCGTCGCCGCCGCGAATTTGCGCGATGGCAAAGGCGACGCCGCGACCCAGCAAGCTCAGGCGATTGGCCGAAAAGCTCGGCATGGTCGGGATGCCATAAGCGCCGTAGCCGTAAAGGTGCAGCTTGCCGGTGCCGTCCGGCTTGAAGCCCTTTTTGTACACGATCGCCACGGGCACCTGCACGCCGTCCCTCGCGGTGACAAACATGCGCTGGCTTTCATATTGGCTGGCGTCATAGCCTGATGGCACCTTCTGCACCTTGCGGGTGATTAGTGTGCCGGCCTTGACGTCAAAATCAAACACTGTCGCCGGCGTGACCATCGACGAATAGCTCAGCCGCAGCAGCGGCGCATCGGCTTCGAGGTTGTTGCCGATACTGGCGGTAAAGGCGCTTTCCGTGAACGGCACCACGGTCTCGCTGCCGTCATCCTTGCGCAGCACGATCCGGTCCAGCCCGTCGCGGCGGCCCTGCACGGCCAGGTAGGAGGCAAAAGCACTGATGCCGGTGATGTAATCACGGTCCGTGCCGGCAATCAGTGTCGTCCATGCCGCCGGCGCCGCCAGACTGGCAGTGGCGACCCGAAAATTGACATGCGTATCGTTGCTGCGAACGAACAGCGCCTGCCCGCGCACATCAACCTCATAGGCCACACCGGCCTGCCGGCGCTTGATCAGCAGCGGCGCTGCGGCCGGGTTGGCCGCCGGCACCAGCCGCATTTCGCTGGTGACATGATCGGATGTGCTGATGATCAGCCATTGGCCGTCCTGGCTTTTGCCAACCGATATGCCAAAGCCCTTGTCCTCGGTTTCTTCATAGAGCACGCGGTCTTCACTGGTCTGGCCCAGCACGTGCAGCCGCGCCTTGATGCGCCGCCAATTGTCATTCACTTCGGTCCACACGATGGCCCTGGAATCCGCTGACCATTCAAAGCCGCCGGCGCTCACCTTGGTGACAGTTTCGATATCCATGCCTGCTGCAATGTCGCGGATGCGGATGGTGAACCGCTCGCTGCCATCGGTATCGGTGGCATAGGCAATCAGCTTGCCATCGGGGCTGACCTTCTGAGCGCCAAGCCGGAAATAATCATGGCCCGTGGCCAGATCGGGTTCGGACAGCAGCACTTGCGCAGCGGCGCTGCCCTTTGGCCGCCGCAGCCAGGTGCGATATTGATCGCCGGGCTTGAACTGCCACCAATATTCAAACGCGCCGTTTGGCACCGGCACCGAGGCATCATCCTGCTGCACTCGGCCTTTCAGCTCCTCGAACAATTGATCCTTGAAGCTGGCGATCGGCGCCATCTGCGCATCGAAATAGGCATTTTCCGCGGCCAGATAGGCCAGCACATCGGCATCATCCACCTTGGGATAACCGGGGTCCTTCAGCCAGTTGTACGGATCCTGCACGGTGATGCCGTGGTGGGTGAAACTGTGCGAGCGTTTGGCGGCGATAGGGGGCTGCATCTGGGCGGAGGCTCCGGTGAACGAAAACAATATGGCGAGTGCGGCCACAAGACAGCGCATCAATCAGGTTCCCGTGCTTGAGGCGCGCGGGCAGTGCGCCTATCGAATATGTCACAGATATAGGGAAGACTTGCCATGTCCACCACCAGCGCACCCGTTTCGGGCCGCCTTGCCGCCTTGCGCACCGCGCTGGCCGCCCAAAGCCTTGCCGGCTTTGTCGTGCCGCTCACCGATGAACATATGAGCGAATATGTCGGCGAATATGCCCAGCGGCTGGCGTGGTTAACCGGCTTTGGCGGCTCGGCTGGCTCGGCGGCGGTGCTGGACGGCCGTGCTGCGATGTTCACCGATGGCCGCTACACGGTGCAGGTGCGCCAGCAGGTGCCCGCCGATCAATTTGAATATCAGGATGTGCCCGCCACCAGCGCGGCGCAATGGCTGGCCGATCACGCCGTGCCGGGCCAGCGCATCGGCCATGATCCGTGGCTGCACACGCGGCAATGGGCAGCGGGGACCGCTGCGCTGCTGCACGCCAAGGGCGCGGAACTGGTGGCGGTGGCCAGCAACCCGATAGATGCCGCGTGGACTGATCGGCCGCAGCCATCGGCAGCGGCATTGGAAGTGCATGACGAGCAGTTCGCCGGCCGCAGCCACGCAGACAAACGCGCCGACGTGGCGGCCTGGCTGCAAGCGCGCGGCGCCGATGCCGTGGTGATTGCGGCGCTGGATTCGATTGCCTGGCTGCTCAATGTTCGCGGCCGGGATGTGGCGCGCACGCCGGTGGCGCTGGCCTTTGCCATCGTTCATGCCGATGCCAGCGTGGATCTGTTCATTGCGCCCGGCAAGATCAGCGCTGCATTGCGCGATCATCTGGGCAGCGACGTGCGTTGCCAGCCGCGGGAGGCCTTTGATACTGCCTTGCGCGCCATGGCCGGCAAGGTGGTTGCGGCCGATCCGCAAGGCTGCGTGGCGGCGATTTTTGCAGGCCTGGAGGCCGGCGGTGCGCACATCATCGAAGCCCGCGACCCCTGCGTGCTGCCGCGCGCCATCAAGAATCCGGTGGAAATCGCCGGCACCAAGGCCGCGCATGTTCGCGACGGCGCAGCCTTGACGCGGTTTCTGGCCTGGTTCGACCGCGAAGCGCCGCGGGGCCGCCTTGACGAGTTAAGCGCCGCCGAACGCCTGCGCCAGTTTCGCAACGAAACCAACAGCCTGGAGGATCTGTCGTTCGACACGATTTCGGCGGCCGGCCCCAACGCTGCGCTGCCGCACTACCGGGTCAGCGAAGAAACCAACCTGCCGATCCGCATGGACAGTATTTATCTGGTCGATTCGGGCGGGCAATATCGCGACGGCACCACCGATGTGACGCGCACGCTGGCCATCGGCACGCCCACGCCGGAAATGCAGGACCGGTTCACCCGCGTGCTGAAAGGCCATATCGCCCTGGCCAGCGCGGTGTTCCCGGCCGGCACCAAGGGCGTGCAGCTCGATGCGCTGGCCCGCCAGCATCTGTGGGCGGCCGGCCTCGATTACAACCATGGCACCGGGCACGGCGTGGGCAGCTATTTGTCGGTGCACGAAGGCCCGCAGCGGATCGCAGCGGCATGGTCGGCGCAGCCCGGCAATGACGAACCGCTGCAGCCCGGCATGATCCTGTCCAACGAGCCGGGCTATTACAAGACCGGTGAATACGGCATCCGCATCGAAAATCTCGTGCTGGTCGAAACCCGCGATGTGCCCGGCGCCGAACGCGCCATGTTGGGCTTTCGCGAATTGACGCTCGCACCAATCGATCGGCGGCTGGTGGCGTTGGACCTGCTCAACGCGCAGGAACGCGGCTGGTGGAACGCTTACCACGCGCGCGTGGTGGCCGAAATCGGGCCATTGCTGGTTGATGCCGCTGATCAGGCGTGGCTGGATCAAGCCTGCGCGCCGCTGTGATGCCCTGCATGAGCGCCCTGCGTCACCAGATTACTTCGCAGGCGCCGCCCACCGTGGTAATGCCCGTGCGATAACAGGACGGGAGACCAAGACATGATGAAGCAGATCACGCTCGCCGCCGCCGCCATGGCTGCTCTGGTTGCAGCCGCGCCGGTGCCGCGCAGCATGCACGATTTCACCCTGAAGACCATCGATGGCAAGCCGATGCCGATGGCGCAGTACAAGGGCAAGGTGGTGCTGCTGGTCAACACGGCGTCCATGTGCGGTTTCACCCCGCAATATGAAGGCCTGCAGCAGCTGCACGAAAGCTACAAGGCCAAGGGTTTCACCGTGATCGGCGTGCCGTCGGGCGATTTCGGTGGCCAGGAATATGGCAGCAACGCCGAAGTTAAGCAGTTTTGCGAATCCAAGTTCGGCATCAAGTTCCCGATGGCCGAAAAGGCCGTGGTGAAAGGTGCCAATGCCATCCCGCTGTACAAGTGGGCGGCAAACACGCTGGGTGACGCCAAGACGCCGCAGTGGAATTTCCACAAATATCTGGTCGGCAAGGATGGCAAGCTGATCGCGGCGTATGACAGCCGCGTCACGCCGACTTCGCCGGA
>NZ_JBBATR010000048.1:0-6473 GCF_040398645.1 Sandarakinorhabdus sp.
TTGGCCGCATAACCGCCCATCACCGGCTGATAGCCGGGCGGATAATCCGGCGCCGTGCCGGTTACCGCATCGCTATTGGCGCAGCCGCCCACCGCCATGGCCAAAAGGATGGAAACGCAATGCGCGATGGTCGGTTTTGACATGGTGATCGAGGCCTTTTTCAGGAGCGATGCGGCCTGTCTGACAGATAGTGGCTGTCGCCAGCATGAATGTTGCAGTTTTGCTGCCAATTCAGCCAAACGCCAGTTAGCCTAGCGAACGCCAACCGACATAGAGCGACGTGGCGATGACCATCAAGGCAAACAGCCGCCGCGCCAGCGCCGCCCGCGCGGCCAGGCGCGGGGCCAGCCAGCGGGCTGCCGCCACGCCGACGATGCCGCCCGCTGCCATGGCGATCAGCACCGGGCCATCAATACGGCCTGCCGCGGCATAGGTGCTGGCGGTGGCGACGCCGAACACCAGCACCGAAACCAGCGATGATGCCGCTGCGTTGGCCATGGTCATGCCGGCCGCAGCCATCAGGCCGGGCACAATCAGAAAGCCGCCGCCGATCCCGAAAAATCCGGCGAGCAAGCCAACAACAAAGCCTGCCGGCAGCAATTTCAGCGTGATGCCCAGATCAAGCCGCACATCGGCGTTGCCGGCCGCGCCAGCCGGCCGCAGCATCGCCGCGCCCACGGCAAACATGGCAAAGGCGAACGCCGTCAGCAGGCTTTGGCCGTCCAGTCGCTGCGCCAGCGCCGCGCCGACGAGTGCGCCGACCAGGCCCGCCGCGGCAAAGCTGAGCGCGCACGGCCATTTCACGGTGCCGGCGCGGGCTTGCACCGCCAGATTGCCGGCCGCATTCAAGGCGACCGCCGCAGCGCCGGTGCCAATCGCGACATGCGGATCGGTGAGGCCGACAGCATAGATCAGCAGCGGCGTCGCCAGCACCGAACCGCCGCCGCCAAACAAGCCCAGCAGCAGCGCAATGAAGGCGCCGCTGGCCACGGCGACCGGCAGATTGGCGGAGCCGGCGGAGGCAAGCAGCATGTCCATTCAGATCATGCCGCCGCGCGGTTCCACGGCATCACTGCCAGCAGCCGCGCCATGCCGCACCAACCCGATGCGCCGGCAAAGGTCAGCCCAGCGCCGACAAATGCCGACAGCAAGATCCACGCCGGCGCCGCCAGCACACTGAGCAGCACACCGGCCAGCACCAGCGCGCCAGCGGCAATCTGCACCTGCCGCATGATCGGCAACGGCGCCGCACCTTCAGTCTGGCTGCTGCCGGTCAGGGGCAGCCCGGCCTTGCCCCAGGCGTTGATGCCGCCGGCCAAAATGTGGCCGCGGCCGGCGGGCGCCAGCGCCGCCAATCGTGCAGCATTGGCAGACGTGCGGCCGCCGCTGAGGCAGGTGAAGATCATGTCGATGCCCGATCCGCACACCAGCGGGCCGGCGTCGGCCACACTGAGCGGTCGCGACAAGGCTGCGGGAACATGGCGGCTGGAAAACTCGTCGGCTTCGCGCACGTCGATCAATATGGCTTTGCCGTCCGCGAGCAGGGCGGCGGCATCAATGGGTGAAATCAGCGGCAACATCATGTGTCTCCGGTTGGGCCGGTGGGCAGAAAATGCCGGCCAGGGTGGTGATCACCGCCTGCACGGCAGGATCGGCAATGCGGTAGTAGATCGTCTGTCCTTCGCGCCGCGTGGCCACGAGGCCTTCGGCGCGCAGCAGCGCCAAATGCTGCGATTGCGCCGATTGCGACAAGCGCGTGGCAATCTGGCCAGCAGCACGTTCAACGCCAACCAGCTGGCACAGCACCAGCAGCCGCGAATCATGGGCCATGGCCTTGAGCAGGCGGGATGCGGCAGCGGCAGAGCCTTCGAAGCGGGCGAGTTCGTCTGGTGTCATGGTGGCAACATATCAGTTGATTCTAATGTAGCAATATCTAATATGAAGACCGAAAGGGTACGCACATGACCGCAAATGATTCTGCACCGGCCCCCACCGGCCGCCCCGATGTCACCCCGTATTTCGATGTCGGCACCAACACCTGGACCTATCTGGTGGCCGATCCCGAAACCGGCGCTGCCGCCATCATCGATGCCGTGCTGGCCTATGATGCCAAGGCTGCGACCGTGTCTCATACCGGCCTCGATCACTTGCTAGATGTGGTGCAGCAGCGCGGCCTCAGTTTGAAATGGGTGCTGGAAACCCACGCCCACGCCGATCATCTGGCCGGCGGCCACTGGCTGCGCGACCGCAGCAGCGCTCCGCTGGTGATCGGTTCACAAATTACCAAGGTGCAGCAGGTGTTTGCGCCGCGGTTCGGCATGGATGATCTGGCCACCGATGGCCGCCAGTTCGATGTGCTGGTTGATGATGGTGCGGTGCTGCCGCTGGGCAATCTGGCCATTCGCGTGCTGCACACGCCGGGCCACACGCCGGCCTGTGTCACCTATGTGATTGGCGATGCGGCGTTTGTGGGCGACAGCCTGTTCATGCCGGATTACGGCACGGCGCGCTGCGATTTTCCGGGTGGTGATGCCGCCACATTATACGCCTCGATCACCCGCATCCTGGCGCTGCCTGAAACGACCCGCCTGTTTGTCGGCCATGATTATCTGCCGGTTTCAGGGCGCAGCGAATTTGCCTGCGAAACTACGGTGGCCGCGCAAAAGGCTGGCAATATCCATGTGCACGACGGCATCACGGCCGATCAGTTCATTGCGATGCGCCGCGCCCGTGACCAGACGCTGGCACCGCCGGCGCTGATCCTGCCCAGCCTGCAGGTCAACATCGCCGCTGGCGAACTGCCGCCGCCCGACGCACAGGGCCGCCGCTTTCTCAGGCTGCCGCTGACGATCCTGTGAACAGGGCTGGCGTCACGGCCGGCACCAGGCCGTTCGTGACGCCAGCACGCTGGCATCAGCCAAAAACGACATCGCCCGGCGCAAGCGTCTCGACGCCGAGCAACTGGAAGCTTTCGGTCAGGCCGGCACCGTAGTTGATCGTCCAGATTTCGCCGACGTTCGAAATGGATGCGCCGGGGCCAAAGCCCTGGAACACCAGCGTGTCGCCCCACGCGGCGCCGCGCCCGTCGAAATCAAGCACCATATCGCCGTCCACGTCGCCCGGGCGGAATTCGAACCGGTCGTTGCCGATGCCGCCCGTCAGCGTGTCGGGGCCAAGGCCGCCGATCAACCGGTCGTTGCCGCCGCCGCCGCTCAAGATATCGGCCAGGTTGCCGCCATTCAGCACGTTGGCCACACTGTCGCCTGTCGCCACCAGCGCAGCCGGTGCCGCCCGGCCATCGACATTTTCAACATTACGAATGGTCGAGCCCGCAAGATAGAGGCCGCCGCTGATCGTGCCGGCAACCAGATCGACCGTAACCGTACCACCGGCGGCGCTTACCACCAGGCGGTCGTGCACGCCGGCGCCGCCATCGATGATCTGCACGCCGGCCACGGTTTCGCCGCCAAAGCTGTCAACGCCGGCATCGCCGAACAGGCGGTTGGTGCCGCTGCCGCCGACCAGCACATCATTGCCTTCGCCGCCAAACAGCCAATCATTGCCGCCATTGCCTTCGATGCGGTCATTGCCGTCCAGGCCCAGGATGCGTTCTGCCAGACCAGTGCCGCGCAGCGCCTCATAGCCGGGGGCCGAGGTGCCGACGATTTCCACCGGGATTTCAAACAGCGCCAGCATGGCGTCATGATCGGAGCCGCCGCGTTGATCTTCCGTCTGCTGGCTGTTGAGCGCCACCGCGTCGAACCCGGCAAACTGCGCCAGGCTGGACGTCGCGAGAATATGATCAAGCTGCTGGTTGTTGCCATCGAACTGGAAGGAGAAACGCTGTTCAGCCGGCAGCAGATCCGACAGATTCTGCGTGGCGCCGTTCGCGGTCAGCCGGCCGATGCTGGCTTCCCAGCCAAAGCCGTTGAAATCACCCAGCACAGCGATGCGCGCCTGCGGATTGACCGCAAGCTGGGCATCGATGAAATCGCGCACGCCCTGGGCCTGGTTGATGCGCGCCTGGTCACCGGCATTCACCGGCGGCTGGATGGCGCCCGACAGCCCATCGGACCCGAGGCGCGATGTCATGTGGACGTTGACCAGCGTGACCGTCTCGCCATTAAATTCAAAGCTGGCCACCAGCGGCCGGCGCGTGCCGGAATAGGCGCTGCCCTCGATCAACTGCACCGATCCAGCCACCAGGCTGACCCGCGACGGATCATAAAGATAGCCGTTGCGGATATTGGCATTGGGCGCGCCGCCCGTGCTGTTGGCGGTGGTCGGTGCCACTTCGGCATAGGCATAGGCCGGGCCGCCAGCTGCGATAATTGCCGCGATCAGCGCATCCGCCGTTGCCTGGCCCGACAGGCTTCCGCCGGAGGCCTGACCATTGGCATCCTGAATTTCCTGCACGCCGATGATGTCCGGCGCCCGCAGATTGTTCACGATATCGCCGGCCAGCGCCGCCAGCTTTGCCGCTGAGCTATTGGCCGCGACATTTTCAAGATTGTAGCTGGCGACCGACAATTTGTCGGCTGCTCCGGCCAACAAGGTTTCCTCGCGCGGCTGGGTGGCATCCAGCGTGGTGGTCACGGCCTCCGTCACCAGCAGCTCAAAGCTTTCAAAGCCGTAGGACACGACCCCGGTAACATTCGACAGCCGGTCGCCGATCGAGAAGGCATTGTTGAAGCCGGCAAACAGGCCATTGTCATTATCAAGCTGGATGCGTTCGGGATTGAAATCATTTGCCGCCAGCGTCAACGCGCCGTTGGGGGCCTGCCCGGTGGCACCCGCGCCGCCGGACGCGACAACATAGGTTTCGCCAAAATTGTTGGTGTTGGAAATCGCCGTCGGCGCATCGATGGTGATGCGCATGCCTTCCAGGGATTCCCAGAAATCGATGCCGTCCTGCGCCGGATCATAAGTCGCAAAGCCGTCGTTATCGATGATCTGCGTCGGCGGCAGCCGGCCACCCGTGCCGATCACCACGGCGTCGGCGGCGGCGGTGCCAAGGCTGGTGAAGCTCGGGCTGGACAGCTGCGTTACCGTGAGATTGCCGGCGTCGTTGCCGGGCAGGAATTCCCGCACCGTCGCCTGCACTTCCAGCAATTGGCCCACGGTGATGCCGCTGGGCGCGGCGCTGGTGAACACGAAAATACCATCGGAGGTGCGGTCATCGCCGTCCGTCGCGCCGATCGCGGACTGGATATAAAATCCGTTGCTGTCGATGGCCGTAACCACGCCGCGTGTCAGCACGACCTGAGCCAGAAACAGGCTGGCATGGCCCAGGCCCTGAATTTCACCAATCGTGCGCAGCGTCAGCGGCGCCAGCGTGGTGAAATCAAGCGCGCCCGCCGCCAGGCCAGCAAAGTTGTTGCCCGCCGCATCGCGCAGCACACCAGCCGGCGCCGTGAGCTGGTAGGCGGTGCCGCCAACCAGATCGGTCGCCGGGTTGATGGTCACTTCGCTGCCGGAAATGCTCACCTGCGCATCGCCCACGGCGATGGTGCGCACGTCAGTGCCGTTGGACAGGGTGAAGCTGCCCGTGCCGGCCTGCACGGTTTCGGAAAAGCGCAGCACGATATTGGTGGCGACTGGCACGGCGGTGGCGCCGTCATCGGGATCGGCCGGATTGACGGCAATCAGCACCGGCGGCGTGGTGTCCACCACCGGCCCGGCAATCGCAGTGCTGCTGATGTTGATATCATCGATGCCGATGCTTTCGTCGGTACCGACTGCGTTTGTCGTCAGGAAACGCACTTCCAGGCCAGCCGAATTGTTCGCGCCGGCAGGCAGCGTCACATCGACATTGGTGGTCATCGTCGCGCCCGTTGCCGTCACGTCGGCAAAATAGGCGGCTTCGCTCCAGGTGCTCCCCCCGCTTGTCCGCCATTGCACGACCAGCTGCTGGGTGGCGTCGTCGGTGGAATCGATATCACGGATCAGCGCGCGCACCCGCACATCCTGACGACCAGTCGAATCCAGAAACACCACGATATTGGGCGCATCCGCGGTGCCGGAACCATTCAGGCCGATGGTGGGATTGGTGATGGCAAATTCATGCACGCCGCCAGCCAGCGATCCGTTGTTGGGATTTGCGCTGTTGGCCACCACGTCCACCGGGCCCAGTTGTCCAGCGGCGGTAAGGGTGCGCGCATCGCGCCCGCCAGTGGTGCCAGACAAGTCGCCGATATAACCAGTGATGCTCGCCACGCCCGACCAATCGTCGTTGGCGGTGATCAGCCCGGCATTGCTCCAGTCCTGCAGGAAGTCGGCGTCGGCAAGCTTGTGCGGGGTGATGGTCATGGCGGTTCCTGCGCGTTTTGAAATTAAGTGATCGGTAGGGATGAAAGGTTGCAATGCCATGACAGCACAGGTCGATTGTGGCTAACGGCGCCCTATTATTGCGGCGATTTGGCGTTGCAAGAGCAGGGCCGAATTTCAATGTGCGCGGCCCGGTCAAAGCGGCC
>NZ_JBBATR010000048.1:6573-18115 GCF_040398645.1 Sandarakinorhabdus sp.
CAGGCTCAGGCTCAGGCTCAGGCTCAGGCGGTGCCCGTATTTTGCGCGGCGCACATCAAGCTGTGTTCGACATCCTCACCAACCAGGAAGCGCCATGACCGCCATCAATCGCCGCCGCGCGCTACAGTTTGCCGCTGCCGCCGCCATGCTGGCAGCCCGGCCAGCGGCTGCGGCAGGCCAACCAAATATCATCTTTGTGCTGGTCGATGATCTGCGCTGGGACGAGTTTGGTGCCGCCGGCCATCCGTGGCTGGAAACGCCCAATATCGACCGTCTGGCCCGCGAAGGCGCGATGTTTACCCAAGCCATTCATGCCATCCCGCTGTGCTCGCCCAACCGCGCAACCTTGCTGACCGGCCAATATCCATCACGCCACGGCGTCACCGGCAATGAAGCGCGCAGCGAACTCAGCCACCGGCTCGACACGTTTCCCCAGGCGCTCAGCGCCGCCGGTTATCGCACCGGCTTCGTTGGCAAATGGCACATGGGCAATGATCCGACGCCGCGCCCCGGCTTTGATTATTGGGTCAGCTTTCCAGGGCAAGGCAAGATCATCGATCCGCCACTTTACGAAGACGGCAAGTTGGCGGTCGCCCCCGGCTATGTCACCGATCTGCTTACCGACCGGGCCATCGGTTTTTTGCAGGCAAGCACCAAGGACAAGCCATTCTTCTTGATGCTGTCGCACAAGGCCATTCACCCCGACAGTGTGCAGCGCAACGACGGCTCGATCGACATGACGGTGCCCGGCGCATTCATCCCTGCGCCGCGCCATGCCGGGCGTTATGCGGCCAAAATCTTCCCGCGGCGCGCCAACTACGTGCCGCCCAATGTCGTGCCGCCGGGCGACAGCCATATTTCGGCGCTGCTGCGGCAGAAATATTCCGCCGAAACGCGCGCAAAGTACGGCGCCGAGATCGATGCCAGCACCTCGGACAAGACCATCCGCGGCCGTTCCGAAATGCTGCTGTCAATCGATGAAGGGCTGGGCCGCCTGTTCAAGCAGCTCGAAACCACAGGCCAGTTGGACAACACGATCATCATTTTTTCGGGCGACAATGGCTTTTTCTATGGCGAACACGGGCTGAGCCAGGAACGGCGATTGCCCTATGAAGAAACGGTCAGGGCGCCGCTGCTGGTGCGCTGGCCGGGCAAGGTGCAGGCCGGGGCGAAGATCGACA
Organism: Sandarakinorhabdus sp.; assembly: GCF_040398645.1. Classification (GTDB taxonomy): domain Bacteria; phylum Pseudomonadota; class Alphaproteobacteria; order Sphingomonadales; family Sphingomonadaceae; genus Sandarakinorhabdus. Next base: position 7,755 of record NZ_JBBATR010000048.1, read on the forward strand.
GCCTCGTGTCGAGTGTTGACCTCGCACCGACGGTTCTCGATCTTGCCGGCGTCGGCATTGGCCCGCAAGTGCAGGGCATGTCCTTTGCCCCGGCGCTGCTGGGCAAGAAGGGGCCTGAGCGGCAGGCCGCCTATATCGAATATAATGGCGACGAGGTTTTCGATTGGGTCGATAAATCGACCTATCGTGCCGTCCGCACGCGCCAGTTCAAGTTGATCCACTGGGTGCAGGATCCGGAGCGCCGCGAGCTGTATGATCTTGCCGCTGACCCCTATGAAATGACCAACCTCTACGCCGATCCCCGCTATGCGCCGCAACGCGCCGCACTGGAAGCCGAACTGAAACGCCAATCAGCCGCGGCACTGGGGCTTTAGAGCGGTTTCCGGGGGTATGTGAGGAAAGGGCAGGGGCGCCTGATAAGTTCAGCGCGTCATGAAGCCAGTAGCATCCCACGCTGGCTCCCCGGGCAGGATTCGAACCTGCGACCAGTCGATTAACAGTCGACTGCTCTACCGCTGAGCTACCGAGGAACAGCGTGGGAGAGCCCCCTTAGCGGCGTGCACCGGGCTTGCCAAGCGGATTTGCGCCCCAATTGCATCCAGCTGAGTCCAGCCGCCATCAGCTGGCGAACTGTTCCAGGCTGATCCGATCATCCAGCGCATATTCGGGATCGAACATCAATGTCAGGGTGATGGTGCGATCCAGCGCCACGCGCACATGGGTGACATCGCGCACCTCCATCTGGTCGGCCACGGCCGACACCGGGCGCTTGTCAGCCTCGCGCACGACAAATTCGATCACGCTGGCGCCGGGCAGCAGCGCGCCGCGCCAGCGCCGGGGGCGGAACGGCGATATCGGCGTGAGCGCCAGCAGATCGGATTCCAGCGGCAAAATCGGCCCATTGGCGGACAGATTATAGGCGGTGGAGCCAGCCGGCGTCGCCACCAGCACGCCATCGCAGATCAATTCCTCCATGCGGGTTTTGCCATCGATGACGATGCCGATCTTGGCGGTCTGCCGGGTTTCGCGCAGCAGCGACACTTCGTTGATGGCCGGAAACGACACGCTGCCGCCCGCCGCCGTGGTGGCGGTCATCAACAGCGGATTGAGCGTGAACTGCTTGGCGGCTGCAACCCGGGCCAGCAGGTCGTGGCTGCGAAAATCATTCATCAAGAAACCCACCGTGCCGCGGTTCATGCCGAACATCGGCTTGGGATCTTTCAGTTGCAGCGCTTCGTGCAGGCAGTGCAGCAAGAAGCCATCACCGCCCAGCGCCACCACCACATCGGCATCACGCACCGGCACAAATTTGTGCCCCGCCCGCAGCCTTTCGGCCGCAGCGCCGGCAACATGGCTTTCGGAGGCCAGCAGCGCGAGTTTCATGCCCGGATATTCCTCCCGATTGCCGGCGTTTCAGCCGCCGGTCAGGCTCATGTGCCGCGCCACCGCTGGCTGGGCACCGCGCCGATCGATCACGAAATCATGGCCCTTGGGCTTGCGCGCGATGGCTTCGTCAAGCGCGGCGTCCAGCGCCGCCTGGCTGCCGGCCATATTGCCGTTCAAATCACCGCCCATATTTGCCCTGCGCAGCACGGACCGCAGATCGGCCTGATCGTCCTGCCCCAGGCACATGTACAATTGCCCGGTGGCGGTCAGCCGCACGCGGTTGCAGCTTTCGCAGAAATTGTGCGTTAGCGGCGTGATGAAGCCCAGCTGCAAGCCCAGTTCTGCCACGTGCACATAACGGGCCGGCCCGCCGGTGCGGTGCGGCAGATCGGTGAGCGTGTAACGCTGCGCCAGATCGCGGCGCACGCGCGACAGCGGCAGATATTGGTCCATGCGGTCTTCGTTGATCTCGCCCAGCGGCATGGTTTCAATGAGCGTCAGATCGTGCCCGCCAGCAGCGGCGAACTGCATCAAGGCTTCGATTTCATCGGCATTTTCATGCGCCAGCGCCACGGTGTTCAATTTCACCTTGAGGCCGGCAGCGGTGGCGGCGGCAATGCCCTCCAGCACTTGGCCCAGCCGGCCCCAGCGGGTGATGCGCGCGAATTTTTCCGCATCCAGCGTGTCGAGGCTGATGTTGACGCGGCGCACCCCGGCGTCGAACAGGCTTTGCGCATGGCGCGCCATCTGGCTGCCATTGCTGGTGAGGGTGAGCTCATCCAGCGCGCCGGTCTTGAGGTGACGGCCCAGGCTGCGCACCAGATCGATGATGCCGCGCCGCACCAGCGGTTCACCGCCGGTCAGCCGGATCCGCCTGGTGCCGCGCCGGATGAAGGCCGACGCCAGCACATCGATTTCCTCAAGGCTGAGCACCTCGGCCTTGGGCAGGAACACCATGTCTTCGGCCATGCAATAGACACAGCGAAAATCGCAGCGATCGGTGACCGACACCCGCAAATAGCTGATCGCGCGGCCATAACGGTCCACCAGCGGTTCCGCAGCGGGCAAGGTGGCAGGCAGATCAGCAATCATTGCGTGCAGCCTGTGGCAGGCGCGGCCAGCTTGGCAAGCGATTTTGCCCGGCGCCATGCCCGACAGAGCGGATTAAGCATATGTTACGTGCATTGCCGGATGTAATTTCGGCAGATTTGGCGTAGGATTGGAACCAACAGGCAACCAAAGCGTTTTCCTATGTTTTCCGATTCCGAACCAGTGTTGATCGTGTCGCCGCGCTATGCCGATGATCTGGCGGCGATGACAGTCGCGGCCGGTCAGCTGCCGCGCATCGAACGCCGCCCGGATGTGGCTGCGGCCCGGTTTGCCGCCGAACCGATGCGCGTGGTTGTCGTGGATGCGCGCGGCGCCTTGACCGCTGGGCTTGCGGCGGCGCGGGCGCTGGGGCCCTTGGTGGACGCCCGGCGCGGCGCGATGCTGGTGCTGCTGTCACGCGGGGACGTGGACGCCGCCGGCGCTGCCAACGAAGCCGGTGCGACATCGGTGATGGCAGCGCCCTTTGGTTCCGACACCTTCGCCAATGCGCTGGCGCTGGCTGGCCGGCATGCGGCGCGGCTGGCTGTGGCAGCGGCAGCGCCGGCGGTAGCCGGCAGCATTGATGCCGATAGCCTGACCGGTCTTGCCAGCGGCGATCGGGTGCAGCGCTGGCTGGCCGAGCAGCGCGCCGCCGGGCAGCCCGCCGGGGTGATTGTGGTTGGCGTCGGCCGTTTTGCGCAAATCAACAGCAGCCATGGCCGCGATGTTGCCGATCGGCTGCTGGCCGCGATTGGCCGCCGGCTGGCGCCGATTGCCGATGCCGATTTGTGCAAAGGCGAGGTGCGTTTGCTGGGCCGGCTGACGGCGGCAGAATTTGCCGTGGGCGTATCAGGCGCGGCGGCCGCACCCGGCATTGACCGTCTGGCTGCGCTGCTGCTCGCCGGGTTCGAACGGCCGTTTGCGGTGGATGATCGCGTCATCCATGTCTCGGGCCGGGCAGGCGTTGCCTGGGATGATGGCCGCATGGCAGGGGAGCCCAGCGCCGTTGCCGTTGGCCTGCTGCGCGAGGCGGCGATTGCCCTGGCCGATGCCCGCAGCCGCGAACCGGGCGCCGTGGCGCGTTTTCGGGACGACACGGCGGCGGCAGCATTGGCGCTGCGCGTCGATCTGGAATCGGATTTGTTCCGCGCGCTGGACGATGGCGATATTGTCGTGCTGTTCCAGCCGCTGGTTCGATTGTCGGATGGTGTGATCGGCGGCGTCGAGGCGCTGGTGCGCTGGGACCATCCCCTGCACGGCCGGCTTCCGGCTGCGGTGCTGCTGGAAACGGCGATTTCGGCTGAATTGGCGATCAAGCTGGGCCGGCATATCCGCACGCGCGCCATCTCCCGCGCCGCCGCCTGGACCGGGCGACTGGCGCATCTCAAGCTGTCTTTGAATGTCACCGCGGCCGATCTGGCTGATCCGCAATTTGTCGATACGCTGGCCGTCGATCTTGCCCAGGCCGGATTGTCACCGCACCGGCTGGTCATCGAAGTGACGGAAGAAGCCGTCATTTTCGACATGGACGCTGCCGCCGCCACCCTGTCCCTGCTGCGCCGCGACGGTGTCGGCATTTCGCTGGATGATTTTGGCGCCGGCTATTCCAGCCTGGCGCGGCTGGCGCGCTTGCCGGTGGACACGATCAAGCTGGACCGCAGCTTTGCCGCTGGCCTGACCGGGTCGGAGCGCGAACGCATCGTTGTGGAAGGCATGATCGCCACCGCGCGCCGCCTTGGCATGGCCGTGGTGGCCGAAGGTGTCGAGGATGATGTGCAACTGGCGGCGGCCCGCGCGGCTGGCTGCGATTGGGTGCAGGGCTTTTGCATGGCACCGCCGCTTGACGAAGCGGAGCTGGCGGCATTTTGCAGCCGCAAGCCAACAGCGACAGTGACCAAGGCAATCAACGCCGCCTGAAGCGCTTTTGCAGCTTCAGCGCCGGCCCAGCCGTGATTTGAACACGTTCGGGCGCACAGGAACTTTGGGTGGGGCCTTGGGCGGCAGCGGCAGTCCAGCCGGTTTTGGCGGAACTTTGGTGGACGGCTTCACGGTCGCACCGCCAGCCAGCTTGGCCAGCGCCGCCGCCACTTGCAGCGCGCCCTTCAGCCGGCCGCGATCATCGCCCCAGTCGGCCGCGATGAACAATTTCAAATCCGGGCGGATCTTGGCGCGCACACCCAGCCGGTCGACATAGGCCATCAGCCCATCGGGATTGGCAAATATATTGTCCCGGAAGCTGATCAGCGCGCCCTTGCGCCCGGCCTCCAGCTTGGCCACCCCCGCCGCCAGACAGGCCAGCTTGATCTCGATCACGCTCAGCAGATTTTCGGCTTCGGTGGGCAGCGGCCCGAACCGGTCGATCATTTCCGCAGCCAGGCCATCGATGGCCGGGCGGCCATCCATCTCGTTCAATCGGCGATACAGCGCCATGCGCACATTCAGATCGGGCACATAATGTTCGGGGATCAGGATCGGCACTTCGGCGGTGATCTGGGGTGAGAACGCTTCGGCCGGCGGCTTCATGCCAGCGGCTTCGGCGCGCGCCTCCAGGATCGCCTCCTCCAGCATCGACTGATAGAGTTCGAAGCCGATTTCCTTGATATGGCCGGATTGTTCATCGCCGAGCAGATTGCCCGCCCCGCGCTGATCAAGATCATGGCTGGCCAATTGAAATCCCGCGCCCAGCGTATCCAATTGGCTGAGCACCTGCAGCCGCTTTTCGGCGCCTTCGGTCACGCTCTGGCCGCTGGCGGTGGTCAGATAGGCATAGGCCCGGCTCTTGCCGCGCCCGACGCGGCCGCGAATCTGATACAGCTGCGCCAGGCCAAAACGGTCGGCACGGTGCACGATCAGCGTGTTGGCCGATGGAATATCCAGGCCGGATTCGATGATCGTCGTGGACAGCAGCACATCATAGCGCTTGTCGTAGAATGCGCTCATCCGCTCCTCGACCACCGAAGGCGCCATCTGGCCGTGCGCGCTGATCGCCTTGATTTCCGGCACATTTTCATGGAGGAATTCCTCCAGATCCGGCATGTCGGCAATGCGCGGGCACACAATGAAGCTCTGGCCGCCGCGATAATGTTCGCGCAGCAGCGCCTCGCGGATCACCACCGGATCAAACGGCATCACATAGGTGCGCACCGCCAGCCGATCGACCGGCGGCGTGGCAATCACCGACATTTCGCGCAAACCCGTCAGCGCCATCTGCAAGGTGCGCGGGATCGGCGTCGCCGTCAGCGTCAGCACATGCACATCGGCCTTCATCCCCTTCAGCCGTTCCTTGTGCACCACGCCAAAGCGTTGTTCTTCATCGACAATCACCAGCCCCAGCCGCTTGAACTCGATGCTTTTGGCCAGCAGCGCATGGGTGCCCACCACGATATCGGCGGTGCCAGCCGCCAGCTCCTCGCGCGCTGCCTTGGCATCATTGGCCGTCACCAGCCGGGACAGGTGGCGCACCTCCAGCGGCAGGCCGGTAAACCGCTCCCGGAAGCTCTGGTGGTGCTGGCGGGCCAGCAGCGTGGTCGGGCACACCACCGCCACCTGCATGCCCGACATGGCGGCGGCATAGGCCGCGCGCAGCGCCACTTCGGTCTTGCCAAAGCCGACATCGCCGCACACCAGCCGGTCCATCGGGCGCCCTGATGTCAGATCGTCCATCACATCGCCGATGGCCTTCAGTTGGTCGTCGGTTTCCGCATAGGGGAAGCGGTCCACAAAGGCCGCCATGCCGTGCGCATCGATGTTCACGGGCTCACCTTCGCGCAGGGCGCGCGCCGCCGCGGTTGCCAGCAATTCGCCGGCAATCTCGCGGATGCGGTTTTTCATCTTGGCCTTGCGCGTGCTCCACGCCACACCGCCGAGGCGGTCCAACCCAACACCATCACTGTCGCTGCCATAGCGGCTGAGCACGTCGATATTCTCAACGGGCACATACAGCTTGTCGCCGCCGTCATAGCTCAGCGCGACACAATCATGCGGCTTGCCGCCAATCGGGATCGCCAGCAGGCCATCGTACCGCCCGATGCCATGATCGCGGTGCACGATCAGATCGCCGGGATTGAGCATGGCCAGTTCGGCCATGAAGGCATCGGCGCGGCGGGCAACCCGCGCCTTGCGCACCAGCCGGTCACCCAGCATATCCTGTTCGGTGAGCAGGTGCAGCGTGCCGCGCGGCTCCGCCAAGGTGAAACCGTGATCGAGCGGCAACACCGTCAGCACGACAGCCCCCGCCGCCGCCTGGCCCAGCGCCTCCTGCCAATGATCGGCCAGGCCAAGTTTCTTCAGGCCTTCGTCCACCAGCAGGCCGCGCAGCCGCTCGCGCGCACCCGCCGAATAGCTGGCCAGCACCACCCGGTCACCCGCCGCCCGCCGCGCTTCGATATGGGCCAGTATCGCGGCATAGACCGGCGGGCCGCCATTGGCCTGTGCCACGCGCTCCGGCGCAAAATCGCGCGCCGCGCCGGCGCCGCAATCAATCGCAAACAGGGTGCCATCGGCGACATCGTGCGGGGAGGCGGCGTGCACCTTGTGCGCCGCCAGCCGCTCCGCCCATTCGCCCGGCGTCAGATACAGCGCCTCGGGGCCGAGCGGGCGGTAACTGCCCTTCTTGGCGCTCAGCGCCGCGACGCGGTTGTCGTGATAATCGGCAATGGCTTCAAACCGGTCAGCCGCCGCGCCTTCGCTGCCATGATCGCGCACCAGCACATCATCGGGGTGCAGCCAATCGAACATCGTCACCAGGCCGGGTTCGAACAGCGGCAACCAATGTTCCATGCCCGCCTGCCGCCGGCCATCGCTCACGGCCTCATAGAGCGGATCGGCGGTGGCCGCCGCGCCAAAGCGGGCCAGCCAGCCGGCGCGAAACGCCTTGATGCGGGCCTCGTCGATCTGCACTTCCGATACCGGCAGCAGATCAAAGCCCTCCGCCGGCCCCAGGCTGCGCTGCGTGGCAGGATCAAAGCGCCGGACGGTTTCAATCTCGTCGCCAAAGAAATCCAGCCGCAGGCCGTGGTCGCTGCCGGCGGTCATCACATCGACCAGCCCGCCGCGCAGCGCATATTCGCCGGGCTCCACGACGGTATCGACGCGCACATAGCCATTGGCCGCCAGTTTCAGCGCCAGCGCGCTGCGATCGATGCGGCTGCCGGGCTTCAGCCGCGCCGACATTTGCGCCACTTGGCCCATCGGCAGCACCCGCTGCGTGATGGCATTCACCGTGGTGACCACCAATTGCGCACCCGCCGGCCGCTCGGTCAGCGCCGCCAGCGCCGCCACCCGGTCCGACGCGCATTTCAGCGATGGCGACGCCCGGTCATAGGGCAGGCAATCCCAGGCCGGCAGCACCAGCACGGCGATTTCGGGGGCAAAATAGGCGGCGGCTTCGGCAATGGCGCGCGCCTGCGCTTCATCGGCCGCAATGAACCAGGCCCGGCCCTTGGCAGCCCGCGCCGCATCAGCCAGCAGCCACGGCAGATAGCCGCCGGCGCAGCGCGCCAGGGTGACAGCACGCGGCGCAGCGATGAAGCGCGGCAGATCAATCAAGCGCGGGCCAGACCAGGAGCGAGTAGGTCACTTGATCACCGTTACATAATCCAGCTTCGTCAGCAGCTTCATCCAGTCATTGTCCAGATGGGCAGGCACTGGCGCGGTGCCGAACGCCCAGGCCATGATATCGACATCCTGTTCCTGCAGCACGATTTCAAACCACGCCATCGCAGCCTCATCAAATTCGGCGTGATGCTTTTCGAAAAAACCGCCCACCACCATGTCGGCCTCTTTCGTTCCGCGATGATCGGCGCGATAGCGCGCGCGGCGCAGGCGCAGGTCCATTGATTCCGGTTCGTTGTCGTTCATGCTCACGCCCACCATCATCAAACAGGTTTGCCGCGCCGGCGTTTCAAACGGCCAGCACGGTGCTATGACACTGGCATAACCATGCGCCCCGAACTCCTCAACCCATTGTTCGCCGAAGTGGACGCGCTTGCCGGTGTCGGGCCGTCGCAGGTGCGGCAACTGGCGCGGCTGAAGCTGACGCGCGCCGTTGATCTGGCCTTTCATCTGCCGGTGATGATGATCGACCGGGTGGCGGTGGACGGCCTGACCGAAAGCCTGATCGGCCAGCCGCTGGTGGTGCCGCTCACCCCGGCGCGGCACGAACGCGGCGGCCCGCGCAGCCCGCTGCGGGTGGCGGCCATCGACCGCGCCGGCCAATGGGTCGATCTGGTGTTTTTCGGCCAAAGCGCGTCGTGGGCGCAAACCCGCCTGCCGATCGGCGTGGAAAAACGCATCATCGGCAAGCTGGATCGCTACGGCCAGAAATTGCAGATTTCGCACCCCGATGTGCAGGCCATGGAGGCGCCGCCGCCGGCTTCGTTGCAGGAGGCGGTCTATCCGCTCACGGAGGGGCTGACCAACCGGCGCATGGCGCAATTGGTGGCGCTGGCGCTGGGCCGGGTGCCGCAGATGCCGGAATGGATCGAGCCATCGGTGGTGGCGCGGCAGGGCTGGGCCGGCTTTGCGGACAGTCTCGGCGCGGCGCACCGCATGGCCGAGGGAAAAGGCAATGGGCGTGACCGGCTGGCCTATGACGAACTGCTCGCCAATCAACTGGCGCTGCTGCTGGTGCGCGCCGACACGCGCAGCCGGCGCGGGCGGGCGCTGGTGGGGACGGGCCGGCTGACGGCGCCGCTGCTGGCCAGCCTGCCGTGGCAATTGACCGGGGCGCAGCGCCGCGTGCTGGGTGAAATCACCGGCGATCTGGCACAGGCGCAGCCGATGCTGCGGCTGCTGCAAGGCGATGTCGGGAGCGGCAAGACGCTGGTCGGGCTGCTGGCGATGTTGACGGCGGTGGAGGCCGGAACGCAGGCCGCGCTGCTGGCGCCGACCGAGATATTGGCGCGCCAGCACCACGCCACGATCAGCGCGCAGGCGGCGGGCCTGCCGGTGCGCATCGCGCTGCTGACCGGGCGCGACAAGGGCAAGGCGCGGGAGGCGCTGCTGGCGGACTTGGCGGCGGGGCGCATCGACATCTTGATCGGCACCCACGCGATTTTTCAGGACACGGTGGCGTATCAGGATCTTGGCCTGATGGTGGTCGATGAACAGCACCGCTTTGGCGTCGCCCAGCGCCTGCTGCTGGCGCAAAAGGCCAAGCTGCCGCCGCATCTGCTGGCGATGACCGCCACGCCGATTCCGCGCAGCCTGGCGCTGACGCGCTTTGGCGAAATGGACCAGAGCATCATCGATGAACGCCCGCCCGGCCGCCAGCCCATCGACACCCGCGTGATGGGCGCCGCGCGGCTGGATGAAGTGACGGCGGCCGTGGCCCGGCATCTGGACGGCGGCGGCCAGGCCTATTGGGTGTGCCCGCTGGTGGACGGCAACGAAAGCGAAGACGAAGCCGCCGCCACCACCCGCGCCGCCTTCCTGAAGGTGCGGCTGGGCGAAGCGCGGGTCGGCCTGGTGCACGGCCGCATGAAGGGGCCTGAAAAAGATGCGGTGATGGCCGATTTCGCCGCCGGCAAGCTGGGGCTGCTGGTGGCGACGACGGTGATCGAAGTCGGCGTGGATGTGCCCAACGCGACATTGATGATCATCGAAGCCGCCGAACGCTTTGGCCTGGCGCAATTGCACCAGCTGCGCGGGCGGGTGGGGCGCGGATCAGGCAAAAGCGTGTGCCTGCTGCTGCGCGGCGATGAATTGTCCGAAACCGCGCGCGAACGGTTGAAATTGCTGCGCGAGACCGGCGATGGCTTCGTGATTGCGGAGGCTGATCTGAAGCTGCGCGGGCCGGGCGAGATTTTGGGCACCCGCCAATCGGGGGAGGAGGCGTTCCGCTTTGCCGATCCGGGCCGGGTGCAGCAATTTGTGACCATGGCGCG
>NZ_JBBATR010000049.1:0-7335 GCF_040398645.1 Sandarakinorhabdus sp.
TGCAGCGGATGCGCCGCCGCCGCCGCCAGCCGCGCCCACTGGCGTGGAAGCGATGTTCACCGGCCTGAAATGGCGCAACATCGGCCCGGCGCGCGGCGGCCGGTCGATTTCGGCGTCTGGCAGTGTCGCGCGCGTGAACGAATATTGGTTTGCCGCTGCCGGCGGCGGCCTGTGGAAGACCACCGATGGCGCGGCGTCGTGGCAGCCGATGACCGACGGCAAAACCGACACCGCAGCCTTTGGCGGCGTGGCGGTGTGTGAGGCCAATCCCGATATCGTTTATGCCACCACCGGCGAAAGCCAGCTGCGCGGCAATGTGCTGCCCGGCAATGGCGTGTGGAAAACCACGGACGGCGGCAAGACGTGGGCCAAGATCGGCCTGGCCAGCGTGCAGAATTTCAGCCGCGTGCGCATCCACCCCAAGGATTGCGATACGGTGCTTGTCGCCGGCTTTGGGCATTATGGCGCCGACAACGCAGATCGCGGCGTGTTTCGCACCACCGATGGCGGCAAGACATGGATCAAGACGCTGTACCGCGATGCCAAGACTGGCGCCGCCGATATCAGCATCGATCCGTCCAATCCCAATGTCGTTTATGCCGCCTTGTGGGAGGCATGGCGCAAGCCGTGGGGCATGAGCAGTGGCGGGCCGGGTAGTGGCCTGTTCAAAAGCCTGGACGGCGGCGTCACCTGGGCGGAAATCACCCGCGCGCCTGGCCTGCCGGGGGACGGCCTGATCGGCAAGATCGGCGTGAGCGTGTCGCCAGCCGATCCGATGCGCGTCTATGCGATCATCGAACATGACGGCGCCGGCGGCGTCTATGCCAGCAGCGACGGCGGCAAAAGCTGGGAAAAGCGCAGCGAAAGCCGCGATTTGCGCCAGCGCGCTTTTTACTACACGCGCATCGTGGCCGATCCGAAGGAGAAGGACCGGGTCTATGTGCTCAACGTCAATTTCTATCGGTCGGACGATGGCGGCAAGAGCTTCCCCAAGAAGATCAAGGTACCGCACGGCGACAATCATGATCTGTGGATCGCCGCCGACAACAACCAGCGCATGGTGCAGACCAACGATGGCGGCGCCAATGTGTCGGTAAATGCCGGCACCAGCTGGACCCGGCAGGATTTTTCGACGGCGCAAATCTATCGGCTGGGCCTGACGGCGCACCAGCCGGCCTATGCCTGCGGCGGCCAGCAGGACAACAGCACCATCTGCGTGCCGCTGCGCGGCTGGGGCAATCAGAATGTGCTGGGCGGCGGCATGCAAGGAATCCCTTGGGGCATCGCGGCGGGCGGCGGCGAAAGCGGCTATGTCGCGCCCGATCCGCGCAATCCCGACATTTATTACGCCGGCAGCTATGGCGGGCTGCTCACGCGCTATGATCACCGCACCGGCCAAAGCCGCAGCATCACCGTGCTGCCGGACAATCCCATGGGCTATTCGGCGGGCGATCTCGCCGAGCGGTTTCAATGGACCTTCCCGATACTGTTCGATCCGCACGTGCCGGGCACGATTTATGTCACCTCCCAGCATGTCTGGCGCAGCCGCAACGAAGGCCAGAGCTGGGAGAAGATCAGCCCTGATCTGACGCGTCACGCCCCGGAAACGCTGGGGCCATCGGGCGGGCCGATCACCCGCGATCAGACCGGTGTGGAAACCTATGCCACCGTGTTTGCGCTCACCCCGTCGCGGTTGGAGCCCGGCGTGATCTGGGCTGGTTCGGACGATGGCCTGGTGCACATCAGCCGCGACGGCGGCAAGGCGTGGGCCAATATCACGCCGCCGCAATTGCCGCCGTTCACCAAGATCACCACCATCGAGGATTCGCCGCATGCGCCGGGTACGGCCTATGTGGTCGGCCACCGCTTCTTGCTGGATGATTTTTCGCCAATCGCCTGGAAGACCAGCGATTATGGCCGTAGCTGGGTGCAGATTGCTGCTGGCCTGCCCGCCGACGAAATGCTGCGGTCGATCCGTGAGGATCTGGTGCGACCGGGCCTGCTCTATCTTGGCACCGAACGCGGCGTGAAGATCAGCCTGGATGGCGGCGCGGTCTGGCACGGGCTGCAGGCGAATCTGCCGTCGGTGCAGGTCGCTGATCTGGCCATCAAGGGCTCCGATCTGGTGATTGCCACCCATGGCCGTGGTTTCTGGGTGATGGACCGGATCGATCTGCTGCGGCAGGTTGATGTTGCGGCCAAGCCTGAAACGCGGCTGTTTGCGCCGGCGCCGGCCGTGCGCGGTATCGATGCCGGCCTGGCGCTGGATTATTATCTGGCAGCGGCCCCCAAGGCGTTGGCCATCGATATCATCGGGCCAGACGGCGCGCTCATCCAGCGCATCGCCGGCAAACCCGAGGCGCCCAAGAAAGAGGGTGCAGCGGCCAGCAGTGACGACGACGAGGATGACGGCCCGCCCAAGCCGCCGATGGCCACGATGAAGCCGGGCATGAACCGAGTTACGTGGAACATGCGCCATGCCGGCTATACGACATTTGAAGGCATGATATTCTGGGCGGCGGGCAATCGCGGCGTAATGGCGCTGCCGGGTGCCTACCGCGCCCGGCTGGTTGTGGACGGGAAGGCGGTGGAAACCGCGTTCAGCATCGCCGCCAATCCGCGCAGCCAGGCCACGCCGGCCGATTTGCAGGCGCGCTTTGATCTGGCGCAGGCGGTAACGGCCAAGGTGAGCGCCGCCAACCAGGCCGTGCTGCTGGTGCGCGGTATCCGGGCGCAGGCCGATGCGCTGACGACGGCGCAGGCCAAGGCCGGCAAGCCGGTGCCGGCGGCGGTGCCGGCTTTCATGGCGGCATTATCGGATATCGAAGCGGAAATCTATCAGGTGAAAATCCAGAGCCGGCAGGACCCGCTAAATTATCCGATCAAGCTGAACAACAAGCTGGCAGCGCTGATTGGCGGCATCGAAAGCGCCGAAGCGCCGCCCACCGATGGCACACGCGCCGTGTTTGCCGACCTGTCAGCGCAGCTGGACCGGCAGTTGCAGGCGCTGGAAGCTGCGTTGGCGGCGGGTCTGCCGTCTGCCAACGCCGCGTTGAAAGTTGCTGGCCTGAAGCCATTGGAGCGCAAGCCGCTGCCGGCTGCCTGAGTCTGCGCGGGCGGTTATGGGGAAATGACCCCGCCGGCGCTGTTGCTGGCGGGGTCAGGCTTTGCCATGGTGCGGGGATGACGATGCTCAATCTCGCAGCCGGCGCGGCGACCGCCGTAACACGGCCATGACGGCTGATCTTGCTGTTGCGCCGCCTGAGGAGCTGGCCGCATTTCTGGCGGCCTATCCAGATATGGCGTTTGTGGACATCATCTTCACCGGCCTGTCGGGCACGGCGCGCGGCAAGCGTATCCGGGCGCATGAACTGGCTGCGCTTTATGATGCCGGCCGGCCGCTGCCGGTGTCGATCCTGGTCGCCGATGTCACCGGGCAGGATTGTTTCGATACCGGGCTGGTGTGGGAAAATGGCGACAGCGACCGGTTTGCGCGGCCCGCGCCCGGCACGCTGGTGCCCACCGGGCCGAGCAGCGCGATGGTGATCACGTCCTTGTTCGAACCGGGCGGCGCGGTGTGCGAAATTGATTGCCGGGCTGTGCTGGCGCGGGCGGCGGCGGCGCTGGTGGCTGATGGCTATGTGCCGGTGGTGGCCTGTGAGCTGGAGTTTCACCTGCTCGAGCGCGAACGCGCCGCTGGCCAGCCGCCGCGCCCGGCACGGTTGGGCGGCGCACGCCCGACGACGCACGGCACTTATGGCCTGGAAGAGCTGGACGATGCCGGGCTGTTTCTGGCCGATCTGTGGGCCGCTGCCGATGCCGCCGGCCTGCCGCTGGAAACCGCGATTTCCGAATATGGCGCCGGCCAGATGGAATTGACGCTGAAATACCGCGCCGATCCGCTGCGCGTGGCCGATGATGTCGTGCTCTACAAGCGGCTGGTGAAGCAGGTGGCGCGGCGGCACGGCATGTTGGCCAGCTTCATGGCCAAGCCGTTTGCCGATGCCGCCGGCAATGGCCTGCACCTGCATGTTTCGATCAATGATGCTGCCGGCAACAATAGCTTTGCCAGCCCGGCCGGCAGCCCCAATGCGCCGCTGCTGTATGCCATCGGCGGGCTGAAGGCGACGCTGGCTGAAAGTTTTGCGATTTTTGCGCCAAATGCCAACAGCTATCGCCGGTTTCGCGCGGGCAGCTTTGCGCCGGTGGCGGCAAGCTGGGGCATCGACAATCGCACCACCAGTTTCCGCATCACCGCCGGGCCGCCGGCCAGCCGCCATATCGAACATCGCATCGCCGGGGCGGACGCCAATCCCTATCTGGCGCTGGCGGCGCTGCTGGCCGGCGTGCACCACGGCCTGACGCAGCGGATCGATCCTGGCCCGCCGGTGCTGGGCGATGGCTATGCCGCGGCGGCGGCCGATCCCGCTGCGCTGCCGCTGCCCGGCAACTGGTTTGCTGCCGTGGCGGCGCTGGAACAGGGCAGCATCCTGAAAAACGCGCTCGGCGCGCAGACGATTGCGATGTTTGCCAGCGTCAAGCGCACCGAGCAGGAGCGGTACATGGCGGTGGTGCCGCCGCTGGACCATGATTGGTATCTGGCCAATGCCTGACCTTTCGCGGCCCCTATCCCGGCGGGGCTTTGGCGGGCTGGCGGCGGCGCTGGTGCTGGATGGCTGCGCGCGGCAGTGGCCCACAGGGGCGAACGGTGAAGAGGCGCGGCTGAACTTCTACAATTGGGATACTTATACCGGCGAGAGCACTTTGGCCGATTTTCAGGCCGCATCGGGCGTGGAAGTGCGCATGAGCCTCTATGCCAACAATGATGAGTTGTTTGCCCGGCTGCGCGCCGGCAATCCCGGCTTTGATGTGATCGTGCCCTCCAACGAATTTGTCACGCGGCTCCAGGTTTCTGATTTGCTGATGCCGCTCGATCATGGGCGCCTGCCCAATCTGGCCAATATCGGGCCTGAGTATATGAATGTGGCCTATGATCCGGCCCGGCGCTGGTCGATGCCCTACACGTGGCTGGCGCTGGGCATCGGCTACCGCAAAAGCCGTGTGGACGGCGTGCCGGACAGTTGGAAATGGGTGCTGGATTCGCCGCGCTATTCGGGCCGCATTGGCTTGTTTGCCGAAAGCGACGATCTGATCCGGCTGGGCGCGAAATATCTCGGCCATTCGGTCAACGCCGTCACCCCCGCGATCATGGACCAGGTGGCGCGAATGCTGATCGCGCAAAAACAGCACGTGAAATTGTTCCACCACGACGAAGGCCAGGATTTGCTGGCGGCTGGCGAGATTGATCTGGTCGTCGAATACAACGGCGATATCGCGCAAGTGATTGCCGATGATGATGATCTGGCCTTTGTGGTGCCGCGCGAAGGCACGCTCATCAACAGCGATTGCCTGTGCATCCCGGCGGGTGCGCCGCGGCCGGACAATGCCCACCGCTTCATCAATTTCCTGCTGGATGCCCAGGTAAGCGCCGAGATTTCGCGCACCATCCGCTATCCGACACCTAACGCCGCCGCGCTGGCGCTGATGCCGGAAGAATATCGCAGCAACCGGGTGATTTTCCCGCGCGGGCCGGCGATGGCGCGCAGCGAATATGGCAGTTTTCAGGGCATCGGCCATATCCGCGCCGTGGAAGAAGCCATCACGCGGGTGATGGCGGCATGAGCGGCGGCGAACCGGGCCAGCAGCCGGCGCAAGCCCCCGGCGTGTTTGCCGTGGTTGGCCTGCCGCCGGTGCTGTGGCTACTGGGGCTGTTCCTGGCGCCGCTGGCGGTGATCTGGGCCTATAGTTTTGGCGAAAACCGCACATTGGTCGACATTGCCGTCACCGGCGATTGGGGCAATTACAGCCGTGCGCTCAAGCCGCTGTATCTGGCCATCCTGCTGAAATCGATCGGCTTTGCTGCGCTTACCACCTTGCTGTGCTTTGTGATGGGCTTGCCGGTGGCGCTGGCCATCACCTTTGCCTCGCCGCGTGTCAAATTGCTGCTCCTCGTGGCGATCATGCTGCCGTTCTGGACCAACCTCCTCATCCGCACCTATGCGCTCATGGCGATTTTGCGCACCGAAGGGCTGATAAACAGCCTGCTCGGCGCGGTTTGGGACATGGTGCCGGGGTTGCCGCCCTTTGCGCCATTGCCGCTGATCAACAACAATTTCGCAGTGGTCGTCGGGCTGGTGTATGTGCATCTGCCGTTCATGGTGCTGCCGCTCTATGCCGCGCTCGACCGGCTGGACCGTTCGCTGATCGAAGCCAGCCTCGATCTGGGCGCCGGCCATTTCACCACGCTGCGGCGGGTGGTGGTGCCGCTGGCGCTGCCCGGCATACTGTCGGGCATTATCATCACTTTCATCCCGGCGCTGGGCGCGTATCTCACCCCCGATCTGCTTGGCGGCACCAGCAGCCAGATGATCGCCAATGTCATCGAACGCCAGTTTCGGTCGGCGAATGATTGGCCGTTCGGTGCGGCGCTGTCGTTCCTGCTGATGTATCTCACCTTTGCGGCGCTGATGATCCAGGCGGTGATCAGCCGCCGCAGCGCCGAGCGGGAAGCGCTGTGAGCAAGGCGGCCGCTCCGCTCGATTATCTGGCGCGCTGGCCGTTGCGGCTGTGGCTGGCGCTGGTGGGTGCGTTTTTGTACCTGCCGCTGCTCAGCCTGGTGGTGTTTTCGTTCAACGACAGCCGGCGCATCAGCGTGTGGCGCGGCTTTTCGCTGCGCTGGTACGGCGAACTGCTGGAAGATGGCGAACTGCTGCTGGCGTTCGGCAATTCGCTGGTGATTGCAGCGGCCTCCACACTTATCAGCCTTGTCCTCGGCACGGCAGCGGCGCTGCTGCTGTGGCGGTTTCGCTTTGCTGGCAAGTCCGCGCTGGAGGCGGCGCTGGGCCTGCCGATCGTGGTGCCGGAAATCTGTCTGGGCGTGGCCTTTCTGGTGTTTTTCACCGCCATCGTGCCGTGGCCGGCGGAATTGCCGTGGCCGGCCAATCTGGGCGTGATCATCATTGCCCACGCGACTTTTTCATTCAGCTTCGTGGCGCTGGTGGTGCGGGCCCGGCTGGCCAGTTTCGATGGCGCACTGGCCGAAGCCGCGCGCGATCTGGGGGCCGGTGAATGGGCGATCTTTCGCGATATCATGGTGCCGCATCTGGTGCCGGGGCTGGTTGCGGGCGCGCTGCTGGCCTTCACGCTCAGCCTGGATGATTTTGTCATCACCTTTTTCACTTCGGGGCCGGACACGATCACCTTTCCCATAAAGGTTTATTCGATGGTGCGCTTTTCGGTGACGCCGGCGGTCAATGCCGCCTCCACCCTGCTGAT
>NZ_JBBATR010000049.1:7435-17606 GCF_040398645.1 Sandarakinorhabdus sp.
GCCAAGCAGGCCGGCTGATGGCGGGCAAAACGATCATCCGTTTCGACGGCGTCACAAAACGCTTTGGCAAGATGGTGGCGGTGGACAATGTCGATCTGGAGGTGCGCGAAGGCGAGTTTTTCGCGCTGCTGGGCCCGTCAGGCTGCGGCAAGACCACCTTGCTGCGCATGCTCGCCGGCTTTGAGGTGCCATCCGAAGGCCGCATCCTGATCGACGGCCAGGACGTGACCGCCACCGGCCCCAACCGGCGGCCGGTCAATATGGTGTTTCAGAATTACGCCGTGTTTCCGCACATGAGCGTGGCCGAAAATGTCGGTTACGGCCTCAAAATCGATGGCGTTGCCGCCGGCGCACGGGCCGAGCGGGTGGCGGCGGCGCTGGCGCTGGTCAAGCTGGATGGGCTGGGCAATCGCCGCCCGGATCAATTGTCAGGCGGGCAGCGGCAGCGGGTGGCGCTGGCGCGCGCTTTGGTCAAGCGCCCGCGCGTGCTGCTGCTCGATGAGCCATTGTCGGCGCTGGATGCCAAGCTGCGCGAAGCGATGCGCACCGAGCTGTGCCAGTTGCAGGCGCAGGTGGGCATCACCTTCGTGATGGTGACGCATGATCAGGATGAGGCGCTGGCGCTGGCTGATCGCTGCGCCGTGATGAACCGCGGCCTGCTGCAACAGGTCGCCAGCCCGTCGGACCTGTATGAATTCCCCGCCAGCCGCTTTGTGGCGGATTTCATCGGTTCGGTGAATATGCTGGAGGGCAGGCTGGTGGTGGATGAACCGGATCATGCCGAAGTGGCGGTGGCAGGCCTGGCGCAGCCTATGTTCCTCGATCACGGCGTCACTGGCGCGGCCGGCACCACGCTGTGGCTGGCGCTGCGGCCGGAAAAGATCGAACTGCACAAGGCCGCGCCGGTACCGCCGCATCTGGGCGACGCGCCGGCCGGGCGCAACGCGGTCGCCGGCACCATCACCCACATCGCCTATCTGGGCAGCGAGAGCCTGTATGAAGTGTCCTTGCCGGACGGCCAGAAATTGAAGGCGCTGCGCTCCAATCTCACCCGCTGGGATCAGGAGGATTTTGCCTTGGGGGAGCCGGTGTGGCTGGCGTGGCATGCCTGTTCGCCGGCGGTGCTGCTGTCATGAGACCGGTTTTGGGCATCATCTGCTGCACGCGCACCGTTGGCGTGGAGCCGGCGCAATCGGTGATCAATCGCTATGTCAGCGCGGCCATGCGCCATGCCGATTGCGCCGCGTTGCTGGTGCCGGCGCTGCCCGATCTGATGACGGCCGCCGAAGTGATCGGCCGGCTGGACGGCGTGCTGCTCACCGGCAGCCCGTCCAATGTGCAGCCCGGCCTGTACGGCGATCCGGAGCCCGGTGATGCGCCATTTGATCCGGGCCGCGATGCGATGATGCAGGGGCTGGTGCAGGCGGTGTTGGCGCAGGGCAAGCCGCTGTTCGGCATTTGCCGCGGCCTGCAGGAAATCAATGTGGCGCTGGGCGGCACGCTTACCCGCGCGGTGCGGGACCATCATGCGCCAGATAACGCCGGTTTCATGGCCATGTTCGATCACCGCCATGATGTCGCGCTGGCGGATGGCGGCGTGCTGGCCCGCGCCTTTGGCCGATGCAGCCTGAATGTGAATAGTGTTCACTATCAAGCCATTGACCGGCTGAGTTCTGATCTTGCGGTCGAAGCGGTCGCGCCCGACGGCATGGTGGAGGCGGTATCCGGCCGGATTGGCGCAGCGCCGGTTCTGGCCGTACAATGGCACCCGGAATGGGCGGCTGACAGTGATGCCGATTCCGCGCTGTTTTTTCAGCTGCTCGGCCGGGCGCTGCGCGGTTTGCCGCTGATTTACGGAGATTGAAGCCATGACCCCGCTAGCTGCGCCCCCACCTGCTACCCAGTTGCGCAACCACGATATCGCCGAACTGCGCCGGCTGGATGTGGCGCATCATCTGCCGCCGCAGCAGGATTGGCAGGCCGTGGCCGATATGGGCGGCAGCCGCATCATCGTGCGCGGCGAAGGCTGCACCATTATTGATGGCGACGGCGTCCGCCTGCTCGATGGCATGGCCGGGCTGTGGTGCGTGAATGTCGGCTATGGCCGCGCCGAACTGGCGGAGGCTGCGCATGCCCAGATGCTGGAATTGCCCTATTACAACGCGTTCTTCAAAACCGCGACGCCGCCGGCCGTGATGCTGGCCGCCCGATTGTCCGGGCTGCTTGGCGGGCATTTTTCGCACATCTTCTTCAATTCATCGGGCAGCGAAGCCATCGACACGCTGATCCGCATCGCGCGCCATTATTGGCAGGTGCGCGGCCAGCCGCAGCGCCACGTGATCATCGCGCGCACCAACGGCTATCACGGATCGACCATCGCCGGCATGAGCCTGGGCGGCATGGCATCGATGCATGCGCAAGGCGGGCCGTTGTTGCCGGGTTTCGTGCATGTCATGCAGCCCTACAAATTCGCCGAGGGCTTTGACGAGACCGAGGACGGCTTTGCCGTGCGGGCCGCGCAGGCGGTGGAAGACGCGATCTTGGCGGCGGGGCCGGAAAATGTCGCGGCGTTCATCGGTGAACCCGTGCAGGGCGCCGGCGGGGTCATCATTCCGCCCGCCGGCTATTGGCCGCGCGTTGAAGCCATCTGCCGCAAATATGGCGTGCTGCTATGCTGCGATGAAGTGATCTGCGGCTTTGGCCGGCTGGGGCAATGGTTTGGCCACCAGCATTATGGCATCACGCCCGATCTGGTGACCATGGCCAAGGGCTTGTCGTCGGGCTATCTGCCGATTTCGGCGGTGGGCGTGGCGGATTTCATCGTTGATGTCATCAAATCCCACCCCGATGATTTCGTGCACGGCTATACTTATTCCGGGCACCCGACCGCCGCTGCCGTTGCCTTGAAAAATCTTGAGATCATCGAGCGGGAAGATCTGATCCGCCGCACCCGCGAGGACAGCGGGCCGTATCTGGCGCAGCGCCTGGCCGAACTGGCCGGCCACCGGCTGGTGGGGGAGGCGCGCAGCCTTGGCTTGATCGGCGCTGTCGAAATCGTGGCGGAGCCCGGCACCAATCGCCGCTTTGGTGGGGGCGGGAAGGCCGGGATCGTGCTACGCGATATTTGCATCGCCAATGGCTTGATGGTGCGCGGTGTGAAAGATTCGATCGTGATGAGCCCGCCGCTGATCATCAGCCATGCCGAAATCGACCGGATTGTCGATACGATTGCAGCCGCGCTGGACCAAGCCGAACCGGCGCTGCGGAGTTTGTGAAGGAGGCCGTCTGATGGCCGATATTGGCGACTGGGTGCGCGACAAGGGCATTTCCGAAGTGGAATGCCTGGTGCCCGATATGAACGGCGTGCTGCGCGGCAAGGTGTTTCCCGCCGCCAAGCTGGTGCAGTTTTCGCGCAACAACGCGCTGCGCCTGCCATCATCGGTGTTCTCGCTGACCATCACCGGCCAATATGCCGACGTGGAAGAGCATGTGGAGGCCTATTCCGATCCGGATATGGTGCTGCGCCTTGATGCCTCCACCCTGTGCGTGGCGCCGGGGTTCAAGACGCCGACGGCCTATGTGTTTGCCGATGCCCACCACAGCGACGGCACGCCGTGGGCATCCTCGCCGCGCCACCTTTTGAAACGGGTGATGGCCCTGTATGAAGCACGCGGCTGGCAGCCGGTGATGGCGCCGGAGCTGGAATTTTACCTCACCGCGCCCAATCCCGATCCGGATATCCCACTAACGCCGCCGGCAGGCCGCTCCGGCCGTGCCGAAACATCATCGCAGCCCTATGGCCTCGAAGCGATCACCGAGCACGAAGACCTGATCGAGGCGATTTACGAATATGCCGAAGCGGCGGAGCTGAATCTGGACACGATGATCCACGAAGCCGGCACGGCGCAATTGGAAATCAACTTCGTGCACGGCAATCCGGTGCGGGTGGCCGATCAGGTGATGCTGTTCAAACGCATCGTCCGGCAGGTGGCCTTGAAACACGGCGTCTATGCCACCTTCATGGCCAAGCCGATGGAGCATCAACCCGGCAGCGCCATGCACCTGCACACATCGGTGGTGGATATGGCCGATGGCCACAATCTGTTTGCCAACAGCAATGGCAGCGATGCGGCGCTGTTCCGGCATTTCGTGGGCGGGCTGCAAGGCTATCTGCCGCAATTGGCGCCGATGTTTGCCCCCAATGTCAACAGTTTCCGGCGGATGCGGCCCGATCATGGCGCGCCGATCAACGTGCAATGGGGCAGCGACAATCGCAGCTGCGGCCTGCGCGTGCCGATCACCGATCGCCACAATCGCCGCGTGGAAAACCGTCTGCCCGGCGCCGATGCCAATCCCTATCTGGCGATGACCGCGACGCTGATTGCCGGCTATCTGGGCATGACCGAGGAATTGGAGCCATCACCCAAAACTTCGGGCAACGCCTATAATTTCGAACGCACCCTGCCGCGCACCCTCGAAGCCGCCCTTGAGCGGTTCAATGATTGCGATCCGGTGCGCGCGCTGCTCGGGGATTATTTCTTTCGCAGCTTCACCGCCATCAAGGCCGCCGAACTGGAAGCATTCCAGACCGTGATCAGCAGTTGGGAGCGTGACCACCTGCTGTTGAAGGTTTGAGCAATCAGGGTTTGAACGGCCCGCTGGCCTTCGAACGCAGCTGGTATGCGGCCACGGCGCAGGCCAGCCCGCAGCAATCGGCGCTCAACGGCGATGCCAGCGCCGATGTGGTCGTGATCGGCGGCGGCGCCACCGGCGTGTCGGCGGCGCTGCACCTTGCGGAGCGCGGCGCGCGTGTTGTGCTGCTGGAGGCGGCGCAGATCGGCCACGGCGCTTCGGGCCGCAATGGCGGGCAGATTATTCCGGGCTTGCGGCAGGGCGCTGCCGAATTGCTCGGCAATTTTGGCGAAGTGCGCGGGGCAGCACTGTTTCATCTGGCGCTGTCGGCGCGGGGTCTGGTGGTCGATCTGATCGCCCGCCACGGCATTGCCTGTGATCTGGCGCTGACGGGCCATCTCACCACGGCGGTGCGCCCGGGCGATCTTGCCGGCTTTGCCGATGAGGCTGCGGCTGCTGCGCGGCTGGGCTATCATGACATGTCCGTGCTGGATGCCGGCGCGGCGCGCGGCGCGGTGGCCAATCCGAACCATGGTGCGTTGCTGGATGCCGGCGGCGGCCATTTTCACACCTTGAATTACACGCTTGGCCTGGCGCAGGCAGCGGCTGCGGCCGGCGCGCGCCTGCACGCCGCCAGCCCGGCGCTGCGGCTGGAGCGGCGCGCGGGCGGCGTGACCGTGCACACGCCGGCCGGGCGCGTGCTGGCCGCGCAGGCCATTTTGGCCGGCGATGCCTTGCTCGGGCCGCTGCACGCGCGCGTGAACAGCCGCATCATGCCGGTGGCCAATTATATCGTCACCACCGCGCCGCTGCCGGGTGGCGGTGCCGGGCTGATCCCGGGCAACCAGGCGGTGAGCGACAGCCGCTTTGTGGTGAATTATTTCCGGCGCACGCCCGATGGCCGGCTGATGTTCGGCGGCGGCGAACGCTACACCCCGCGCCCGCCGGCTGACATGGCGGCATTTGTGCGGCCGTTCCTGGAACGCAGCTTTCCGATGCTGGCCGGGGTGGCCATCGATCACGCCTGGGGCGGGCTGGTGTCGATCACGCGCAGCCGCTTGCCGGATCTGGGCCGCGATGGCCCGCTGCTGTGGGCGCACGGCTATTCGGGGCAGGGGGCGGTGCTGTCCACGCTGGGCGGTGCGCTGCTGGCCGAGGGGGCGCTGGGTGACAGCAGCCGCTTTGATCAATTTGCCGATGTCGCGCCGCCGGGCTTTCCGGGCGGGCAATTGCTCAAGGGTCCGCTGCATGTGCTGGGCATGTTGTGGTACGCGCTGCGCGACCGCACCGCCTGAGCGCCGGCTTGCGGCGCAGGACTTTCACCGGCGTTTGCGCTAAGGTAATTGGCGAAAAAATTTGGGGAGATGGTGCGTGCCTGATCTGTTTGAAAATCCGCTGGGTCTCGATGGCTTTGAATTTGTCGAGTTTTGCGCACCCGAAAAGGGCGTGCTCGAGCCGGTGTTTGCCGCGATGGGCTTCAGCCAGGTGGCGCATCACCGGTCCAAGGATGTGCAATTGTGGCGGCAGGGCGGCATCAACCTGATCGCCAATTATGAGCCGCGCAGTCCGGCGGCTTACTTTGCCGCCGAACATGGCCCGTCGGCGTGCGGCATGGGCTGGCGGGTGCGCGATGCGGCGGTCGCCTATGAAACGGCGCTGGCCCGCGGCGCGGAGCCGGTGGAATCGCGCACCGGCCCGATGGAGCTGCGCCTGCCCGGCATTCGCGGCATCGGCGGATCGATCATCTACTTGGTGGATCGTTATGCACCCGGCCTGTCGATCTATGACATTGATTTTGTGTATGAACCTGGCGCTGATTCCGCCCCGGTGGGTGCCGGCCTGCAGATCATCGATCATCTGACTCACAATGTTTACGGCGGCCGCATGGCGCACTGGGCGGCGTTTTACGAGCGCATCGCCGGCTTCCGGGAAATCCGCTTTTTCGACATCAAGGGTGAGTATACCGGCCTGACCAGCCAGGCGATGACCGCGCCCGACGGCAAGATCCGCATCCCGCTCAACGAAGAAGCCAATGGCGGAAAAGGCCAGATCGACGAGTTTCTGCGCGCCTACAATGGCGAAGGCATTCAGCATATCGCCTTTGCCTGCGATGATCTGCTGGCCGTGTGGGACCGGCTCAAGGCCATCGGCACACCGTTCATGACCGCGCCGCCGGCCACTTATTATGAAATGCTCGATGAGCGTCTGCCCGGCCATGGCCAACCGGTTGCGGCACTGCAAGCGCGCGGCATCCTGCTCGACGGCACCACCGATGGCCACACCCGCCTGCTGCTGCAAATCTTCTCGCAAACTGTGATTGGCCCGCTGTTTTTCGAATTCATCCAGCGCAAGGGCGACGAAGGCTTTGGCGAAGGCAATTTCAAGGCGCTGTTTGAAAGCCTGGAGCGCGATCAGGTGCGCCGGGGTGTACTTGTGGCGGAGCCTGCGCAATGATTCCTGCCCTGCAACGCATCCATCATGTCGCCTATCGCTGCCGGGATGCGGCGCAAACGGTGGCCTGGTACGAACGCACGCTGGGCATGGCCTACACCACCGCCTTTGCCGAGGATCATGTGCCGTCCACCGGCGACTATGATCCCTATATGCACGTGTTCCTCGATTGCGGCGGCGGCAATGTGCTGGCGTTTTTTGAACTGCCGAACCAGCCGGAGATGGGCAAGGACCCCAATACCCCGGCCTGGGTGCAGCACATCGCCTTCGAAGTTGCCGACGAAGCCGCGCTGCTCGGCGCCAAGGCGCATCTGCAAGGCCTGGGCATCGACGTGCTGGGGCCAACCTGGCACGGCATCTTCAAATCGATCTATTTTTTCGATCCCAACGGCCACCGGCTGGAACTGGCCTGCAACATCGGCACGCCCGCGCAGCTGGAAGAATTGCGCACCGTGGCCCCGGCCATGCTGGCGGAATGGGCATTGACCAAGCGCGCACCGCAACACGCCGCCTGGCTGCACCAGCCGCCAGCGGAATAGGCTGAGGCATCGGGGATGTTGGCGGAGTCGGAGGGATTCGAACCCTCGGTACCAGTTACCCAGTACGGCAGTTTAGCAAACTACTGGTTTCAGCCACTCACCCACGACTCCGGACGAGACGGTCGCTATAGCCATGCCGGGCGGGGCTTGGCAACAGGGATGGTGCCCAATGTGCCGGCGAATGCACGATAATCTGGCGGTTGCGCTGGCATCACCGGTTATCGATGTGCGTGGCGCAGAGAGCATGTTCGATATGCTCCACCCGGCAGCCACGCCCGGCGTCATCGACCGTTTACCGCCCGACTGCCAGATAGGCGAAGCCGTGCTTTGCCATTTCGCTGGGGCGGTAGATGTTGCGCAGGTCGGCGATGGCCGGGGTTTTCATCACGGACTTCACCCGGCCAAGATCCAGTGCGCGGAACGCTTCCCATTCGGTGACGATGGCCGCCACGTCCGCCCCTTCGAAGGCTTCGTAGGGCGTGTCGAAATAGGCGACATCCTTCAGCACCAACTGGGCTTGTTCGGTGCCTTCGGGATCGTGGGCGCGGATCCTCGCGCCGGCGGCCTGCAATTCCTGGATGATCGAAATTGACGGCGCATCGCGCATATCGTCGGTGTTGGGCTTGAAGGTCAGGCCGATGATTGCCACGGTTTTGCCGGCCACATCGCCGCCGGCCAGCTGGATCACCTTTTGCGCCATGCGGCGCTTGCGATCATCGTTCACCGCCGCGACGGTTTCGACGATGCGCACCGGCGAATTATAGTCCTGCGCCGTCTTGATCAGCGCCATCGTGTCCTTGGGAAAACAGCTGCCGCCATAGCCCGGGCCGGCGTTGAGGAACTTGCTGCCGATGCGGCCATCCATGCCGATGCCGCGGGCCACATCCTGCACGTTGCTGCCCACCGCTTCGCACAGATCGGCCATTTCGTTGATGAAGGTGATCTTGGTGGCCAGAAACGCATTGGCGGCATATTTGGTGACTTCGGCAGAACGGCGGCCCATGAACAGCAGCGGCGAATGGTTGAGGAACAGCGGGCGATACAGCTCGGTCATCACGGCGCGGGCACGATCATCTTCGGTGCCGACAACGATGCGATCGGGCTTCTTGAAATCGCCGATGGCGGCGCCTTCGCGCAGAAATTCGGGGTTGGATGCCACAGCGAAATCGGCATCCGGGCGTTCTTCGCGAATGATCCGCTCCACTTCGTCACCGGTGCCGACGGGCACGGTGGATTTGTTGACGATCACCACATAGGATTTGATCGACCCAGCAATTTCCCGTGCGGCCGCATACACATAAGACAGATCGGCATGGCCATCGCCGCGCCGTGACGGGGTGCCCACCGCGATGAAAATCGCTTCGGCGCCTTCGATCCCGGCGGCCAGATCGGTGGTGAAGCTGAGGCGGCCGGCCTTGACGTTGCTGGCGACCAGCGCATCCAGCCCAGGCTCAAAGATCGGCATGACATTGTTGTTGAGGCGGTCGATCTTGGACGGGTCCTTGTCGACACATACAACCGTGTGGCCGAAATCTGCAAAGCAGGCGCCCGACACCAATCCGACATAACCCGATCCGATCATGGCGATGCGCATATGAATTCCCCTGTTTGCCCAAACTCGCGTTACCGGGCGGCTAGCACAGCAGTTGCGCTGGCGCTACACGATGAACGACGATTTTGCCGTGAGTTTCAAGAATGGGATCAGCCTTTTGGCTCAGCCAGGGTTCATCCGGGCGAATGCAGTTACGATCGGCGCAAAGATACGGAGGAACCATGATATTTTTCCTGCAAATGCCATCGGCTGCGGCCAAGATGCTCATCGCTGCCATGCTGGTAACGGCGTGGCCGGCGCTGGCGCAAATAGCTGAAACGCCGCCAGCATCCGCCGCAACGCCGCCGACAGCCGCTGCGCCCGCTGCAAATGCCTATGCCGAAACCGATGTGCTGAAGGCGGCTGAGGATGTGTTTGGCAAGGGCGCCGAAGGCCTGGCGGAAATCGTGCGCAAGACGTTCAAGGATCAGGGCCAGCCTACTGCCTATATCGTTGGCCGAGAGTTGAGCGGCGCCTTTGTGGTGGGCGTGCGCTATGGCAGCGGCATGCTCAATCACAAGATCGAGGGCGAGCGCAAAATCCACTGGACCGGGCCATCGGTGGGCGTCGATTTTGGCGGCGATGGCTCCAAGGTGTTCGCGCTGGTGTATAATCTGAATGACAGCGAGGAAATCTTCCAGCGATTTGGCGCTGTCGAAGGCAAGGCCTATCTGATCGGCGGCTTCACCGCCAATTACATGCAGCGCGGCCGGGTAATCGTGGTGCCGATCAAGCTGGGCGTTGGTGGCCGGCTCGGTGTGAACGTCGGCTATCTGAAATACAGCAAGAAGGGCAAGTTGCTGCCCTTCTGATCGAGGCGGCACAGGCCGAAGTGAGCGTCACGCCCCCAGCAGCCGTGCCGCCAAGGGCGCGTGATAGGTCAGCACGCCCGAACACCCGGCCCGCCGGAAGCTCATCAACGCTTCCAATACCCCCTTGTTGCGATCGAGCACGCCTG
>NZ_JBBATR010000050.1:0-17207 GCF_040398645.1 Sandarakinorhabdus sp.
GTGATCTTCATGCTGCAGAACTTCGGCCCGCACATGGAGCAGAAATGCGCCACTTTCGCGCCTTCGGCCGGCAGGGTTTCGTCGTGGTATTTCAGGGCGGTTTCGGGATCGAGCGACAGGTTGAACTGGTCGCGCCAGCGGAAATCGAAGCGGGCGCGGCTGAGTGCGTCGTCGCGCAGTTGCGCGGCGGGGTGGCCCTTGGCGAGATCGGCGGCGTGGGCGGCGAGTTTGTAGGTGATGACGCCGACCTTCACATCGTCGCGGTCGGGCAGGCCGAGATGTTCCTTGGGGGTGACGTAGCAGAGCATGGCGCAGCCGAACCAGCCGATCATCGCGGCGCCGATGCCGCTGGTGATATGGTCGTAACCGGGCGCGATATCGGTGGTCAGCGGCCCGAGCGTGTAGAACGGGGCTTCACCGCAGGTTTCGAGCTGCTTGGTCATGTTGACCTTGATCTTGTGCATCGGCACGTGGCCGGGGCCTTCGATCATCACCTGGCAATCATGCTTCCACGCGATCTGGGTGAGCTCGCCCAGGGTTTCGAGTTCGGCGAATTGCGCGCGGTCGTTGGCGTCGGCGATGGAGCCGGGGCGCAGGCCGTCGCCGAGGCTGAACGACACGTCATAGGCGCGCATGATCTCGCAGATTTCCTCGAAGTGGGTGTAGAGGAAATTTTCCTTGTGGTGGGACAGGCACCATTTGGCGAGGATGGAGCCGCCGCGGCTGACGATACCCGTCACGCGATTGGCCGTCATCGGCACATAGGCGAGGCGCACGCCGGCGTGGATGGTGAAATAATCGACGCCCTGTTCGGCCTGCTCGATCAGCGTGTCGCGGTACACTTCCCAATTCAGGTCTTCGGCGACGCCGTTCACCTTTTCCAGCGCCTGGTAGATGGGCACGGTGCCGATCGGCACGGGGCTGTTGCGCAATATCCATTCGCGGGTGTTGTGGATGTTGCGGCCGGTGCTCAGGTCCATGACATTGTCGGCGCCCCAGCGGGTGGCCCAGACCATTTTTTCGACTTCTTCGGCGATGGAGGAGGCGACGGCGCTGTTGCCGATGTTGGCGTTGATCTTGACGAGGAAGTTGCGGCCGATAATCATCGGTTCGGCTTCGGGATGGTTGATGTTGGACGGGATGATGGCGCGGCCGCGGGCGATTTCGTCGCGCACGAATTCCGGTGTGACATAATCGGGGATGGAGGCGCCGAAATCTTCGCCGTCGCGGATGTGCCCGGCCAGCTGCGCGCGGCCGATGTTTTCGCGGATGGCGACATATTCCATTTCGGCCGTGATGATGCCGCGCCTTGCGTAGGCGATCTGGGTGACAGCTGGGCTGGTGCCAGAGCCGAAGTTCTTGGCGCGCCACGGCATCGCGTTCACATTGGGGAATTGCTGCACTTCGGGCTGTTTCTTGCCCCCAAAAATGCCATTGTCTTCGGGCTTCACTTCGCGGCCGAGATAACGCTCGACGTCGCCGCGCGCTTCGATCCAGGCGGTGCGCAGCGGCGGCAGGCCGGCGGCGATATCGATCACGGCGTTGCTGTCGGTGTAGATGCCCGACGTGTCGTAGATGCGCACCGGCGGTTCCTTGGCCGATGGTTCAAGGACAACTTCGCGCATGGCGATGCGGAGTTCGGGAAACAGGCTGCCGGCGACATGGATTTTGCGGCTGCCGGGCAGCGGCCCGGTGGTGACGGGCATTTCCAGCTTGCTGTTGATATCGGCCATGGCGCGCGTCCTTTGCAAAATTCGGACGGAACGGCGCGCGCTGCCTTTGGCGCTGCGTCCCTCCCTCCGCCGGTTCAAGCCGGATCAGGTTCAGCGGGTCAGGGCCATCAAGCCCACTCTCAACCAGTCGCGCTGGCTCCCCGGGGAAGTTTGAGGATTAGGCCTGGCGAGCCCAGTTGGCAAGGCCGCGATCGGTGCCGCACAGCTTGTCCCAGAAGCGGAAATACAGGCCGTAATTGCAGGTGTAATGGCGGTGGTGGGCTTCGTGGTGGCTGGCGCTGATGAAATGGCGGCCGAACCAGCCGTTCACCCAGGATTTCGGGAACATGTCCCAGCCCATGTGATTGGTGACGCCCATGATGGTGGCCACCAGCATGACGATGCCCAGCGCGCCGATGTGGATGGGGATAATGAACAGCAGAGCCGGGATCAGGATCGCGCCCGACAGTGCCTCCCACGGATGAAAGCTCATGGCGGCCCAGGCGGTGGGCGGCCGGCTGGCGTGGTGCACGGCGTGCGCGGCCTTGAACAGCCGCGGCTGGTGCATCCAGCGGTGCGTCCAGTAAAACCAGGTGTCGTGAGCGAACAGATAGGCAAGGATGGACAGTGGCCACCACAGCGCCTGCACCGGGCCATCGACGCTGACCATGATCTGCGTCCAGCCCAGGCCCTGCCAGGATTCGATGGCGAGGCCGGCGGGCACGGCATAGATGAACGCCGAGATCAGCGACCAGCGGATTTCATCTTTCACTTGCCGATCACGCTTCGCCGGATCGGCCGGGCCAGCCAGCACGCCGCGCCGCCGCGTCAGCCATGCAAAGCCGCCGGACACGGCAAGATAGCGAACGGCGATGATCAGGGTCATCGACAGCACGGTGTAGGTGAAGGTTGCGATCACGACTTTGCTCTAGCGCGCGGTGCGGGGAGCGCCAAGCGGCACCAAGTCGCGGGGGTGATCGGGGGACCTTGCAGATCGGCGGTGCAAAACTGGTGGAGCAGAGGGGGATCGAACCCCTGACCTCAGCAGTGCGATTGCTGCGCTCTCCCATCTGAGCTACTGCCCCGCACCAGTTCTGTCGTCCCGCATTGCGGACGGCCGTTCGTATAGCGCGCGGCTGCAGCATTGCAAATGGCTTTGCTTCGACTTGACGCCAGGGCCCCGCGTCAGGGCTGCGCCTTCCCTTGGCCCGCGCCGCCCGCTACGGCCCTGCCATGCAACTTGATGCGATCATATTGGGCGCCGGCGGCGCTGGCTTGTTTTGTGCGGCAACCGCCGGGCTGGGCGGTGCGCGGACGTTGGTGATCGATCACAATGCCGAACCCGGCAAGAAAATCCTGATTTCCGGCGGCGGACGTTGCAATTTCACCAATATTGGTGCGGTGCCGGACCGGTATCTCAGTGAAAACAAGCATTTCGCACGCTCGGCGCTGTCGCGCTACACGCCGGCGGATTTTGTGGCGCTGGTGCAGAAGCACGGCATTGCTTACCATGAAAAGACCTTGGGCCAGTTGTTTTGCGATGGTTCGGCCCGGCAGATCGTGGCGATGCTGATGGACGAATGCGCTGCGGCCCATGTCGATTTCGCGTTCGGCGCGGCCATTACTGCGGTCAACCATGCCGATGGCCTGTTCACGGTGGCCACCACAGCCGGCAGTTTCTCGGCGCCAAATCTGGTGATCGCCACCGGCGGGCCCGCGATTCCCAAGCTGGGTGCGACGGGTTTTGCGTATCAGCTCGGCAAGCAATTTGGCCTGAAGATCATCCCGCCGCGCCCGGCGCTGGTACCATTCACGCTGCCGGGCGCCGAAAGCCTGTTTCGGGAGCTGGCGGGGGTGGCGGCCGAGGTTGCGGTCAAGGCCGGCAAGGCGGCGTTTCGGGAGGCGGCGCTGTTCACCCACCGCGGTCTGTCTGGCCCGGCCATGCTGCAGGCGTCGAGCTACTGGCGGCACGGCGAGGCGATATCGGTGGATTTTCTGCCCGATGCCGCGCTGGACTGGCTGACCGACATGAAGCGGCAACGCCCCAAGGCTGGCCTGAAAAGCGTGCTGGGCAGCGCGTTGCCCGATAGGCTGGCGACGGCGCTGGCCGAGGCGCTGGGCATTTCTGGCGAGATGGCCAATCACAAGGATGGCGTGCTCAATGCCGCGATGCAGCGGCTGAAGGGCTGGAGCTTTCGGCCCGATGGCACCGAGGGTTTCGCCAAGGCCGAAGTGACGGCCGGCGGCATCGATACGGCCGGGCTTTCGTCGCGCACGATGGAAGCCACTGGGGCGACCAATCATTTGAGCAGTCAGAATTTGGGGCTTTACGCCATCGGCGAAGCAGTGGACGTCACCGGTTGGCTGGGCGGGTATAATTTCCAGTGGGCCTGGGCGAGCGGACATGCCGCCGGGCAGGCAATCGCAGAGAAGGCAGGGCAATGCTGACATATGACGAAGTGGTGACAGGCCGCCGCAGCGCGCGGGGTTTCAAGCCTGATCCGGTGCCGCTGGCGCTGATCAAGGAAATCCTCGCCCTAGCCATGCGCTCACCGTCATCGATGAACACGCAGCCGTGGAATTTCACCGTGGTGACCGGCGAACCGCTCGATCGCATCCGCGCCGGCAACACCGAACGCAACATCGCCGGCGTGCCGCACAGCCGTGAATTTCGCACCGGCACCGCCTTTGAAGGCGTCCACCGCGAACGCCAGATCGGCGTGGCCAAACAACTCTTCAGCGCCATGGGCATCGCCCGCGATGATGCTCCGGCGCGCATGGACTGGGTGCTGCGCGGTTTTCGGCAGTTTGACGCGCCCGTGTGCGTGATCATCACCTACGACAAGGTCCTGTCCGGCAGTGACGACACGCCGTTCGATTGCGGCGCCGTCTCCACCGCGCTGGTCAACGCCGCTTGGTCACGCGGGCTGGGTGCGGTGATCAACAGCCAGGGCATCATGCAATCGCCGGTGGTGCGCGAACATGCCGGTATTGCGGATGATCAGGTGATCATGAAGGCGATCGCGATCGGCTGGCCGGACGACAGTTTCCCGGCGAACGCCGTGGTGTCGGAGCGCAAGAGCGTGGACGAGGCGGCGCGGTTCGTGGGGTTTTGAGGAGACGGGCTGCCGCTTGATTGATGTATCAAGTCCAAGGCGATCGTTCACATAGGCAAACGACCATCCATGGTATCGGCGGCCTATTCTGGAATTTGGACAACAAAACTGCCATCCACACGCCGCACCTCCTGGCAGTGGAACCAGTCGGCATTGCTGGATGCGCGCAGTGCAGCCGCCAGCGTTGCCGGCCACTTGCCCGGGTCGCTATCGTCGAATGGTCCCGAGGTGCAGGTGACATAAACCGGGTTTGGCAGGCCGGTGGTGAAGACGCGGGCCTCTGCGGATCCGCCGGCCTGTTTCAGGGCAAATAGTATCTGCGCCGTCATCGCGCCGTCGTAAGGGATAAGGGGCGTTTGCTCCGTATCCCGCCAGAAGCCCTCGGCGTTTGCCCGGCGGCGTGTGACTTCAACAACTTCGGTATCATGCAGCACCACTTGCCGGTCGAGGCAGGCACCGTCTGTGATGCAAGTGGCATCGAAGGTGGCGGTCAGTACGACGCTGGCAAAACGGAATATCGCTTCTTGTTCTTGACTCCCAAAACCGGTGCCGGGCAGCAACGGCCTGAATGTCAGTTGCAGGCATGGGCCTAGATCGTCGGCTTCGGGGCACAGCGCACATTCCCAACCGAGGCATTCGCTGAGTCGCCCCCGCAACAACACTCGCTGGCCGGCGAACTTCTTCGGCTGCGCCATCAGGCGCGATGCGGATATGGCGAGAGCCTCGCCGTGGGCCGGCAGGACCGCACGCGCTTCGGCGAGCAGCCAACCCGCCGCAAAACCGGCGACGACAAGCGAGACGCCGACAGCCAAGAGGCGGATGGGCATTGCACCAATGGACACTGCGCGCAGCAACCCATCATTATAGGCGAGCCGCGTTATCCCGCCAATAAGGCCCAATCGCCGCTCAAATGACGAAAGTTTTGGCTTTGGTAATCACACCCCGTTGGCCTTGAAATGCGCCAACAGCTTGCCCCACGCATCCTTGCCGGCGGCCGCATTGTAGCTGGGGCGGTAATCCGCCAGAAAACCGTGATCGGCATCCGGATACAGCATTATGCTGCTCTTTGATCCTTTCAGCGCCGTCTGCATCGCCTCCACGTCCGCCACCGGGATGCCCTTGTCGAGCGCGCCATAGAGGCCGAGCACCGGGGCTTTCAGATCGTCGGCGACGTCGAAGGGCCAGCGGCGGTTTTCCGGGCCGGGTTCGCCTTTCAGGCGGCCATACCATGCGCCGCCGGCCTTCAGTTCAGTAAAACGTGCAGCGGCCATCCAGGTGACGGCGCCGCCCCAGCAGAAGCCGGTGATGCCTAGCTTTTTCCCGTTCACGAAGCCCTGGGTGCCCAGCCAGTCGAGCGTGGTCTTGGTGTCGCCCATCACCTGTTCGTTGCCGGCCTTGGCGACGATGGCGCGGATGGCGGTGAAGTCGGTCAGCTTGGCCAGCGTCTTGTCTGGATCGCCGCGGAAGAAATATTCCGGCGCCACCGCGACATAGCCGGCTTTGGCAAAGCGGCGGCAGACATCCTTGATCCATTCGTGGACGCCGAAAATCTCGTTCACCACGATCACGGCGGGGTGTTTTCCTGTTCCTGTCGGGCGAGCGACGAAGGCGGGCAGGCCGCCGGGCAGGGTTTCCCAGCCCGTCACCAGCCCATCGGCGGGCGTGGTGATCGGCTGCGCATTGGCGCCCACATCAAAGGCGGCATAACCGGCCGCGACCATCACTGCGCGGCGGGACAGGTTGAGATCGTCGTCTAGCGTGCCGTCAGGGCGGGTGAGCGTGGCCATCGTGTGTCTCCGGATCGGTTCCACACCACGATACGCCATTGCGCCTATCGAACAAGGCACGGCGACATTTGCTGAGGCCACATCTTGCATATTTCGCGCCGAACATTACAATAAGGCAATCTTATAAAGGCTCACCAGTCGCCATGTCCCCAGCCATCGTCATTCTGCTTCTGGCCGCCGTTCCGGTCACGGCTGCCGCGCCGCCGGCCAATCCGCAACTTGCGGTGGAGCATCGCAGCTGGATCGACGACCAGGCGCGCTGGAATGCCCAGCACATGGCTGCCGCGCGCCGCCTGGAGGCGGTTGCAGCGGCGCTGCGCCGTCACGACACCAGCTTTGATCAGCACGGCAGTGAATTGCGTGATCATGACCGCAATGTCATTGCACATGGCCATGATGCGGCGACGCGCACCCGCCACAATCGCCTGCGTGCCGCCCATGCCGAAGCAGGCCGCAGCCACAACCGCCTGATGGCTGAGGTTGATGATCTGGAACGCACCATCGCTGCCAATCTTGCCGCTGACCGGTTTCGGTAGAGCGGGCGCCGCATTGCTGGCAATATCCGCGCCGGGCCGTTAGTGCGGGCGGGCGGGTGCCGTTGCCTAGCCCGCAGGGTGCGGAGATATTGCGGTGAAGCCCAGCGTCATGATTGCATCGCCGCTTTATGGCGGCCTGTGCACGGTGCAATATGTGGAAGGCCTGCTGCAAACGATTGGCAGCATGCAGGCGCGCGGCATACCGCTTTACTGGTGCCATTTGTCCAACGAAAGCCTGATCACCCGTGCCCGCAACGAGCTGGCGCGGCTGTTTCTGGCCAGCGATTACAGCCATTTGATGTTCATCGATGCCGATATGGTGTTCGATGGCGATGCTGTTGCGGCGCTGCTGGCGGCCGATGCCGATATTGTGTGTGGCATCGCCCCCAAGCGTGAGCTGGATTGGCCGCGTGTGGAGCGCGCCGCTGCTGCTGGCCAGACCGGCCTGCAGGATTATGCCGGCAGCTTCGTGTTCAATCTGCTCGATGAAAATGCTGCGCAGCCGGACGCGCGCGGCCGGATCGAGGTGCGCCATGGCGGCACTGGGTTCATGATGATCAACCGCCGGGTGTTTGAAACGTTGCAGCCGCACGTGCCCAGCTACCGGGTTTCAACCATGCGCGATGCGGCCACCGGCGAATATCTGAAGCCGCTGACCCATGAATTTTTCGCGACCAGCATCGATGAAACCGGCGCGCTGTTGTCGGAGGATTATCATTTCTGCGCGCTGTGGCGGCGGCACGGCGGCTCCGTGCATGCGCAGCCGTTCGTCAAATTGGCGCATGTCGGCAATTATGTTTACGCCGGCGACCTGATCAAGGCCGGCGGCAACGTGAAATGATTACGGCCGGCGGACGCGAATCAGGCCTTCCTGCATGACGCAGGCCACTGGGCGGCCGTTGATATCGTGCACAATCGCCCGGTTGATGCCGCGCCCACCGCCGGCCATCGGCGAATCCTGGTCGAACAAATTCCAGTCATTCAGATTGGGTGTGTCGTTGAACCAGATGGCGTGATCCAGGCTGGCCGATTGCAGCGCCGGATTGGCCCAGCTGATGGCGTGCGGATTGAGGCAGGTGTCCAGCAGTGTCATGTCGCTGGCATAGGCAAACAGGCAGCGTTGCAACACCGGATCGGCGGCTTGCTCAGGCGTCAGGGGCGCCGCCAGCCGCACCCAGTGCCGCTGCTGCGGCGCGCGCGCAGTGGGCGCAAAGAAATCATCCTGCTCCACCGCGCGGACGTCCAGCGGCCGGTCCCGTGTTTGCCACAGGGTGCGCCATGGCTCCGGCGCACCCGGGGCATTGCGCCGTGCCCAATCGGCTTCGCTTTCCAGCGTTTCTGGATGCGGCACATCTGCGGACGGCGCCACGGCATGTTCAAGGCCGGGCTCGCTGATCTGGAAGCTGGTGGCCATGTTGAAGATCGGCCGGCCTTTCTGGAGGGCAATCACGCGCCGGGTGGTAAAGCCGGCACCGTCGCGGTCGCGCTCCACCTTGTAGATGATCGGGTCGGCCGGATCGCCGGGCCGGATGAAATAGCAATGCAGGCTGTGGCACAGGCGATCGGCCGCGACGGTGTGACTGGCCGCCATCAGCGCCTGCGCCACCACCTGGCCGCCATACACGCGTATCCAGCCTTCGTTGGTGGACTGGCCGCGGAACCGGTCTGATTCCAGCTGTTCCAGCTGAAGCAGTGCCACAAGGCTGGTGACGGCGCGCTGCGGGTTTGGCGCCGCCGCCGGGTCGCTTCCTGTTTCGGGGGAGGGTGCAGTGCTGTCCATGGCCCCAATTAGCCGATAACGCGCTGCCTGCAATAGGCGCAGGTTAGGCAGGCAATCACTGCTTGACACCGCAGCGCCGCGCCCATATTGCCGCCCTTCCACAGCGCAAGCGGGTGTAGCTCAGTTGGTTAGAGCGTCGGCCTGTCACGCCGAAGGTCGCGGGTTCAAGTCCCGTCACTCGCGCCACTGCTGCATGACAGGAGTGGCCATCCCGCCGCCGCTGTGGACCTTATTGTTCTGATTGAAGCGGTTGCAGCAGCAGCCGGTCCAACCGCTGATCATCGGGGCCGCGAAAGCTGGGCTGGCCAATGGCCATGGCAGCGTGCCCGCCCTGCGGCTGCGCCTGTAATGTGCCGAACCAGCGATCCCACACCGCCAGGAAAAATCCGAAATTATGCGCCTGTTCCGATGGTTGCAGTGAATGGTGCACCCGATGCAGATCGGGTGTGATGATGATCGGGGATATGCGGCGCTCCAGCCAGGCCGGCAGGCCGACATTGCCGTGACTGAACATCGCCGCGGCAGACAGGATGATTTCGAACAGCAATACGGCCAGCGGCGACGCGCCGATCGCCAATACCATTGCCAGCTTGAACAGCAGCGAAACCGCCATCTCCAGCGGATGGAAGCGCAGCGCCGTGGTCACGTCGAAATCGGGATCGGTATGGTGAACGCGGTGCAGCCGCCACAGCAGCGGAACGGCATGAAGCAGCCGGTGCTGCCAATAAATCCCCAGATCGAGCAGCACGACCGCAGCCGGTACCGCCACGATCGCCGGCAGCGGAACGGCATTGAGCAGGCCAAACCCTTGCGCCTGCGCCCACAGCGCCGCGCCGGTGGCCAGCACGGGAAGCGCCAGCCGCACCGCCGCTGTGCCCACGACCAACAGTGCCGTATTGTTCAGCCGCCGCCGGCCGCGTCCCGCAGCCGGATGCCGGCGCGGTGCGATT
This sequence comes from Sandarakinorhabdus sp., assembly GCF_040398645.1. Lineage (GTDB taxonomy): Bacteria > Pseudomonadota > Alphaproteobacteria > Sphingomonadales > Sphingomonadaceae > Sandarakinorhabdus. The sequence continues at coordinate 9,882 of NZ_JBBATR010000050.1, forward strand.
TCTTCCCAGATCAGCATGGCTGCCAGCACGCCGCCAAACACCGCAAGGCGAACAATGGCTTCCGTGGACGGCATCAGCCTTGCCGAGCGTGCAATGCGTCCCACTGACCAAGTTCGTGGGAAATTGATGCTTCGACCAGTGTTTCCCACAGCGCTGCTGCCATACCATCGGGCAGGCCGGCGGCCGCCGCAGCAGATGCCGCATTGGCAATCACTTGCGCCTTGCGGGCTTCATCACGCACCTCGCCGCGCTGCACCTTGATGCGCGCGGCGGCATCCATATAGCCAAAGCGGCGGCCAAGCAGCGCCACCAATTCCAGATCGAGCGCGTCCACACCGGCGCGCACATCGGCCATGGTCTGGCAGGCTTCTGGCGATAAAGGCTTCATTTTGTTCGCCATTTTCCGGTGTTCATCCACAGGAATAACGGCTTTAGGGGGGCAATCCAGGCGATGCCCGCCACCAGATAGGCCGCGGCCTGCAACAGCTTTGGCCAGCCGATGATGAAATCAGCCAACACGGCGATGATCAGCGCATAAACGGCGATATACAGGATCATGCCAATCATGCCGGCTGGCTTGCGCCAGCTGGGTTCGGGGGGGATGCGGTGCGGTGCAAGTTGCATGGAGCGCGCTTTATCGTGGTTTGCGGCAATCGACCAGCCGCTCAGGTGTCGCGATCATGTCAAGCGGCATGTCCCACGGATCAGCCGGCAAGCAGGCTGCAATCTGGCATTCCCATGCCACGCCGATGGCCAGCAGCGGCCGGTCGCGCTGCACGGCGGCGGCGTGCAAGCCCGCCAGCGCCCGATCATAATAGCCGCGGCCCTGGCCCAGCCGCACACCGCTCAGCGTAACGGCGATCAATGGCACCAACAGAAGATCGGGTTCGACCAGCGGCGTCGTTGCAGGCGGCTCGGGGATGCCTTGAAAACCGGGCCGCAAATCGTGCCGTCGGGCAGCATGATAGCTGATATCGGAGCCGGACACGCGCGGAAATGCATGGCTGCCGACGCGCTTCTCGATCCACGCGGGATCGATTTCGTCGGCCACAGCTGCATAGCTTCCAACGATCACAACAGCTTGCAGCATTGGCGCGACCTGATCGGCCAGTGCCTGTTCAAGGCCCGTGCGGCGAGTGCTATCGACGCCGGCAACAAAGGCCCGGCGGGCAGCACGGAACTCGCGGCGCAGATCGGACTTGGTCAACCTTATGGCTTTCTTGGAATTAAGCAGCATTTGAAGGGGGTTGGCGGGACCACCATGGGCCGTTGGACTTGAAGATCCTCTGACGCCAGAACGTCAGGTGGGAGCCAGGTGTGACAGACCAGGGTCCATCCAGTGCCAGCCCCCGATAGGATGATTATCGCCTCAGGGATGCTTGCTTGCGCGTACCGGGCAGTGCCCGCCGGGTGTAACATAGGCGTTTGCTGGCCCAGGCTCAAGGGCCGCGTGGCGCCTTCAGCTACGGCTGATCGCTTCCAGTCGTTCAACGATGCCGCGCAGCTGGGCCAGATCGAGGGCGGTGGCGGTTGCAGCGCTTGCGTTGGCGTCAGCGACGGCGGGTGCGACACCGGCGCGGGCATCGGCAAGTTCGTCAGCCAGCATCAACGCCACCATGGCCAGGGTTTGCGCTTCGGATACCACGCCCAGCGATTTGGTCAGCCGGTTGGCGCGGGCCGCCAGATCGGCGCCGAGTTTTTCGATGCGGGCTTCATCACCGTCGCGCGCGGCAATGCGGTAATTGTGGCCGTTTATGTTGATCGAGACCTGGGCCATCCGTTCAGCTTTTGCCGGCCAGCAGCAGATCGAGCGCGGCCAGTGTTTGCGCAGCTGCGGCTTCGATGCTGGCCAGTCGCGCGTTTGCTGCTGCATTGGCTGCCGCATCGGTGCTGCGGCGCTGTTCGATCACCGCCAGGGCAGCGTCAGCGCGGGCAAGCAGATCAGCCAGTTCGGAAATTGCCTTGCTCCCTTATGCATCAGCGCGTTGTGCCACATTGATAAGGCCGTGGGTTAGGAACGGTCAAGCCGGCTTGTTGGTTCGTGCGCCAGCCATTGCCGGCAAATCCATACTGTCACCGTGCCGCAGTGCAGCTAATGGTTGACGCGGCCTTGGCGCTTCGGCCAAAGCCGCAGGCAGATTTTCAATTTCGGCTTGCCGGCGGCGTTTTTGCGAAAAATGCGGCGCGGCAAGGCCTGAGGAATGGCTGCAATGACCGAGCTTTCCCGCGCTGCCAATGCCATCCGGGCGCTTGCCATGGATGCTGTCGAAGCGGCCAATTCCGGCCATCCCGGCATGCCGATGGGCATGGCGGATGTGGCCACCGTGCTGTTTTCGAAGCATTTGAAGTTTGATCCCGCCGCGCCGCGCTGGCCGGATCGGGACCGGTTCGTGTTGTCGGCCGGCCATGGATCGATGCTGATTTATGCGCTGCTGCATCTGACCGGCTATGCCAGCCCGACAATGGCCGACATTCGCAATTTCCGCCAATTGCACTCGCCCTGTGCCGGTCACCCGGAAAGCACTGAAATTCCTGGCGTGGAATGCACCACCGGGCCGCTGGGCCAGGGTCTGGCGATGGCGGTGGGCATGGCCATGGCCGAACGCCATTTGAATGCGCGCTTTGGCGATGCGCTGGTCGGTCACCGCACCTGGGTGATTGCTGGCGACGGCTGCCTGATGGAAGGGATTTCGCAGGAAGCCATCAGCCTGGCCGGGCATCTGAAGCTGGGCCAGTTGAATGTGATTTGGGATGACAACCGCATTTCGATCGATGGCCCTGTCAGCCTGTCCAGTTCTGAGGACATGGCGGGACGGTTCGTGTCCGCTGGGTGGCATGTGGTGTCCTGTGATGGCCATGATGTGGCCAGTATTGACGCCGCATTGACCGCCGCCGCAGCTGATCCGCGCCCCAGCCTGATTGCCGCGCACACCACCATCGGCAAGGGTGCGCCCACGAAGGCCGGCACCAGCGGCGTGCATGGCAGCGCGCTGGGCGCCAAGGAAATCGAAGGCGCCAAGGCCGCGCTGGGCTGGGACTATGGCCCATTCGAAATCCCCGCTGACATCAAGGCCTGGTGGGAAGCGCTGGGCACCCCAGGCGCGGCAGCCCGTGCGGCGTGGGAAGCGCGGCTTGCCGCCGATCCACGCGCGGCAGAGTTCACCGCGTCCATGGCCGGCGATCTGGCCTCGGCTGGTGTGCTGGACGATTATCTGGCCGCCCTGTCCGCTAATCCGCCCAAGGTTGCCAGCCGCAAGGCTAGTGAAATGGCGCTGGATGTGCTGGTGCCGGCGCTGCCCGATCTGCTTGGCGGCTCGGCGGATCTGACCGGTTCCAACAACACCCGCGCCAAGGGGCAGGCGGTGTTCAACGCCGCGGATTATGCTGGCCGCTATGTGCATTATGGCATTCGCGAATTCGGCATGGCCGCCGCGATGAACGGCATGGCGCTGCATGGCGGTGTGGTGCCGTTTGGCGGCACATTCCTGGTGTTCAGCGATTATATGCGCAATGCCATCCGCATGGCCGCCATCCAGCGCATCCGGGTTGTGCATGTCCTCACCCATGACAGCATCGGCCTCGGCGAAGATGGTCCCACCCACCAGCCGGTTGAGCATCTGGTCAGCTTGCGCGCAATCCCCGGCCTGAGTGTGTATCGGCCGTGTGATGCCATCGAAACGGCCGAGGCGTGGGCCTGCGCGCTGGCGGACAGCAACACCCCGTCGGTGCTGGCGTTGTCCCGGCAGAATCTGGTGCCGGTGCGCAGCGGTTCGGCGGTGAACAAGGTCGCGCTGGGCGCCTACCGGGTGCAGGCTGCGGTTGCAGACCGAGCCGCGGTGATCGTCGCGACGGGTTCGGAAGTTGGCATCGCGCTGGAGACTGCGGCGCTGCTCGAGGCCGATGGCATTGGCTGCGATGTCGTGTCGATGCCGTGCTGGGAACGCTTTGATGCGCAAGGTCCCGCTTACCGGGCCGATGTGCTGCCGGCTGACGTGCTCAAGATTTCGGTGGAGGCCGGCATCACGCTGGGCTGGCACCGCTATGTTGGCAGTGACGGGATCACCGTCGGGCTCGATCATTTTGGTGCGTCAGCGCCGGCCGAGCAGCTTTATGCCGAATTTGGACTCACTGCGCCGGCAATCGCGGCGCAGATAAAGCAGAAACTCGGCCGTTAACGCGGCCGGACCAACACAGGAAAGAGGAACGGGCAGATGGCGCTGAAAGTGGCAATCAACGGCTTTGGTCGGATCGGGCGTAACGTGCTGCGCGCCATCATCGAATCGGGCCGCACCGATATCGTGGTGGTGGCGATCAACGATCTGGCATCGCCTGAAGCCAATGCCCGCCTGCTGGCGCGTGACAGCGTGCACGGGCCATTCCCCGGCACCGTGAGCGTCGATGGCGATGCCATGATCGTCAATGGCCAGCGCATTGCCGTGACGGCGCAGCGCGATCCCGCCAATCTGCCGCATGCTGCCATGGCTGTGGATATCGCGCTGGAATGTACCGGATTTTTTACCGAAGCGGCCAAGGCCGGTGCGCACATCGCGGCGGGCGCGAAGAAGGTGCTGATTTCAGCGCCGGGCAAGAATGTCGATCTTACCGTGGTGTATGGCGTCAACCACAGCGCGCTGGCGGCCAATCACAATATCGTATCCAACGCATCGTGCACCACCAATTGCCTGGCGCCGGTGGCCATGGTGCTCGACCGCGAATTCGGCATTGTGAAGGGCCTGATGACGACGGTGCATGCCTATACCAACGATCAGAAAATCCTGGATCAGATCCACGATGATCCGCGCCGGGCGCGGGCAGCCGGCCTGTCGATGATCCCCACCACCACCGGCGCGGCGCGGGCCGTGGCCGAAGTGTTGCCGCAGCTAAAGGGCAAGCTGGATGGCGCTGCCATTCGCGTGCCGACGCCCAATGTGTCGGTGATCGATCTGACCTTCGAAGCCGGCCGCAGCGTCACCCGGGACGAAGTGAATGCTGCGCTGCAAGCGGCCGCGAACGGCGAGCTTAAGGGTGTGCTGGACTTTACCGTTGAACCGCTGGTGTCGATCGATTTCAATCATAGCCCGGCGTCGTCCACTGTCGATAGCCTGGAAACCGCGGTGATCGGCGGCAATCTGGTGCGCGTGTTGTCTTGGTATGACAATGAATGGGGTTTCTCCAACCGCATGGCCGACACGGCGGTGGCGATGGGCAAATTCCTGTAATGGCTGGCTTTCGCACCATCGATGACATGCCGGCACTGGCCGGCAAGGCTGTGCTGGTGCGGGCAGATCTGAATGTGCCGGTGGCCACCGGGCCAGACGGCGTGCGCACCGTTACCGACGCCACACGGCTGCGGGCGGCGGTGGCGACCATCGCGGCGCTGGCGGATGCCGGGGCCAAGGTGCTGGTCCTGTCGCATTTCGGGCGGCCAAAGCAGCGTGATACCCAAAACAGCCTGGCGCCGATTGCAGCGGCGCTTGCCGATGTGCTGGGGCGTCCCGTGGTGTTCATCGGCGATTGCGTGGGCGAGCAGGCTGCTGCCGGCGTGGCGGATTTGCCGGCTGGCGGTATCGCCGTGCTGGAAAATACCCGCTTTCATGCCGGTGAGGAAGCCAATGATCCGGCGTTTGTGGCGGCGCTGGCGGCACTGGGTGATTATTATGTGAACGATGCGTTTTCGGCCGCCCACCGCGCCCATGCCAGCACCGAAGGCCTGGCCCGGGTGCTGCCGGCCTATGCCGGGCGCAACATGGCTGCCGAACTGAAAGCGTTGACCGCGGCGCTGGGCGAGCCCAAGCGCCCGGTGGCTGCGGTGATCGGCGGCGCAAAAGTCTCCAGCAAGATCGATGTGCTCACCAATCTGGTGGGCCAGGTTGATCATCTGATGATCGGCGGCGGCATGGCCAACACGTTTTTGGCGGCGCGCGGCATTTCAGTGGGCAAATCACTGTGCGAGCATGATCTGAAGGACACGGCGTTGGACATCATGGCGCGAGCCGCCACCAGCGGCTGCACCGTCCATCTGCCCTATGATGTTGTGGTTGCCCGCGAATTTGCAGCGAATGCGCCGCACCGCATTGCCAATATCCACGATATTGCCGATGATGAAATGGTGCTGGATATCGGGCCTGCCGCCGTCGAGGCGCTGGGCGATGCCTTGAAAACCTGCGCAACCTGCGTGTGGAATGGCCCGATGGGCGCGTTTGAGCTGGTGCCATTCGATGCTGCCACCGTGGCGCTGGCGCGGATTGCCGGCGCGCTGACGCAAGGCGGTACACTGCTGACCGTTGCTGGCGGCGGTGACACGGTCGCTGCCCTGGCGCATGCCGGCGTGACCGGCGAATTCAGTTTCATTTCCACGGCAGGCGGCGCGTTCCTGGAGTGGATGGAAGGCAAGCCATTGCCGGGCGTTGTTGCACTTCAAACCTGAGGGGGATTTATGTCGATCACACCGACCGTCAAAGCAATTTTGGCCAATTACGAAAGCGACAATCCCGGCACCAAGGCCAATCTGGCGCGGATGCTGATGCAGGGTCGGCTCGGCGGCACCGGCAAGATGGTGATCCTGCCGGTCGATCAGGGCTTTGAACACGGCCCGGCGCGCAGCTTTGCGCCCAATCCCGATGCCTATGATCCGCACTATCATTTTCAGCTCGCCATCGATGCCGGGCTGTCGGCCTATGCTGCGCCGCTGGGCATGATCGAGGCCGGAGCGGACACGTTTGCCGGACAGATCCCGACCATCCTGAAGGTCAACAGCTCGAACAGCTGGGCGACGAGCATCGACCAGGCCGTTACCGGCACCGTTGACGATGCGCTGCGGCTGGGCTGCAGCGCCATCGGCTTCACGATCTATCCGGGTTCGGACGGTATTTTCGATCTGATGGAGGAAATCCGCGAGCTGTCGCAGGAAGCCAAATCTGTCGGCATCGCCACGGTGATCTGGAGCTATCCGCGCGGCGGCATGATTTCCAAGGATGGCGAACTCGCGCTGGATGTCGGCGCTTATGCGGCGCACATGGCGGCGCTGGCCGGCGCGCACATCATCAAGGTCAAGCTGCCGACGGCGCATATCGAGCAGAAGGAGGCGAAGCCGGCCTATGCTGGCCACGACTGGTCGGCGCAATCGACGCGGGTCGCGCACGTGGTGAAAAGCTGCTTCAATGGCCGCCGCATCGTGGTGTTTTCGGGCGGTGCCACCAAGGGGGCCGATGCCGTGTATGATGATGCCATTGCCATTCGCGATGGCGGCGGCAACGGCAGCATCATCGGCCGCAACACCTTCCAGCGCCCGCGCGCCGAGGCGCTGGCGATGCTGGACCGGATCGT
>NZ_JBBATR010000051.1:0-5632 GCF_040398645.1 Sandarakinorhabdus sp.
CCCGAGCTGCGCCTGCCGGCGGTTTATCTCCCGTTCAGCCGGCGCTGCTGATAAGCTGCCGCAATGCGCTTGATTCCGCTCCTTCTGATGTTCCCCGGCACTGCTGCTCTGGCGCAGGCGCCCGGCCCGCTGCGTGTCGATATCAATGCCGGGCTGATGCAGCCGATGCCGATCGCCGTGCCGGCCTTCGCGCCGGGCAATGGCGGCAGTACCGAGGCTGGCACCACCACCGCCATCGGCGCGCGGGCGGCGCTGGTGATTGCGGCTGATCTGAAATCCTCCGGCCTGTTCCGCCCGCTCGATCCCGCCGCGTTTACGGCCACGGTGGGCGTGGATGATGTGCTGCGCCCCGAATATGCGGCGTGGCGCACCATCGCGGCGCAGGCGCTCGTTACCGGCACGATCACCGCCAATCCCGATGGCGGCATCACCCTGGCCTGCTATGCCTATGATGTGTTTGCCGGCGCTGAAATTGCCCGGCAAGGCTTTGTCACCACGGCGGCGGGCTGGCGGCGGGCGGCGCACAAATGTGCCGATCTGGTCTATTCGCGCCTGACCGGTGAAAGCGCCTATTTCGACAGCCGCATCGTCTATGTCTCCGAAACCGGGCCGCGCACGCGGCGCATCAAGCGGCTGGCGATCATGGACCAGGACGGGGCGGGCCACCGCTTCCTCACCTCCGGCCAGAATCTGGTGCTCACGCCGCGTTTCGCGCCCGCGCAGCAGACGATCACCTACATGAGCTTTGAAAACAACCGGCCGCGGGTGTGGCTGTACACGCTGGGCAGCGGCCGGCAGGACAGCGTTGGCCAGTTCGCCGGCATGAGCTTTGCGCCGCGTTTCTCGCCCGATGGCCAGAATCTGGTGTTTTCGATGGCGGTGGGCGGCAACACCGATATCTACCGCTATAATATCGCAGCCAAGCAGACCACCCGGCTGACCACCGCGCCGGGCATCGAAACCGCGCCCAGCTATTCGCCCGATGGCAGCCGCATCGTATTCGAAAGCGACCGCGGCGGCAGCCAGCAGCTTTACATGATGAACGCCGATGGCAGCGGCCAGAGCCGGATCAGCTTTGGCGAAGGCCGCTCGGCCAGCCCGGTGTGGAGCCCGCGCGGCGATTATATCGCCTTCACCCGCATCGGCGGCGGCCGCTTTGGCATCGGCGTGATGCGCCCGGATGGCAATGGCGAGCGGCTGCTCACCAACGGCTATCAGGATGAAGGCGCGTCATGGTCGCCAAATGGCCGCGTGATCATGTTTTCACGCTCCGATCGCGGCGGCCGGTCGGGCCTGTGGTCGGTGGACGTGTCCGGCCTGAACGAACGGCGGCTGCCCACGCCGCTGGATGCGTCCGATCCGGCGTGGTCCCCGTTATTGCCTTAGGCTTTGTCTGATTGTCATCTTTGCCTGTCATCATCAAACTCTATTGTCGCCGTCCCTGAAAGGAGCTTCTCGATGCACCGCTCAACCTTGCGTTTGATCCTGCTTGCCGGTGTCGGCATGGTTTTGGCGGCTTGCCAGCCCAAGAAACCGCCGGCCACGCTGGCACCGCCGCCGGCAACCGCCCGCCCGGAGCCAGCGGCGCCAACGCCCGCGCCCGAGCCTGTTGCCAAGGTCGAGATGCCGGCGGCTACCAACAGCGCCGTGCCCGGCAGCCAGGAAGATCTGCGCGCGCAGGCCGGCGGCGACACGGTGTTGTTCGATTATGACAGCTACGAGCTGAGCGCCGAAGCGCGCGGCGTGCTGGCCCAGCATGCGCAGTGGCTGAAAACCAACCCCGCTGTTCGCGTCACGCTGGCCGGCCATTGCGATGAGCGCGGCACCCGCGAATATAATCTGGCGCTTGGTGATCGCCGCGCCAATTCGGTGAAGAACTTCCTGGCGGGCCAAGGCATTGATGTCAGCCGGCTGTCGACGATTTCCTATGGCAAGGAACGCCCGGCCGCCGAAGGCACGGACGAAGCCGCAATGGCCGGCAATCGCCGCGCCGTCACCATGGTGGCTGGCTGAACCGGCGCCCCTTCCCTGCAGCCGGCCATATCGGCTAAGGCCCTGCCCATGCGGATCATCTTCATGGGCACGCCGGGCTTTGCGGTGCCGGCACTGCTGGCGCTGCATGCCGCCGGGCACGAACTGATCGCGGTCTATACGCGCGCTCCCAAGCCGGCGGGGCGCGGCAAGCAGTTGCAGATCAGCCCGGTGCAGGCGCAGGCGCAGGCGCTGGGCATGAAGATGTTTTGCCCGCGCAGTTTCCGCGATGCCGATGCCGTGGAACAGTTTCTGGCGATTGCGGCAGATTGCGATGTCGCGGTGGTGGCGGCCTATGGCTTGATCCTGCCGCCTGCCGTGTTGGCGGCGCCGCGGCTGGGCTGTCTCAACATCCATGGCTCGCTGTTGCCGCGCTGGCGCGGGGCCGCGCCGATCCAGCGGGCGGTGCTGGCCGGTGATGACGTTACCGGCGTGACCATCATGCAGATGGAGGCTGGCCTTGATACCGGCCCGATGCTGGCGACCGGGGAAACGCCGATTTCCGCCAAAACGAGCGGCGATTTGTTTGCCGAGCTGGCGCAAATGGGCGCCGCACTGCTGATCGATGTGCTCGCCAACCCCCGCCCGCCAGTGCCGCAGCCCGATGCCGGCGTGACCCTGGCGGCGCGCATCGCCAAATCCGAAGCGCATCTCGATCCGCAGCAGCCTGCTGCCGTCCTTGAGCGCCAGATCAGGGCCTTCAACCCCGCGCCGGGGGCGTGGCTGGACATCGGCGGCGAGCGGGTGAAAATCCTCAGCGCCAGCGTGGAGGCCGCCGACCCTGCCCCCGGTGTCACGCTCGATGATCGCCTGCTGATCGGCACCGGCGGCGATGCCCTGCGGCCAATCGTGGTTCAGCGCGCCGGCAAGCCGGCCATGCCGGCGCAGGCGCTGCTCAACGGCTGGCGCGTTCCGGCCGGCACACAGGTCAATTGATGCGGTTCCGGTTTACGGTGGAATATGATGGCCGGCCGTTCATGGGCTGGCAGCGGCAGCCGCATGGGCCATCGGTGCAGGCCGCGATCGAAGCGGCCATCCACCAGATCAGCGGCGAGCATGTGTCGCTGGTGGCAGCCGGCCGCACCGATGCCGGCGTGCACGCCAGCGCCATGCCCGCGCATGTTGATCTGGAAAAACCGATGCAGCCGTTCCGCCTGATGGAGGCGATCAATGCCCTGCTGCGGCCGTGGCCGGTGGCGATCATCGAATGCTTTGAGGCGCCGGCTGGCTGGCATGCGCGCTTTGATTGTCTGGGCCGGCGGTACCGTTACCGGATCATCAATCGCCGCGCGCCGCTAACGGCCGCAGCAGGCCTGGCCTGGCGCGTGCCGGCGCCGCTGGATGTGGATGCGATGCAGGCGGCGGCGCAGCTCCTGCTGGGCCGGCATGATTTCACCACGTTCCGATCATCGAAATGTCAGGCAAAATCGCCGGTGCGCACGCTGGACCGGCTGGATGTTGAGCGCATCGGCAACGAGGTCCACATCCATGCTGCGGCCCGGTCATTCCTGCAGCATCAGGTGCGATCAATGGTCGGCTGCCTGAAGCTGATCGGCGAGGGGCAATGGACGCAGGCTGACCTGGCCGAGGCGCTGGCCGCGTGCGATCGGGAGGCGCTTGGCCTGAATGCGCCTGCCGATGGATTGTGGTTTGTTAACGCGATTTACGCCGATGTGTCGGTGGGCTTTACACCCTGAACAATGCCCGCTGATACGCCAGCCCCTGCAGGCTTTAGATTACAATGGCTTGGAAATTATGACATATCTGGCATGAAAATTGCATCGGAGAACTTGGGCAATATATACGGGTCACGTGCGTATGCGGTTTCAGGTTCGGCGTCTGCCGTCACGAATAATTTGGTTTGCAAGCCTAGCGGCAGGGGTCGCCGCCGGTGTTGGCACCGGCTGGCTTATGGTCGGCTGAGCATCAACCAATCGGTCAGCGCCAACCAACCGGTCAGCGCCAACCGAGCGCTTCGGCCATGATGTGAAAAATCACATTCTGCTCCATCACACCGCGCACCAGATCGGCACGCGGGCCTTCGGCAAACAGCGCAACATCCTCACCGGCATGGCTCTCACCGGCCGTGCCATAGGTTTTTGAGGCCAGGTAATTCGGATCGTTGGGCGGCAGCAGCCGTGACAGCCCGCGCGCCACAAACGGCCCGTTGGCATAGGACAGCGTGGTCATCGGCTGGCCGCGATCATCCAGGGCCCAGCCTTCCTTGCTGAGCGCGCCATCGCTTTCGCCGCCGCGCACCGGCTTGATATAGCCCAATATGTCGTTGCCGCGCTCCGGATAGCCCGCGATGGTCATCACGTGGCTGTGATCGGCCGTGACCAGCACCAGCGTTTCATCCAGGTTCACGCGCTTCAGCACTTCGGCAACAGCGGCGCTGAACATCTGCGCTTCCTTCAGCGCGCGGTAGGGATTGCTGGCGTGGTGGGCATGATCGATGCGCCCGCCTTCGACCATCAGATAATAGCCCTTGCCGCCGCGCGCCTTGCTGCCGGCAGCCAATTTGGCGAGCGCAAAGCTGGTCATTTCCACCAGGCTGGCTTCGGCCTCGTCCTTGCGGTCATGTTCAAAGCTGAGATGATCGGGCGTGAACAGGCCCAGCACCGGGCCGTTGGCCGATGCCGCCAGCGCCCGCAAGCCCTTGGCATCGCCCACAAACTGGCCGGTGGGCCAGCGCTGCTGCCATTCCGTGATCAGATTGCGGCCGTCGTCGCGCTGCCCGCCCTTGCCAGCGGGCAGGAACCGCGCGCCGCCGCCGCCCAGCACAATGTCCATGCCGCCTTTGAAATTCACCAGCTGGGTGGCCAGATCGATGCAGCCCGATGCCCGGTCTGCAGCTGGATAGGCGCGGTCGGCCGCTTCCCAATCGCGGTTGGGCACATGGCCATACACGGCCGCCGGCGTGGCATGGGTGATGCGCGTGGTGGTGACGATGCCCACGCCCATCCCCTGCGACCGGGCGATTTCCGCAAAGCTGCGCGGCAGTTTCTCCGGCGTCTTGCAGGCTTCCGCGCCTTGATCCTGGCCCATGTTGATCACGCCGATGCGGGTTTTCACGCCGGTGTTCATGGCGCTGGCGGTGCCGGCACTGTCGGACACCTGGGCATTGCTATTGTAGGTCTTGACCAGCGCCGTGTTGGCCATCCGGTCCCAGGCCAGGCTGTTTTCCTCCCCCGGGCCGGGCTTGCGGCCATCAATCGGGTGCTGGCCATCAAAAATGCGCGCCGCGGTGATGGTGGCAATGCCCATGCCATCACCCACCATCAGGATCACGTTCTTGGCGCGTTTCGGTCGGTTGACGATTTTCAGCCTTGCATCCAGCGCGGCGCGGCCGCCCTGCCACCAATCATCCTGCACCGGCGTGTCAAGGATCGGCCCGGCAGCAAGTGCCGAAACGGGAAGGGCCAGCATTGCAGCCAGGATCGCAGCGCGCATGTTCATCATGGTTCTTCTGTGCTCGCGTTTTGTTACAGCAGTTTGATTTCGCGCAGCCGCTGCTGCAGATATTCATTGGCGGTGATCGGCGCTTCGCTGCGGGGGCCGCCGGGCAGGCTCTCGATCAGATAATCCGGCCGGAAATGCA
>NZ_JBBATR010000051.1:5732-10952 GCF_040398645.1 Sandarakinorhabdus sp.
TCGCTGCGGGGGCCGCCGGGCAGGCTCTCGATCAGATAATCCGGCCGGAAATGCAGGAAAAATGGCGTCGAGTAGCGGGCAACGCCCATCCGCTCCGGCGCGGGATTGACGACGCGGTGGGTGGTGGACGGCAGGCGATGCCCGGTCATGCGTTGCAGCATGTCACCGATATTGCACACCAGGCTGCCCGGCGGCGCCGGCACCACCCGCCATTGCCCATCCGTGCCAAGCAATTGCAGCCCGGCCTCCTCGGCACCCAGCAGCAGCGTGATGACATTGATATCCTCATGGGCGCCGGCGCGAATGGCACCTGCTGTTTCCGGCGCCACCGGCGGATAGTGCAGCAGGCGCAGCACGCTGTTGCCGTCGCGCACCGGGTCTTCGAAGAAATCCGCCGCCAACCCGAGATGCACAGCAATGGCGCGCAGCATGCGGCCACCAGCATGATCGAGCGCGGCATAAAGTGCCGATACGGCGCTGCGGAAATCGGCGATTTCGCCCGGCCACAAATTGGGCGGCATCTGCGCGGCATAGGGATGCCCAGGCGGCAGATCACGCCCGACATGCCAGAATTCCTTGAGATCGGCTTTGGCCTCGCCCTTGGCCGCTTCGATGCCAAATGGCGTCAGGCCGCGCTGGCCGCCGCCGCCGGGCACGACATAGGCGCGCTTCACCTCCTCCGGCAGGGCGAAGAAGGCTTTGGTGGCCGCATTGGCCCGGTCGATCAGCGCCTGATCGATGCCGTGATCGGACACGACGGCAAAGCCGGTGCGCGCAAACGCATCGCCAAAGCCGGCTGCGGCGGCGGCAAGATCGGTCTCGATCAACGAAAGCCTGATGGGATGAATGTCTGCCGGCAATGTCATGTTCGCTTCCATGCCGCAGCTTTGGGGAAAATCCCAGCGGCCAGGCGCTGGATTGCACAAAAAAACGCGGTGGCGCTTGTCCACTTGACCAGTCGCCAACCGCCGCTCAAAGCGCGCAAATCATGCAAGGAAGGGGGGTATCTGATGCTGCGTGCAGTCTGTTTGGTCCCGGCGCTGCTGGTGCCAGCGCCGGCAACCGCCGAACCAATCCCGCCAGCCGTGGCCGCAATGATCGACGCTGCCGAGCCTGACCAACTGGCTGCAATCGCCAACATTGCCCGGAAGACCAATCCGGCCAGCGCGGCGGAAATCGATGCCAGGGTTGCGGGCATCCAGGCTGCCGCAGCGGCCGCCCGCGACGCCAGGCTGGCAGCGCAAGGCATATTTGAAGGCTGGCGCGGTCAAGGAGAAGCGGGCGGCTTTGTTTCGACCGGGAACACCGAAAATCGCGGCGCTGCCGTCGGCCTGGCGATGACCAAGGAAAGCCGCAAATGGAAACACGGCCTGCGCGGTGTCGTCGATTATCAGGAAGATCGCGGCGTCGCCTCCCGCGAACGTTTTTTTGCTGGCTATGAAGGCAACTGGAAGTTCAGCCCGCGCGGCTACACACTGCTGGCCCTGAGCTGGGAGCGCGACAAGTTTACCGGCTTCACCAGCCGCCTCACGCAGTCGCTGGGCTTTGGCTATCGGCTGGTGGATGGCAAGCGCTTGAAAATGACCATCGATGGGGGGCCGGCCGTGCGTCAGACGCGTTTCATAACAGGCCTGCTCGATAATAGTGTGGCGGCGCGCGCCGGTCTGAACACCAATTGGCCGATTCATGATGCGCTGAAATTCACCCAGACAGCCACGTATTATTACGACGAAAGCAACAATTCGCTGCTGGTGCTTTCGCAGTTGACTGCCAGGATCAATCGCCAGCTTTCGACACGGGTGTCCTTTCAATACAACAACGAAGCAAATCCGCCGCCGGGACGGCAAAACAGCGACACGGTCAGCCGGGTCACGCTGGTGTACACATTCTGAAGCAGCACGGCCGCCGCCTGGCGATCACGGCGTGATGGCGGCGGCCTGTTGACCGCAGCAAGGCGGCGCTCTATGGCAGCGCTCCCGAATATCGTGCTTGGCATGGCAGCGTAGCTCAGTTGGTGAGAGCGCCGGATTCATAACCCGGAGGTCGGCGGTTCAAATCCGCCCGCTGCTACCATTTCGGTCCAAAGCATCATTCGGCCTGCATGCATAAGCCGCACCCACCCTGCGATGAGGATGAGGTGGCATTGCAGCGCCGCCGTGGCTATCTGATAGCCAACCACTCGTTTGGAGAGCTACGCCATGTCAATGCCCGCTGCTTTTGCCGGCCGCCTGTCGATCCCGGTGATCGGATCGCCGCTGTTCATCATTTCGGTGCCGGAACTGGTGATTGCCCAGTGCAAGGCCGGCATCATCGGCAGCTTTCCCAGCCTGAATGCCCGCCCGATCGCGCAATTTGAAGAATGGCTGCAGCGGCTGAACACCGAACTCGGCCCGAATGATGCGCCCTATGCAGTCAATCTCATCGTGCACAGGTCCAATGACCGCCTGATGGCGGATGTGGAATTGTGCGTGAAATACAAGGTGCCGATGATCATCACCTCGCTGGGCGCACGCGAGGACGTCAACGAAGCCATCCACAGCTATGGCGGCGTTGTCATGCACGACATCATCAGCAACAAATTCGCCAGGAAAGCCGTTGAAAAGGGCGCGGACGGCCTGATCGCCGTCGCTGCCGGCGCTGGCGGCCATGCCGGCACCACCAGCCCGTTCGCGCTGATCCAGGAAATTCGCGAATGGTTTGATGGTCCGCTGGCGCTGTCGGGCTCGATTGCCACCGGTGAAGCCGTGCTGGCCTGCGAGGCCATGGGCGCGGATTTCGGCTATATCGGCAGCGCGTTCATCGCCACCACCGAAGCCCGCGCCGCGCAAGACTACAAGGACATGATCGTGGACAGCGTGTCGTCCGACATCGTCTATTCCAACCTGTTCACCGGCGTGCACGGCAATTATCTGCGGCCATCCATCGTCAAGGCCGGCATGGACCCCGATGCCCTGCCCGTCAGCGATCCATCCGCGATGAATTTCGGCAGCGGCGGCAACACCGAAGCCAAGGCCTGGAAGGACATCTGGGGCTGCGGCCAGGGCATCGGCGCGGTCAAGGAAGTGCTGCCGGCCGCTGAGCTTGTCGCACGCCTGGTGCGGGAGTATCATGCAGCGCGCAGCCGGATCGGATTGGCCCCGGTTGCGATTGCTGCGGAGTGATCGCCATGCAGGTTGAAATGAATGCCCGGACCCGGATGACGTGGTTGATGGGCGCGCTCGTGCTAGGCACGCTGAGCCAGTGGTGCATGGTGTTCGGGCCGTGCGGCGCACCGATCTGACGCAGCAATCGGCGAATTGAAAAGGGGCGGCGCGCTGTTACAGCGCCCGCCCTTTTTATTTGACCCGCTCGGCCCCGCTGGCGCGCTTGTCATCAACCGTGGTCGGCCCCGGCTTCACACCCAGGCTGATCAGCAGCGACGACGAGACGAAGATCGATGAATAGGTGCCGACCACAATCCCGAGCACCATCGCCGCCGTAAAGCCGAAAATCACTTCCGGGCCAAGCAGCAGCAGCGCGATCAGCGCCGCCAGCAACGTCACCGACGTCATCACCGTGCGCGGCAGCGTTTCATTCACCGACAGATCGATGATCTGCCTGATGTCCATCTGGCGATATTTGCGCAGATTTTCGCGGATACGGTCATCGATGACGACCTTGTCGTTCAGGCTGTACCCGATGATGGTCAGCACGGCGGCAACGATGTTGAGATCAAATTCCAATTGGGTCAGGCTGAAAAACCCGAGCGTCACCACCACGTCGTGGACCAGCGCCACCACGGTCGAAACGCCGAAGTACCATTCGAACCGAAACCAGGTGAACACCGCCACAAACAACATCGACAGGCCAACCGCCCATAGGCCATCGGTGATCAATTCCTGCGAAACCTTGCCCGACACGCTTTCGACGCGGGAAAAATTGACACCGGGATAGTCTTTTTCCAGCGCGGTGCGCACCTTGCCCACCACGCGCTGCACGGCGGCCTGGTCGCCTTCGGGCAGCGGCAGCCGGATCAGGATGGTCGTTGGCTTGCCGAATTCCTGCAAGGCGGAATCGCCCACACCCACCTGGTTGACGCGTTCGCGCAGGGCGTCGAGCGGCGGCGGCGCAGAAAATTCGACCTGCATGGTCAGGCCGCCCACAAAATCCACACCCAGATTGAGGCCGCGCACCGCCAGCAGCGCGCCGGCACCAATGGTCAGCGCCAGCGTCAGCGCAAACGCAATGAAGCGCAGCTTCACAAAGCCGATGTTGGTGTTGTCGGGAACGAGTTTCAGCGGCATGTGCCTGTTTCCTTGCCCGTCAGATGCTGAGCACAGTGGGGCGCGCGCCCGTCAACCAGCGCGCCACCATCCAGCGCACCAGCGTCACCGCCGTGAACACCGATGTGGCAATGCCGATCGACAGCACCACGGCAAAGCCCTTGATCGGGCCGGAGCCGAACAGGAACATGATGATGGCCACGATGATGTTCAGGCTGTTGGCATCCCAGATCGTGCGCGTCGCTTCGCGAAAGCCGACTTCGACACTGGCGACAACGCCCCTGCCCTTGCGCTGCTCTTCGCGAATGCGTTCATTCACCAGCACGTTGGCATCCACCGCCGCGCCGATGGTCAGCACCATGCCGGCAATGCCCGGCAGCGTCAGCGTGAAGCCGGCAGCCGACATGATGCCCAGGATCATGATGACGTTGATGACCAGCGCCAGCACCGCGTAAACCCCGAAGCGGCCATAGGTCAGGATCATCAGCCCCGACACGGCCAGCACCGACACGATCGACGCAATCGCACCGGCCCGGATCGAATCCGCACCCAGATCAGGCCCGACCGTGCGTTCCTCGACCACCTTCAGCTCAACCGGCAATTTGCCGGAGCGCAGCAGGATGGCCAGTTCATTGGCCGTCTGCACCGTATAACTGCCCGATATCTGCCCGTTGCCGCCCAGGATCGGCTCGTTGATGTTGGGCGCGGAAATCACCATGCCATCCAGGATGATGGCAAAGGGCCGGCCGACATTTTCGGTGGTGGCCTGCGCAAACCGGCGCCCGCCGGTTGAATCGAAACGGAACGACACCGCCGGCGCGCCATTTTGATCGGTTGTCACCTGGGAATCGATCAGTTGGTCGCCAGTGATGATGGCGCGGCGCTTTACCACCAGTTGCCCGCCCTCCTGCGATGGCAGGATCTGGCTGCCCGGCGGCGCCCGGCCCTGCGCCACTTC
>NZ_JBBATR010000051.1:11052-16711 GCF_040398645.1 Sandarakinorhabdus sp.
GCAATCGCGCCGCCCTCGGCCGTGCGCATTTCCCCGCGCACCGTGTCTTCCAGCGCATCGAGCTTGGCCTTCTCGACATCATTTGCCGTCGCTTCCAGCATCAGATGCGAACCGCCGCGCAGATCAAGGCCCAGCGGCAACTGGCTTTTGGGCAGCCCATCCGGGATCAGCGCCAATTGCGACGGCGTCAGCATGTTGGGCACTGCCAGCAGGAAGCACAGCAGCACCGTCAGCCAGATCGACCAGATCTTCCACTTGGGAAAGTCGAGCACGCCAGCTTATTCCTTGTTGAGGCTGACAGAGGCGGCAGCGCTGTCGTTGGCCGCAGCAAGACCGCGCACCTTCACATCGGCCAGCGTCGATTTCAGCACGCGGAACTTCACGCCGGGGCCGGCTTCGATCTCCACTTCGGTGTCGGTCACGCGAACGGCCTTGCCGAGGATGCCGCCGCCGGTGATGACATCATCGCCCTTTTTCACGCCTTCCACCATGGTG
Source organism: Sandarakinorhabdus sp. (assembly GCF_040398645.1). Taxonomy (GTDB): domain Bacteria; phylum Pseudomonadota; class Alphaproteobacteria; order Sphingomonadales; family Sphingomonadaceae; genus Sandarakinorhabdus. The sequence continues at coordinate 11,548 of NZ_JBBATR010000051.1, forward strand.
CGGTGCTGTTTGGCGCGCTGCTGCTGCGGGCGGATGATCAGAAAATAGAAAATCCCGAAGATCGCGAGATAGGGCAGAAAGCCGATCAGGGCAGCGGTGCCGCCAGCGGCTGCGGCCCCAGCGGTCTGGGCATAGGCCGGGGTTGCAAATATCATGGGCTCACTCTCGAAATCAGGATGGGTGCGCTCTAGCGGCTTGCCGCCAGCCACGCAACCTTGCTGGGCCGCTGCCGGTTTGCATGCGGCTTTGCACATGACCCGGCATTGGCTATCGCTGCGCCATGGATGAACGCACCGCCTTGCTGGCCCGGATTGCCGCTGCCCTCGAACGCCTGTCGCCGGCCCAGGCGGCGGCGGCCGATCCCGGCGCGGGCCATTGGTTCGGCTGGGACGGCGCAGCGCTGGCCGCCTTGCCGCCAGCGCGCACCACCCCGCTGGCGCTGTACCAGGGCGTCGATGTGCAGGCGCGGGAGCTGCTCGAAAACACCCGCCGCCACGCGCTGGGTCTGCCGGCGCATGATGTGCTGCTGTGGGGCGCGCGCGGCATGGGCAAATCCAGCCTGACCCGCAGCGTCGTGGCCGAACTGGCCGGGCGCGGCCATGATCTGGCGCTGGTGCAGGTGCTGCTGCCGGCCCTGCCCACCCTGCCCGCGCTGTTTGCCCGGTTGGCAGCGGTGCAACGGGCGTTTCTGGTGTTTGTCGATGACGTCTCGCTTGGCAGCGATGCCGGCGAAGTGCACGCGCTGCGCTCCCTGCTGGATGGCGGCGTGCAGGCGCGGCCCGATCATGTCCGCCTGATCGTCACCAGCAACCGCCGGCATCTGGTGCCGCGCCGTCTGGCCGAAAACGAAGCTGATGCCATCAATCCGCGCGATGCTGCCGATGATCAGCTGGCGCTGGCCGATCGGTTCGGGCTGCGGCTGGGCTTTCACGCCTGCGATCAGGCGCAATATCTGGCGATGTGCGCGGCTTATGCCGGGGCGCACGGCCTGCACTTCGAACCATCGGCCGCGCTGGCCTGGGCAATGGCGCGCGGTGCACGCTCGGGCCGGGTCGCGTGGCAATTCACGGTCGAACAAGCCGGCGCGCAAGGCGTCGCATTGCAAGCTGCCGGCGCTGCGCTGACAGCGGCATCCACAGCTTGACTTGCCCGGCCGGGTTGGCGAATTTGGGACGCAGCAGTTTGCAGTTGATTCAGCCGCTCAAGGGATGCCCATCATGATGCGCATGACAGGATTTTCTGCGTTGATTGCCCTGTGCACGGCCGTTGCGGCCCCGCCCGCCGCCGCGCAACCAAACCCGCGCTGGACCAGCAACGACAGCAGCGGGTCGGACGGCTACAGCCTGCGCTGCGAAAGCCGAAATTACCGCTACGCCCGCTGCCAGGCGGACACCAGAAGCGGCGTGCGCCTGTCACGCGTGTTGGGCGGGGACTGCAAAAACCGCCGCAATTGGGGCACCGAACGCAATTTCATCTGGGTAAACAATGGCTGCCGCGCCGAATTTCAGGTGGGCGGCAATGGTGGCCGCAATGATGGCGGCGTGTCCACGGGCGCCGTGATCGCTGGCGCCGCCGTGGCTGCCGGCCTGCTGGCGCTGCTGCTCTCCAAGAACAAGAAGCGGGACGGCGACGCCGCGGCCGAGAGCGGCAACAAGCCGTCAGCTGCCATCGATATCGGCCAGAATCTGGTGCCGCCGGCTGCCGAACGCGCATTCCGGCGCTGCATCGACGAAGCCGCTCGCCAGATCGGCAGCAGCGGCGGCACCAAACTGCGGCTGACCGGCGATGTCATGCACCGCCAATTCGAAGGCGCGTGGCAGTTCCGCTTGCCGCTGGAAGGCACATGGCCAACCGAAACACTGGCAACGCCAGCGGAATGCACGGCGACCGACAAGGCGCTGCGAAATCTGGATTTTCTGGCCAAGGCCGATGCCGGCTGACCGGCGGCACTGAGACACTGCGCCGCCAGCCGGCAGCACGGCGGCGGTTGCGGTGCTGCACATGCTGCTGTTATGGGTATGCGCCTAAAGCATTTCCACAAGGCGCAGGCATTTGAAGATTTTGGGCACCATCTGGCGAGTCATTGTCGGCATCAAGGATGCGCTGGTGCTGGCCGTGCTGCTGTTGTTTTTCATCGCGGTGTCGGCGGCATTGTCGGGCGCTGCCCCGGCCGTGGTGCCCGATGGCGCTGCGCTGGTGGTGTCGATTGATGGCGGCATCGTCGATCAAGCCAGCGAAACCACGGCATTTGATGCCCTGAACGGCAATGTCGCCAGCGAACTGCAGGTGCGCGATCTGGTGACGGCCATCGACCGCGCCGCCGCCGACAAACGCATCAAGGCGCTGGTGCTGGAGCTTGATCTGTTTGCAGGCGGCGGCCAGGCCAATATTGCCGCCATCAGCGACGCCATTGCCCGCTTCCGCAAGGCCGGCAAGCCCGTGCACAGCTGGGCAACCGCCTATTCCGATGACAGTTGGCAGTTGGCAGCCGGCGCCAATCGCATCTGGCTCAATCCGATGGGCGGTGTGATTTTTGCCGGCCCGGGCGGCTCACAACTCTATTTTGCGCGCGCGCTCGAAAAGCTGCAAATCGATGTGAACGTGTTCCGGGTCGGCACCTACAAGAGCTTTGTCGAACCCTTCACCCGCAGCAGCGCCTCCCCCGAAGCCAAGGCCGCCGATCAGGCGCTGGTGGACAGCCTGTGGGGCTCGTGGCTGGCCGATGCCAAGCGCCTGCGCCCGGCCGCCGACGTGCCGGCCTATATTGCCCAATTGCCGCAACGGCTTGGCCAGGCGGGCGGGGACAGTGCCAAGGCGGCACTGGCGGCCAATCTGGTCGATCAACTTGGCGACCGCGCCGCGTTCGATGCGGCGATGGTCAAGCTGGTTGGCGAAGCCGATCTTGAGCCGTGGGGCCATTTCGCCGGCGTTTCGCTGGACGATTATCTCGCCGCCACATCCCCGGCGGCCTCCGGCAGCGACGACGCGGTGGGCGTTGTCTATGTCAGCGGCAATATCGTCGATGGCGATGCGCCGCGCGGCACCGCCGGCAGCGCCACCATCCGCGAGGCACTGGAACAGGCGCTGGCCGAAGACGACAACATCAAGGCCCTGGTGGTGCGCGTCGATTCCGGCGGTGGTTCGGTCACCGCGTCCGAAGAAATCCGCACCGCGCTGCTGGCGGCAAAGGCCGATGGCTTGCCGGTGGTCGCCAGCTTCGGGCCAGTGGCGGCCAGCGGCGGCTATTGGGTCGGCACAGCGGCGGACGAAATCTTCGCCCAGGCCTCCACGATCACTGGTTCCATCGGCGTGTTTGCCGTGTTCCCCAGCTTCCCGCGGGCGCTGAACGAACTCGGCATCAACACCGATGGCGTCAAATCCACTCCCTACAGCGGGGAGCCTGACATCGTCGCCGGTCTGTCACCTGCGGTGCGCCAGGTGCTTCAGATGGGCGTCGAAAACACCTATCGCCGCTTCATCAGCCTCGTTGCCAAGGCGCGCAAACTGCCCGAAGCCGAGGTTGATGGCATCGCGCAAGGCCGCGTGTGGACCGGAACCGACGCCAAACGCCTGAAGCTGGTCGACACGCTCGGCGGGCTGGATGCGGCCGTGGCCGCTGCGGCGAAGCGTGCCGGCATCCAGGGCCTGCCACGCGTCGTCGCCATCGAAAAGCCGGAGCCGGCATGGGTGCAAGCCATCAAGAGCTTCGGCAGCAACGAAGCCGAGCAGCAGGCGCGCGATCCGTGGGCGCGGGCGATGCTGGCATCGCGCCAGCAACTGCTCGCCGGCATTGCCGATCTGGGCTTTCTGGCCTCGGGCAAGGGCGCAACCATGCAGGCGCTGTGCATCGAATGTCAGGCAGCCGGCAGCCCGCGCCCGGCGGCGGCGCGCACCAGCAGCGAGCATATGGCCCGGCTGCTGGCGGCGGCTCAATCCTCGCGGTAACCGGGCAACGCCAGCCCGGTAGCAATGGCCACGCCGCGCAGGCCAAAGCCGGCCGCAGCGCCAATCACCGCGGCTGGCCACATCCCCACCCCGATCACGCTGAGCGCGACATAGGTGCCGGCGCCCAAGGCTGCGGCCGACACATAGATTTCACGGCGCAGCAGGATCGACGGCTCCCCCGCCAGCAGATCGCGAATTATGCCGCCAAAGCTGGCCGTGAGCACCCCCATCACCACCGCCGGCAAGGCCGGCACCCCGTAATTGAGCGCCTTGGCCGCGCCCAGCACGGCATAGGCCCCCAGGCCCAGCGCATCGAACCACAGCAGCGCGCTCATCCGCCAGCGATCCGCTTTCAGCAGCCACACCGCCGCCGCCGCGACCAGGCAAATGCCCAGATAATCGGACCGCCCCACCCAGAACACCGGCGCCCCGATCAGCAAATCCCTGAGCGTGCCGCCGCCAATCCCGGTCACGGCGGCAAAGAACGCAAAGGTCACAATCGTCTGCTTGGATTTCGCCGCCGCCAGCGCGCCGGACACGGCAAACACCGCCACCCCGGCCATATCCAGCGCCGCCAGCAACGGCTCCAGCGGCAGGGCAATCGGCACGATGGCCATCACCGCCGCCAGAAATGCCGGCCAAAGTGCTTCACTGTCAGCACCGCGCCCGACAGCACCACGCCCAGCGCCATCAGCGTCGCCGCAATGATCAGCGGCCCGTGCGTGTCTTCACGGTCCTGCCAATCCATGATGTGCAGGCCCCAGAACAGATCATAAAACCGCCACCACGGCGTGCGCACCGCGCCAATATCGCCCTGCGTGGTCACATAGACCCGCACATCATCGGCAAATTCCACCCGATACCCCGCCGTCTCCCGCCAATCGCTGGCCGGATTGGCCGCGCTGATCGCCGTCAAGGTCGCCGGCCCGGTGAGCGTCGTGCCAGCCCGCGCAACCGCCTCGGCCTGCGCAGCAGTGATGGCAATCGGCCGCCCCGTGGCCGCATCCAGCAGCCGCTTGCCGCCCGCATCCGTCAGCTTCCACACCGGCTTGCCGAGCAATTGCCCCAGTTCGAGCTTCTCGACGTCCTTGAGCGCCGGCAGCGCAGCCGGCATCACCATGCCCACCGGCGCTTCCCGCAGCGTCGTTCCCCGCACCACATCCATCGGGCGAGCGACCATCACCAGGCCGGACGCCACCCACAGGATGATCTGAATGCC
>NZ_JBBATR010000052.1:0-1947 GCF_040398645.1 Sandarakinorhabdus sp.
CATGCCGTGGGCGCTGGCCTATGCTGCGCGGCATTGCACCGCAGCATAGGATCATGCTAAATCCTGCGCTTGCGTTTTGATCGAGACCATTCATGGCCATAACCTCCAAAACACCCCACGCCAAAACCGGCACCTCCGGTCAAGCATCGGTGATTATCAAGAAATACGCCAATCGGCGCCTCTACAACACTGAAACCTCCAGTTACATCACGCTCGACCATCTTGCGGTCATGACCCGCGAAGGCCGCGATTTCCAGGTGTTTGATGCCCGCAGCGGCGAAGATATCACCCGCGCCGTGCTTACGCAGATCGTGATGGAAGGCGAAGCCAACGGCCAGACCATGCTGCCGACATCATTCCTGCGCCAGATCATCGCGCTCTATGGCGATTCGATGCAATCGATGGTGCCGCATTACCTGGAAGCATCGATGTCGGCTTTCGCTGAAAATCAGGTGAAGTTTCGCGATGCGGCATTGAAACCGTTCGAACATCTGGCCCGGCAAAATCTGGCAATGTTTCAGGCCGCTGCCGGGCTGATGACCGGCGCGCGCCCACTTGCCGGCAAGCCGGGGGCTGATGGCGCTGCCGGCAAGCCGGTGGGAAGCGAAACCGAGCAATTGCGCGAGCAGCTGGCGGCGCTGCAAGCCCGCGTCGATGGAATGCAATCCTGATTGCGCGGGCCGCGACGTCTGTGCCTGTGCCGATCTTCGCACCAATTTGGACGCTTGCCGCCGGCCCGGTGAAACAGTAAGGCAGCCGCGTTGGTTCTGCTGGTGCCGGGAGGGGTCTTGGCAGCACGGGAGTTCGGCGCGGGCGGCGCTGCCTGATGTGGTGGTTGCGCCGTGGGTTTCATGGGGTGTGCTGGCGATGAAAAATGAATCGCAGGGTGCGTTTGATGGTGCTGACAGCGGCAACGGGGTCTTGACGATGGCATCGGATGGCCCGCAATCAGCCAGTGATCCGGCGGTGGGCTATCGCCCATCTCCTGACGAAGAGTTCATGAGCAGCCGGCAATTGAGCTATTTCCGCCGCAAGCTGCTGGCCTGGAAAGACGATCTGATTCGGGAATCAGGCAACACGCTCGAAGCGTTGAAGGCCGAGCCGCTGCGCGAACCGGATTTGACCGATCGCGCTTCGAGCGAGACCGATTGGGGCATTGAATTGCGCACCCGTGACCGCCAGCGCAAGCTGATTTCAAAGATCGATTCGGCCCTGCGCCGGATTGAGGCGGGTGAATATGGCTGGTGCGAAGTGAGCGGCGAACCCATCAGCCTGGCACGGCTGGATGCGCGCCCGATCGCCACGATGACCACCGATGCACAGGAACGCCACGAGCGCGCCGAGAAGGTGAGCCGCGACGAGTGATCGCGGCCCAGTTGTGGTTTTTGGCGTTGCCGGCGGCGGCTTCCGGCGCTGACTGGAAATCAGTGGAGTTGGATTGCGCTCAATTCGTCCTTCAGTTTCAGCTTTTGTGATTTCAGGCGGCGCACCACTGCTGTATCCGGCACCGGCCGCTTCAGTTCGGCAGCCAGATTGGCATCCAGGCGGGCGTGACGGCTGGCAAGCTGATCCTTGTGGGCGTTGGCCATGGGCATGTCCCTCGTCTGCGGTGCCAGCATGGATTCACCAGCACCGGGACCATCAAGTCCATCATGTTATCGCTGCCATGTCCATGCGCTAAACCACGATTCAGCTTTGGTTTGGCATGATTGGCCCGGCCCCTTGAGCGCCCGGGCATGTTTGTTTATCAAGTGGTAATCGCAGCAACAGCGACGATCGGGCTGCGCAAGGGAGCGCCAAGGTGGACGAAGCCGAAATCCGCGCTCGGATCGAATTGCTGCGGCAAGACCACCGCGATCTCGATGCGGCCATCGACGCGCTGCGGCTGGTGCTGGTGCCAGACATGATCCAGCTGCAACGCTTCAAGAAAAAGAAGCTGCGCCTGCG
>NZ_JBBATR010000052.1:2047-3439 GCF_040398645.1 Sandarakinorhabdus sp.
CTGCCGATTGCGCGGCCATGCCGGATTGCGGCCGAAGCCTTGCCGCCGCGGCGTTCGCAATTGCGGCGGTGCGATGCGGCGCTGGCCCGCGCCGATACCGCTCCGGCAGTGCGGCTGGCCATGCTGCTCAATCGCGGCATTGCCCGTTTGCGGGCTGGCCAGCCGGCCGGGGCCGCCGATGATTTCGATCTGGCCATACGGTCTGCCCCGAATTTTGCGGAAGCCTGGATCAACAAGGGCATTGCGCTCAGCCGCTTGCCGGGCCGCGCCGATGAGGCCGTGGCCTTGATCAGCCACGGCCTCAGCATCGGCCCGCGCGAACCGGCGCGCGCCTATTTCGCGCGTGCGCAGGCCATGGAAGCCAGCGGCCGCCTGCGCGAGGCGATGGAGGATTATGCCGCCGCCGCCCGCGCCGATCCCGATTGGCCGGCGCCCGCCGAAGAGCTGAAACGCTTTTCGGTCGAGCGCCGGAAGGTGCTGCGCGGTTAGGCGACAGCGGCCAAGGTAACGGCCGATGGCATCCCGGCGGCAATATCGACCTTGCGCGGCTTCTTGTGTTCGGGGATTTCGCGCGTCAGATCGATGTTGAGCAGCCCGTTTTCAAAGCTGGCGCCGGTCACCTTGATGGTGTCAGCCAGCTGGAAGCGCCGATCAAAGGCGCGCTTGGCAATCCCGCGATGCAGGAACACGCGTTCCCCGCCAGCCTGTGCGTCGGCGGCAGCCTGGCCGCTGACAAGCAGCGTGTTTTCCTGCACCATGATGTCCAGTTCGTGCATGGCAAAACCAGCGACTGCCATCTGGATGCGGTAGCTGCCATCGCCAAGCTTTTCGATGTTATAGGGCGGGTAGGCATCACCGGTGTCGATCCGCCCGGCATATTCGACCAGACGATTCAGATTTTCAAAACCGATTGATGAACGCAGCAACGGTGAGATATCAAATCCACGCATGACAAATTTCTCCTCAAGCAAGTTTGCCGTTGTCCCCGCCCAATTTGGCGCGGGGGGTGCCGGCGTGCCTGCTGGCCCCGCCGGGAATGCCAATCTGGGATCGCTGCGGCCGCTTTCAAGTGGCGCTGGCAGCCTGCAGGCCCAATTGGAGGCGCTGTTTCGCGACACCCACAGCTGCGGACGCGCAGCGCGCGAATGGTTCGATGGGCCAGGCGCGGCGTGGCGCGCTGCGCAGCCGCCGGAGGCGCAGGCGCTGTGTGCCATGGAGAGCCTGGCCGTCACGGGCCGGCTGCTGGCGGTGATGAACTGGCTGCTGGACCCTGCCAACAGCGGCGCGCCGGCCCGGCTGACCGCGCTGCGCCATGATGATCGGTTGCAGCTGCCGGATGATCACCCCTTGGCAGCCACACCGGGCGGTGCCATTGCCCGCACCAGCCGGCAG
>NZ_JBBATR010000052.1:3539-10025 GCF_040398645.1 Sandarakinorhabdus sp.
TGGTGATGGATTGGCCGGCCTGGGAAGCGCTGGGCGCGCGCATTGCTGCGGCCGGCGCGGCGTTCGAATTGGCCCCGCATGTGCGCTTTGCCGGCAAACCGGGTGAGCAGGGCACGTTTTTCCTGTTTGATCCGGCTGGCAACGCGCTGGAGTTCAAGGCCATGCGCAATCCCGCCAATCTGTTTGCCAAGCAGGACTGACCGGCCAGCGGCCGCGTTAGAATTGGTGGGCATGGTGCCACACGGGCTATCATCGCGGGCGCGGTGCGTTAGACGGAGCCATGCTTCCAAATCCGGCCTGTCATTGAATCATGGTTGCGCCGCCGCCTGAATCGCTGTCGTCCTCGCCTATCCTGCTTGCGACCGGGCTGGCCAAATCGGTTCCTGCCTCTGGCGGCCCGCGCCAGTTGTTTGCCGCGCTGGACCTGTCTGTTTCCGCCGGCGAAGTGGTAGCGATCACCGGCGAATCGGGGGTGGGCAAATCCACCTTGCTCAACATCATTGCCGGGCTGGATGTGCCTGATGCGGGCCAGGTGAGCATCGCCGGCCGCGATATTGCCGGGCTGGATGAAACCGGCCGCGCGGCGCTGCGCTGCCGGCAATTGGGCTTTGTGTTCCAGGCCTTTCACGTGCTGCCGCACCTTGATCTGGCGCGCAACGTGGCGCTGCCGCTAGTGCTGGCCGGCGCCGCGCAGCAGGGTGCGCTGGCCCGCGCGCACGACATGCTGGCCAAAGTTGGCTTGCCGGGGCGCGGCGGCGATTGGCCGGCCGTGCTGTCGGGCGGCGAGTTGCAGCGCGTGGCGATTGCGCGCGCGCTGGTGCATGCGCCGCCGCTGGTGCTGGCCGATGAGCCGACCGGCAATCTCGATCCCGAAACCGCGCGCCGCGTGCTCGATCTGTTGCTGGCGCAGGCCCGTGATGAAGGCGCTGCGGTGCTGATTGTCACCCACAGCGAAATGGTGGCCGCTGCCGCCACGCGCACCGTGCGATTGACGGCTGCCGGGCTTGCGGCAACCCACGGTGCAGCGGCCTGAGCCGCCGGCCATGGCTGCGATCCTGCCTGTCACCACCCGCTGGCTGCTCGCTGGCGAATGGCGCGCGCAGCCGCTGCGCATTGCTGTTGCCGTGCTGGCGATAGCCGTTGGCGTGGCGCTGGGCTTTGCGGTGCATCTGGTCAACAGCGCGGCGCTGGCCAGCTTTGGCCGGGCGGTGGCCAATGTGCAGGGCCGCGCCGATCTGACCGTGCGGGCGCGCAGCCCGGCGGGCTTTGATCAGGCCCTGTACCCGCGCATCGCCCGGCTGCCCGCGGTGGCCGCGATCAGCCCGGTGGTGGAATTGCAGGCCAGCTGGGGGCAATTGGTGCGGCCGGGCGCGCCGGCGGGGCGCGGCGGGCGCTTTACGCTGCTGGGCATCGATATGCTGCGCGCCGCAAAGGTCACGCCCGGTCTGGCCGCGCCGATGGCCGCCAGCATCGGCGGGCGGCCGCTGATGCAAGGTGATCTGCTGTGGCTGTCCCCGGCGCTGGCCCGCGCGGCTGGCGTGAAGGTGGGTGACATGTTCGGCTTTACCGCCGCCGGCACGCAAGTGCGTTGGCAGGTGGCAGGCCTGCTGCCGGGCAGCGAGGACGCGCGGTTGGCGGTGATCGATATTGCCGGCGCGCAATGGCGCTTTGCGCAACTGGGCCGTTTGCACCGGCTGGATCTGAAATTGGCCGAAGGCGTCGATGCGGCCGCCGCGCGGCAGGCGATTGCAGCGGCGCTGCCGATCGATGCCGTGCTCGCCACGCCGGAGGATGAAGCCAGCCGCGCAGACGCGCTCAGCCGCGCCTACCGGGTCAATCTTGGCATGTTGGCGCTGGTGGCGCTGCTGACCGGTGGGTTTCTGGTGTGGTCGGCGCAGGCGCTTTCGGTGGCGCGGCGGCAGCCGCAATTTGCGCTGCTGGCGGTGCTGGGCCTGCCGCGCGCTGGCCTGGTGCAGCAATTGCTGATCGAAGGGCTGGCGTTGGGGCTGGCCGGCGCGGCGGCGGGCATTGCGCTGGGCTATGGCCTGGCGCTGCTGGTGGTGGCGCAATTTGGCGGTGACCTTGGTGGCGGCTATTTTTCCGGCGCCACGGCCCGGTTGGCGTTTCCGCCGCTCGCCGCGCTGGTGTTTGGCGGGCTGGGCATTGTCACGGCGCTGGCTGGCAGCCTGGCACCAGCCTTGCAGGCCGCGCGGCAAAGCCCGTCGGCGGCGTTGAAGGGCATGGGGGAGCGGCCTGATCCGTCACGGCCGCCGCTGGCCTGGCCGGGGCTGGCGCTGCTGGCGGCGGGCGGCCTCGCGGCGCTGGCACCGCCGATTTTCGGCCTGCCGCTGCTGGGTTATGCATCCATGGCGCTGCTGCTGGCGGGCGGCGTCGCCCTGATGCCGGCGCTGGTGCGGGCGTTGCTGGCACCGCTGGCGCGGGCGGGCAGCGCCAATCCGGCCATTGATCTGGCGGTGCGCCGGCTGTGGGGTGTGCCGCAGGCGGCCAGCCTGGCCTTGTCGGGCATTGTGGCGTCCACGGCGCTGATGGTGGCGATGGCGGTGATGGTGGCCAGTTTCCGGCAAAGTGTTGACGATTGGCTGATCGCGGTGCTGCCATCCGATCTGTATCTGCACCTCGAAGCGTCCGACACCGGCGGCTTGACGCTGGCCGATCAGGCCCGGCTGGCGGCGGTGCCGGGCGTGACCAATGTGCGGTTTCAGCGCGTGCAGACGATCCGCATCGATCCGCAGCGGCCGGGCGTGGCGCTGCTGGCGCAAGGCGGGCAGGCGAGCATGCCACTGGTGGCGCAAACAGATCGTCCGCCGCCGGCCGGCAGCAGCGCCGCGACGATCTCCGAACCGCTGGCCTGGCTGTATGGCTGGCAGCCCGGCGAGGTGCATGATGTGGTGATCGGCGGCACGGTGCGGCCGTTGTTCGTGGCCGGCATCTGGCGCGATTATGCCCGGCAATGGGGCGCGATCACGCTGCCGCTGGCGGATTATCGCCGCTTTACCGGTGATGCGTCCGCCAGCGATGTGTCGTTTGATGTGCGCCTCGGTAGCGATGCAGTCACTGTGCAGCAGGCGCTGCGCCGGGCGCTGCCGGCGGCGCTGGTTGGCCAGGCGCAATTTGGCCGCCCGGCCGAAATGCGCCGCGTGGCGCTGCAGATTTTCGATCGCAGCTTTGCCGTCACCTATGCGCTTGAAGCCATTGCCATCCTGATCGGCCTGGCCGGCGTGGCCACGAGTTTTTCGGCGCAAGTGCTGGCGCGGATGCGCGAATTCGGCATGCTGCGCCACATCGGCGTCACCCAGCGGCAGATACTGGCGATGCTGGCGCTGGAAGGCAGCGGGCTGGGCGCGTTGGGTGCGCTGGCGGGCTGCGGGCTGGGGCTGGTGATGGCGATGGTGCTGGTGCGCGTGATCAACCCGCAAAGCTTTCACTGGACGATGGACGTCGCGCTGCCGTGGCCGGTGCTGGGCGGGCTGGTGCTGGCGCTGCTCGCTTGCGCGGCGGGCACGGCGGTGGTGGCCGGCCGGCGCGCGCTGGGTGAAGGCGCGCTGCTGGCGGTGCGGGCGGATTGGTGATGCGGCGGCTGGTCTTGCTGCTGATGCTGCCGCTGATGATGGCGGCAACATTTGCGCCGGTGCGGCCGGGCGCGGCGCTGCGCTTCCCGGCCGATCACGGCGCGCATCCCGATTTTCGCACCGAATGGTGGTATGTCACCGGCTGGCTGGACACACCGCAGGGCAAGCGCGGCTTTCAGATCACGTTTTTCCGCACGAAACCTGATCTGGACACCGAAAATCCGTCCGCCTTCGTGCCGCGTCAGGTGATTTTCGCCCATGCCGCCCTGTCTGATCCCGGCCACGGCCAATTGCGCCACGCCGCGCGCATCGCCCGCGCCGGCTTTGGGCTGGCGCAGGCGCGGGTGGGCGATATGGATGTCGCTGTCGATGATTGGCGCATGTGGCGCAGCGCCGATGGCCGTCTGCATGCCCGCGTGGCCGGCGATGGCTTTGCGCTGGCGTTGGCCTTTACGCCCACTCAGGCGGTGATCCTGCAGGGCAAGGGTGGTTACAGCCAGAAAGGGCCAAACCCTTCCGAAGCCAGCCATTATTACAGCTGGCCGCACCTGCGCGTGAGCGGGCAACTGACGGACAAAGCCGGCAAACGCGCCGTGACCGGGCAGGCGTGGCTGGACCGGGAATGGTCGTCCACCCTGCTCAATCCGCGCGCTGTCGGCTGGGATTGGCTCGGCCTCAATCTGGATGATGGGGCTGCGCTCACCCTGTTTCGGGTGCGCGATGCGGCCGGCGCTGCGGTGTGGGCGGGCGGCAGCCACCGTGATGCTGCCGGGCGGATCCATGTGCTGGCGCCGGCCGATGTGCGCTGGCAGGCCGCCGGCTGGTGGCAAAGCCCGCGCAGCAAGGCGCGCTGGCCAGTACGGCCCATGGTGGCGTATCGCGTGGGGGGGCGCTGGCAGCAGATTGCGGTGACGCCGCTGATGCCGGATCAGGAGCTCGATAGCCGCATGGGCGGCGGGCCGCTCTATTGGGAAGGCGCGGTAACGGTACCGGGCGGGCGCGGCTATCTGGAATTGACCGGCTATGGCGCGCCGCTGAAGATGTAAGTCATTGCGGATGGGGCATGCCGCGCGCTATCGCTGCGCGCATACAGGCTGCAATCATTCAGGAACCGATATTGTCTCAGCAGCACCCAGCCGTGATCGCACCCGATTTCGCGCCCGCTGCGCCGCGCGGCCTGTGCACCGATTGCGGCGTGTCGCGCACCGCCACGCCAGGTGATTGCGGCACCGCCTGCCAGTTCATCAAGCCCGATTATGCCGCCATGGAAACCCAGGTCCACGGCCGCGCCCGCGACGAAACCCGCCCCGATGAGCTGTTCTTCGGCCCGTTTCAGCGCATGGCCAAGGCCCGCCTGAAAACCCCGAGCGAAGGCGCGCAATGGACCGGCATCACCAGCCGGCTGGGTGAACGCCTGCTGGAAACCGGCGCGGTGGAGGCGGTGCTGGCCATGGCGCCCGACCCTGACGACAAGTGGAAACCGCGCCCGGTGATCGTCACGCAGGCCGCCGCGATGGCACAAGTGCGCGGCATGCGCATGGGCTACGCGCCGCTGCTGGCGCTGCTGGAGCCGGCGCGGGCGGCTGGCTTCAAGCGCATCGCCATCGTCGGCATCCCCTGCCAGATCCACGCGCTCAGGCGGCTGGAGGCCAAGCTGGGCTTTGAGCGGATTTACGTGATCGGCACGCCGTGCAGCGACAACACCACGACGGCAAATTTCCACGAATTTCTCAGCCTGCTGTCCGACAAGCCCGGCAGCATCACCTATCTGGAATTCAAGGCCAATTATCATGTCGAGCTGCGCTTTGACGACGGCAAGCGTAGGCAAGTGCCGTTCCTGATGCTGCCGCTGGGTGATTTGCGCCCGGATTTCTTCCCGCTCACCTGCCGCACCTGCGTGGATTACACCAATGTGCTGGCCGATATCACCGTCGGTTATATGGGCGGCACCGGCGAGCAATGGTTGCTGGTGCGCAACGATCGCGGCGCGGAATTGCTGGCGCTGCTGGGCGATGAAGTGGCGCTGGCGGCGCCGGACGACAATGGTAGAATTGTGGGGGGCAAGCCGGACGGTTCGAAACGCGCCGGGCCGGTGAAGGGCTTCATGGCCAACACCGAGCGTGCCGCCGGCGGTCTGCCGCTGCGCCGCATGCCCAAATGGGTGCGCCCCATTGTGGGCGCGTTGATGCCGATCATCGGCCCCAAGGGCAAGGAATTCGCCCGCACGCGCCTGGAGATGAAGGCCATCGAAACCGTGCTGCACCTGCGCCGCGAAGCGCCGGCCATGATGAAAAACATGATTCCGCCGCACGTGTGGAAGCTGGTGGCGCGTTACGGGATCACGCCGGCCGACGGGGAAACGCGCGACCGTTGAACGGCGCCAAGGGAACTTTCGGGGCCGCCGAGCGCTTGGCAATTGCAAGCCTGATTGGGCTGTAACTGTCACGAAGGCCATTCCCATGCACAAATCCAGCCTGTTCACCGCTGCGGCCAGCGCCGCTTTGGTGATTGCCGCCCTGTCGGCCCCCGCCCAAAGCCAGCTGCAAAATGCGCAGCCGAGCGCCAGCTTCCTTGATCGATTGTTCGGCAACATATTCGGCAACACCGATCAGGCCGCCGAACAGACGCTGGAAGCCAACTGGAATCAGGGCTACCGGCCGTTCGAACAGCGCCGCGGCCAATTCGAGACGCGGATCGATGCCGCGGTGCGCGATGGCACGCTGAGCCGCGTCGACGCAAACGACATGCGCGGCGACTATGAGGATATCGTGCAATTGGAAGCACAATATTCCGCCAATGGCCCGATGCAGCCCAGCGAGCGCAACGAATTGCGTTCACGCTACCGCAGCTTGATGCAGGGGGTCGGTTACCAGAACGGTGGGCAAAACGGTGGCCA
>NZ_JBBATR010000052.1:10125-13004 GCF_040398645.1 Sandarakinorhabdus sp.
CAAAACGGTGGCCAGAACGGTGGCCAGAACGGTGGGCAGAACAACAATCAATCCGATTCAAATGATCGCCGTTGGCAGTCGATTCCCGATCAGAATGGCATGTTCGAACAGCGACTGGCTGGAATGATGCGCAATGGCCAGATCAACCGGGCAACGGCCCTGCGCCTGCGTGCCGATTGGCGCAATCTTGCGCAGATCGAGGCGCAATATCAGCGTGACGGCATGACCGGGCGTGAACAGGCCGATTTGTGGGCGCGCTATGCAGTGATCGACAATCGCATGGGCGGCATGTCGGGTGGCGGCTTTGGCAATGATGCCAACACGCAGCGCTGGAACCAGTTGGAAACCCGCCTGAATGCTGCCCAGCGCGCCGGCCGCTTAACGGCGGTTCAGGCGGCGCAGATGCGCGCGCAGATTGGCGATCTGGAACGCCTGGACGCAGCCTATGGCCGCGGGGGATATAGCGCGGAGCAGCGCAGCTATCTGGTGCTCCGCTACGCGCAAACGGATGCAGCGCTGGGGAATTACCGGCGTTAACCAGCCAACCCCACAGCCTGCATCGTCAAATCCCACAGCCGTTCGTTCCGCGCCTCATTGGTCCCACGCGCCGAAAGCGGCTGGGCGAACGGCTGGCGGCCCTCCTTCTGGCGGTTGCCCCAGCTCCAGTGCACGCCAGACTGGCTGGCGAAGGCGGGATCGGCGACTACCTGCGCGGCGCGGTCCCCGGCCAGCGGCTGGGAGACGTAACCTTTGGTGATGTTCTTCTGAAACCACGGGAAAATCGTTTGAAACGCTTTTGGTGCGTGGCGGAACAAGGGCGTGTCGGCGACGCAGCCGGGATAGAGGGTGTTGAACACCACGCCGCTGCCGCCCCAGCGTTTGTGAAATTCGCGGTTCATGATCATGCAGGCCAGCTTGCTGTCCTTGTAGGCCTTGCCGGGCTTGAAGGCCTTGCCGTCGATCATGGCGATGGGCGCCTGGAAGCCTGCTGCCAGCCCGGCAAGGTCGCCGAGATCGGCGGGGGCGGGGATGGGGATCTTGCCGCCGAATTCCTCGCTGTTCGCCGTCACCGTGCCCAGCGTGATCAGGCGCGGCGGCGAAGCGAGCCTGCCCTTGGCCGCCTGCAGATCACCGATCAGCAGATGGGCGAGCAGGAAATGCCCGAAATAATTGGTGGCGACGCTGATTTCATAGCCTTCGGGGCTGCGCAGCGGCTGCGTGGCGCGCGGCAGATAGACGGCAGCATTGAGCAGCAGCGCATCCAGTGGCAGGCCAAGGCCATGAAATTCATCGGCAAAGCCGCGCACGCTGGCCTGGCTGCCCAGATCGATATGCATGATGCGGCGGGACCCGGCCGGGATGCCCACGTCGTCGGCGGCGGCCTGCGCCTTGATCAGATCGCGGCAGGCCATGATCACCAGCCAGCCGCGTGTCGCCAGTGCTTTGGCTGCCCACAGGCCGACACCGGAGGACGCGCCGGTGATGATCACCGTGGGCTGGCTTGACATGAATTCTCCGTAATGTCTCGGCGGGTTCACTGTTCTTTGACTCAAAGCGCGCGGCGCGGCAAGACAGCGCGATGCAACCGATCAATGCGTTTTTGGGCCAGGTGCAGCCGCCGATCACGCCGGCGCTGGTGATCCGGCGTGCTGCGCTGATGGCGAATCTGGCGGCGATGCAGGCCGCGTGCGATGCGAACGGCGTGCGGCTGCGGGCGCATGGCAAGATGCACAAGTGCAGCACGTTGGGCCATCTGCAGGTGGCCGGCGGCGCGGTGGGCCTGTGCTGCCAGACGGTGGGCGAGGCCGAAGACTTTGTCGCTGGCGGCATCACCGATGTGCTGGTCACGGCGCCGGTGCCGCCGTGGGGTTGGGCGCGGCTGGCGGCGCTGGCAGGGCGCGCGCGGGTGGGCGCGGTGATCGATAGTACAGCGCAGCTGGCCAACGCCTACGCGGCGGCGCGCGATGCCGAGGTGGAGCTTGATCTGTATGTTGATATCGATCCGGGCATGGGCCGTGCCGGCGTGAAGCCGGAAGCCGCCCACATCCTCGCGGGCGCTATCGGCCTGTTTCCCAATCTCAACTACGCCGGCATCCAGGCCTATTGCGGGCACCACCAGCATCTGCCGCAGGGTGAGCGGGATGCGGCGGGCGAGAAATGGAGCGGCCACCTGCGGGCGGTTGTCGCGTCGCTCACCGCGGCCGGTCTGGCGCCGGCCATCGTTACCGGCGGCGGCACTGGCACGGCCGATCTTGATCTGGCGCACCGTGTCTACACCGAATTGCAGGCCGGCAGCTATGCGCTGATGGATGTCGAATATGGCGATCTGGGCGATCTGCCGTTCCAGCCGGCGCTGTTTCTGGCGGCCACAGTGGTTTCGGCCAATCATGCCAGCCATGTCACCTGCGATGCCGGCCACAAGGCGCTGCACCCGGCTGGGCCGGCGCAGCGCGTGGTTGTTCCCGCCGGCAGTGAATATCGCCAGGCAGGCGATGAACATGGCGCTATCCTGCCGCCTGGTGGCGCAGTAGAAGGCGATCTGGTGTGGTTGCAGCCCGGCCATGTCGATCCCACCGTGGCGCTGCACGATGCGTTTTTCGTGGCCGATGAAGATGGCAATCTGGAGCGTTGGGCCATCGATGCCCGCCGGAAAAGCCTGTGACCTGGAAACTGGGCATCATCGGCGGATCGGGGCTTTATGCCATCGATGGCCTGGTTGATGCGCGGTGGGTGCAGGTTGAATCGCCGTGGGGTGAGCCATCCGATGCGATCCTGACCGGGCGGCTGGCCGGCATCGAGGTGGCGTTTCTGCCCCGCCATGGCCGCGGCCACCGCATTCCGCCGGGCGCGCTCAATGCCCGCGCCAATATCGATGCCCT
>NZ_JBBATR010000052.1:13104-16643 GCF_040398645.1 Sandarakinorhabdus sp.
ACCTATCTGGCGATGGAAGGCCCGGCCTTTTCCACCCGCGCCGAAAGCCGGCTGCACCAAAGCTGGGGCTGCGATCTGGTCGGCATGACCGCGATGCCCGAAGCCCGCCTGGCCCGCGAAGCCGAGCTGCCCTATGCGCTGCTGGCGATGGTGACCGATTTTGATTGCTGGCACGATGGCGGCGATGTCGATGTGGCGCAGATCATGGCGGTGATGCAGGGCAATGCCGCGCTGGCCCGCGCCAGCATCACCGCCTTGTGTGCCGCCCTGCCGGCGGTTCGCGCGCCCAGCCCGATCGATACGGTGCTGGATGCCGCCATCATGACCGCGCCAGCCCAGCGTGACGCCGCCTTGATGGACAGGAATACCGCCATATTGCGGCGCTGGCTGGCCGTATAACAGAGGCTGGCAAAAGGGCGCACTGGCCGGGGCGTTGGCGTCTGCTATCGCTAAGCCCATGAACCGAATTTCCATTTCAACGCCGGGCGGCCCGGTTTCTGCTTTGTCCGGCGGCCACGGCCCGCGCCTGCATTTTGCCCATGCCACCGGCATGAACGCGCAAGTGTATGCGCAGCTGCTTGAGCCGTTGACGGCCAATTTCGCCGTCACCGCCAGCGATGCGCGCGGCCACGGCCTGAGCGGGCTGGACAAGGACCCAGCACACCTGCTGAGCTGGAACGATTTTGCCCATGATCTGAATGCGCTGCTGGATGTGATCGATGGCGGCGCGCGCTGGATATTGGCTGGCCATTCGATGGGGGCGGCGGTGTCACTGCTGGCAGCGGCCTTGCGGCCTGAGCGGGTGGCGGGGCTGGTGTTGATCGATCCGGCGCTATTGCCGTTCGAGATTTCCCGGATGGTGCGGGCCGGCGCGGCCATACCCAATCCGATGGCCGATCAGGCCGTGCGGCGGCGCGGGCGCTTTGGCAGCCGGGCCGAAGCGCGCGCCGCCTATCACGGCCGCGGCGTGTTCCGCACGTGGCAGGATGCGGATCTGGATGCCTATCTTGATGGCGGCTTGGTGGAGGATGCGGACGGTGCAGCGCTGGCCTGCGCGCCGGCCTATGAAGCGGCCACATTCCGCGCCGTATCGGCAGATATCGAGCCGGCGCTGGCGGGCGTGTCATGCCCGTTCGTGCTGCTGGCCGGCGAACATGGCTCCACGGTGCAGAATGCTGAACTGGCGGCGTTTGCGGCGCATCCCGGGTGCCTGCGCGCCGAGCGGATTGCCGGCACGACGCATTTTTTGCCGCTGGAACGCCCCGACGCGGTGCGGGATGCCGTGGCTGCGGTCAGCCAGGCGGCTTAGGCTCGGGCGGGTTCGCCTTGGCCTGCGGCTTCACGGTGAAGCGGCCGGTCACGCGGCCCGACGGGTTGGCGGCGGAGCGATTGTCAAAGCTGCTGGTGCGCGTGTTCAGGTTCCACACCACGCGCCCGCCTTGCAGCTTGCTGCCGCCGCGGTCCATCTTCACATTGCCCAGCAGGGTCACCAGCCGGGCGTTCACATCGTAAATGCCGTTGCTGGCGGTGGCGCGCATATCGTCCTGCGCCAGCTGCACATTGCCGAGCGCATCAACGCGCTGCACCTGCGGATTGCCGCTATTGTCCTTGCTGTAGGTCAGGCGCACCCGGTCCGCCTTCAGGGTCAGATTGCCCTGGCGGATCACCACCGCACCAGAGAAGATGGCTTCGTTGGCATCATCGGATGCATCCAGCCGGGCGGCATCGATATCGATCGGCGCCGCGCTGTCGAAACGCTGGGCCAGCGCCGGGGCGGCGCACAGCAGCAGCAAGATGAGCATGGCCGGTTTCATGGTGTCATCCCTTGCCGCCGCGCTGGTTGATGCGCAAGTGCACTTTGCCGATCAGCGTGACCCGCTTGCCCGACAAGTCCCCCGACATGCGATCCGCCCGGAAATTGCCCATCGGCAGCCGCCCGCGCACGGCGTCTTTTGTGCTGACCCGGCGCCGCCGCAGATCGACAAACACCGTGCTGGCATCCAGCGTGTAACCGCCATCGGAACGCATCTTGACCGGGCCTGCCACTTCCAGCCGGTCATCCTCGATGAAATAGCGGCCCGATGGTGCCCACACATCGGCAGGGCCGTCGCGCCCAGCCAGATGCGCTGCCAATGCGGTCAGCTCAACCACCGGCACCGCGCTGGATCGCTGCACCGCGCTGCTGGCGGAGATGGCAAAGGCTTCGCCAGCCGAGGTCTTGCCGCGATACTCGGCGCGGCTCACCCGCAACCGTTCGTTCGCCACCTTCACCTGATCCTTGGCCAGCAGGAAAGAAAATTCCTGCACATTCAAGAGCGGCCAGATCATGATGGTCATTCCGACGGCAAATGCCGCCAGCGGCAATAGAAATTTCAACGCGTGCATGCGCTTGTCGTGGCCACTGCCCGGCAACGCTGCCCGCTGGCGGCGGGAAAGAACGATCGGCATCTGGAGAGTGGAGAGGGGAGACAATGCCACAATCAGGCTTTCGAAACGCCGTTACAGATGCGCAAAAATATCCTGTTCGGCCCAGCCGTTCAGATCGAGCAGGCAGCGTGTCGGCAGGAAATCGAAACAGGCCTGCGCCATTTCGGTGCGGCTTTCGCGCGCCAGGCGATCAACCAGCACGGCATAGGCCCGGTGCAGATAGCGCACATCGCTGGCGGCATATTCCTTCTGGGCATCGGACAAGATGCCCGCGCCCCAATCGCTGGATTGCTGCTGCTTTGAAATGTCCACCGCCAGCGTTTCGCGCAGCAGATCCTTCAGGCCGTGGCGATCGGTATAGGTGCGCACCAGTTTCGATGCGATCTTGGTGCAGAACACCGGCGTGGCCCACACGCCCAGATAATGGTGGATCACCGCCAGATCGAAACGGGCATAATGCATCAGCTTCACGCGCGCCGGATCGGCCAGCACGGCCTTGAGGTTGGGCGCATCATATTGCCCGATGCCAAAGCGCACGAGATGTTCATCGCCGCCGCCGTCGCTGATCTGCAGCAGGCACAATCGGTCGCGGTGCGGGTGCAATCCCATGGTTTCACTGTCAACGGCGACGGGGCCGGGGGCGAGCACGCCAGCGGGCAGGTCCCCTTCGTGGAAATAAACGGTCATGCCGGTGCGATAGCAGGGCGCGCGGGCGCTGTCATGCAAATGGCGCGATTGCCGGTTTGCATATCGGCATGCAAAACCATCGGCCATGATCAATCCCGATGACATGCCGGCCATCAAGGCCTTGCTGATTGCAGCGGCGCGCGCTGGCCATGATCTGTCCTATTCCGAAACCTTGCTGGCGCTGGGATATCGCTTCAGCCGGCCCAAGATGCGGGTGCTGTGCCGGCTGCTCGATGCGATCGACCGCGAAGGGAAATTGGCCGGCGAACCGGAACTGGCCGTGCTGGTGGTGCGCGAATCAGATCGGCTGCCGGGGCAGGGCTGGTGGGTGGGGCGGCGTGATGCCCCCGCCGTTTGGACCGGCCCGCCGGCACGGGCGTTTGTGGCGGCGTTGCAGGCGCGCGCCTTTGCCCATTGGCGCGCGC
>NZ_JBBATR010000053.1:0-9388 GCF_040398645.1 Sandarakinorhabdus sp.
TGGAACTCGGCTGCGCCGGCGTGCTGATGAACACGGCGATTGCCGAGGCCAAGGACCCGATCATGATGGCCCGCGCCATGAAGCTGGCGATTGAGTCGGGGCGGCTGGCGTACCGGGCCGGGCGCATGGGTAAGCGGCGTTACGCTGACCCGTCGAGTCCACTCGCTGGGTTGATTTGAGGGCGAGCAGCGCGCCAAACTGCACCAATAATATGAGTACGAGGCGATCCGCGACCTGATCCGCCGCGCGCAAGCGCGAACGTTCGAAGTCGATGCCATCCGGCAAGCCCTGATCGACGGCGAGCAAAGCGGCGAGCCCGAGCGGTTCGACTTTGCCACCGTCAAGCAGCGCAAAGCCGCGCTGCATGGCTGAAGCGCGGCTGAGCCCACGGGCGCAGCGCGATATACTCTACTGCGCCGCCAGATGAATCGCATTGCCGACCAGCACCAGCCGCCCGACCGCATCGCGCACCTCGGCGCGCAGCCAGCCGGGGCGGGTGATGGGGGCGTCCATCGCCAGCAGCGTGTCCGGCCCGGCGACGGTGCGGGGTGGTTGGGGGGTGCCGTTGATGATCAGGGTGATGGTGCAATTCGTGCAGCGGGTGAGGGCGATCTCGACCGGAAGCTCCGCGCCGGTGGGCAAGCGCGCGGTGCCGCCCATGGGGATTTTGCCGGCCGGCGTGAGCGCGAACAGCTCGAGCGTGCGCCCCGCAGCGGCGTCAGCATCCACAAACACGCGGCCGCTGCGCAGGCCGGCCATGATGGCGGGCGTCGAGAGCGCGTCGGCCCAGATGGCGGTGACGACGGAGCCGATGGCGCGGGGATCGGGCGCGGCCAGCGCCGGATCATGATTGTCGCTGCCGGCGATTGGTGCGAGGCGGTGGCCTTCGCTCAGCAGCTTCTCCCAATACTTGATGCCTGACAATGGCGTGTCGAGCCGGCCGCCGGTGATGGCCATGGCGCCGCCGTTGGCGATCTCGATGGCGGTGATGCTGCGCCAATCGGTGCCCGGCAGCGTCCAGCCGCAGCCCATGCAGGCCGCGCCTGATGGCAGCGCCGGGTGATTGACCGAGATGACCCCGCCCAGCTTCGCCATGGCCCGGCTCCAGGCGGCGCCATCGGGCATTTGCGGCGTGCCGATACGAAATTCGGCAAGAGCGGTCACGCCCAGCACATTGGCGTGGCCTTGAAACGTCGTCACCTCCTGGCCGGGGATCAGCAGCAGCCGCGAGAAGGCCGGTTGCAGGCCGGCCAGTTCGGACAAATGCGAGACGGTGTTGTGATCGGTGACGGCAAGGAAATCGAGGCCGGCGCGGGCGGCGGCTTCGACGCTGCGATAGACAGGGCAGGGCACGCGCGTGCCGGCATCACTGGTGCAGGTGCCGTCGCTGTGGCCGCTGTGGCTGTGCAGATCGCCGCGAAACCAGCCGGGGCCGCTGCGTAGCGGTGTGGCGGCGGGCGGGGCAGCGGCGGGCGGGCCGGCGCGCTCGAAGCTTATGTCGGCGCGCCAGTCGCTGCGGCTGCCCGGCCGGGCATTGGGCACGCCCATCAGCAGGGTGAAGCGGCGGCCGGCGACCGGGCCGGCGAGGTAGGACGGCGTCGCCACCGTGTCGCCGACGACGAATTGCGCCTTGTTGCCGCCGCTCCAGCCGCGGAAGCGTTGATCGTCAAGCAGGCCGAGATCAATGACGGTGCCGCCGCTGCGATCATAAGTGAAATCGACGCTGATCGCAGTGACGCCGGCGGGCACGGCGAAGGGCTTGGCGATGAAATGCTGGTGATCGGCGCCGGTAATGGTGCCGCCCAGCCGCAGGTCAGGCTCGGCGGCGATGGCGGGCTGCATCAGGCCCAGCAGCAGGGCGAGGAAAGCGCGCGAGGCTGCGCCCGGACTCACAAATGCGGCCGTAGCACGCCGATCACATCTGCATAAAGTTCGCGCTTGAACGGTGCGGCCATGTCCACCAGCGTGTCCATGGCGCTCCATTTCCAGTTTCGAAATTCCGGGTGCGCCGTGGCGATGTTCACATCGGCATCGGTGCCGTGGAAGCGCAGGGCGAACCATTTCTGGCGCTGGCCGGCGAATTTGCCTTTCCAGAGCTGGCCGACCAATTCGTTCGGCAGATCATAATAATGCCAGTCCGGCGTTTCGCCGAGCAAGGACGTCAGCGCCGGATCAATGCCGGTTTCTTCCTGCAATTCGCGCAGGGCGGTATCGTAGGGGGTTTCGCCGGGATCGATCCCGCCTTGCGGCATCTGCCACGCCTCTACCATCTGATCGAGGCGCTGGCCGGTGAAAACCAGGCCATCCGCATTGACCAGCATGATCCCGACGCAGTCGCGGTAGGGCCGGCCGGAGGGATGTTCGCGCGGAATCGAGGATGGGGTCATGTGCCCTGCAACAGCAGCTTCAGATCGGCGGCGCAAGCCAGCAGATCGTCATGGGCGCTGGGGATGGCCTGCCGCATCGTGAAGCAGCCGTGGATCTGGCCGGCGGCCTCGTGATAGCTGACGCGCACGCCATGATCGATCAGGCGGGCGGCGTAGGCGCGGCCCTGGTCGCGCAGCGGATCGAGGCCGCAGGTGTTGACCAGCGTGGGCGGCAGGCCGGCCAGCGTGCCCGCAAACAACGGGCTGGCAGCCGGGCTGTGCATCTGGTCTTCGCTGCCGGCCATGTACAGGCCGATGAACCACGCCATCGCATCGGCGGTGAGCACATAGCCATCGGCAAATTCGGCCATCGAACCACCGGCGGCGGTCATGTCGGTGACCGGATAGATCAGCCATTGCGCCAGGATCGGGACGGGCAAGTGCCCGTGCAGCGCGTTGGTGACGGCCGCGGCCAGATTGCCGCCGGCACTGTCCCCCGCCGGGATCACGCCGGTGACAGCGCCGCCCAGTTCAGCCGGTGAGCTGGCGGCCCAGCGCGTGGCCGCCATGCAATCGTCGATAGCGGCTGGAAAGGCCGCTTCGGGCGCCATGCGATAATCCACCGACAGCACGCGCATCGCCAGCAGCCGGGCGATTTCGGCGCAGAGCGGATCATGGGTATCCAGATCGCCGATCACCCAGCCGCCGCCGTGAAAATACACCAGCACCGGGCCTGCTGCTTCGGCATTGGCCGGCGTGTAGAGCCGCGCCTTAATATCGCCGGGGATGGTCAGATCGCTGGCCGCAATCTCCCCGCGCGGCCGTTCCAGCATCTGGGTCATGCCGCTCATCATGGCGCGGCCTTCTTGCGGCGTCAGCGCGCTCAAAGGTGGGCCGGGCTGCGCGGCCATCATGCCAAGCAGGTTTTGCACGTCTGGACGGACATAAGGCATGTGGCGGCTCCCCGAGATTTTCACATGGTCTAACGTTGATTGCGATGGCGCGAAACTAACAGAGAGGAGGAGCAGCGGCGCTTATGGCTTCACCCACGCCGCCACTTCAGCGGCCAGGCGGTTGCTGGCGCGCGACAAGGCGGCGGCGACGGCGGCGGGCTGCTGGCTGCTCACGGGTTCCTGCGCAACGAAGCTTTTGAGCGCCACCGTGCCCGTGCTGCGCGGGCCGGCCAGCTGCGCATCATAGCGCACGCGCACGACAGCGGCGCTGCGCACATCCAGGCCGAATTCGCGCAAATGTCCGGTGAGCGTGCGCGCCGGGCTGGCACTGCCGCTGCGCGTGTCGAGCACGGGCACGCCCGCTGCGGCCAGGCGGTCGCTGAGCAGGCGCTGAAACTGGCGGCCCGGCTGTTCGGACCAGGCGGCGCCGGCCAGATATTGCACGCTGGCGCCATCGATCTGCACCGGCAGACGCAGCGTTTGCAGCTCGGCCGGCACATCGGGCACGGCTACGCCAAGTGTGTCAGACAGGGCGGCCGGCCCCTGCCACTGCGGCGGCGGCGCATCGCTGCGCAGCACCAGCAGCGCGGCCGGCGGCGGCGCATTGCCGCCCACCTGCACCAGTGGGCCGCACGCGGCGAGGCCGCAAACCAAAAGCAACAGCAGCGGGCGGATCATTCGGGCTCCTCCTTTGGAGGCTGATAATCGGGCAGCTTGCGCCCGCCGAGCAGGGCGCCGGCCGGGTCTTCATCCAGCTTGGCCGCGATCGCGCCCAGCCTTGCCGTGGTTTCGCGCAGTTCGCGGATCAAGTTGGTCACTTCCGGCATGGTCTGGTTCGACAATGTGTCGATACCGGGCTGCGCGCTGGCGGCGATGGCATCGACGCGGGCCATGGTTGCCTGCGCACTGGCGGCGGCGCGGCGCAGATCGGCGGCGAGTGGGCGAATATCACTGTCCACCACGGCCTGTCCCGATGCGGCCAGTGCATCCACCCGTTGCAACGCGGCGGTGGCCGCTGCCATGGTGGCACGTGCTTCGGTCAGGGCGGCGGCCAGATCAGGTGTGCTTCTGGCCAGCGCCGCCGTGGTGGCATCCAGATTTTTGAGCAGGCCGTTCAAGGCCGCACGGTTTTCATCGCGCAGCACATCATTCAGCCGATCGGTCAGCTTGGCGACATTGGCGACGATTTCCGGCGCGGTGTTGAGCAGTTCGCCAAGGCCGCCGCCGCGCGGCGGGATCTCCGGCACGCCGTAGCGGCCCAATTTCGTGATCGGATCCGCGCCCTGCATCACACCGCGCAGCTGGATTTGCGACACGCCCGTAAAGCCGACGCCTTCGACAGCCGCCGTGGTGCCTTTCAAAACCGGCAGATCCGGGCTGACTTCGATGCGCACCCGCACCAATTGCGGCGATTCCAGCGGAATGCGGATTTCGGTCACCTTGCCCACTGGCACGCCGTTGAACACCACAGGCGATCCCACTGCCAGCCCGTTCACCGATTGGCCGAAAAACACATCGAATTTCTGATGATCACTGCCCGAATAGCGTGACAGCCACACCACCATCACGACAATGCCCAGCGCCATGGCCAGCGCGATGGCACCCACAATCACGAAATTGCTGCGTTTTTCCATCAGGCTGCACTCATGGCTGGGATGCTGGCATCGGCGGCGCGGCCGCGCGCACCGGCAAAATACTCCTGAACCCACGGATGATCAAACGCCCGCAGCTGTTCGATGGTGCCGCAGGCCAGCACGCGGCCTTCGCCCAGCACGGCCACCCGGTCACAAATCGCATGC
This sequence comes from Sandarakinorhabdus sp., assembly GCF_040398645.1. Classification (GTDB taxonomy): domain Bacteria; phylum Pseudomonadota; class Alphaproteobacteria; order Sphingomonadales; family Sphingomonadaceae; genus Sandarakinorhabdus. Next base: position 5,119 of record NZ_JBBATR010000053.1, read on the forward strand.
AGCGTATCGAGATCGTGGGTAATCAGAAACAGCGTCAAACCCAAGGTTTCCTTGAGTAATTTTATCAAACCGTCAAAGCCGGCGGCCGAAATCGGGTCCAGCCCGGCGGTTGGTTCATCCAGGAACAGCAGCGGCGGGTCCAGCGCCAGCGCGCGCGCCAGCCCAGCGCGTTTCTTCATGCCGCCCGACAGTTCGGACGGGAATTTTGCGCCGGCATCATCGGGTAGCCCGACCAGCCGCAGCCGCGCCGCCGCCAGGCCAGCCAGCACGCTGCCCGGCAGATCGAGATATTCGCGCATCGGCACTTCGATATTGTCCGCCACGCTGAGGCCCGAAAACAGCGCGCCTTCCTGGAACAACACGCCCCATTGCCGGCGCAAGGCACGCTGCGCGGCGGGATCAGGATCAAGCGCATCGCGGCCAAAGATGCTGATCTGCCCGGCGCGCGCCGGCTGCAGCCCGATGATGGTGCGCATCAGCACGGATTTGCCGCTGCCCGATCCGCCAACCAGGCCCAGAATCTCGCCGCGCGCCACATCGAGATTGAGGCCATCATGCACCAGCCGGTCGCCAAAGCCGGTGACCAGCCCGCGCACGCGCAGCGCGACATCGGCGCCGTCCGGCAGCGTCGGGCTCAAATGGGGCTGCGCATCGGCCATCAGTTATAGCCCAGCGAGCTGAAGAAAAAGGCGAACAGGGCATCGAACACGATCACCACGAAAATCGATTCCACCACGGCCTGGGTGGTGCGTGCGCCCACCGATTCGGCATTGCCGGTGACATTGAAGCCGTGAAAACAGCCCATCAGGGCGATGATGAAGCCAAACACCGGCGCCTTGACCATACCGATGACGAAATCCGACAGTGGGGTGACTTCCTGCAGGCGCTGCACATAGGTTCCGGGTGGCATATCCAGTTGCAGCCACACAAACAATCCGCCCGCCACCAGCGCGCACAGAATGCCGTAAAAGGCCAGGCCCAGCATCATCAGCGAGCAGGCAATCACGCGCGGGATCACCAACACTTCGATGGGATCAAGGCCGATGGTGCGCAGCGCATCGATTTCCTGATTCAGCTTCATCGATCCGATCTGTGCTGCGAACGCCGATCCGGATCGGCCCGCCACCATGATCGCGGCCAGCAAGATGCCCAGTTCGCGGCTGGTGGAGCGGCCGATCAGGTTGACGGTGAAGACTTCGGCGCCGAACTGGCGCAATTGCACCGCGCCTTGCTGCGCCACCACCAGCCCGACCAGAAACAACAGCAGGCCGACGATGCCCAGCGCGTTGACGCCGATGGCTTCGGCTTGGTGAATGACAGCATGGCCGCGCAGCGGGCGCCGGCCGATCAGCGTCAGGCCCAAAACCACCAGCACCTGGCCCAGAAAGGCGACAAAATCGGCGGTGTTGCTGGCCTGTGCCGTCACCGATCGGCCGATGCGTTCCAGCCGGTCGATCACGGATTGGCCGCGCTTCCGGCGCTTGGTGAGCAGCGGCGCATTGGCCAGCGCGCCGACCAGGCTTGCAACATCGGGGGATGCCCCGATCAGCCGCGCCGGTATGCCGGCGCCCTGCCAGCGTTGCATCAGGCCGGCGATGGCCCAGGCGCCGGCGGTATCGATGCCGGTCACGCCGCTCAGATCGATGGCCAGCGCCGGCCCGGCGGGCGGCTGCACCCTGAGCGCTTCGTCCAGCGGCATGATGGCATCCAGCGTCAAGCGGCCGGAGACTGTTACCGACGGTTCGGCGGAGCCGAGGGGAGCGACAGATGGTTCGGCGGCGCCACCCGAAGACGTGCCGTTCGACCAGTGCACATCCCAAGGCTTGGTGGTAACCATCGCGCGCAAACTGGGCTATATGCCGGCAAATGCCAAGTGTCCCTTTGTCCGCCGCGCGCAGCGAAGTTGCGGTTTATGATCTTGATCGCACCTTGACCGACAGCGGCAGCTGGGTGCCGTTCCTGCGGTTCTGGGTGCTGCGGCAGGCACCGTGGCGGGCGCTGCTGCTGCCGATGGTGGCGATTGGCGGGTTGGCGCACACGCTGGGCTGGCGCACACGCGGCCAGATGAAAAGCTGGTCGCACCGCTGGCTGATCGGCCCGCGCGTGCCGGCGGCGCAGCTGGCGGCGGCGGCGGATGCGTTTGCCGATGGCTTTGTGGCGGCGCACGCGCTGGCGCCAGCGCGGGCTGCCATCGCCGCCGATGTGCTGGCCGGGCGCAGCGTGGTGATCGCATCGGCCAGCCATGCATTTTATGTGCGCGCCATCGCGGCGCGGCTGGGGGTGCAGCATGTCGTGGCCACGCAGGCGCGGCGCGACGGTGATTGTGTGCTGCCGGGGCTGGAGGGGGACAATTGCTATGGCGCGGCCAAGGCGGCGGCGCTGCGCCGCTGGCTGGCGAACAATGCAGTGCCGGGCGCCGTGGTGCATTTCACCAGCGACCATCACAGCGATTTGCCGTGTTTTGAACTGGCGCTGGCCAGCGGCGGCAGGGTGATGTGTGCCAATCCGTCGTCGCAGCTGCGCGCGATTGCAGCTGCGCGCGGCTGGCCGGCGGTGCACTGGGGCCGGATTCGCAGCAGCCTGCTGGAGCGCGCATGAAAAACCGCGCGAGGTCCCCGATTAAGGGCACCTCGCGCGGCAGATCGTCATTCAGTTTATTTGATTCAAGCGGCCACGCTGCGGCGGCGGCGCAGGCTGGCGCCCACGAGGCCGAAACCAGCGATCAGCATGGCCCAGCTGCTCGGCTCCGGAATGGCGGCGAGCTGCGAGGAAACGATGAAGTTCTTGTGGATATACACAGGCACATAACCAGAAAGCTCGCCGAACGAATTGTCCAAGCCCGGTGTTACATCGCCAAGGCCAAAGGTCAGGCCATAGCTGTTGATCGACGCCAGCTTGCCGTTCACGAAGCCGGGGCCGCCAGAATCGCCGCCGGCAATGCCGATTTCACGGGCGCCCACGCCACTGTTGTCGAAATTGGCGTTCCCGATCGGGCCCAGGCCCAACGCGTTCGCCAAGCGGCGCGATTGGCTTACTGCGCGCACGCCATTGTCGAAATCGCTGATGTAGCTTTTTTCAACTTCAGCGAAGCCGAAGAAGTTTTGGCCATCGAAAGCCCCGCCAACGTCACGCGTGGTGAAGAAGCCCTGGAACAAGGAATTGCCAAACGCGTAGTCGAAAATATTATCGCCTTCACGCAGGTAACCGGTGCCCGCGCCAGCACCGGCACCGGTGCCCAGCGTACCGCCCGAGATCGACCGTGTGCCATAGCCGGCAACGTTGACGCCGGTACCGGTCAGGCTGGTGGGCGTGAACAGGCTGTAGCGTTCAAACTGCATTGGCGCGAGCGCGCCGAGACGCAGGACGGCGATATCATTCTGATCGATCACTTCACCGGTGTAGCCCGGATTGATGAAATAGTGACTCACGTCGATTGCAACGCCAGGGCCAAACGGCGTGCGCTGGTCAGAATTGCCGTTGAAGAAATAGGCCGTGGTGCTGGTGGCATTGCGCAACCCATCGCTGCCGGCAACGCAGTGTGCAGCCGTGGCAATGTGCCGGCCGCCATTCAGCAGCGAGCCGGAGCAGATGAACGCGCCATCCGGCGTTTGCATGATCAGCGCGACAACGCCGCTCTTACTGGCGCTCGGCTTGTAGATCACGTCGCCGCCGCCGACATTGTTGGCGGGCGGATTGGGACGATTGCCGGGGCCGGCGGGCAACATCGGGTTCGGAAGCGGCCCGGCGGGCGACGCATCCGCAGTTGGCGTGACGCCAACAATGCGATTGGCCGCCGTCCAGGTCAGGCCGTCCGAGGTGCCGGTCACGGTGTTGCCGCTGCGCACGATGCTGCGGGTGATCGGATTTTCGGCGGCTGGCAGATTGGCGGCCTGGATGACGCTGCGATCCAGCGCGGCTGCTGGTGCGGCTGCAGTGACGGCCAGCAATATAGCGATATAGGATTTGTTAACTATGTGAAATTTTACCCCCTTTTGCAACACGACGCGTGCGGAAGTTATTCATGTTTCATTATGGTTACAAGTACAAAACTTTTTAATGACGACCGGCGCGCGGGGCAAATTGCTGCAGGTGTGCAGGCCAGCCTGCCATCGCAGCAGGCGCAGCAGAGCAAATGCCCGCAAAGCATCGCCAATTCCCAGCCACGCTGTGCGGCAGGCAGCACGCGCCGTCCGCTGGATCAGCTGCGCTCAAGCCGCCAATTTGCGCAGCACGTAGGGCAGGATGCCGCCGGCGTAATAATATTCCAGCT
>NZ_JBBATR010000053.1:9488-16499 GCF_040398645.1 Sandarakinorhabdus sp.
GCCAATTTGCGCAGCACGTAGGGCAGGATGCCGCCGGCGTAATAATATTCCAGCTCCTGCTCGGTATCGATTCGGCACAGCACTTGAAATTCGCCGCCGCTGCCATCGGGCCGCGTGAACTGCACGGTGAGCATCTGGCGCGGCTTTAGATCGGACAGGCCGGTCAGCTCAAAGCTTTCTTCGCCGGTCAGGCCAACCGTCTTGCGGTCCGTGCCGGGCGCAAATTCCAGCGCCAGCACGCCCATACCGACCAGATTGGAGCGGTGAATGCGCTCGAAGCTTTCGGCGATCACGGCGCGCACACCCAGCAGGGCGGTGCCCTTGGCGGCCCAATCGCGGCTGGAACCGGTGCCATATTCCTTGCCGGCAATCACCACCAAGGGCGTGCCGTCCGCCTTGTAGGCTTGTGCCGCATCGTAAATGTCGTGCTGCGCGCCTGATGGCACATGGCGGGTGACGCCGCCTTCGACGCCGGGCACCATTTCGTTGCGGATGCGGATATTGGCAAAGGTGCCGCGCATCATCACTTCGTGGTTGCCGCGGCGCGCGCCATAGCTGTTGAATTCGGCCTTGCTGACCTGGCGTTCGTTCAGATAGCGGCCGGCCGGGCTGGATTCCTTGATGCTGCCGGCCGGGCTGATGTGATCGGTGGTGATGCTGTCGCCAAACATCGCCAGCGCGCGGGCGCCGATGATATCGGCCACCGGGGCCGGTGTCATGGTCATGCCATCGAAATAGGGCGGGTTCTGCACATAGGTGGACGCTGCGTTCCAGCGGTAGGTGGCGCCGCCTTCAACCTTGATCGCCTGCCAGCGTTCATCGCCTTCGAACACATTGGCATAGCGCGCGGCAAACATTTCCGGGGTGACATTGGCCATGACCATGCCGGCGACTTCGGCGTTGGTGGGCCAGATATCCTTGAGATACACCGGGCCGTCGGTGCCCTGGCCGATCGGCTCAACGGTCAGATCGCGGCGCATGGTGCCGGCCAGCGCATAGGCGACGACCAGCGGCGGAGAGGCGAGGTAATTGGCCTTCACATCCGGCGACACGCGGCCTTCGAAATTGCGATTGCCCGACAAGACCGAGCAGGCAACCAGATCATTGGCGTTGATCGCATCGGCAATCGGTTCCGGCAGCGGGCCTGAATTGCCGATGCAGGTGGTGCAGCCATAGCCGACCAGATTGAAGCCGAGCGCGTCCATATCCGCGGTCAGGCCGGATTTGTCGAAATAATCGGTGACGACCTTGGAGCCGGGCGCAAAGCTGGTTTTCACCCACGGCTGGTTTTTGAGGCCAAGCGCGCGCGCCTTGCGGGCGACCAGGCCGGCGGCGACCAGCACGGCGGGATTGGAGGTGTTGGTGCAGCTGGTGATGGCAGCGATCACCACATCGCCGTGGCCGATATCGTAATTGGCACCGGCCACCGCCACGCGCTGGCCCATGGTTGCCGATTTGCCGTAGCTGCCGCCCAATTCGCCTTCGAACGCCGGCGCGGCCACCGACAGCAGCACCTTGTCCTGCGGGCGGCGCGGGCCGGCCAGGCTGGGCATGACGCTGCCCAGATCAAGCTCCAGGGTGTCGGTGAACACTGGATCGGGCGTGCTGGCATCGCGCCACAGGCCCTGCGCGCGGCTGTAAGCCTCGACGAGCGCCACATCCTGCGCATCGCGGCCGGACAGCACCAGATAATCGATGGTCTTGGTATCAACAGGGAAAAATCCGCAGGTGGCGCCATATTCCGGCGCCATATTGGCCAGCGTGGCCCGGTCCGCCAGCGTCAGCGCATCGAGGCCGGGGCCGTAATATTCCACAAAGCGCCCGACGACGCCCTTCTTGCGCAGCATCTGCGTGGCGGTGAGCACCAGATCGGTGGCGGTCACGCCTTCGGCCAGATTGCCAACCAGCTTGAAGCCGACGACTTCGGGGATCAGCATCGAAACCGGCTGGCCCAGCATCGCGGCTTCAGCTTCGATACCGCCCACGCCCCAGCCCAGCACACCCAGGCCGTTGATCATGGTGGTGTGGCTGTCGGTGCCGACCACCGTGTCCGGATAGGCGATCATCGCGCCCGACGTGTCGGCGGATGACCATACGGTTTTGGCGAGATATTCGAGATTGACCTGGTGGCAGATGCCAGTGCCCGGCGGCACCACGCGGAAATTCTTGAGCGCGCTGCTGCCCCAGCGCAGGAATTCATAGCGTTCCAAATTGCGGGCATATTCCAGCGCCATATTGTCTTCAAAGGCATGCGGATTGCCGAATTCATCGACCATGACGCTGTGATCGATGACCAGATCGACCGGCACCAGCGGATTGATCTTGGCCGGATCGCCGCCCAATTTGGTGATGGCATCGCGCATGGCCGCCAGATCGACCACGCAGGGCACGCCGGTGAAATCCTGCATCAACACCCGCGCCGGGCGATAATTGATCTCATGATTGGACGTGCGCGGCCCCTGCCAATCGACGATGGCCTGCACATCGGCCACCTTGACGGTGCTGCCGTCTTCAAAGCGCAGCAGGTTTTCCAGCAGCACCTTCATCGAATAAGGCAGCCGCGCCACATCGCCGAGCTGCGCCGCGGCGGCTTCAAGGCTGTAATAGGCGTAATCCTGGCCGCCGACATTGAGGGTGCGGCGGGTGTGCAGGCTGTCGTGGCCGATGGCGGTCATGGCGCGGTTTCCTGTGTATGATTTTTGACAAGTGATGGGGTTGATCTAGCCGGTTTGCCGCAGCGCGCAAAGCCTGCGGCTCCAACATTCGTGTCAAAGCGCGCACAGGTTGCACGGGTGAAAAAACACACCAATAAGGGGGCATGGCCTCACCTGAAATCGATGCGCTCACGCAGGCACTGGCTCGGCTGCCCGGTCTTGGGCCGCGGTCGGCGCGGCGGGCGGTGTTGCATCTGATCAAGCGGCGGGAGGTGGCGTTGGCGCCGCTGCTGCAGGCGCTCACGGCGGTGGCGCGCAATCTGGTGGTGTGTGGGCAATGCGGCAACGTCGAAACCAGCGATCCGTGCAGCGTCTGCCGCGATCCGCGCCGTGATCCGGCGCTGCTGTGTGTGGTGGCCGATGTTGCCGATCTGTGGGCGCTGGATGATCGTCGGTTGTTTGCCGGGCGCTATCATGTGCTGGGCGGGCGGCTGTCGGCGCTGGATGGGGTGGGTCCGGACGATCTCGCCATCCCGTCGTTGATTGCCCGCGCCAGCGATGGGCAGGTGACGGAGGTGGTGCTGGCGCTGTCTGCCACCATGGAGGGGCAGGCGACCATGCATTATGTTGCCGAGGCGCTGGCCGGGACCGGCGTGAAGGTCAGCCAGCTGGCGCAAGGCCTGCCGATGGGCGGGGAGCTGGATTATCTGGACGAAGGCACGCTGGCGCTCGCCCTTAATGCCCGTCGCCCGGTGGGGTAGAGTCCAGCGGGCAGAAGGGCTCACCCCTGCCCGCCGGAAGTCATCGTTGTCTTTTACAGTTTCACCAGCATCTTGCCGGTGTTCTTGCCTTCGAACAGGCCGATGAACGCATTGGGCGCTTCGGCGATGCCTTCCAGCACGGTTTCCTGCCATTTCAGCTTGCCGTGACGGATCCACGGGCCAACCTCGGCGAGGAAATCGCCGCGCAGGCCGGCAAATTCCATGACGATGAAGCCGCGGATGGTCAGCGATTTGCCGACGATCTGGATGAGGTTCTTCGGGCCAGGAGCGGGATCGGTGTCGTTGTAGGCGGAGATCATGCCGCATTCGATCAGGCGCGCGAACGGCCGGGCGACTTCGATGGCGACTTCGAGATGCTCGCCGCCGACATTGTCGAAATAGATGTCGATGCCCTTGGGCGCGGCGGCCTGCACGGCGGCCAGAAGATTGCCGCAGGTGCGGTAATTGATGGCGTGATCGATGCCGAGGCCCTTGAGCCATTCGCATTTTTCATCGCTGCCGGCGGTGGCCACCACGGTGCAGCCCTTCAGCTTGGCGACTTGTGCCACGATGCTGCCCACGGCGCCGGCGGCGCCCGACACAAACACCACGTCGCCGGGCTTGGGCTTGCCGATCTGGGTCAGGCCGGCCCATGCCGTCAGGCCGGGCATGCCGAGCACGCCCAGAAACGCCTCCATGGGCACACCCGACGGCACATCCAGCTTTTCGAGTGCGCCGGCTGCAGTGACGAAGGCTTCGCGCCAGCCCAGCATCGACAGCACGACATCGCCGACCTTCAGCTTGTCGGAATTGCTGGCGGCAACGACGCCGACGGCGCCGCCCTGCAACACTTCGCCGATGGCGAACGGCGGCACATAGCTGGGGCGGTCGTACATGCGGCCGCGCATATAGGGATCGACGCTCATGAATTTGTTGTGGACCAGCACTTCGCCATCGCCGGGGGCGGGCAGATCAAGGCTGGCCAGTACAAAATCGCTGGTGGCGGGAACGCCAACCGGGCGGGCGGCAAGGCGGATTTCGTGGGTGGTGGCCATGTGTTTGTCTCCTGTTGCCGTCCTGCTTAGGCGCAAATGGCGGCAACGCCACCTCTTGGGTGAGACAGGGCATCAGATTTCGACTTGCGATCCCAGTTCGACCACCCGGTTGGTGGGCAGCTTGAAAAAGTCCATGGCGCTTTCGGCGTTGCGCATCATCCAGCTGAACAGATGCTCGCGCCACAGCGCCATGCCGGGTTTGTCGCTGGCCAGCAGCGTCTGGCGGGATAGGAAGAAGCTGGTTTCCATCATCTTCAGCTTGGGCCCGCAATTTTCGACCTTTTTCAGCACGGCCGGAATATCGATTTCCTGCATGAAGCCATAGCGGACCAGGATGCGGTAAAAGCCGTTGCCAAGCTCGCGCACGCCGATACGGTCTTCATCGGACACATAGGGCACTTCATCGATCGCCACGGTCAGGATCATGATGCGATCGTGCAAGATCTTGTTGTGTTTGAGATTGTGCAGCAGCGCCTGCGGCACACCCACTGGCGATGTGGTCATGAACACCGCCGTGCCGTGCACGCGGGTGGCGGCTGCGGCCGCTGACTTGATGAACACCTCCATCGGCATCGACGAATCGCGCAACCGTGCCTGCATAAGCGCGCGGCCGCGCGACCAGGTGGTCAGGCCGGTGAAGGTGATCAGGCCAATCAGCAGCGGGAACCAGCCGCCATCCGGGATCTTGATGATATTGGAGCTGAAATAGGCAATATCGACAATCGCCAGCAAGCTGATCAGTGGCCACGCCAGCCATTTGTTCCATTTCCAGATGCGCAGCACCGGCACGGCAATCATGAAGGTGGTGATGATCATGGTGCCTGTCACGGCGATGCCATAGGCCGCCGCAAGATTGCTGGAGGTGCGAAAGCCCAGCACGAGCAGCGCTACCAGCACCATCAAGGTCCAGTTCACCGCCGGGATGTAAATTTGCCCGAATGTGGACGCGGAAGTGTGCACGATCTTCATGCGCGGCAGAAACCCGAGCTGGATGGCCTGCTGCGCCACCGAAAACGCCCCGGAAATCACCGATTGGCTGGCAATCACGGTGGCGAGCGTAGCCAGGATGACCAACGGCAGCCGCAGGCTTTCGGGCGCCATCAGGTAAAACGGATTGGCCGCAGCCGCCGGATCGGACAGCAGCAATGCGCCCTGACCAAGATAATTGAGCATCAGCGCAGGAAACACCGCCAGCAACCACGCCGCCTGAATAGGCCGTGCCCCAAAATGCCCCATGTCGGCATACAGCGCTTCAGCGCCGGTAACGGCCAGCACGATGCTGCCCAGGGCCAGAAAGGCCAGGCCGGGATTATCGAGGACGAAATAAGCGGCGTGAACCGGGTTCAATGCTTCCAGAATTTCCGGGTTTTTGATGATTTGAGAGAGGCCGAGCACAGCAAGTGTGCCGAAATAGACCAGCATCACCGGCCCGAACAGCGCACCCACCTTGGCCGTGCCGCGTGACTGAAACAGGAACAGCCCGATGATCAGCGCCATCGCCAATGGCAACACGGCCGTGGACAAGCGTTGATCGACGATGGTCAAACCCTCGACCGCCGACAGCACCGAAATCGCTGGCGTGATGATGCAATCGCCAAAGAACAAGGCCGTGGCCAACACGCCCAGCAGCGCCATGGTGCGGGTGCGGCCATCATCGCCAAGCTGCCGCGATATTAGGGCGTATAATGCCATCGATCCGCCTTCGCCGCGATTGTCGGCGCGCATGACGATGCTGACATATTTCAACGTCACGACGATCATCATCGTCCAGAACACCAGGCTGAGTACGCCGAACACGCGCAGCGGATCGACCATCAGGGGATGGTGGCCAACAAAAACCTCTTTGAGGGCATAAAGCGGGCTGGTGCCGATATCGCCGAACACGATGCCCATGGCACCGATGGCCAGCGGCAATGTGCCTTGTTTGGCGAGGGCCTCGTGTCCCGATGGGGAGCCGGGGGACGCTGCAACACCGTTATTCGACATTGGCCGGCCTGTTCTAAAATTAAGTAAATGAGCCGGTAGCACACGCGCCCTTGTGCTGCAATGCGGCATGGCCGGCGGTGGCCGCGCAGGCGGCATGGCTGGCGGTGGCCGCCACAGGCGGCATGGCTGGCGGTGGCCGCCACAGGTGGCTATTATAGATGATCGCAGCGCAAGAGGGGCAAAGATGCGCATCGCTTTTCTGCTTTACGACAATCTTACCCAGCTTGATCTGACCGGGCCGGCGCAGATTCTCAGCCGCTTGCCGGGCGCGCGGGTCGATTATGTGGCGGCAACGCTTGATCCGGTGATGAGCGATTGTGGTCTGGCGCTGGTGCCCACCGTCACCATGGCCGATGCCGGGCAATATGATCTGCTGTGCGTGCCGGGCGGCTATGGCTGCTCCGCGGTGATGAACGATGCCGCCGTGCTGGATTGGCTGCGCGGGCAGGCGCCGGGATTGCAGTATCTCACCAGCGTGTGCACTGGATCGTTGATCCTGGCGGCGGCCGGCTTGCTGCGCGGGCGCCGCGCTGGCTGCCATTGGGCGTGGGGCGA
>NZ_JBBATR010000054.1:0-2820 GCF_040398645.1 Sandarakinorhabdus sp.
TGCGCATCCGATGTTCCTTGCAAACGATGCTGCTTCGATAAACAGCGCAGTGGCAAGCAGCAACCCGCTGTGGCAACGATGAACCCCAGGGGGACAGGCAGATGACGGTGACGCGGCGCGATGCGATCAAACTGGCCGGCGCAGCGGGCGCTTTGGCGGCTGGTTGCGGGGCAAGCGCCAATGGCTTATCGGCGGCAGCCATGAGCAGCGAGACGTCCAAGCCGGCAGATACTGCCAACAGCCTGTGGGGCGGGCGCTTTGGCGCTGGCCCGTCGGCCATCATGCAGGAAATCAATGCATCGATTGGCGTGGACAAGCGCTTGTGGCGTCAGGACATTGCCGGCAGCCGCGCCCACGTCGCCATGCTGGGCAAGCAGGGCATTGTCTCGGCGGCTGATGTTGCGGCCATCGACAAGGGCTTGCAGCAGATCGCGGCGGAATATGAAGCCGGCAAGCTGGTGGAGAATCTCAGCCTTGAGGATATCCATCTCCATGTCGAAACCCGCCTGCGCGAGATCATCGGGCCAGCCGCGGGCCGGCTGCACACGGCGCGCAGCCGCAATGATCAGGTGGCGGTGGATTTCCGGCTGTGGGTGAAAGCCGCCTGCGCCGAAGCTGATGCAGCACTGAAAGCCCTGATTGCCGCGCTGCTGACCCGCGCCGAAGAACATGCCGATACGATCATGCCGGGCTTCACCCACCTGCAGGTGGCGCAGCCGGTAACGCTGGGCCACCATCTGATGGCCTATGTCGAAATGCTGGGCCGCGATCGCAGCCGCTTTGCCGATGCGATGCGGCGCATGGACGAATGCCCGCTCGGCGCGGCGGCGCTGGCCGGCACCAGCTTCCCGATTGACCGGACCATGACGGCGAAGGCGCTGGGCTTTGCCGGGCCAACCCGCAATAGCCTGGACAGTGTGTCGGACCGGGATTTCGCGCTGGAATATCTGTCCGCCACCCATATGACCGGGCTGCATTTGTCGCGCTTGGCCGAGGAAATCATCATCTGGGCCAGCCAGCCCTATGGCTTCATCACCCTGCCCGATGCCTGGAGCACCGGCAGCAGCATCATGCCGCAAAAGCGCAATCCCGATGCCGCCGAACTGGTGCGCGCCAAGGCTGGCGCGTTTCTGGCGGCCTTCACCCGGCTTTCGGTGGTGATGAAGGGGCTCCCCTTGGCCTATTCCAAGGACATGCAGGACGACAAGGTGACGGTGTTTGCCGCCCATGACGATCTGGGCCTGTGCCTTGCAGCCATGACCGGCATGACCCAAAGCTTGACCTTTAACAAGGCGAAGCTGCGCGCGGCTGCCAACAGTGGTTTTTCCACCGCCACCGATCTGGCCGATTGGTTGGTGCGGGCGGGCGGCGTGCCGTTCCGTGAAGCGCATGAAATCACCGGCAAATGCGTGAAGGCCGCTGAACGGAAGGGAACCGATCTGAACGGCCTGACCGATGCCGAACTGGCTGCCATCGATACCCGCATCACCCCCGCGGTGCGCGATGTGCTGAGTGTCGAAGCCAGCGTGGCCAGTCGCACCAGCTTTGGCGGCACGGCGCCGGCCAACGTGCGCAGCGCCATTGCGGCCGCCCGGCAGCGGCTGTGATGCGCGGGCTGACTTTGGCGGCGTTGCTGCTGCTGGCAGCATGCGGCAAGCAAGGCGCGTTGGAGCCGATGGCTGGCCGCGCAGCCCCGCAGCGCGGCGCAACCCAAGCGCGCGCTGCCACCCCGCAGGAAATGCTGAAGCTGGAACCGCAAGCCGTGCCGCAGCGGGTTGATGACAATCAAGGCCCGTTGCCCGAACGCGGCAGCGATCCGTTCAACCTGCCGCCACCCCGGTCACAAAGATAGACAATGGATCATTTTCAATTTCGCGGCGGCGTGATGCATGCCGAAGACGTCAGCCTTGCACAGCTTGCGGCCGAAGTTGGCACGCCGTTTTACTGCTACAGCAGTGCCACGATCGAACGGCATTTCAGCGTATTCCAGGCCGCGGTGGCCGGGCTGGGTGATGGCAACCCGCTGGTGGCCTTTGCGGTGAAATCCAATCCCAATCTGGCCGTGCTCAGCACCGTTGCCAGGCTGGGTGCCGGCGCTGATGTTGTTTCCAGCGGTGAATTGGCGCGCGCACTGGCCGCCGGCATTCCAGCCAGCCGCATCGTGTTTTCCGGCGTTGGCAAGACCCGCGCCGAGCTTGGTGCCGGCATCGATGCCGGCATCCTGCAATTCAATGTCGAATCCGAAGCCGAAATCGACATGCTGGCACAGGTTGCGGCGGCGCGCGGCGCTGTGGTGGAAATCGCAGTGCGCATCAACCCGGCAGTTGATCCGCGCACCCACGGCAAGATTTCCACCGGCGGCGCCGATGCCAAGTTCGGCATTCCGTGGGAACGCCTGCCTGCGGCCTTTGCGCAAGCGGCGGCTTATCCCCATCTGCGCCCGGTCGGACTGGCGGCGCACATTGGCAGCCAGTTGACGGATCTGGGACCGGTGGAGGACACGATTTCAAAATTGGGCGAATTGGCGCGCGCGCTTGAAGCGGCTGGTCACGCCATCAAGCGGATCGATGTCGGCGGCGGGCTGGGCGTTCCCTATCAGCGTGATCTGCCGCCGCCGCCCAGTCCGGCCGATTATGCCGCCATGGTGGCCCGTGCCACCGCTGGCTGGCCGTGGCGGCTGATGTTCGAACCGGGCCGCATGATCGTCGGCAATGCCGGTGTGCTCGTCAGCGAGGTGATCCTGACCAAGCAGGGCGCATCCAAGCATTTTGTCGTGGTCGATGCCGCAATGAACGATCTGCTGCGCCCGTCGCTGTACAA
>NZ_JBBATR010000054.1:2920-7556 GCF_040398645.1 Sandarakinorhabdus sp.
TGTCGTTCGCCAGCTTTGCCGTCGCGTTCGTGGCGCGGCCGATTGGCGCGCTGGTGTTTGGCCATTATGGCGACCGGCTGGGGCGCAAATCGACATTGGTGGCCTCACTGCTGCTGATGGGCGGATCGACGTTCGCCATCACCTTCTTGCCGACCTACGCTGCAATAGGCCTGGCCGCACCGATCATCCTGTGCCTGCTGCGTTTCGGGCAGGGCTTTGGTCTTGGCGGTGAATGGGGCGGCGCGGCGCTGCTGGCGGTCGAAAATGCGCCACCAGGCTGGCGGGGGCGCTATGGCATGTTCCCGCAACTGGGCGCGCCGGTGGGCTTCATTGCCGCAAATGGCCTGTTCCTGATGCTCGGCCTCTGGCTCGACGACGGCGAATTTTTGAATTGGGGCTGGCGGCTGCCGTTTGCCGGATCGATCCTGCTGGTCGGCATCGGGCTGTGGGTCCGCCTGAACATATTGGAAACACCGGCTTTTGCCGCCATGGCCCGGCATGAAACGCCGCCGGCCGTGCCTCTGGTCGAACTGATCCGCGACCATGGCCGCGCCACCCTGTGCGGTGTGGCTGCGGCGGTCACCTGCTTTGCCATTTTCTACATCGCAACAGCGTTTGCGCTGGGCTATGGAACCACGGCGCTGGGCTACAGCCGCGCCGAATTTCTGCAATTGCAACTGGGCGCGATCCTGTTTCTGGCGGCGGGCATCTTGATCGCCGGCTGGCTATCGGATCGCACCTCGCCGCGCCAGGTGCTGATGATTGGCAGCCTTGCCAGCATCGGCGTTGGCGCCGCGATGGGGCCATTGATGCAGGCCGGCGGCGTTGGCGTATTTGCCTTTCTGGCGCTGGGGCTGTTCGTGATGGGCTTTGTTTATGGCCCGCTGGGGGCGTTCCTGCCCGGCCTGTTCCCGGCGCGGGTGCGTTACACCGGGGCCAGCGTTGCCTTCAACATGGGCGGCATCATCGGTGGCGGCCTGACACCGGTGATAGGCCAGGCATTGGCGAGCGGTTATGGCATTGGCGCGGTCGGCTGGTATCTGGCGGGCGCCGCGTTGGTCAGCGCCGCAGGCCTTGCACTCTTGCCGAAGGGAGATGCGGGTTCTAGCGTTGCGGCATGATCCTGCGCGCACTCCTCCTCGCTTCCCTCCTCGCCGCCCCGGCGCTGGCGTCTGTCACCGCGGAGGAGGAATATGCCGCAGCCGTGATCAGCCGCTGGCAGAAAACCGCCAATGCGGTGTCCATCACCCGCGACGATTTCGGCATCCCGCATATCAAGGGCAAGACCGACGCAGACGCCGTGTTCGGCATGATCTACGCGCAGGCCGAAGACGATTTCTTCCGGGTTGAAACCAATTTCATCAATGCTCAGGGACGCTTGGCCGAAACGGAAGGCGAAAGCGCGGTCTGGCGCGACCTGCGGATGAAATTGTTTATTGAGCCAACAGAATTGCAGCGTGATTACAAGCGTTCGCCGGGCTGGCTGAAATCGCTGTGCGAGGCGTGGGCCGGCGCGCTTAACTTCTACCTGGCCACCCACCCAAGCGTGCGCCCCCGCGTCATCACCCGCTTCGAACCATGGATGGCGCTCAGCTTCTCTGAAGGCAGCATCGGCGGCGATATCGAAAGCATCAACCTCGGCCGCCTCGAATCCTTCTACACAGGCCAATCGGTGAAGTTATCGGCGGTCGAACTGGGCAGCGAACGCGAAGAACCCGCCGGATCGAACGGCTTTGCGCTGGCACCCGGCCGCAGCACCACCGGCGACGCCCTGCTGCTGATCAATCCGCACACCAGCTTTTATTTCCGCAGCGAAGCCAAGGTTGAAAGCGCCCAAGGCCTGGACACCTATGGTGCGTCCACCTGGGGGCAGTTTTTCGTCTATCAGGGCTTCAACCGGCATGTCGGCTGGATGCACACCTCATCTGGCGTTGATAATATTGATGAATATATATTGACGGTTGAGAAGAGGGCCGGTCGCTGGCATTATCTGCATGGAACTGCGTGGCGCCCGCTGGCTGAAAAAACCATCAGTGTGCCCTTCAAGGCTGCCGATGGCAGCATGAGCAGCCGCGGCTTCACGACCTGGCGGTCGCACCACGGCCCAGTGATCCGCGCCGAAAATGGCAAATGGATCGCGATTGCCCTGATGCACCGGCCCGTCGCTGCGCTGGAACAAAGCTTCTTGCGCACCAAAACCACGGATCTCGCCAGCTATCTGCAAGTCGCGTCGCGCCATGCCAACAGCAGCAACGCCACGCTGTTTGCCAGCAGCAAGGGCGAGATTGCCTATCTTCACCCACAATTCGTGCCGGTGCGTGACAAGCGCTTCGATTGGGCCAAGCCCGTGGACGGCACTGATCCGGCCACCGACTGGCTGGGCGAACACAGCCTTGATCAATTGCCCAGCGTGATCAACCCCGGCAGCGGATTTGCGTTCAACGTCAACAATTGGCCCTGGACGGCCGCCGGCCCGGACAGTCCCAAACAAGCCGCCTATCCCCGCTATATGGACCGTGCCGGTGAAAATCCGCGCGGACCCAACGCGCTGCGCCTGCTGAGCGGTGACAAGAAATTCGATCTTTCCAGCTTGCTCACAGCGGCTTATGATCCCTATTTGCAGGGCTTTGCTGACACTATCCCGGCCGTGGTCAGCGCTTGGGAAGCGCTGCCTGCCGCTGATGCGCAGCGCGCGCGCCTCGCCGGTCCGGTTGCTGCGCTTAAGGCGTGGGATTATCGCACCAGCGAAGCCTCAAGTGCAGCCAGCCTCGCCATGTTCTGGGGCGAAGAGATGGTAAAGCGCTTCGGCCCGGTTGCACGGCTGGATGAGGAGGCGATCGTGTCCTATCTGGCCAGCGCCAAAGTGCCGGATGCCGATCGCCTTGCCGCCCTGGATGCCGCAATCGTCAAGCTGGCCGGCGACTTTGGCGGCTGGGACGTGCCCTGGGGCCACATCAACCGCTTCCAGCGCCTGACTGGCAATGTGGCACAGGTTTATGATGACAAATTGCCCAGTACGCCCATCGGCTTTGCCAGCGGAAACTGGGGCAGCCTGGCCAGCTTCGGTGCCCGCCAACGCGACGGGGCGAAACGCTGGTATGGCGATTACGGCAACAGCTTCGTGGCGGTTGTCCGCTTCGGCAAGAATGGCCCGGAAGCCCGCGCTGTCCACGCCGGCGGCATCAACAGCAGCCCTGCCAGCCCGCACTTTGCCGACCAGGCTGAGCGGTATCGCCAGCATGATTTCCGCCCGGTCTATTTTACCGATGTGCAGCTATCGGGGCATGTGGAGCGGACATATCGTCCCGGAGGGTGACGTTGCTGCCGCGCAAACAAGGCGATAGTGTCGCCCTGTGGCACCATGCGGCCATTTTGGTGCTGCCGTTCCCAAATAGCGCAGAAAACCAGAAATCGTGGACAAAATAACCAAATAGGTGATTTCTTGTTGACTCGATCCGCGCATTGGGTTAGAGCAAAAGTGTGCTTCGAGCGCTAATCCGGACGGTGCAACAAAGCCTGACAATGGGGCCTGACAAAGGGGCCGGACAGCCAGGCGGGATAACTGGAGCACGGGCAACGGGTCCCGGCAGCGAACGTCCCATAGGGGGAAAACGCTTTGATTTCTTGACAAAGCTTGGGTGATTCGGCTTGCATTGGCATGTCTATTTTCCGGAGGGGGAAACCATAGGACAGCTTGTGTTTGCGGGGGGTGTCCGTGTCCCGAGTGTTTCGTGGCGTTCTCGATGATCAACAATTGGCCGTGTTCAAACAAATTGCCGCGTACAAGACGGGGAGCGAAGCTGCGGCTGCCCTGCGGATCAAACCAGCCGAAGTTGAGCGCGTCGTTCGCAGGACGTGCGGCCAACTCGGTGTGACACGCCGGCGCGATGCAGCCGCCATCATTGCTCGTCACTATGGCTGGCCGGAACACGGCACTCCTGGCCAGCGTTTCCACCAAAATGGTGCAAATTGCGCCAAAATGGCATCTGAACCTGCACCAGCACTGCGTGAAGAATCCGAAAAATACTCTTATGGTAAAAATGTTGGAAGCTTCCATGCTACACAGGAACAAAACATGGACAAATCTTCCAATCTTGCCAGCTTGAAAATTGCTTTGTCCAAAGCGTCAGCAATGGACCTGAGCATCATTTTGAGAAGGTCAGCAATATTGCTGATCAGTATGATGCTTGCCCTCGGGGCAATCGCATCACTGTTGCAAGGATACGACGCAATCATCAGTTCCTGACGTTTCTCTATTCGTTCAACCCTCATGAAAGGCAATAACATGTCGAACAAGATGCAAGTTGCGCGCACTGTCGCGGAACACCTGTTTGCCACTGAAGACGCCATTGATGCTGCCATCGCCTGCGCCGCCGGCCTGGTTGGCTACATGCCGGTTGCGCGCAAAGCGGTTCGAGCGTCGGTTGCTGTTGGCCAACCGGCCTTCCAGCAAGTGATTGCCAGCATGGCCACATTGGCCGAAGCCCGGCGTCAGATGGTGGATGCCCACGCAGCATTTGCCGATGCCGGCCAACGCGTGAATCTGCCGGCCGTGAACTTCGGCGGCCTCGTAGACAAGCCGCGCTACCACGACCAGGCTCACTTGCGCGTTGTCGAAGAGGACCGCGCGGCATGA
>NZ_JBBATR010000054.1:7656-16416 GCF_040398645.1 Sandarakinorhabdus sp.
TGGCGCGTACCCTTGCCGGGCCGATCAATGGCAATGTTTATGCCGATCTGCTGATCCTGTGGTCCTATCCTGTCGCCGGGGCACTACTGTGGGGCAGCCTAGTAGAAGCGCGGCGCAGCGGCGCGGCGGACCTGACACCGGATGCCTTGCCCTTGGCAAACCCTTTGGCGCAGTCTCAGGCGCAATCGCGGGCCGAGCCTGTCAACCTGCCGTCAACCGCGTTCGCTGTTGGCGACCGGCTCACCCCCGGCACAGCAGCGTCGACGCGTCCACCGGCACCAACGGCCAGCGACGAATTGGGTCTATTGATCCGGCTGCTTCAAGACAATGGCGTTGGCATCGATACGCCGCAACTCGCCAGCATCTTGCTGGCGCGCACGGGCAGTTTTGCCGCGGCCGTGGCCACGCCCGCGGCCAAGCTGCGGGATTGGGGAATGAACGAACGCGTGATTGACGCGCTGGCTTATGCACGAAGCATCACCCGGTCCGCCTTGCGCCGCAAACTGGAATCGCGGCCCAATCTGGCAGGCAGCACGGCGACGATTGATTATCTGCACAGTGAGCTGGCCCATCTGCGCGAGGAGCAATTTCGCGTCCTGTTTCTCAATGCGCGCCACCGACTGATCCACGATGAGGCCCATAGCCACGGCAGTGTCAGCGAAGCACCGGTGTTTCCGCGCGAAGTCGTCAGGCGCGCCATCGAAGTTGGAGCCACACACCTGATTTTGGCGCACAACCACCCCGGCGGCGACCCAACCCCATCGCGCGCCGACGTGGTAACCACACGCGCTATCATAGAAGCCGCCCGCACCATCGGCGTTTCCGTGATCGATCACATCATCGTCAGCCCGGCCGGCCATGTCAGCATGCGCGCCGGCGGATTTATCTAGGGAATTTGGCTGCGCGCGGGTGCCGCCGCGGTATCATTGCATTTTCGCCAAGCCGTTGGTAGCAAACGTGGAACCAGTTGCCCTTGGCGGGCAGACGAGGCCCGTGCGGCCATGTGTTGCGGTTCGACAGGACCGCGGTTGGACTGGTTGCACCAGGCGTTATTGAAGCGATCATCATTTTGCAGGGTTGTGTCGTTCGGCTTGTTATCTGGCTGCTGCCTTCAGTTCCGGTTTGGCCGCGCCATTCGCCGCCGTTTCAACCAGCGTGTAGAAAAACCGGTTGAAATCCCGCGCTGCATCAAGGTCCATCGGCGTGGTCACATCGTCTTGCGGGCGATGGTAACGCCGGTTGTACCAATCGCGGTAGATGCGTTCTTCCTGGGTGCCCGGATCATAGGCGAACACGAAATTCACCGCCGGTATGCCGGCTTCCATGAACGGCCACGAATCGACGCGGCGAATCAGATTGCGTTCCGGTTCACGGTCCGGGCGGATTTCGATCTTCAGGCTTTGGGCAACCGCCTTGGCCGTGTCCGCCAGCGTGTTCTGGCCCAGCCCGTGCAGGGTGAGCGCCTTCAAGGGAAACAGCGGCCGCAATTGATCGAGGTTGATCACGCCCACCAGCTGCTCCCTGGGCACGGTTGGATGCATCAGCCACCAGCGCGCGCCGAGCAGACCCTTTTCCTCCGCCGTCCATACTGCAAACAGCACTGGCCGCGCAAAGCCCTTGCCGCCGCGCCGCGCGGCCAACTGGCCGAGCAGCGCCACATAGCCGGCGTCATCCAGCGTGCCATTGTAGAGCGCGTCGCCGTTCACCGGCTCGCCAAAGCCATAGCCGTCGATATGCGCGCCCAGCAGCAGCGCTTCACCGGCCTTGCTCTTGTCGGTGCCCGGCAGCAGGCCGATCAGCTGCTCGGTGTTGAAACGGCGCTGCGCCGTGGTGAGCGCGGCTTCGAAGCGGCCGGGCAATTCGAAGCTTTCGAGATCGCGGTGCAGGCCGGCATCGGTAAGGATCGCTGCCGCCAGCCGGCCCGAACCGGCAATCAGCCGGGCCAGCGCCGCGCCATTGACCCGGAATTGCGGCAGACCGGTCGGCAGCGCGGCGCCGTCATGCGCCACGGCGCGGGCATAGGCATCGGGCCAACGCTGCGGTTCGACAGTAAAGCCAGCGTCATCAACAGTGAGCATGGCAATGGCGCCCGCAGCAGCGACCGCGGTCAGCCGTTCCGCGGCCGCGGCGCGGCCTGCGCGGCGGCTGCCGTAACAAACGGCGATCTTGCCTTTCAGCTCCGAGCCAGCCTCGGCCTTGCTGCAATAGCCGGCAAAGCGCATCGCGCCCGCCAGTGCCGCCGGCAGATCCGTGGCCGGGCGCGGCGTGATATCATGCAGGAATTTCAGCGGCGCGGCGCTGCCATCAGGCGCCACGACGCGCATGTCGGCTGCGGTCACCGCCACTTCGTGCAGCGGCACTGTCTGGCGAAACGTGCCCGCTTCGCCCGCCGGTTGCAGGCGCGCAGCCTTGAACCAGCGCTCAACCAGGGTGATGGCACGGGCATGGCCGGGGCTGCCGGCATCGCGGCCTTCCATGGCATCGCTGGATAGCTCGGCGGTGCGCGCCAGCCATGCCCTGGTATCGGCATCGGGTTTGGCTAACGCCGGCGCAGCCATAAAACACGCCGGTGCAGCAAGAACAGCGAGGAGGACAAGGAGATGGCGCATGACCATCTGCATGGCCCATAGTTGTGCGCGGTTCAATCCTCGCCGAATTTGTCGATCACAAGCCCGGACAATTGCGCCAGCGCCTGCTCGGCATCTGGGCCAGTGGCGCTGATCTCGATCTCGTCGCCCATGGCAGCAGCCAGCATCATCAAGCCCATGATCGACGTGCCCGTCACCGATGAACCATCGTGGCTCACGGTCACTTCAGCATCGAAACCGGATGCCATCGTCACGAATTTTGCACTGGCCCGCGCATGCAGGCCGCGCCGGTTGGTGATCGGGACCCGGACCGGGCCAGCAACAATGCTCAAGCCGCCTCACCCAGCATGCGGCTGGCCACGGCGATATATTTGCGCCCGGCATCCTGGGCAGCCTGCACGGCGGCAGCGACGGTGCCGGATTTGCGCACGCTGGCCAACTTGATCAGCATCGGCAGATTGACACCGGCGATCACTTCCACTTGCGGACCAAGCAGCGAAATCGCCAGATTGGACGGTGTTCCGCCAAACATGTCGGTAAGAATGATGACGCCCTGGCCGCTGTTGCAGCTGATCACCGCTGCCGCGATATCGGCCCGGCGCTTTTCCATGTCATCATCGTCGGCGGCGATACAGATCGCGGCGACGCCGGCCTGCGGCCCGACGACATGCTCCATTGCGGCGCGAAATTCATCCGCCAAGCCGCCGTGAGTCACCAGAACCAAGCCAATCATCGCACCGGTGCCTCGCGCGCTTGTGCCGAGTCTGTCAATGGTGCGGTTGGGACCACAGCGGTGTCACCAGTCAATTTTGCGATATCCCGGTGCACCACGGCCACGCCGTGCCCGGCAGCGACCAATCGCGCTGCCAACGCCCGCGCTGTCGCCACGCTGCGGTGGCGGCCGCCCGTGCAGCCGATGGCGATGGTCAGATACGCCCTGCCTTCGCGGGCGTAGCCCGGGAGCAGCGTGCACACCAGATCATCAATCTTGCCCAGCACATCGGCATAAAGCGGATCAGCGGCCACAAACGCTGCGACGCGGTCATCCTCCCCGGTCAATGGCCGCAGGGCGAGATCCCAGTGCGGATTGGCCAGAAACCGGACATCAAACACCAGGTCCGCATCGCGCGGCAGGCCGGCCGCAAACCCGAAACTCAGGACTGTCACGGTCAACCCCGGTGAAAAGCCGCCGCCAAATCGTTCGGTAACGCGGGTGCGCAAATCGGCCGCCGCCAATTCCGTGCTGTCGATCACCAGATCGGCCCCGTGTTTCAGCGGCGCCAGCAGCTCACGTTCGGCGGTGATGCCATCGCTGGCCGGGCGATCAAGGCTGAGCGGATGGCGGCGGCGTGTTTCGGAAAAGCGGCGGATCAGCACATCATCGGCACAATCAAGGAAAATCAGCCGGACATCGCGGCCAGTATCGCGCAGCGCCGCCACCCGCTCCGCCAGCGCGGCGGGATCAAAGGCGCGGCTGCGGCTGTCGATACCCAGCGCGAGCGGCCGGCCCTGGCTGCCCGCGATCAGCGCATCGAGCAAAGACTGCGGCAGATTGTCGACAACCTCGTGCCCGGCATCTTCGAGCGCCCTCAACGCGGTCGATTTGCCGGCCCCGGACAGGCCGGTCATGATCAGAATCGCTTCAGGCACGGCGGCATTTGTGCCGGGAAGGCCGTGACTTGCCAAGGCCCGCGCCGCCCGCAGCGGCGCCGAGGCGCCGAACGGATCAAAGGGCAGCACCGGCAGCACATGCCCGGCCAGCGTCACCTGCGCCGGCATCGGCATCCGGTCTGGCTTCTGGCTCAGATCGAGCGCGAGCACGGCGCGGGCAGGAACCGTGGCCTGCGCCACAATGCCGACTCCGCGCACTTCCAGCAGGCCGGCAAGACGCGGCGGGGCACTTGCAATCACGCCGCCGGCCGCCGCAGTCAACACCACGCGGTCATCGGCGACCAACTGCCAGCCCGCCGCCACCAGCCGCAGCGCCAGATCGGATTTTCCCGCCCCAGACGGCCCCAGCAGCAGCACGGCGCGGCCATCCAGCACCACGGCCGTGGCATGAACCGTGGCAGACGGCCGCGTGATGTCAGATTCGGTCAAGCGCGTCAGGCCGCCGGCAAAATGACGTGGAACAAGCCGCCGCCGCCCGGCGCATCATCCACCATGATCTGCCCGCCATGGGCCGTCACAATAGCGGCGGCAATCGACAAGCCCAGGCCGGAATGGCGGCCAAAATCTTCGCCGGCCGGGCGTTCTGAATAAAAGCGGCGGAAAATATCACTGCGGTTGGCCAAAGGGACGCCCGGCCCGGTATCACCAACGCTCATGTGCACACGGTCACCGCGCCGGGCCACGGACAGCGTCACCGCGCCGCCGGGCGGTGAAAAGCTGATGGCATTGTCGATCAGATTGCGCAGCACCTGCGCCAGGCGGCCGGCATCGCCGTCAATCATAACCGGCGCTGGCAGCCCGTCGCGCTGCACCAGCACCGGCGGCTGCCGGCCAGCGATGCCGTAGGCGGCGACCAACCCGTCAGCCAGCGCGCCAACATCAACGGGCTGAAAGCCGGTACGGGACAATTCGGCGTCCAGCCGACTGGCATCGGCGATATCGGTGATCAACCGATCGATGCGGCCGACGTCATCGCGGATCACCCCCATCAGCTGCTCGCGAAGCGCCGGCTGATCAACCCGGTCCAGCACATCAACGGCGGATCGCAGCGACGCCAGTGGGTTTTTCAATTCATGCGCCACATCGGCCGCAAAGGCTTCGGTGGCATCGATCTGGCGGCGCAAGGCGATCGACATGTCGGAAATGGCCCGCGCCAAGGCCCCGATTTCGTCCTTGCGGTCGGGCAAGCGCGGCACCACCACTTCCCGGCTGCGGCCCAGGCGCACCCGGTGGGCGGCAATGGCCAGCATGCGCAGCGGCCGCACGATGGTGCGTGTCAGATACAGCGACAGCGCCAAGGTAAGCCCGGAAACGCTAACCAAGAGCCAGAAGGAGGTGAGGCGTTCGGCCCGCAGGATGCGCGACACATCTTCGGCATTGTCCAGGAGATGCACCACGCCAAGGCCTGGCACGAGCGCTGCGGCACCCACGATGATGCTGCCATCGATGGCGCGGCGCAGTTCTGTGGCGGGCTTTCCCGTCTGGCGCGCAATTTGCACCTCGCGCCACTGGCCGGCACGATCCGGCATTGCTTCTGCGTATGGCGGAAGGGTGCGCGCGCTGAGCAATTGCTCAAGAACACGGTCGATGCGTTTTGCCGACGCGCGCCGCCAAGAGAATAACGCCGGATCTTCAATGGCAAAGCTGCGTGTGGTTGCGTTATGCCAATTGTCGGTCAGCAATCCCCCGTCGTTGGCATATAGCCGCACGCGCGTGCCCCGCGCAAAGCTCAGGCTTTCAAGCCCGGCGGAATCTCTCACGAGACCGGCAATCGCCAACGCTTCATTCGATATGGCATCCGCACGCTCATCCAGCAGGCGGGCGCGCACCGTATCGAGGTACAGCAGCATGATCGCCAGCACGATCACCGCGAGCAGGTTCACAGCAAAGATGCGGGCGCGCAGGGAGCCAAAGCCGAGGCCCCGGCGCCATTCCTGCACCGCCACCTCGGCCCTCACATCCTATTCCTCGTTGAAGCGATAACCGACACCATATAGCGTCTCGATGCCCTTGAACTGGTGATCGACCGCGCGGAATTTCTTGCGCAACCGCTTGATATGGCTGTCGATGGTGCGATCATCCACATACACGTCATGGGCATAGGCCGCGTCCATCAACTGGTCGCGGGATTTCACGAAACCCGGCCGCTGCGCCAGGGTTTCAAGGATCATGAATTCGGTGACCGTCAGCGCAACATCGCCGCGGCGGCCTTCGCCGGCATCCCACAGCACGCGGTGGCGGGCAGGGTCCATGTTCAAGCGGCCGCGCACGATGGGTTCGGCAGCAGGTTCTTCGGCGGTGTCCGGTGCAGCGCGGCGATTGGCGGTTCGGCGCAGCACGGCGCGGATCCGCTCGATCAACAAGCGCTGGCTGAACGGCTTGCCGATATAATCATCGGCGCCCATTGCCAGGCCGAGCGCCTCATCGATTTCGGTGTCCTTGCTGGTCAGGAAAATCACCGGCACCTGGCTTTTTTCGCGCAGGCGGCGCAGCACCTCCATACCGTCCATGCGCGGCATCTTGATATCCAGCACCACGATATCCGGCTGATTTTCAATAAGCGCCTTCAACGCGGTATCGCCATCGGAATAGAGCCGCACGGCAAAGCCTTCGGCCTGCAGCGCAATCGACACAGACGTCAGGATATTGCGATCATCGTCAACCAGGGCGACGGTGGCAGATGGCGGCGCGGACTGTTCCATCATCACCTATGTGGAGCGCAAGCGCGTCCAGCGCAAGACCGGGGCGTATCATATACCAGCTTGCGTTTGGCCAGAGCATTTTGGCTAGAGCGTTTTGACCGGAGCGTTTTGACGGAACAGCAGGCGTCGGCTATGCCAGCCCCACGTCGCCTTGGGGGAAGGCGGCGTCCAGTTGATGATCAGGAGTAAATTTCGTGTCAGCTACCGTTCCTGTTTTTGGTTTGGCTGCGCAGGGCCTGGCCACACCGGCAACCCTGCACTGGAATCTGCTCACCGGCGCGCTGGTCGAAGCGGCAGTGGTGCGCGGTGAAGGCATGCTGTCCCAGCACGGCGCGCTGGTGGTGAAAACCGGCAAGCACACCGGCCGCAGCGCCAACGACAAATTCATCGTGCGCGACGCCAGCACCGAAAACACGATCTGGTGGGACAAGAACAAGAGCATCACCGCCGATCAGTTTGCCGCCATCAAGGCCGATTTCGAAACTGCCTTGGCCGGCAAGACCGAATTGTTCGTGCAGGATCTGTACGGCGGCAGCCAGCCCGAACACCGCGTCAACGTGCGCGTGATCACCGAATTCGCCTGGCACAGCCAGTTCATCCGCACCCTGCTGGTGCGGCCCGACACGGCTGACCTGGCCGGCTTCGTGCCCGAATACACGATCATCGATCTGCCATCGTTCCGCGCCGATCCGGCCCGCCATGGCTGCCGCAGCGAAACCGTAGTGGCCGTGGATTTTGCCAACAAGACCGTGTTGATCGGCGGCACCGCCTATGCCGGCGAAATGAAGAAGAGCGTCTTCTCCATCCTGAATTATCTGCTGCCGCAAAAGGGCGTGATGCCGATGCACTGCTCGGCCAACATCGGGCCTGATGGCGACACGGCGGTGTTCTTCGGCCTGTCCGGCACCGGCAAGACCACGCTGTCCGCCGATGCCAGCCGCACCCTTATTGGCGATGATGAACATGGCTGGTCGGATACCGCCGTGTTCAATTTCGAAGGCGGCTGCTACGCCAAGGTGATCCGCTTGTCGGCCGATGCCGAGCCGGAGATTTACGCCACGACCCGCCGTTTTGGCACCGTGCTGGAAAATGTCGTGATCGATCCGGTCACCCGCGTCATCGATCTCGATGATGCCAGCCTGGCCGAAAACAGCCGCGGGTCCTACCCGATCGATTTCATTCCCAATGCGTCGGCCGACAATCTTGGCCCGGTGCCGCGCAACATCATCATGCTTACCGCTGATGCGTTCGGCATCCTGCCGCCGATCTCCAAACTCACGCCCGATCAGGCGATGTACCATTTCCTGTCCGGCTACACCGCGCGCGTCGCCGGCACCGAAATCGGCGTGACCGAGCCTGATGCCACCTTCTCCACCTGCTTTGGCGCCCCGTTCATGCCGCGCCATCCATCGGTTTATGGCAATCTGCTGAAAGAACGCATCGCCAAGGGCGGCGTCGATGTCTGGCTGGTCAACACCGGCTGGACCGGCGGCGGCGCCGGCACCGGCGGCACCGGAACGCGCATGCCGATCAAGGCCACCCGCGCCATGCTGGGCGCCGCGCTTGATGGCAGCCTGAAGAACGCCGAATTCCGTACCGACGAAAATTTCGGCTTTGCCGTGCCGGTATCGGTGCCAGGCGTGGACAGCGCCCTGCTCAACCCACG
The DNA here is from genome assembly GCF_040398645.1 of Sandarakinorhabdus sp. Lineage (GTDB taxonomy): Bacteria > Pseudomonadota > Alphaproteobacteria > Sphingomonadales > Sphingomonadaceae > Sandarakinorhabdus. Next base: position 16,284 of record NZ_JBBATR010000054.1, read on the forward strand.
CGGCACCTGGGCCGATGCGGGCGAATATGACGCGAAGGCCAAGGCGCTGGTGGCAATGTTCGTCGCCAATTTCGCACCCTTCGAAGCCTATGTGGACGCCAGCGTAATGGAAACGGCCCCGAAAGCCGCCTGA
>NZ_JBBATR010000055.1:0-14154 GCF_040398645.1 Sandarakinorhabdus sp.
CTGCAATCGACGTGCCGGTGCGCACGGAGCAGGCCGCCGAATTGCTGCCCGCTCCCCAAAAACCGTTGCCGCTGCCGCAGGAATGATCAGTCCAACACGCCGGCCACGATCAGGATGATGAAGTAAACCGAAAGGGTCATGACCGCCGCAATACTCAAGTAGGTGGAGCGCCAACCGGCGCTCCATATACTGAGCGCATAAGCGCCGCGCAGAGAGGCAAACAGGTGTATGCCCGGTGCCAGCAGCACCAGCAGCCACACAAATTCGCTGGCCACAGCCGCTGACGCCAGCAGGCTGCCGAAAACAAACAACAGGCTCATGAAACTGATCGAATACAGGGTGAAAATGGCATGATCATACATGCCCACCCCGCGCCGCCACACAAACACGATCCACAGCCACGGCAACGACAACGGCACCAGCAGGAAGCTCAGCTTGTAGGCCTTTGACTGCAACTTGTAGAGCGCCAGCTTGGGATTCTTCAGCGCCTTCATCACCTTGGCATCAAACCACGGCCATCCGGAATTTGCCTTCAGATCGCCGCTCGCGGTGGCGGCAGAAATTGCGTCGGTCATCCTGTCGGTGAAGCTGGCATCGGCTGTCGGCACGCCAACCGCCATGATCAGCCGGCGTCCGCTCTCCAGTTCCGCCAATTTGTTCGCGTTGCCGGCCGCTTTTGCCGCCGCGATGCCGCGATCAAGTTCGGCGAGTGCCTTGGCGATGCCAGCGCGGTCGCTGGCCGATCCTGTGTCTTCGCGCTTGGCCAGGCGACCGAGCTCGATCCCCTTCAGCATGCTGCGGGTCGCTTCCAGCGCGGTCAAGGCCTCGGTATTGCCGCCGGCGCGGGCCTTTATGATTTTGCGATCGATTTCGGCAATCGCCGTGCTTATTCGCGGCTGGCCCGCGCTCGTAGCGTCGGACGTGAGCGAAACCTCGACGCCCTTGCCGTCGAAGCTGGCAAAGGACAGCACGAAAAACATCAGGAACACCACCAGCAGGAACAGCGGCACCGGCGCGATATAGCGGGCGCGGTGGCCTTCGATATAGCTGCGGATCAGCTTGCCTGGCCGGAACATCAGCATCGGCAGTGTGGTCCACGCCTTGCCGTCAAAATGGGTGATGCCGTGCAGGAATTCGTGGAACACGTCGCCAATGCTGCGGTGCAGATGCGCGCGCTGACCGCATTGGCCGCAGAACGGCCCGGAGAGCGGCGCAGCGCAATTGGCGCAGGCGGCGGCATGGGGGCCGTGGCCGGCGGATTGATGATCGATGGCGTTGGCTGCCACGCTGGCAGTCACCAATCCCGTGGCAGCTTCAAACTCATCAGCCATAATGTCCCCCGACCGGCAAAACCTGGCCCTCGTGCCGAGAAATCCACAGGCAATAAAGTGGACAAGCCGGCGCGGCGTTGCGTCACTGCGCCGCCAACGCTAGGCTTTGCGGGCAATCAGGAGATGAACATGGCGGGCGTCAACAAGGTTATTCTGGTCGGGCGGCTGGGCAAGGATCCCGAATCAAGGTCGTTCGCGAACGGCGGCAGCGTGGTGAACTTCACCATGGCGACATCGGAAACCTGGCGCGACAAGGCCAGCGGGGAGCGCAAGGAAAAGACCGAATGGCACAATATCGTCATCCGCAACGAAAATATCGGCAAGGTCGCGGCGCAATATCTGCGCAAGGGCAGCGAGGTCTATATCGAAGGCGCGCTGACCACTCGCAAATGGCAGGACCAGAACGGCGCTGATCGGTTCACCACCGAAATCGTGGTTGGCCCGTTCAAGGGTGAAATGACCCTGCTCGGCGGCCGCGAAGGCGGCGGTGGCGGCGGTATGGGCGGCGGTTCACGCGGCGATGATTTTGGCGGCGGCGGCGGTGGCGGTGGCGGCGGTGCTCCGCAAGGTGGCGGCTTTGGCGGCGGCGGTGCGCCGGCCGGCGGCGGCAAGCGTCCGGGTGCGTTCGACGATGACCTGGACGATGATGTGCCGTTCTGATCGGGCCTAAATACCCTTTTTCAGCACTGCAAACGGGCTGCGCGCCGCTGCGGCTTCGTCTTCGCTGATGATGCCAGCCACTTTGGTGGCACTGCGCGGGTAGGGGTTCAAGCCAAGCGCGAAGGCCTGCGCGGCGATTTCGCCGGCATCGACCGTATCGCCCACCAGCGGTTCGACATCGAGATCGGCCGTGGACAGTTCGATCTCGCCGCCGGCGGGCACGTCCAGCACCAGCCGCAGATTGATGCGTTCGGTGATCAGAAACGGCACTGGCTCACCGCTGGCCACGCAGGGCTGGCTGCCGCGGCCATGGACCTGTCCGGCCACATCGATGCCGGCCTGGCCGCGCTTGATCTCCAGCGCGGCCGTCAATTGCTCAAGCGCCAGCAAGCCAAAACGCTGCGTCAGCGCAGCGCGCTCAATGCCGGTGGCCTCCAGCATGATGCGCTTGGCCGCGGCGCCAATCTCACTGATCGGCAATCTGTGGCTGAATTCGGGTGCATCGTTCATTGCTGGCTTCAATCGTGCAGCTTGAGGATGCCGGCGCCCAACTGCGCAAAATCGCAGGCGTCCAGCTGCGCGGTCAGGCTGTGCGCCTCGCTGATCACCCATTGCACGGCGCCGGGCGGCACATCGCTGCCGCGGTACAGATTGCGCTGCAGGGCATCGGCCATGGCGGCACGGTCGCGGCGGCCGCTGCGATAGGCCCCGATGCGCCCGCCGAGCGCCGCCATCATCCGGCCCATATGCTTGGGCACCGCCTGATCGCCGATCCCGTCCTGCCGCAGATTGCCTTCCATGTCGGTGATGAACCGATCGGCAAGATTGGCGGACAGCTGCGCAGCCGGGTGGCGCGGATTGTCCCCAGTTTCATCCTCCAGCCGCAGCATCAGCAACGCCAGCGCCAGCACCAGCACATCAAAGCGGCCATCCATCGTGTCGGGCACGCCGCCATCGATGTACCAGGCCGGTCGCCGCGCCTGCGCCACCACGGCAGCATAAAGCTGTTCGGTCGGGGATGGCGGCGCCGCGCCCACCAGGCGCTTCAGGCTATCGAGCAAAGACATGGTGTGGGCCTAGCATAATCCGGCTGGCTGGCATATTGACCGAGGCGTTCAGAGATGTCGCATGTTGGGGGATGACGTGCACATCGATTGGGAGCCGTAAATGAAGTCGTTGATCCCAAATCGCCTCTTGCCCCTGGGCCTGCTGCTGATTGCGGCCGCCCTGACGCCGGGCTGCTCGCGCATCAAGGCGGCGCAAGGCTATCTGATCGATGAAACACTGTTCACGTCGATCCTGCCAGGCGTCGACAATCGTGAATCGGTTACCCGCACGCTGGGCCGGCCCACCTTTGCCGCGCAGTTCGACACGGGCAGCTGGTATTATGTCAATCGCCTGACCGGCCAATATGCCTTTGCCTCGCCCAAAACCCTGCAGCAGCAGATCTTGATCATCAGTTTCGATCCGGACGGCAATGTCGCCAAGGTCGAACGCCGCGGCATGGAGAAAATCGCCAGGATCAATCTGGCCAGTGAAACCACGCCGACCCTGGGCCGCAACGAAGGCTTTTTTGAAGAATTGTTCGGCAATATCGGCGCGGTTGGCGCTGGCGGTGGCCCGCTTGGCGGCCAACCAACTGGTCGTGACGGTCCGCGCTGATCCGGCGGCGCTGTTGATTGCCGGCGTTCTGGCCGCTGCGGCCAGCGCCGTGCCGATTGCCGCGCAAACAGCCGCCGATCAAGACGTGCTTGTGCCAGCGCGACAGCCAGTGTTTGGCCGTTGGTCTGCTGCCGGGCCTGATCGTGACCAGAACGGCGCTGCAACGCTGCCCGATATTCTGCGAACTGTGCCGGGCCTGCGCATCACGGCGGCGCCGGGCAATGGCACCGGGCTGCTGGCGGTGGACCATGGCCGTGCTCAGCCCGGCGTCACGGTGGGCGGCATCGGCTTGCCGGGCACGTTGCCGATCAATCTTGGCTTGCCGGATCTGGCTGCGGTGGCGGTGGCCGCGCCATCCGGGCTGGATTTCGGCCCTGTTGGCAGCGCCGGCGTACTGTCCTTGACGTTGCGGCGGCCGGGCAGCGCACTGGCGGGTGCCGGCGAATTTGCCGCCGGCGGCTTTGGCAGCCGGCGCGCGCTGGCGCAGCTGGATGTGCCGTTGGTGGGCGGCATAAGGCTGGGGATCGGCGGGCATCTGCATCACGATCTGGGCTGGTTGCGGAGCACGCGCACTGGCGAAATGCTCAATCGCAGCCAGCGCGCCGGCGTGGTCGCTGCGCTCGATATCGATGTCGCGGCCGATCTGACTCTGGCGGTGGACGGCGTGTATCAGCACAATCGTGATGGCAATTTGCCGGCCTTTGCCTGCGATCCGCTGGCGCCGGCAACATGCAACGGGCGCTTTGCCAGCACGGCAATCCGATCGTCTGTAATGCCGGGCAGCGGTGCGGGCTGGGGCGCAATCAGCCCCGATCTGGCGCGGCAGCCGCTGGGCCAGCGCGCCGAGCTGGCGCTGAGCTCCGCCGAATTGGCGTGGAGGCCAGACCGCTTCTCGGTCAGCTTGCAGGCAGGCATCGCCCGGCAAATCAATCGGCTGGGGCTGGATTTGCGCGGTGGCAGCCCTGGCAGCTACGGCCTGATCGCGCGCGGCGCCAGCGAACATCGCCAGCTGGCGATCACGGCCGGCGCGGTCTTTGGTGCCGTCACCATCAATCTGGCAGCCGGCTGGCAAGGCGATGATCAGGCCCGCGATCAGGCCGATACGGATGCCGGAACCGTGCTGGCCGATCGCGCCATTGGCCAGCGCCGGGACGCTGTCTATGCCGCCGCTGCGGTGCAGGCGGCGCTGGCCGATGATCGCTTGCAGCTTAACGCGGGCTTGCGCCTGAACGATGAAAAACTGGCGCTGACCGTGCGTGACCGCCGGGCTGGCTGCGCGCCATGCCTGCGGGCAGCGGGCGCGGACCGTCAACAGCGCCAACTGCTCACGCCTGATTTTGGCTTGAGCTGGCAACAAGGCGATGCGGTGATTTTTGCACGCTCGGCACGTACCGCCCGGCTGCCCGGCTGGAATCTGCTGGCCCGCACCTCATCGGAATTGCAGGCCCTGCCGGCTGAAACTGGCTGGCACCACAGCGCCGGCGTCAGCTACGCCTTGCCTAGCGGCGGCCTGCGGCTGGATATGCGCGGTTTTGCGGCCAACACCAATGCGCTGATTTCGCCGCTGCTGGGGATCGATCCGATCGCGATGGCGCTGGCCGCCGGGGTGCAGCAGGACATGACCAATCATGGCATCGATGTGACTGTGGCGGCGCGGCCGGTCAGCCAGTTGCAAATGTCGGGCACGTTCGCCTGGCAGCAGGCGCGCTGGGATGGCCCCATCCCTGCCGGCGCACCGGCGCGGCCGCTTTATGCGCCCGACATGACCGCCAGCCTGTCTGCCGCCTGGACGCAGACGCTGGTTGGTGCTGGCGCCAATGTCGTGCCGCGGCTCACGCTGGATTATCGCAGTGCAATGACAGTTGCAGCAGCGCCGGTTCCGGGTGCGCCCGGCGGCATTGCGCCAGCGGGCTGGCAGGTGGCAGCCGCCGTACAGCTGGAAATTCCGGGCGGCGGCTGGCTGGCCAGCCTTGAATGCCGCAATTGCCTCGATCGCACGCTGGTGGACGGCGCTGTGGCCGGGTTGGCCACGCTCAACCCGCCGCGCTGGTGGCAGATCCGGTTCTTGCGGCGGTTCTGACCGCTGCTGGCGTTGCAAATATGTTGCGAAAATGCGTCGTTGGCGGTTCGTGTGGCCGGATAGTGGCATTTTGCACTTGCGCCCCTGCGCGTAAACTCGCTTAACACCGATATCAGGGTCAAATTATCACCCGGCCAGTCATGGGCCGACAACAACGAAGGGGATGCAAATGGCCAATGAACCCAAGCCGGCCGGCAAGAAGATGGACGCACTGATGAAGCCGTTGACCCCGCAGGGTCCGCTGGTTGCCATCGTCGGCGGCGATCCGTTGCCGCGTGGCCAGGTTGTGGCAAAAATGTGGGATTATATCCGCAAGCACGATCTGCAAAAGCCGACCGACAAGCGTGTGATCGTTGCCGACGCCAATCTGAAACTGGTGTTTGGCAAGGACGAATGCACGATGTTCGAAATGAACAAGTATATCGCGCTGTATCTGAAATAAGCTGTTCAGCACACAAACAAAAAGGGGCATCGTCCAGCATGGACGGTGCCCCTTTTGCTTGTGCCGATCAATCCGGCAATCGCCGAAACCGCGCGATGAAGAAACCATCAAGGCCGCCAGCAATCTGGCCGGGCAGCGTGCGCACCCAGCCTTCGGCGGCCGGCACCAAACCGGCAGGCAGCTCATCCGCCGCAATCATGTCGCGCGGGCAGCCAGCAATCACGCGCTCGGCAATGCGCTCGCCCTCGCGCGGATCGAGGGAACAAGTCGCATAAATCAGCTTGCCGCCCGGTTTCAGCCAGCCGGATGCACGGCGCAGCAAGGCCGCCTGCAGCAGCGTGATCGGCGCCATATCTGCATCACCTTTCAGGTGCAGCACATCGGGGTGGCGGCGGAAAATCCCGGTGGCCGAACAGGGCGCATCGATCAGTATGTGATCGAACGGTGCCTCCGGCTGCCAGCGCAGCGCATCAGCGGCGATCAGTTCGGCGGCGAGACCTGTGCGGCCGAGATTTTCGCGCACCCGCTCCAGCCGCTGTTCCGACATGTCGAGCGCGGTGACCGTGCAGCCACGCGCCGCCAGTTGCAGCGTCTTGCCGCCGGGCGCCGCGCACAGATCGAGCACGCGTTCGCCGGCCTGGGCGGGCAGCAAGCGTGCGGGCAAGCTGGCAGCGAAATCCTGCACCCACCATGCGCCTTCGGCAAAACCGGGCCAGGCCGTGACAGTGCCTTTCAAGGTGGTGCGCACATGGCCGGGTGCCAGGCTGATGCCGCCCAGTGCCTGCGCCCAGTGCGCCGTGGCGGCCGGGTCTTTCAGAGTCAGATCGGTGGCAGGTTCTTCGGCAAGCGCGGCAGCGGCAGCTTCGGCCATATCGGCCCCCCAATCATGCGCCCAGCGTATATCGAACGGCGCGGGCAGCTGCGGCCGGTCCGGCAGGCTGGCCGGGCGGCGGATCAGCGCGCCCAGAACGCCGTGCACCAGCCGGCGCGGGCCGCCTTCCACCAGCGGCAGGGCGGTGGCCACCACGGCATGCGGCGGCGTGTGCAGCTTCAGCCAGCCGGCCAGCGCGACGCGCAGGGCATGGCGGGCCCGGGCATCGCCGGGCAGCGGGCGCGGCGTGGCGCTGTCGATCAGGGCATCCAGATCGGGCAGCCAGCGCAGCACCGTCAGGGCCAGGGTGCGGGCCAGTGCACGGTCTTGGGTCAGGGGCAGATCATCGGCCATGTTGGCGGCGGCATCAAAGGATTGGCCGCGATCGAGCACGGCCTGGCACATGCGCAGCGCGGCGCGGCGGGCAGGCACGCCGGAATCGACTCTGCCGTTGATGGCGGTAATGGGTGGGGGATTGCGATCGTTCATTGGCCGCCACTTGCCCGAAGAACGGCCAGTTGCCCACCCCCGCGCCGCACCAACCCTGTCAGCGCGCCCGTCAGCGCCCAGTTAGCGCTGGCGACCGCCGAACAAATTGCCGAGGATTCGCATGTGCGAAACCGGGAACAGGCGCACCAGCCAATCGATGATACGGGCATCCGGGCCGATCAGCACGCGGGTGCGGCGGCGCAGCATGCCATCCACGATGGTTTGCGCCGCCTGTTCCGGCGTGGTGCGGGCGGCCTTGTCGAATTCGGCGGCGAAATCGGTGTCCGGGTCCTGGCCGGGCAGCAGCGCGATGCGCTTGCTGTTGCGCGCGACATTGGTCTTGATGCCGCCGGGATGAACGCGGATGACCGCCACGTTGGGATCGGTGATGGCAAGCTCGAGCGCCATGGCTTCGGTGAGGCCGCGCACGGCGAACTTGCTGGCGTTGTAGGCGCTTTGGGTCGGGAAGCCCATCATGCCGAACACGCTGGAAATATTGACGATCCAGCCGATACCATCCTTGGCAGCCGCAGCGCGCACATGCGGCAGCGCGGCGCGGCAGCCGGCAACCACGGCACCAAAATTCACGTTCATCACCCGATCGAAATCATCCTCCGGGCAATCGGCAAAGGGCGCGACCACCGTCAGCCCGGCATTGTTGATGATGCCGTCCAGCTTGCCGAAATCACGCACGGCGGCCGAGATCCAGCTGTTCAGCGCGGCGGTATCGGTGACATCGAGTGTGGTGATGCTCGCCGGACGATTGCCGAGCAAGCGCCTGGTTTCCGCCAGCCCGACCTCGTCCTTGTCAGACAACGCCAGCACCGCACCGCGCCCCGCCAGATCCAGCGCCAGCGCCCGGCCGATGCCGCTGCCCGCGCCCGTGATGGCGATTACCTTGTTGTCGAACATGCGGTTCCCCTGCTTCGCTTCACCCCATTGCCAGCAGTCGGGCGGTAATGGCAACGGCAGGTTATGGATAAAGACCAGCCCCAAACCCCCGATCCCGCAATCGACCCGCGCGACAAGGCCCCGCAAGCCCCGCCGCCGCCGCCAACCGACACCGAAGTCGGCGGCCGCAAGGGGCCTGACCCGGTGCGTTACGGCGATTGGGAAAAGGGCGGCATCGCAGTCGATTTCTGATGCATGGCTTGACGGCGCATGACAGTGTCATACACTGCGGCCATGGCAACACGTGCATCAAAACCCGTCACCGTGACCTTGGGTGAGCTTGCGGACGCAGCGCAGGCCCGGGTGAGCACAGGACGTTACGCGAGCCTGTCTGAAGTGGTCCGTGCCGGACTGCGCGCCTTGGACCGCGAAGAAGCCGCGCTTGATGATCTCATTCGTGTCCGAATTGCTGCCGTGAATGCCGCGCCGGTCGATCGCGTGGCCCTTGCCGACGGCATGGCCAAGCTGCGCGCCCGCCTGTCACACCCTGATGCGGGTTGAGCTCAGCCGGCTGGCGCTGGCTGATCTTGAGCGGATTGGCGACTGGGTGGCGGCCAATGCCGGCATCGCAGTGGCCCTCGCCTACCTGGACCGCATCGAAACAGCCTGTGCCGGTCTGGCGGATTTTCCGCAGCGGGGCACCCCGCGCGATGATTTGGGATCAGGGGTGCGGACGATCAGTTTCGAAGGCAGGGCGACGATCGTCTACCGGGTCGAACCGCAGGCGGTGCTGATTCTCGGCATTTTCCACGCCGGTCGCCTGCTGACGGGGCCATTGTAGCGGCTACTCCGCCTTCAACGGCCTTGCCAGCAGCGCGCCGATCGTGTCGCGTACCGGCGCGCCAGCGAGCAGGGCGGCGACGGCGGCGCAAATCGGCATGTCCACGCCAGCGGCGCGCGCGGCTTCGGCCAGCACCGGCGCAGTTGCTGCGCCTTCGGCCACGGCAGGCCCGGCCAGCAGATCGGCCAGCGGGCGGCCTTGACCAAGGCCGACGCCAAGCCGGAAATTGCGGCTGTTTTCCGATGAGCAAGTGAGCACCAGATCGCCGAGGCCGCTGAGGCCCGCCAGTGTCTCCGCGCGGGCACCGCGCGCAACGCCAAAGCGGGTCATTTCGGCAAAGCCGCGCGCGATCAGGGCGGCGCGGGCATTGAGGCCAAGACAGGCGCCCGCCACCACCCCGCAGGCGATGGCGAGCACATTCTTCACCGCGCCGCCGATTTCGGCGCCCACCACGTCGTCGGAATGATACAGCCGCAGCGTGGGCCGAGCCATGGCCGCAACCAAACGCTCACCCAGCGCGGCATCGGCGCAGGCCAGCGTGACGGCACAGGGCAGCCCGCTCGCCACTTCGGCCGCGAAACTGGGGCCGGACAGGATCGCGATGGGATTGGATACGATGTCTGCCGCGACCTCGACCATCAATTTGTGGCTGCCAGCCTCGATACCCTTGGCGCACAGCACCAGCGGCGTGGCGGCGGGGATGGCGGCACTGGCCAGAACAGCGCGCAGATGCTGCGCCGGCACGACGATCAGGATGATGTCACACGCCGCAACATCGCCCAGATCGGTCGTCGCGGTGATGCCGGCGGGCAGCGCGATGCCGGGCAGGAACAGCGGATTTTCGCGGGCGCTGTTGATGGCGGCGACCACTTCGGCTTCACGTGCCCACAGCGTCACCGGGCCATTGTCAGCCAAGGTACTGGCTAGCGCGGTGCCCCATGCGCCGGCACCGATTACGCCAAAGCCCGTCATGTGCAGTCCTTTGGCGCATGGATTGCTTGCTTGCGCGCCAACGCGCGCGGGGCCCCCGCCCCGATGACACCAAAGCTTGTCACGCCTTCACGCCCGCACCGCGCGCGGCTTCGGCGGATGGGTCCAGCGGCCAGCGCGGGCGGGCCGGGGCGTGCAGATCATCGACATCGCCGGCCTGGAACCGCTCAATGCCGGCCCAGGCGATCATGGCGGCATTGTCGGTGCACAGCCACAGCGGCGGCGCGGCAAATTTCAGGCCATGCGCGCCGGCCAGCGCCGCCAGCGCGCTGCGGATCGCCAGATTTGCCGCCACACCGCCGGCCACCACCAGCGCGCTGGCCTGCGGAAAGGCGGCGATGGCACGCGCCGTGCGGTCCACCAGGCAATCGGTGGCGGCCTGCTGAAAACTGGCGGCCAGATCGGCAATATCCTGCGGCGATGCGTCGGTGATGCCGTTGCGGGCGCGCAGCACGGCGGATTTCAGGCCGGCGAAGGAAAAATGCGGATCATCCGATCCCACCAGCGGGCGCGGCAAGGCAAAGCGCGCCGCGTTGCCGGTGCGGGCCGCCCGTTCCAGCGCCGGGCCGCCCGGAAAGCCGAGGCCAAGCAGCTTGGCGGATTTGTCGAAGGCCTCCCCCACGGCGTCGTCGATGGTCGTCGCCAGCCGGCGATACTGGCCAACGCCGGTGACGCCGAGCAATTGGCAATGCCCGCCCGATACCAGCAGCAGCAGATAGGGAAAATTCAGTGTTGCATCGGCGAGCCGCGGGCTGAGCGCGTGGCCTTCGAGGTGATTGACGGCGATCAGCGGCTTGCCGGCAGCATAAGCCAGTGCCTTGGCGGTCACCAACCCGACCATGACGCCGCCGATCAGGCCCGGCCCCGCTGTGCCGGCAATGGCGTCAACATCGGCCAGGCCCACGCCCGCCTCGGTGAGCACCTCGGCAATCATCGGCGCCAGCCGATCGGCGTGAGCACGTGCGGCCAATTCCGGCACGACGCCGCCGAACGGCCGGTGCGCATCATCCTGGCTGGCGATGCGCTGCGCGACGATGGTCCGGTCAGCGCGCACCAGCGCCACGGCGGTTTCATCGCAACTGGATTCGATGCCGAGCACAAGCGGGTTGTTCATGACGTTCAGGTAGGGCCGGTCTTGCCAATCGGCAATGGCCGCGCCATGGCGGCAGCATGAGCTTCAAGATCGGAACCCGCGGATCGCCGCTTGCCCTGGCGCAGGCGCACATGACGGCGGCGGCGCTGCGCGATGCCCACGGCTGGGCAGAACAGGATGTCGAGATCGTGGTGATCCACACCACGGGGGACAAGGTGCAGGATCGCCCGCTGGCCGAAATCGGCGGCAAGGCGCTGTGGACCAAGGAACTGGACGCGGCGTTGATGGATGGCCGCATCGATATCGGCGTGCATTCGATGAAAGATGTCGAAACGCAGCTGCGGGACGGGATAGCGCTGGCGGCGATGCTGCCGCGCGCCGATGTGCGCGAACGCCTGATCGGCGCCGCCAGCATAGCCGCGCTGCAGCACGGCGCGCGGGTTGGCACATCGTCGCCGCGCCGCGCCGCGCAATTGAAGGCGCAGCGGCCCGATATCATCACCGAAGTGCTGCGCGGCAATGTCGCCACCCGGCTGGCCAAGGTGGAATCCGGCGCCATCGATGCGACGCTGCTGGCCGCCGCCGGGCTTGATCGGTTGGGGCAGAATGTTGGCAGCCTGATCGAACTGGACGAGATGCTGCCGGCCAGCGCGCAAGGCGCCGTGGGCATCACGGCGCGCGAAGGCGATGCGGCCACGCTGGCGGTGCTGGCGGCGATCAACCACGCGCCCACCTTTGCCTGCGTGTCACTGGAACGCGGCTTTCTGGCGGCCTTGGGCGGCAGCTGCCATTCGCCAGTGGCGGCGCTGGCGCAATTGGACGGCGACAGCGTGCGGGTGCGCGCGCAAATCCTGTCCGAATGCGGCAGCGAGATGGTCGCCGGCGAAGTGACGGCCCCGCTGGCCGAGGCGATGCCGCACGTGACGGCGCTGGCCGCGCGTTTGCTGGCCGATGCTGGCCCGGCGGTGCGTGCGCTGTTTTCACCGCCGCACGCGTGATGCGGCTGCTCATTGTCCGCCCCCAGCCCGGCGCCGACGCCACGGCGGCGCGGGTCGCCGCGCTGGGCCATGAACCGCTGGTGCATCCGCTGCTGGCCACTGAAGCCGTGCGCTGGGCCATGCCGACAGCGCGCACCGACGCGGTGATCCTGACCAGTGCAGCTGCAGTGCGCCATGCCGGGCCAGCCGCCGATGCCCTGAAGGCGCTGCCGGCGCTGTGTGTGGGCGCGGCCACGGCGGCGGCGGCGGCGGCGGCAGGCTGGAAACGGGTGGAAACCGGGCCGGGCACATTGCAGGCCCTGCTCGATTCGGCGGCCAACGGCTCTTATCATCGGCTGCTGCATCTGGCCGGGGAGGATCGCACCCGGGTGCGGATACCGCCCGGCGTGGTGATGGCCGTGGTGATCACCTACCGCGCTGTGCTGCTGGAATTGCAGGCACAGCCGGCGGCGCTGGCGGCGACCGGCGTGCTGCTGCATTCGCCGCGCACCGCCCGGCATTTTGCCGCCGAATGGGCGCGGCTGGGCGGCGCGCGCGCGCCGCTGACGCTGTTTGCCATCAGTGCCGGCACGCTGGCTGCGGCCGGGCCGGGCTGGCGCGCCGGGCACATCGCCGCGCTGCCGGATGATGAAGCCCTGCTGGCGACACTGGCAAAAGCCGGCTAGGCATTGCGCCATGAACGAGCCGTTCGACCGCGGGGACATCAACGAAGCCAGCCTGGCCGCCACCGAGCGGCTGCGCGCCCGGTTGATGTCACCGCCCGCGAGTGCGGCGCGTGGTCCCCGGCGCAGCCTGCTGCCTTGGACAATCACAGCGGTTTTGCTGGCCTTTTCGGTGGGGATCATCGCCAATCCCTGGATTGAACAAACGGTACGCGGCCGCCTGCCGTTCCTGCCGCCCGCCGCTGAGACGGCCGAGGCCGCTGCCCTTGCCGCTCGCCTGCAAGCGCTGGAACGGCGCCTGCCAGCGACGGTCTCGGCTGCCGGGCAGCCGATCGTGGCGGCCGAACGGCTGGCGGCCACCGAAGCGCGGGTGGACAGCAGCACCGATCAGATCGAACGCGATGCCCGGCGCATCGATCAATTGACCGCACAATTGAGCGAGATTGCCTCGCGGCTGGCCGTGGCAGAAACCCGCGACGCTGCGCTGATCGCCGCCATCAAGGGCACCGCTGACCGTGCGGAGGCGATGCTCACCGTCTTGCTGCTGCGCCGCGCGCTGGATGCTGGCCGTCCACTCGATGGGCTGTTGCCAGCGGCGCGGCGGCTGTTCACGCCGGGAAATGAAGCTGCGGTGGCGGCGCTGGTTGCGGTTTCCGCGCAGCCGGTGTCACGCGCCGGGCTGGCCCGCGAACTGGCCGGGCTTGCCGATGCCGGGCAGGCGTCGGCGCGGCCTGATTGGTGGCAGGCGTTGATGGTGCGGGTGCAATCGGCATTTTCGGGCGCGGAGGCGGGCAGCGCTGCGGCGCAGGCCCGCCAGGCGCTCGCCCGCGGCGATATCGATCGTGCTGCCGCCTTGCTGCGCGCCAGCCCGGCCACCAGAGCCGATCCGCAGGTGCGCGCCTGGCTGGCTTCGGCCACCAGGCTGCGTGCCGCCGAAGCTGCGCTGGCCGAACTGGAAAGCGTGGCGGCCGATGCCGTGCCGGCCGATGCCGCCGCCGCGCTGGTGCCGGCCCCGCTGGCCCCACCTGCCACCGCGCCGCCCAAGGCGCGATGAATGGCAGACGCCGACGGCAAAGCCCACGCTTCGCTGCCGTCCGCTGCTGCCACGCGTGCCTGGGCCATGGCCCAGGCGGTGCGGGATCCC
>NZ_JBBATR010000055.1:14254-15451 GCF_040398645.1 Sandarakinorhabdus sp.
GCCGTCCGCTGCTGCCACGCGTGCCTGGGCCATGGCCCAGGCGGTGCGGGATCCCTATGTCATCCTGATCAGCATCTATATCTTTGCGCCCTGGTTCGTGCGCGTGGTGGTGGGCGATCCGGTCGCCGGCCAGACGCTGGTGGCCCAGGGCGGCAAGTGGGGCGGCTGGGCGGTCATGCTGACGATGCCATTGCTTGGCGCGATGATCGACCGTGTCGGCCCGCGCAAGCCGCTGCTGGCGCTGGTGATTGCGGTCATGTCGGTCATTTGTTGCAGCCTGTGGTGGGTGATGCCGCCCGCCACCGGCACCGGCACCGTCACCGCCACCGCCACCGCAACCGCCACCGGCTTTGCCTTGGGCGTGCAGTGGGTTGTGGTGGCCGGCGCCGCCATGACCTGGCTGCTGGCTGCCCATGAAATGCTGCACAATGCCCTGCTGCTGCCGGCGGCCGGCATGGCCGGCGCTGCGCGTGCCAGCGGCCTCGGGCTGGCCGGCGGCAATGCGCTGAGTGTGGCACTGCTGCTGCTGGTGCTGCTGGCCTTTGCCTTGCCGGGCACGGTCGATGTGCCGTGGCTGCCGGCGGCGCCGCTGCTCGGCCTCGATCCCGCGCTCGGGGAGCCAGCGCGCATCACTGGGCCGATTGTTGGCGTGTTGATGCTGCTGGGCAGTGTGCCGCTGTTTCGCACCGTGCCCGATCAGCCGCGCAGCCCCGCCAGCCTGGGCCGCGCGCTCACCGGCGGCGCCAGCGATCTGGTGCGGCTGTTCACGGCCGCGCGCGGCAATGCCAATCCGCTGCTGTATCTGCTGGCACGGATGGTCTTCACAGATGGACTCACGGCGATCCTGCTGTTTGGCGGCATTTTTGCGGCCGGGGTGATGGGCTGGCAGACGCTGGAGATGCTGGCCTATGGCATCGTGCTGTCGGTGGCGGCGGTCGCGGGCGGTCTGCTGGCTGGGCGGCTGGACACGGCCATCGGCCCGCGCCCGGCGCTGATCCTTGAATTGCTGCTGCTGATCGGTGTTGAGACCATGGTGCTGGGCAGCGGCGAGACGCGCATCCTCTATCAGACTGTGGCGGCAACACCGGTGTGGGATGGGCCGATGTTCACCACAGCGCCCGAACTGGTGTTTCTGGCGCTGGGCTGCGGCCTCGCCATCACCATCACGTCCGCTTACGCATCGTCGCGCACCTTGCT
>NZ_JBBATR010000056.1:0-15052 GCF_040398645.1 Sandarakinorhabdus sp.
GATGACGAAGATGATCCCGCTGATCACCCTACGATCATCAACCCTCGGCACCCCACCAACGCCACCGGCTTGACGGTTGGATGCATCTCCAACTCGGCCTGCCGGGTCGCCGTGATCGAGCTGATGCCAGCATAATCCCAGACATTTGTGCGGTAGCGACCTGTGTCGCCCAACCCGAAGTTGTTGGTATGCGGCGCCGTCCCGACCTTCCACACGAACACCATCTCGTGCTTGGAGCGGTAGAAGGCCCCCATGCCGCCATTGGTCTTGTTCCAGACGCAGACATTCTTGAGCTCAGAGAACACCGCGTAGCCAGCCGCAAGCAGTTCCCGCATGTGCCGCCAATCCATGCACACATATGCAATCGCACCGTCGCGGCAGCATTTTACCATGGCGCCCAGGCTGTCGCTCAGAAAGCCAGTAAACTGCGCTTCACTGAGCTCCCCTGAAGCAAATGCAAACTCGCGGTGTTTGACAGTGCCAAGGCCAGTGACATGGCCGTCGATCGGCACATTGTAGGGCGGATCGGTGAACACCAGGCCGACCCGCTCTTCTCCGAGCAGCCGCACATAGCTTTGGGGATGCCGCGCATCAGCGCAGATCAACCGGTGCCGACCTAACTGCCAGACATCGCCCATCCGCGTGACCGGCTGTGGAAGAACTGCGGGCACGGCATCGTCCGTCTCGGCAATCGCGCTATTGGCATTGGGCGGCACGACGCTGCTCTGCGCCGCCTGATCGAGCACCTGGTCGATCTCGGCTTGGCTGAACCCAAGATCCCCAATCTCGAACTCGATATCGATGAGTGCTTGCAGTTCGTCGGCCAGCAGCTCCTGATCCCAGCCGGCGTTCAGCGCAAGCTTGTTGTCGGCCAGCACATAGGCGCGCCGTTCGGCGGCGGACAAATAATCCAGGGCCAGGGTTGGTACCTCGAGCAGCCCCAGTTGCTTGGCCGCTCCGACACGGCCATGGCCTGCAATGATCTCGCCGTCGCCCCATACCAGCACAGGATTGGTAAAGCCGAACCGCCGGATGCTTGCCGCAATCTGGGCGACCTGCTGCTTGGAATGCGTCCTGGCATTGCGGCCATAGGGTCTCAGATCGGCGACCCGCCGCATGACGATGTTCGAGCGCATGTCCGCGTGCGCCATTGGGCCGTTCTTTGCTTTTGCCATGAATCTTGCTCCATCGGCGCGCTCGCATAGCGCGCTGTGAGTGGGAACAGATAAGAAACATTCCCAAAGGTCAAGATTCAGGCCGATCAGTAACTGGCTCAAAATGCGGCATAATCTGGATCAGTGATGGATAGATCCGATTAGTGAACGCGAGCCGCCAGATGCCCGATCTCTTACGGCCCTCTTACAGGCCTCTTACAACCCTCTTAGAATTTGGTCGGCCTCTTAGCCGTCAAACGTTGGCGCTGGGGGCTCCCGATAGATAAATTTATTCGATTAGTCAGCCAGGCGCGATCCGATTCAAAAAGCTGCGCGCGAAGGCGTTCTCGCGCCCCAAAGGCCGACGTCGATCAATTGTCGAGCGGCTGTTTGAACCGACCGGTCGGCCTGGCCAGGCAATTGGCAAGCCTGCGTGAGCAGGCAGACGAATAGAACCCAGCCTGCAACCGGGCGCGGGAAAACGTGCCGCCACCCTTTTCCTGTTGCCGACATTACCTCGACAGCCACGACCAGCGCCCAAAGTGTCAAAGGTCGCTACCAAACGGCCATCGCCCGGACCCAACCAGCCAAACTGCCAGCGGAAACAGCCACACGGTCGGCAAACCCAGCCAAACTGCACCTGCAAACAGCCAATTCCTGTCGCAAACGACCACGCGTTTTCGGCCTGACCGCCATCATTTGGCGCCTGAAGGCCAGTTTCGATGACCGCAAGCGCCAATCGAACAGGCTTTGGTCGACCAGTTAACGGCTTGTTTTTAGTGAGTTAGGCCAGAGTTAGCCAGATATTTCGGATAATCCTCTGTTTCGCGCGATCCGCCACTATCAGGCATAACTAGAGCACGGTTCGCAGATGGCTTCTTCCACCGCCAATTTGCCGCGCTCACGGGCGAAAGCCTCTTTGCGATTTGGAGGGCGGCGACGCTCCGTTTCGTGCGGTTCGGCCTGTTCCGGGCCTTTATCATGCCGCCAGCAGGCGTTTCTGCCTTGGCGGGGTTGATCCTGCCGGCAATTGCAGTTCGGTGAGCAGGAACCGGCTGCATCACAAATCATGGCGCCAGATGGAGCGGTGCCTAACCACTTGCACCGCCAGCCGGCGCGCGCTAGCCATCGGTGGCGGTTGGTAACGGCGAGAAGGGTCACATGTCAGCCGAAGCGCCTCGGGCGACCACAGTGTTTTTCAGCTATTCGCGCGGCGATCGCAAGCGTGCCTTGCCGGTTATCCAATTGCTTGAGGCGGCTGGATATTCGGTGTGGTGGGATGGCATGCTGGAAGGCGGCGAACATTTCGCCAAAACCACCGCCCATGCGCTGGATACGGCGCGGGCCGTGGTGGTGTTGTGGTCAAAAACCAGCATTGGTTCGCACTGGGTGCACGATGAGGCCACCAGCGGCCGTGATCGCAAGACACTCGTGCCGCTGAGCATGGACGGTGTGGAGCCGCCGCTGGGGTTTCGTCAATTTCAGGTGATCGATATCAGCCATCATCGCATCCGGCGCGGTGATCAGGCCTGCGATGCATTGCTGCGCGCCGTGGCGGCGCTGCATGCTGGGGAAGCAGCGGCCACTGTGTCTGCTGCGCCGGCATCGCCGCCAGTGGATCGGCGCCTGCTGCTGATTGGCGGGGTGGTTGCCATGGCCGGCGCGGCCGGTGCGGCATGGCTGTGGCGCAGCGGACAGGGCGGGCAGGCGCCGGCCGCAACCGCCAGCGTTGCCGTGCTGCCATTTGCCAACCTCAGCGGTGATCCTGAACAAGCCTATTTTTCGGAAGGGCTGGCGGCCGAAGTGCGTGCGGAACTGGCGCGCAATCCCGGCTTGCTGGTGGCGGCGCAAGCATCATCCAATCGCTTTCGCACCCGCGCCGAAGATGCGCGCACGATGGCGAGCCAATTGGGTGTTGCGTTTCTGCTGGACGGCAATGTGCGCCGGGCCGGTGATACGGTGCGGGTATCGGCCGAATTGATCGACGGCCGCAGCGGCTTCAGCCAGTGGAGCGAGCAATTTGAGCGGCCAATCGCCGATGTGTTTGCCGTGCAGGATGAAATTTCCGCAGCCGTGGTCAGTGCGATCACGTCAAAAATGGGCGGCGAGAGCACGGCCAATGGCGGCAGCACTCCATTGGGCAGTGCGGCACGGCCTGTTGGCGGCACCAGCAGTGTGCCAGCCTATGATGCGTATCTGCGCGGCCAGGATTTGTTCGGTCAGGGCCTTAATGAAGCCACTGATCGTGCTGCGCTGGCGCAGTTCGATGCAGCGCTGAAAATCGATCCGAGCTATGGCACGGCACTTGCGGCCAGGGCGCGGGTGCTTGTGGTGATCGGCAACCAATATGCCAATACGACCGAGCGGCCGCAATTGTTCGAGGCTGCAATCGTGTCGGCCAATCGCGCCATCCGCGAAGCCCCACAGTTGGCCGCTGGTCACCTTGCCCTTGGCTTCGTGCTGTTCAACGGGCGAATTGATGCCAAGGCAGCCGGGGCACCATATGATCGCGCGGCCGAATTGGGCCAAGGCGATGCCGATGTGCTCAGCAGATTTGCGCTGTTCTGTGCGCGCACTGGGCGGTTTGATGCCGCCCGCACGGCGATTGCGCGCGCCACCACGCTTGATCCCTTGAACGCGGGTTCCTATCGCATTGTTGGTGAAATCGAATATGCAGCGCGCAATTTCGCCGGTGCCATTGGCCCGCTTGAGCGAGCGCTCAGCCTCAATCCACGCATGGGGGTGACAAATTCCTCAATTGGTTTTGCACGGCTGATGATGGGTGATCCGGCCGGCGCTGAAAAGGCGTTTGCTGCCGAACCCTCCGCAGTGTTCAGGCTTACCGGGCTGGCAATTGTGCGCCACCGGCTTGGCAAACGCCCGCAGGCACAGGCCGCGTTCAACACCCTGGTTGCGCAGAAAGGTGATGCCAGCCTATACCAGCAGGCGCAGATTTTGGCACAGTGGAGCGATACGGCGCGCGCGCTTGCGGCATTGAAGCGTGCCCGGGCCACCGGTGACGCCGGCCTGGTTTATATGCGCAATGATCCGATGGTCGATCCCTTGCGCAAATTGCCGGAATTTTCCGATTTGCTAATCGGGCTGGGTTTCAGTTAACATAGCGCTTGCACCAGAGGGGTAGAGTTCATGCGCATTGCTATCGTTGCCATTGCCAGCGCGCTGCTGATCACAGCATGCGGCAAAGCCGAACCGGAAGCACCTGCTGCAACCGAAGCGCCCGTTGCCGCGGAGGCTGCCGTTCCAGAAGCGCCTGCTGTTGACCCAGCGGCCGCGCCGGCTGCGCCAGTTGATGAAGCTGACCGCACCAACGGCGACCGCACCAATGGTGACCGTACGAATGGTGACCGCACGAATGGCGATCGTACGGCCAACCGTAAATAATAGTGGCGGTCAAGCCGGGCAGACCAGGGCCAGTCTCGCAGCTGTCCCCGGTCCTTGTCTTGTTGTCGTGCGCCGCTGCCGCAAAGTCTGCGCTGCGGCCCGGCACCTGAACACGCCCTTGGTAACAGGCGCAGCGAGCACGGCAGCAATCCAGTCCGTGTAGGCCGCCACGCGGGTGTAAAGGGCCGGTATGCCTGGCCGCCCGCAGCCCGATCCGGTGCTGACCACCCCGATGAGCACACCGCGCCGTGTGAGCGGCCCGCCGCTGTCGCCTTGGCAAGCATCCTGGCCGCTCAGATCGCCAGCGGCGCACAAGACACCGTCCCAAACGGTGCGCGCCATGCTCGGCACGCTCCGGCAACGGGCAGCATCAGCGAGGTTCAGTCGTCCTTCCAGCAGCAGGGGGGTGCCGCGCATTGGCTGGCCATCAACGGCGCGCGGCGCACCGTCTTCATTTTCGCCGGTCATGCCCCAGCCGGTTACGATCAGCAGATCGGCATTTGATACCGGCCGCAATTGCGCAGGCGGCAATTCCACTGGTCTGGTGTAGATCAATGTCGATCGGTCAGTTGCGCTGTCGGCAACAAGGTGAACCAAGGCAATATCGTGGCGTTTGTCGCCTGTTCGGCGGTAATCGGCATGCACCACCACCCGATCAATGGCCATTTGTGTGGCCGCCGGCAGATAATTATTGCCAAGCCTCACCCTGCGGCTGGCCAGCAGACGCAAATTATCCTGTCTGTCCACAAAACAATGCGCAGCGGTAATCGCCCAATCCGGCGCGATCAACGATCCGCCGCAAAGATGGTCAAGCTCTTCTGGCGACATGTCTGCAAGGAACTTCTTGGCAGGGCTGCTGCGCGGCAAGGCCCGATCGGCGGCGAGCTCTTCCGGGGTATATGGTACGGTGGTGTAAATCTGGACCTGCCATGGTGCGCTGGCCGCACCGGCGGCCGTGCCGCGCACCACGCGGGGGGCTTCGACAATGGTTGAACCGCTGCTGTCGGTTGGTGAGATGTCTGGGGCTGGAGGTATTGGAGCTGGGGGTGTTGGAGCGGTTGTCGGCTCCCCGGACAGCATCGACGCTTCGCTGGCATCTGGGGCGGCTGGGCGCGGCGGCCCGCTGGCCCCTGGATCCGGAACCGGCTGCACTGCCAGCATCATGCCAGCCAACGCAAACATCCTGATCACGGCGCCACCTCCACTGGAACCACGGCCACCGACCAATTGATCACCCGCGGTATGCCGCCAGACCGGGCGCCGTCGGCCCCAAGGCAAAATGCCCGCGCCACAGCGCTCAGGCACGCGCTTTTGTCTTGGACATCGGTTGCGGACTGCTCGAGCACCCCGGCCGGCATTGGTGCGTCGCTGGAAATCGCCACAAAGCGCATCGGTTCCAGTGACGTCATCGAAAAAGACTGCCCCCGGGGCATGGCCAGCGGCGTGCCCGCGGCCAGCGGTGTCCGCTCGACTGCGCCAAAGCCTGGCATTGCCAGCGTCACCTCATATTTGCTGCTGATACCCAGGACATAGGCAAATCGCGGTTGGTCACTTTCGTTGACCACCGATGTCCATGCCGGCTGTTTCAGCCGCAGCGTGCGGCCGCCGGACTGAGATGGGCATCCCAGTGGATCGAAATTCGCCCGGTCGCCGGTTGCAACACACAGAGCAATGCCGGCACGCGGCCGCATCAGGGCCAGCCATTCTTCGGCCCGCGCCACTTTTTCCAATGCAGCGGCCAGGCGCGGCGCAAAATTAGGCGCGTCGGCGGCCGGCAATTTGGCCAATTCCACGCCGCCGCGCCCAAATAACATGGTGCCGTCCGCTGCAGACGCCAATCGGAACGGCCCGCGTGCATCTACCGCAACAAACCCGAGCCGCTGAACCACGCCCAGCGCCGCCGCATCATTCACCGCAAGCCCAAGCCGGCTGGCAAAGCGATGCCGCTGCTCGCGTGCCACCATGCGGCCAGGCAAGTTGGCAGGCATCCCGCCAATCGGCATCAGGAATGCCAGCCCGGCTTCCAATCTGGTCACTTGTGCCACCAGCAGCGGTGCATCGCCGTTTGCGTTCACCGCTTCGCTGGTGCCAGTGTACAGCGCAAATTCCGATCCAGCGGTCACGCCAACCAACGCGCCGCCGGCCATCACCAACTGGCCGCGATCCAGCACGACATCAAAGGTTGGCACGCGGATTTCCGGCCCGTCCAGCGTGGCCCGCAAGGCGCCTTCCGCATGCGGCAGCTGGCGGTTTCGCGTGGCGGTGGTCACCTCCTCCACAATTTTCGCTGCGATATCGGCAAAACTGGCCTGCGGGGCCGCGATCAAGGCTTTGGCCAGCGCCGTGGTGAACACGCCGGCACGATTGCCGACACTGCCCACTTCCTTGGCATCTTCGCCGTCGCCGGCCGCGCCCAGATGCACGCGGTATGCGCCATAACTGCCATACTGCCGGGGCGGCGCCATCGGCCGCAAATTGCTGACCATCAGATCGGGTGCGCTGCGGCTGGCTGACTGGCCATCGCGGCTGGCCGTGCCGGAATTGCAGCTGTCGAACCAGGTTACCACCCGCACGCCCTTGCCAGTGGCGGAATCGATGATGGCGCGCACTTCATTGTCGATGATGTCGGCGTCAGCTTGGGCGCCGGGTTGGCGGGCATCGTGGGCCATCAGGGTGCTGTTGTGCAGGCTGGCCTGATCCTGCCCGTTTTGATCGAGGAAGCGGGAGCCATGCCCAGCAAAATACAGGATCAGCGTGTCGCCCGCCGCGCTCGCCCGGATTGCATCGTTCCACGCGGCCAGGATCGCGGCCTTGGTGGCACACGTGTCGGTCAAGGTGATCGAAGCCGCGTTGCCGGACCGGCATTGACCCGGCGGTGATTGATCGAGGGCAAAGCCATAAGCCGTGGTGAGCGCCGCCTTGATGCGCCGTGTATCGGCGACTGCGCCGCTCAGATCGTCAAAACCGGCGTTCGCTTGCCCGGCTGTCCGCGAGAATTGATATTTGTCGATGCCAACGAACACCGCTCGCACCTTGGCTGCGGCCGCGCCCGGAGCAGCCAAGCTGGCAACCAGGGTGGCAGCCAGCGCCAGCGCCAGCGCCGTCAGTGTTGATCGCGGTCTGATGCCGATCATTGCGCGTTTATCCCGCTCTGAATTTCGTCTGTTCAGCAGCCATCACGGCGAACCGCGCAGCACCACCGGAGATGGTCCGGCGTTGAAATTGAACAGGCTGGGCTCCTGCACGCGCGGCCGCTCGTTGGCCTGCGCCGTGTCCATCACCATGACCATGCCGCGCGCCGCCAACGCGCCGCCGCCGCGCCGGGCATCTTCGCTCAGGGATGGCAGCCGCGCCACCGCATAGCGCAGCCATTCATCCAGCCGCACCCGGCCATCACGGTTCATATCGGCCGGGCCGCCCTGCGAAGTGAGGCCTTCGCCCAATGCAGCCGTGAGCAGGCCCTGCCGCAAATTGTTGCTTTCCAGGGCAACATCATCGGCCTGGGTGGCCGCAAGGATCAGTAGCCCCTTGTCATAGGCCAATTGCCCAAGCCCGGTATCGCCCATCGGGCCGGGCTTGAAATCCGGTGTGCTCACCGCCGCGCCGCTATGGCAGGCATCGATGATGAAGGCGATTTCCTTGGCCGCGATGGCGCGCAGCCACATGGTCAGATCGGTCGCCGAAATCGCTGTGTCGGCGGTGGGGGCTTGCGCCATGCCCGGCCACGCCACATCGGATGGCAGCAGCGCAAAATTGCCGGTGGCATCGGCAAAGCCATGGCCAGAAAAGCTGATGATGACGATATCATCGGGCGTGGTATTATCGAGCGCATTGGCATCATGGCCAGCGCTGGCCAGCTTGGCCCGGTCCGGCCCGGGCGGGAAGCCCGCCAATATGCCGAGCGCCGTATTGATATGATCGCGCGTGACCGGAACAAATTGGCCATTGGCCAACTGCCGTGTCACCAGCCGGGCATGGCGCATTTCATAGCCGGGAATGGCGGCCAGCCGATCGCCGATCACCCGGGCATCCGCCACGGCAAAGCTCAATTTGAGGCGGGATTCCACATAATGATCGACCCCGATGGTCAACACAAAGGCACGGCGTGGACGCGGCTGCGCAGCCGGCGGCACCCAGCGGACACGGTTGGTATCGGATTTCACCCGGTCGCTGTTGAAGGCGTAGGCGGCAAATTCGACCGGGCGGCCATCGGTGGGCACACTCACGCGCTGCGTATAGGTTTTCGCGGCGCCATCCGGTGATGCACTGATCACATTGGCAGCGCGCCATTGCGCCAGCGATACTGTGGCGGCAGCATATGGCTCATCGGGATTGCGGGCCACTTCGCGGTTGTTCATCAACAGCTTGGCACCATAGGCGCCTGAACTGCGCCCGCTTTGCGCCGTGAATTCCGTCACTGAAATGCTGACGTCAGCCTGCCCTGGCCCAGCGCTTTGAATATTGGTTACGCGCACGCTGGGCAGCAGGAAATTCAGCCCGGCAATCGGCGGCACCGGTTTCAACACCCGCGCGCAGCTGCCGGTAACCGTGCAATCCAGCAGCTTGCGGAACAGTTGCGGTTCGAAATAATCGCGCATGAAGGTTTGCGGCGCCAGCGACAGAAACGGCGCTGAAGGAATGAACCAGCGGAAATTTTCAGCATCCGGCCCCAGATTGGTATCATAACGGCCATCTTGTGCCACGGTGACAAAATGTTGATCGGACATCAGGTAGGTGGTCATCAGCGCTTGGCCCGTGCGGCTATCCCAGAGATGAAACTGCCCGTCATAAGTTACCGACCACAGGATCGGCTGGCCCGGCAGAAAGCCCACGCCGATGCCCATGCTGGAATCGATGCCGGCAAGCTTCTTGCCCGTCGCGAGATCGGCGCGGGTGATGCGATCCTCCAGTGGCCCGGACACCAGCAATTCCCGGCCGTTGCTGGCCACGGTAGTGGGATACATGGCGGTCATTTCGAGATTGCGCAACGCCGGTTGCCCGTCCGGGGTTGCCGGCATGTCCGGTTGCCATTCGGCTACATTGTTGTTGCCGAACAGCCAGACCTTGCGGCCGTCAGGCGAAAAAGCTGCCATCACCAGGATGGAGTCGCTCAGCGTAAATTCGCTGCCGATCTCGCCTGTTTGCGCATGGACCGTCGCCACTGACAGGTTGCCATCGCCCAATCTGGTGACCACCACCACGCGGTCGCCGCGCGGGCTGGCGGCAATCACGCGGATATGTGAATCCTTTGGCACAGCATAGCCCGGTAGCGCCTGCCAGCGCCCAGCCACCAGCCGCACCAGCGCCTTGTCAGTGCCCACCCCGGATCGGCAATTGGCGAGGCCAGCGCCAATCAGGCTGCCATCGGGCAGCGGCACCACAAAACAGCGCGCAGGATGGCTGGCCAGCACGGCGCCGCTCGCACTGTCGATGCGCAGCAACGGCGCCGGTTCGCCCGGTTCGGCTTCGTCCAGCGGGTCATCCGAGTCATCCTGTGCAACCGCCAGATAGTGATTTGCGTTCAGCCACAGCATCTTGTCATAGCTGCCGCGAAGCTGCACCTGCGGGTTGAACCGGCCCTGCGTGATGTCAAACACGTCAATCAGGCTCACGTCCGCCCCATCATCGCTGGTATCAGCACCCGAAAGCGCCAATTGCCGGCCATCGGGTGACATCGCGGCATGATTTACGACATTGAACTTGCTTTTGGCGGCCATCGCGCGCTGGCGGCCATCGGCTCCGACAAGGGCAAAGGCCGGCGCCGTGCGCACCATGCGCCAGCGGCCATCGGGCGACGGCGGCAGGGCAGGCAGTGCCCGCAATGCATCGGCGCGGGCCATGTCAGTGCCGGCTTCGTAGATTGCCTCCAGCGCGCTGATCCGGCTTTGCGTCCGGCCTAGCCAGTGTTCGGCGGCATTTGCGGTGGTGCCTGGGGGCATTGCCGGCAATGCGGGCGGCGCGGCAAAGCTGATGCGGCGGGACACCACATCGACCAGATAGGCCCGCCCGCGCCGCAGATCGGCACTGGTCGGGTCCAGTATTTCGCCTTCAATGCGCAGCGTGCGGCCATCGGCGGCCAGTGTCATGCTGTCCAACATCATGGTTTCGGTGCTGGTCTTCGCGTCGCTGGGCAATCGCACCCGATCAATAATCTGGCCGCGCGCCGCATCCCACACCAGGAATTCCTTCAATAATCCTGATGCCGTAAAAATATGGCGGCTGTCTGCTGACCAGGCTGCCACGTCGATCCCGCCGGTTTGCATCCCCTGCACGACGATCTTTGGCTTTGTGATTTGCGGTTGCTGTTGCGGCTGCTGCGCCATCCCGGCTGTCTCACCGGCAAACCAGAGCGACGCCAGCATCAATACAGCGGCAATTGCCCGGCCACAGTGCATGTCACGTCCCTTCCGTACAAAGACTTGCAGAGGCCATCAGGCATGTCAACGCAGCGGGCGCAGACGGCGGCAGCCCGCAATTTGGATTCACCGCACGATCATGTGCCGCGTGCGGGCAATGTCCTTGCCGGCGGGATTGTCAGAACGCGTCGCGCCGTTCCAGATTGCGCTCCACATCCGCGCGGGTCAGCCACAGCGCGCGAAAGCGTTTTTCCGATACCAGCTGCAATTGGTCGCTGCGGTGCGGTGATCCGGGCTGGCTGCTGTTGCCATAGCTCATTGCGGCGATGGCTTTCATCGGCGTGGAGAATTCGATCAGATTCACCCAAGTCTCCCCGGCCTCGGGCGCGCGCTTGTCGCCTTGCCATGGCCCCCAGAAGATGGTGCGAAACAATCCCAAGCCGCCCAGTCCGCCATGGCCGGGCAGCGAAACCGCCTCGCCAGCGCTGAAGCGCGATGCGTCGCCATAAGCTGGATCCAGCCGGCCATGCCGCGCCTTCACGGCGTCGGCCGCGGCTTTCAGCATCGCCGTGGCGGCGCCATCATCGCTGATGCCGGCGGGGGTGTTGATCGGATCATCCAGTGTCCACGGCCTGGTAAAATTGCTCTGATCGGTCAGGTTCGGCCCGGCAAAGCGCTTGGCCCATTCTTCGAACAACACGGCGGCGCGGCTGTCGGCTTCGAAACGATTGTCCCAGCCGGCCAGCAAATCGCGGGCGGCGCGCACATCGCTGTCGCTGCTGCCGGCCGATGCCGCCAGCAGCAGCACTTTCATGCGGTCGGCCATCAGCGCCGTGGTGGTGAGCTTGCGGCGCTGGAAATCGGCAAAGCTGATCTTGTCATTGCCCATCAGCAGCCGCAGCGATTGCTGGGCGCGCAGCGATGTTGGTTCGGGCGGGGCCACATGCGCCGGGTAATCGGCTGGATTCAGCCCACGCGGGATGCTGTTCACCCACGGCGTATCGTTGGCGTTCTGCACAAAGCCGCCCGGCGGATCGAGCAGCTTGGGCAGGTTTTCATACGGCTCGATCTCGGTGGAAATCAGATCGGCCCGGTTGCCGGGCACCAGCCCGGACCAGAAGGCGTGGCTGCCGCCGGTCTTGTGACGGGGCAGGATGCCGTTGCTGATGTGAAACACATGGCCGGCGCGGTCGGCATAGACAATGTTGAAACTGGGGATTTGCAGGCGTTTCAAGGCGCTTTCGAAGCGCGCGAAATTCTTGGCCTTGCCCATATCAAGATAGGCTTGCAGCACGCCGGGCCGATCGAGGCCGGCAACCCGTATGGCCACCGATTCTTCGCCAATATCAAACACCGAGCCATGAACGCTTTGCCGCTGCACAAACGTCTCGCGCTTCAGGCTGCCATCGGCTTGCCGGACGAGCAATGATTTGCGGCTGCGCGTGAACGCCATGCGCTTGCCGTCCAGCATGTAGCCATCGCCGGCCTGTTCCAGCCGGTAGCGCGTCGCCCCCAGCATGTTGTTCACCGTGTTGGTAAAGCCAAGCTCGTTGTTGAAGGCAAAGCGCAGCACCGGCAGCCCAACCTGCGTTGCGCCATAGACATTATAACCCGGCGCGGTGATCTGCGCCTCGTAATAGGTCAGCAATGACGGCGCCCACGGCAGATGCGGATTGGCCAGCAGCATGGCAGCGCCGCTTTGTGACCGTGATGGCGCGACAGCCCAGCCATTGGAGCCGCCCGCATCATTATCGCCATCATCATTGCCGTCGCCGCCGGCGTTTCCAGATGCTGCCTTGCCAGCCGGAGCAGGTGCAGCCAGCATCCGGCCCATCGGTGCGACGTACAAAAACTGCATCAGCCGGTGGGCATGCGCCATGACATCGACGCCGCTGACCGGCAGCACGCGCTTCAACTCCGCCGGCACATGATCCGGATGGGCCGCAATATAGGCATTGATGCCGGCGGCAAAGCCATCGAGATTGGCCTGCATCTGCGGGGATTGCTGCTTGTACCACGCCAGAGAACGCGCTGGCGCATCGTGCGCGATCAGATAGCGATCCAGCGGCGCATAGGATTCCCCCCAATATTCAGCCGCCCGCGCGCGGCTTTCGCCATACATGCGCAGCAGGATATTGCCGTGGCTGGCAGCCTGCGCCCAGCCAAAGCCCTTGAAAGCGCCGGCTTCGCTGTCTGCCGTGATGTGCGGCACGCCCCACGTGTCCCACATCACCTCGCCGGCCATGTCCTGGCCGGTTGCGGCCGGGGCCGCAGCCAGCGGGACAGCAACAGCCGGCAAGGCGAGCAAACCGGCGAACAAGGCAGCGGGCAGTTTCACAGCAAGGCGCCTCCAATGCGAGCGTCAAGCATGCCGCTGGTTCCGGCATGCTGCAAGCCTATGCTCAGCCAGTTTTACCGCACGGGCCCAGGCTGGCGAGCGCGCCGCGCCAGTCACCGGCCAGCGCCGGATCATCACCGCCAGCCTCAGCCGGCAACTCGGCAGGCAGGAAACATACCAACCGATACCAAAGCAACGTGTCTGGCTGCACGCGGGCCGCTGCCGAATCGTCGATGATGTCGCCCTGCGCCAGCATCACCCGGCGCACTTCACCAGGGCGATTTTGCACGATCAACGTCAACGGCTTGGCGTCGGCAGTGGTCAGGAAAAACTGGCTTTCGCTTTCGCCTGGCACTGTGCCAGCGGCGCGAAACCCGTTGCTGACAATGCGAATGACCGGCACGTTGCCGCTGCGCGCCGCGCTGGCCAGCGCCAACACGCGGTCGTTAAGCGCAGGATCCCACGCCTGCAGGCTCCGCCGTGACATCAGGCGCGTGTCCCCCGAAACTGTGGGATTCGTCAGAAATGCCAACACATCCAGTCCTTTGGTCGCTGGCAGCCGGCCTTGGGCATCAGTTGGTGCATCCCACAGCCATTGCAAGCGGCCAGCCAGCGCGCCGGGCGCAACCAACACGTTGGTCACAGAAGCCGTAACAACTAGACGGGTGCGACCTGCCGCCACACCAGCCGCCGCCATACCAGTGGCCCGCGTCGTGCGAATGATGCTGGCCCGCACAATAACCGGGCTAATAAGCGTCAATTCGGCAACATCGGCATAGCTCGTCAGCCGATCAAATCCTGGTGCCGCTGCTTGCAAAATCAACCGCGGCCGCGCCGGCCGTGATTGGGCGATAGCTGGATCAACACCAAAAGAAACCGCCAAAAACATAAGCATCGCTAGAATCACATGGCCCATAGCCAAGGTTAACCGGCGATGGCGCTTGCCTGCAACCGCACTGCGAATGAGCAACCCCGGCGCCCAGTCAAAAACCGGCTGCATTGCAGCAAAAATGCGGGGGAATTGACGTAGATTCGCCCGCACCGGCAAATTTTCGCCAAAATGCCGGTTGCGGCGACAAGCTGCTTGAGGGTAGAGCGTGTTCGTCGAGGGAATGGCGCAGGGTTTGAGGGGGGTCCTCTGTCCGCGGCTTTCTCGTAGAGTTGAGGGAGTGCCAGACCAGCCATGTCTTACATGGAACAACCTGGGTTGAGCAAAAACCGACAGATTGCGTTGGGCGTCGTCGCCTTGGTGCATGTCCTGCTTGGTTATGCTATCGTCACCGGGCTTGCATTGCAGGCCTTCAAGAAAATCGTTGAACCTCTTGAAGCGGTTAACGTGAAGGAGGAGGCGCCGCCGCCAGACGAGCCGCCACCACCGCCGCCCAAGGAAATCGAAATACCGCCGTATGTGCCGCCGCCAGAGGTGTCAGTGCAATCGGAAGCGGCGCCTAATGCGATCACGACGCAGTCGACTGTAGCGCGGCCGGATCCGCCAGTGGTTGCGCCACAGGCACCGCCCGCTCCGCCCGCTCCGGTTGCAGTCGGTCCGACGACCCCGGCGACTGCACGTGGCCGCGGCAACGTGTTTTCGGACGATGATTACCCGAGTGCATCGCGCGCCGCAGAAGAAGAAGGTGTGGCACGCGTTTTATACACCGTGGGTGTTGATGGCCGCGTCACGCAATGTGAGGTCACGCAGTCCAGCGGCTTTAAGCGCCTGGACGACGCGACCTGCGGTATCATCGTTCGCCGCTTCCGCTTTAACCCGGCCGTCCGCGAGGGTACGCCGATTGCTGAGCGCA
>NZ_JBBATR010000057.1:0-7033 GCF_040398645.1 Sandarakinorhabdus sp.
TTTGAAATTGCGGATTGGCGGTGAACAGCCGGGCATCGCCCTGCACCGCCTGCGCCAGCGTCTGATACGGCCCCCAGGTCACACCGGCAGCATCGAGGCGCGGGGCCAGATCCGCCAGGCTGCAAGCCGCCAACGCCGGCTCGAACAGGGCGAACAGGCTGGCGCGATGCACAAAACGCGCACCTTCATTGGCGGTGAAATCACAGCCGGTCTGCATCTCCAGCGCGGCCACGGCGCTGCCCAGATTGAGCGCTGCAACCAGCCCGCGCCACTGCTTGGGCGTGATCGCCACCAGATAGAGGCGCTGGCCGTCGCCGGTAACAAAGTCTCGCCCGAACGCGCCAAACAGGTCATTGCCCAGCCGGCCGCGATCCCCATGCAGCATGGCTTCGGCCGCAAAGCCCAGATGCGACAGCGATGTCGCCGCCAGATCGGACAAGGGCACCCGGATTTCAGCGCCTTCGCCGGTCACGCGCCGGCGGTGCAGCGCGCTGACCATGGCAAAGGCGGCAAACGCGCCGCCCAGCAGATCCCAGGCCGGCAGCACGGCATTGACCGGGCGGTCGCTGTCCACCGGACCGGTCATGTCCGGCACACCCACGGCAGCATTCACCGTGTAATCCAGCGCTGGCTTGCCATCGGCCCAACCCATGATGCGGGCGGTGATCATATCGGGCCGCCGCGCCGCCAGATGTTCATGCGCGAAAAACCCATCCACCGGAAAATTGGTCAGGAACAGCCCGGCGTCATCCCCGGATGCCGTCGCCAGCGCTACTGCCAGTTCACGGCCTTCCGGGCGCGACAGGTCGATCTGGATGGAGCGTTTGGCCTTGTTCAGCCCCTCCCAGTACAGGCTATCCCCGGCATCGCTCAGCGGCCAGCGCCGATAATCCGGACCGCCGCCGATCTGATCGATGCGAATGACCTGCGCGCCCATCTGCGCCAGATAAAGCCCACCCGTTGGCGCAGCGACAAATGCCGCTGCCTCCACCACGCGCAGACCAGATAGGAGCTGATACATCGGGCTGGCCGGCCCCACCCTGCGGCGGGGCCGGCGTCAGATCACATGCGCTCGATGATGATTGCCGGGGCCATGCCGCCAGCGGCGCACATCGTCACCAGCCCGCGCTTCAGATCGCGGCGCTCCAGTTCGTCCAGCACCGTGCCGATCAGCATCGATCCGGTGGCACCGATCGGGTGGCCCAGCGCAATTGCGCCGCCGTTCACATTGACCTTGTCGCGGTCCAGCCGCAGATCGCGGATGAATTTTTCTGCAACCACGGCAAAGGCTTCGTTGATTTCGAACAGATCGATGTCATCGATGGTCAATCCCGCCTTGGCCAGCACCTTGCGGGCGGCTGGCACCGGCGCATTGAGCATCAGCGTCGGGCAATCTCCCATATTCGCCATGGCGATGATGCGCGCGCGGGGTTTCAGGCCATTTTTCTCGGCATAGGCCTTGCTGGCCAGCAGCACGGCGGCCGCGCCGTCCACCACGCCAGACGAATTGCCGGCATGGTGCATATGCTCGATCTTCAGATCGGGGTATTTGGCGTTGATCAGCTTGCGAAACGTCGTGCCCTGCGCATCCAATGGCAGATCGGCCAACTTGGCAAAGCTGGCTTCCAGCGCCGACAGGCCTTCCATCGTCGTTTGCGGGCGCGGGAACTCCTCGCGGTCCAGCGCCAGCGAGCCGTCTTCGCGGTAGACCGGAATGAGCGATTTGGCGAAGCGGCCTTCGGCGATGGCGACGGCAGCCCGCTTCTGGCTTTCAAGGCCAAGCGCATCGACATCGGCGCGGCTGATGCCTTCCATGCTGGCAATCGCATCGCCGCATACGCCCTGATGGCTTTGCGGATGGTGCGCCTGGAGGCGGGCATTGCCGCTGCCCATCATCATCGGCGCCAGGCCGGCTGCGCGCTCTTCAGCGGCCATGGTGGCGGTGTAGCTCATCATTTCGGTGCCGCCGGCGATCACCAGATCCTCCATGCCGCTCATCACCTGCGCCGCCGCCAGATTGACGCTGGTGATGCCGCCGCCGCAAAACCGGTCCAGCGTCATGCCGCTGGCCCGCAGATCATAGCCGGCATCCAGCGCCGCCATGCGGCCGAGATCGCCGCCCTGGCGGCCCTTCTGGGTGGAGGTGGACCAGATGATATCATCGACATCAGCCGTATTCAGATGGTTACGTGTCGCAATGGCCTTCAGCACGGCCGCCGCCAGATGCTGGGGATGCATGTCCGCCAAGCTCCCCTTGCCAAGCTTGCCAATGCCGCGCGGTGTGCGAACAGTATCAATGATATAGGCTTCGGACATGCTGGTTCTCCCCGGTTTGATTGACGCACACCTTACGCCTGTGCGCGCCGGCGTCGATTGCGGTTTTTGCCAGCCTCAGTAGCTTTTGGGCAGCCCCAGTACATGCTCGGCCAGATAGGCCAGGATCATGTTGGTCGATACCGGCGCCACCTGATAAAGCCGTGTTTCCCGGAACTTACGCTCGATATCATATTCGGCGGCGAAGGCAAAACCGCCCAGTGTCTGCATTGCGGCCTCCCCGGCCTGCCAACTGGCTTCGGCGGCCAGCAGCTTGGCCATGTTGGCCTCTGCCCCCGCCACTTCGCCGGCTTCGTAGCGGCGGCAGGCATCGGCCACCACCAGCGCGGCTGCGGTCATGCGGGCGTGGGCCATGGCCAGCGGGAATTGTATGCCTTGATTCTGGCCGATGGGGCGGCCGAACACCTGGCGCTCCTTGGCGTAACTGGTTGAACGATCGAGGAAAAATCGTGCATCGCCAATACATTCCGCCGCGATCAGGATGCGTTCGGCATTCATGCCCGACAGGATGTAGCGAAAGCCCTGGCCTTCGCTGCCGATCAGATTGGCGGCGGGCACCCGCACATCATCGAAAAACACTGCGGTGGTGCCGTGATTCATCATGGTTTCAATGGGTTGAATGCTCAATCCAGCACAGTCCCGCATGTCGAGCAGGAACACCGACAGGCCATCGGTGCGCTTGGCCACCTGGTCCTTGGGCGTGGTGCGGGCCAGCAGCACCATCAGGTCGCTGTGCCGGGCGCGGCTGGTCCACAATTTGCTGCCATTTATCAGATAGTTATCGCCGTCCCGCACCGCCGTGGTGCGCAAGGACAGCGTGTCGCTGCCCGATGTCGGTTCGGTGACGCCAAAGGCCTGCAAGCGCAGCTCTCCGCGCGCAACTGCCGGTAAATATTGGGCTTTTTGTGCGTCCGATCCGTGGCGCAGCAGTGTGCCCATCACATACATCTGCGCATGGGCGGCCGCGCCATTGCCGCCGCTGGCGTGAATTTCCTCCAGCACCGCACACGCCGCCGACAAGGGCAGGCCCGATCCGCCAAATGCTTCGGGAATCAGCGCCGACAGCCAGCCTTCCCGTGTCAGCGCTTCAACAAACTCAGTGGGATAGGCGCTGTCCTTGTCCTTCGCCCGCCAATATTCGCCGGGAAAGCCCGTGCAGAGTTTCGCCACAGCAGCGCGGATATCAGGCCAATCGTTCATGCCGCCATCAGGCCGCGCCGCGGCGGCGGGCGCAAGCCCCCCTGTTCGGCAGGGTGGCTGCAAAATGTGCAAATCTGCTGGCCCATTGGGCGGCGCGGTGGACCATTTGTGGTACCCCGTGGCCGCCGGCTGGCCCCCATGCGCTGGCGGCTGGCCCAATCGCAGTTTCCGTGACCCCGGCCCAGCACGGGCGGGATTTTCATGTGATCCCGGCCCCTGGCCCGGCACGCATTGATCAGCGCCAGAAGCTACCGGTCGCGGCGACTCGCGATGCAGGGCGGTGCTTTCAGTTTGACTCGATTGCAGCGTCATGTTCCACTTCAATACGCCATGTGTGCAGCCGCTCCGTCTGCAGGGCTACCCGGAAGCAGGTGAAGCATGGCATCGAACAACTCCACGACCGCCCTGGTAGCCACCGCGCAAGCGGTCAACGACACTGGCGCGCCAGTTGCCATAACGGGCGCAAGAAAGATCCGCGTGACAAGCGCCGCCACACCGCGTTCATATCTGCAGGTCGCCGAATTGCAGGCCGTTGAGGCCATAACGGGAAAAAACGTCGCATTGGCGACCGAAGGCGGCACTGCTGCCAGCAGCGGCACTGATTACGTTGGTACTGGTCATGACAGGGCAATCGATGGTGTCTTCCCTGGGGCGTATCCCGAAATTTATCATTCGGGCAAAGATGACGATGCCCAATTTCTTGAGGTCACGTTCGCCGCGCCGGCGAACCTCGCCAGCGTCACGATCTATGGGCGCAGTGGCATGTGTTTCGATCGCGATTGCTACAAGATCACTATCCTCAACGACGCGGGCCAAGAGTTGTTTTCCGGCCAACTCGACAACCGGTTGTTGGAAGGCGGCGGCAACAGTTTGACCTTCGCTGTCGCCGCCAGCCCGCCGCCTGAAACGGCGACGGTCACGGTCAGGGGCCAGACATACGAACTCGTCACGTTGGTCGGGAGTTTCCGCAAGCATCGGGCAAAACTTTGGTTTGACCCGTGGTATACCGATGCAGGCCTCGCGGAGGAACTCGCCAGGGCACTCCAGGCAACGCTGGGCAATGCGAACAGATTTGGCAGCGAGTGGAATTTGGCCCCCGGTTTTGCCAACCGGACGACAATCGACTTACCTCGACAGCCCGCAACTTATACCGACAACGAAGATTACAGGGTGAACATCGCCTGCTGGCGCCTCTCCTCCGAAGAGGCGGGCAGGTATGTCCAGAATTTCAGCACATTTGTGGACTGGACCAACGACTGCATCTGGGTGACCCTGAAACCCACTGCCTGACCCCCTGCGGGTTTCCACAGGATGTCACCCAAGCCGCTCTCCACCTGGAGAGGCTGCGCCAATGGGGCGAATATGTTGCTGCACACGCTGTTGGCGGCGGATGCGGCGGGGGTGTGAGGGCGGCGGACAGGTGCGGATGGGAATAAAGTGCACTGTCACCGCAATCCGGAGAACCGCCCGGCGGGATCGGCGTGCAGCAGATATTGCTGGTAATGATCGGGGTGCGGACAGGCATAGGCGGGCGGCAGCCAATCATCGCGCGCCACCAGCCGGGCCAATGCGGCGGCGATCATAGCCTGCGGGGCGGGCTGGCCCAGGGCCTGGCGCACATCAGCGATGCAGCGGGCCAGTGGTTCCGGGGTGATCATCGGCATCGCAGTCCCGCAGGGGCAAAATCACAGTGTGACGTGCGCCGCGCGTGGCGGCAAGGCTTGCTGGGGGGATGGCCGCAGGGCTGGCGGCTGGCTTTGGCTCGGTTCTGCCGGTTGCCGTCGCCGTTTTCAGCCAAGCAGGATCGAGCAGGTTCGAGTAGGTTCGAGTAGGTTCCGGGCGGGATGGTGTATAGTCGGCCATCACCCCCGCCCACGGATCGGAACAGTTGCTGATGCACACGCTCGACGAAACCGAAACCGCGCGGCTTGGCCGGCTGCGGACGCACCGGGCCAAGGCGCGGCAAGAGCAGCCGGCCAGCGCCGCAGAATTGACCCTGGGCCAGCGTGTTGCCGACCGGGTAGCGATCATCATGGGATCGTGGCGGTTCATCATCATTCAATCGGTGGTGCTGGCGATCTGGGTGGCATTGAACGTGATTGCCTATGCCGCGCGCTGGGATCCCTATCCCTTCATCCTGCTCAATCTGGTGCTGTCGTTTCAGGCGGCTTATGCGGCGCCGATCATCATGATGAGCCAGAACCGCCAGCAGGAAATCGACCGCCGCGATGCCGCCAGCGACTATCAGATCAACATCAAGGCCGAGCTGGAGATCGAACTGCTCCACCAGAAGATCGACGCGCTGCGCGAGCAAGAGGTGGTGAGCCTGACGCAGGCGGTGCAGGAATTGTCGCGCCTGCTGCAGGAAACGCGCCGGCCTTAGAGCGTTTTCCGATCAAGTTGGGTCATCGGCACGCCAAATTCCCTTGGGGTGATTTTGGTTCAGGGCAAGGAGCGAGGAGGGCGCGATGCTCTTCGCATCGTAACCGACGAGGGACGCTGCCATGAACCAAAAGCGCCCCGCCCCGAAGGGGTGGCCCCAAGGGCCATGACGGTGATCCAACTTGGTCGGAAAGCGCTCTATCGTTCGGCACCGCCATAGTGCAGCGCGTTGAACAGGAACTTGAATGTGCCATAGGCCTGCGCGCGCTGCACGATTTCGGGGCCCATCACGAACAATTTGCCGCGGCCAACATCGATATCGGCCACTGCAATCGTGCCGGCCAGTTGCTCCTGGCCCACCGCCCAGCCACTGCGCAGCAGGGAACGGCCCTGGAACCACGAGACCGGTGTTGCTGTGCCTGTCCCCGTGGCCTGCACAAACGTCGGCGAGCGATTGAAGAACATGTCCACCTCCGCCGGCAGGCCGTAGGCCAGCGGCTGACGATTATCGACCTGCGCGCGCAGCACCGATCCGGGGATGAAGAAGGATTTGGTATCGAGCGGCCGGGCTTCGCCATTTTCGGTGCGGCTTTGCGCCAACGCCAGCGGTGCGCCCACCATTTCGGCAAACCGCGCCGAGCCGCCAATGGCGACCACGGCGCCGCCGCCGCGCAGGAACTCGCCGATGGCCGGGGTCGTTTTCGGATCGGTGAGCGTGCCGGTCATCGCCTTCATATCGGCGGGCGTGTCTTCCGGCCGGGGCTGCGGCGACGGGCGTTCACTGCCCCAGGCGCCCTTGGCGGGCAGCGCCCCGTCAGCAAACAGCAGCACATCGAAATTCCGCTTCAGGCTGCCGGCCTCGATGCGCTGCGGATAGAGGAGCTCGAACGGAAATTCATATTGTTCCAGCAGCCAGCGGGTCCAGCCGGCAGTCATCAGCCCGCCATAATGATCGACCAGCCCCAGCCGCACCGGCCGCAGCCTGATCGTGGCCTGCGCGGGCGGGCGGGCAACGGCGTGCGCGACCAGCCCGAGTTCGGCCACGGCCTTGCTGACAACGCTGGCCGCAGCGGATGACGCCGGCACCCAGATCGCGCCGGGGGCGAGCGTGTCGTTG
>NZ_JBBATR010000057.1:7133-14505 GCF_040398645.1 Sandarakinorhabdus sp.
CTTCACCCCGGCCTTGAGCAGCCGGTTGGTGAGGATGACGCTGTTGTTGGTTTCGTGCCCGATCAGCCAGCCGGCGTTGCCATTGCCAGCGATGCGCCCGGCTGGCGGTTTCATCAGATCCGGCACCGGGGCGAAATTGCCCTTCACATCATCCAGCACCCGATCAAAGGCCACGCCCATCTGAAAGGCCAGCGTGTAGCCGGCCACATCATAGGGCGCGGTGGGCGCGCCGCCGGGATAGGGCACATCGTTGGGATGGTCCTGCGGTTCGAACATGTCCAGCACGTGCGGGCGGTAAGCCTGCGCGGTGCGCACCACGAAGCTGCCGGCCGGATAGGATTTGCCGCCGGCGGTGAAGGCGGCGGCGGCGCGTTCCACCTCCACGCCGTTCTTGATCAGGGCGTTCAGGAAGGTGACGGCGGTGGGCAGGTCGCGCTGATCGGCCGGGATGATATAGGCGCGCGCGTCCCGGTCCTCCGGGGCTTGCAGGATGCTGGCATAGAGCTTGGGATCAACCTTCTTGGGGCCGCCGGGGCGCGGGCGGCCGGCGCCATCGATGCCATCTTCCTTGAGCGGGGCGGCATCGGCCAGGCGCTCCACTTTCGATGGCGTTATCGTCCAACTGTCGCGGCTGCCCTTTTCGATGCTGTTGGCGCCCATGCGCCAGATGTTGAACAACAGCCGCTCCCGGTTGCGCGAGGCGTAATCGAGCACGGCGCGGTTGAGCGTCCATTGATAGTCCAGCGAGTCCTGCAGCTTCCACGCCCGCGGGCTGATCGGCAG
Source organism: Sandarakinorhabdus sp. (assembly GCF_040398645.1). Lineage (GTDB taxonomy): Bacteria > Pseudomonadota > Alphaproteobacteria > Sphingomonadales > Sphingomonadaceae > Sandarakinorhabdus. The sequence continues at coordinate 7,917 of NZ_JBBATR010000057.1, forward strand.
CATTTCATCGCCGCGCGGCACTTGCGTGGCCGGCACCAGCGGGATGGCGGTGGGGGTGGGGCCGCCGATGATTTCGGTCAGCAGGCCGATGCTGTTGTGGAAATAGGCAACGCTGCGCTCCATGCCGTTGTGCCAGGTGGAATAGCGCGCGGCGCTGCGCATGCCGGAACCGGCCTTGCCTTCGGTGATCAGCCGGGAGTGCATGGCGGAGCCGACCTCGTTCAGCGAGGTCATCACGATGGGATCATAGTTGAAATTGAACGGATCACGGAACGGCGGCACGAACACCACCATGCCTTCCGGCCCGGTCTGGTGCTGATTGTAGACGATCTGCGGATACCAGGTGCGGAACAGCATGCGGTTGACGTTTTCCGTCTCCGGCATCTGCACCATGTAGCTGTCACGATTGTTGTCGTGGCCGATATATTTGTGATAAAGCCTTGGGATGGTTGCAAATTCCCGTTTCTTCGGGTCTTGGTGCCGCATATACCAGTTGCTGACCAGTTCCATGCCATCGGGATTGTCGTGGCCCAGCAGGATGATGCAGTCGTCCAGCATGCGCAGGGTTTCGGGGTCGTTCTGGGTGAGCATGCGGTGCAGCACCTGGATCTGGCCCTGCGAGGTGACGGTTTCGGTGGCATGCAGGCCGGCATCGATCCACACGATGGCCTTGCCCTGCGCCGCCAGCGCCCGCGCCTGCGCTTCGTCCACCCCGCGCGCCCGCGCCAGCCGTTCGGCGATGCGGCGATAATCGTCCAGCTTGGCCAGATTGGCCGGGGTGGAAACGATCGCCACCCACATGGTGCGCCCCTCGGCGGTCTTGCCGATATCGACCAGCTTCATGCGATCGGATTCAGTCGCCAGTTTCTTCAGATAGGATTCGTATTCGGTATAGTTGGCGAGGTAATAATCCGTGCCCGGCGGCTGTTTGAAAAAGTCCCCAGGTGCAGTGGCGCGAGCCGTTTGCGCGAAGCTGGCGGCCGGCAGGCACAGAAGTGCCGCCGAGACAAAAAGCCAATGCGATTTCATGATCTTCACTCTCCGCCAATGCCCGGTGGCTGTTGTGCGAAGACGGTGGCCCAAAGGCCGGCGCTTGGCAACCGCCCTTCCCGATGCACGCATGGGGAGGAGTCGGCGTGGGCAAATTCAGCCGTCAGTAACTGTCGGCAATCGGCTGACTGACTGAGCAAGCTGGAGGACTGGCATGGGGTGGAGAGCGGACAGTTTGGCGCGGCGGACGTCTCACCGGTTTTGGGCCGTTGGCGGAATGGCAGCTTCCGGACACGCTTACTGGATAGCTGCCCATTGCCGATGCCGGGAGACAACGACCGCTTGCCGCACAATTGTCGCCATGAGATATTAAATTCGTGGACATATGCTCGTGCCAGAAGCCGTCGGTCATGCAGCATATGATGGTTCGCTGATCCGCGACCTGAAATGCGGTGGATGAACGCCAATGCCGAAACCAGAGACCCGACAGATGCACGCTGCCGGGCACAAGTGACGACGCGAATCCTGGCTTTGTCTATGCCGCATGCCGCATCTGGTCCGCCCCTTTTTGCAGATAGCCCGCCCGCCGAGCCGTCAGGGGCTGTCGTCGCTGACGACGCACGGCAAGACGCCATATTGCGCCATCTCGCCTTCACCGAGATGGTGTCAAGTGTGATTGCACTTCGCGGATCGTGTCCTCGGTGCGGCGAACACACGAAAGAAGACGTCAATGCTCGACAACTACGAGACCTTCGATGGCGGGTTGATCAATTCAATTCGGGTCAGTCCGATTGCTGCCGTGATCAGCAACCCCAGGCTGGCAGATAACCCGATCATCGCCACCAATCGCGCCTTCTGTGAACTGACCGGCTATGCGGACAGTGAGATTATCGGGCGTAACTGCAAGTTTCTTGCCGGCCCTGCTACCGAGCCATGGTTGACCGATCGGATCCGCGCTGGCGTGCGTGAGCATCGCCCTGTCCTCGTTGAAATCCTTAACTACAAGCGCTGCGGCACACCGTTTCGAAACGCCGTGCTGGTGGCCCCTGTGTTCGATGCGAACGGGGCGCTGAGCTATTTTCTCGGATCTCAGGTCGAACTTGGCGATGATGATATCGGCCCCAACAGCAACCGACACTATCTGGCTGTCGAGCGAGTCAAGCTGCTGACCCCACGGCAGCGCGAGATCCTGCAACTGATTGCGGCCGGCCACCGCACGAAGCAGATCGCCCATGCCCTTACATTGAGTGAAAAGACGGTGAAGATGCACCGCTCGCTGCTGCTGGCCAATTTGCACACATCGAACATCGCAGACGCCATCCGCATTGCTGTCGAGGCGGGGCTGTAACGTCACACGGCCCAAAGGCTGTATGGATTGAACGGCGAGACAGGCCCAATTGCGGCTCACGGCCGAGGCTTCAGGCGCCGTCTCATGATGTGACATCGCCTGTGACAGTGGTCGCAAGGAACCGTCGCCTTGATGGCGAATTACACTCGTTGAGTTAGGTCAACATTAGCAACAGGCGTTTCAAATAGACGCCCGGCATAGGAGCAATATATGGAAACTATTACGGCAGGCCAGTATCTGCTGGTATACAACGCCTTTTCATTTACATTTGCAGCGATGGCTGCCGGCACGCTGTTTTTCTGGTTTGGTCGATCGCAAGTCGGCCATGCCTACAAGACTGCACTGACGATCACGGGGCTTGTTACCGCGATCGCCGCCTATCACTACTTTCGTATCTTTGAAAGCTGGTCGGAGGCTTACGCGTTAACCGACGGCGTGATCAAATCGAGCGGCGTCGCCTTCAATGACGCCTATCGGTATGTCGACTGGTTGTTGACCGTACCATTGCTGCTGATCGAGTTGGTGCTTGTGATGCGGCTCTCGCAAAAGGAGACCGTTTCCAAGGCCACCAGCCTGGGTTTTGCAGCAGCGCTGATGATCATTCTCGGCTACCCCGGCGAAATCGCCACCGATAATGCGACCCGCGCCTTGTGGGGAACCTTGTCGACCATTCCGTTCCTCTACGTGGTCTGGCAGTTGTTCAAGGGCCTGGGCAGCGCCATCGAACGCCAGCCGGAAAACGCCCGCGGGCTGATCAAGCAGGCCCGTCTGCTGACCTTCGCCTCCTGGGGCTTCTACCCGATCGTTTACATGATTCCCTTCACCAGCTTGGCGGGCGGGACAGTCGCGACTGGGGTGCAGATCGGCTACACGATTGCCGACCTCGTTGCCAAGGTTGGCGTCGGCATCCTTGTCTACATGATCGCCGTCCGCAAGTCGGCGGCGGAATATGGCGAACCGGGTAAGCCGCTCGTTACCGTCGCTGCTGAATAATACGCCGCGAGCCCGCCGGCAGGACATCGTCGTCCTGCCGGCGCGGTCGGTTAGGGACAACGCACCATGTCAGCTATGACCGCCGTGTCCGCACGTACCACGCATGTTCCGGCTGGCTTGGTTCTGCTGGTAACCACCCTCACGATCAGCCTCCATCTGGTGGGCTTTTTTGCGCAGACGCCAACGACGACGGCGATCCTCGCATGCTCACTGCTGATTTTTGGCTTGCCGCACGGCAGTTTTGATCTTGCCTTGCTGCGACGCGCCGGTGCCACCGGCTCAACGGTTTATCTGGTCCTGCTTTACGTCGGCTGTGCCGCCGCCATGTATGTGCTTTGGCGCCTAGCGCCAGTCCTGGCACTTGCTGCATTCCTCGCAATGGCCGTCGCGCACTTTGCCGAAGACTGGGAGGCTTGCGGATCGCGCTTCATTGCGACCGCAATGGCCGCGGCAATCGTAACGGCGCCGGCATTGCTACATCTTGCCAATTTGCGCGCGTTATTCACGGTGCTAACCGGGGATCGCGCCGCGGCCACCCTTGCCGACATGTCATTGCTCGTGGCGCCAGTCGCTTTGGCGGTGGCTGTGGCTGGAGTTGGCCTGTTATGGCAGGCAGATCGGAAAAAACTGGCGCTGTTGGCAAGTTGCGGACTTGCCGCAATGCTGTTGCTGCCGCCCGTGCTCGGTTTTGCAATTTTCTTCTGTCTCGTTCACTCACCCCTGCAGTTTCAGAGCCACACCGAAGCACTTGAGTTGAAGGGCGCCCAGCAATGGCGCGGCATCGTCGTGCCGATCAGCGTTGGTGGGCTTGGCGTGGCCGGGGTGGTCTTCCTGCTACACAACGGCTCTTCGCCGACAACCAGCATCTTTGCGGTCAGCTTCATGACGTTGTCACTGCTGACCGTCCCGCACATGCTTGTCCCGATGTTCGCGAACCGATTTGTGAAAAGACAAACTGTGGCTATCGGATGAACGATGCCCGAACGGCTGCTCGTGACGCGAGCCAACGTCCAGAGATCCCGCGAGAAATGGCAACAATGCCCCATGCCCGGCCATTCGAGGCTCGTTATACGACCGTGAATCGATGTCCGCGTTCAGAGTTCTGTGGCGCGCCGCTGAACGGCCGAGATGAAGGCACATTGCAGACATTCGCTTAGTGTCAGCACGTGGGTCGCTTGCTGAAAGGCAGCCTCTGGAGAACAACATCGCGAAGCCGCCATCAACGTCGCCATCTGAACTGTCCGCGCCGCTCAAAACACCAAGGGCCGGCACCTCGCGGCACCGGCCCTTTGCTTTTGCGTCCGCCGGGGCTCACTTCACCTTGGCGAAATCTTCGTAATTGATGCCGAGCTGTTCCAGATAGCTCTGGTGCTTGTCCGCATCATAGTAGAATTTCTCAAGGATCGGCCGCATCTTGCCCATGATGTCGGTGTTCAGGTGGATGGCCGGCATGTCCTGCGGCGTTAGCAGCGGATCGTATTTGTCGGATTTGAACTGCACATCCTGTTGATAGGCCTTGGCATCGGTGATGATCTTTGGCGTGGTCATCAGATCGAGGATGGTCATCGCCACGGCTTTGGCGCCCACCATCACGCCCTTGTGGGCGATCGGGGTGGCCATGGCGATGGCCGATTGGCGGTTGTGGCCGATGGCGTTGGGGATGTTGCTGGGGTAGCGGATGGTCACCGTGGGCACCGTCCACATGATATCGCCGATATCATCCGATCCGCCGCCCATCGATGCGCCGCGGCTTTCCGGGGTGGACAGCGGCGCCAATGTGGTGACCAGCGGCTCCAGCTTCTGGCCATTGGCTTGCTGCATCGCCTTGGCAAAGCCCTGATCGGCGGCGCTCCAGGTGGGCAGGCCGACGGCCTTGATATTGGCATACAGCGCCTCGGCCAGCGGCTTGTTGCCGTAATTGGGCGCGGCATAGCCCAGGGTGCGCCGGGTTACCGTGGTGTCGGTGGCCATGGCAGCGGCATCGGCGATGCGGTTGCCGATTTCATAGAGGCCGCGGATGCTGGAGAATTTGTTTTCGCGGAAATAATACCAGACGCTGGCCTTTTCCGGCACGATGTTGGGCTGGCCGCCGCCTTCGGTGATGACATAATGGCTGCGCTGGGTGACCGGCAGATGCTCGCGCCGCATGTTCCAGGCGACGTTCATCAGCTCGACACCGTCCAGCGCGCTGCGGCCATCCCAAGGCTGGCCGGCGGCGTGGGCGGTCTTGCCCTTGAAGGTGTATTCCACGCTGACCATGCCATTGTTGCCGGCCGGGCCCCACTGGGTGCCCAGATCGCGGCCGACATGGGCGAAGATCGACGCATCGACATCCTTGAACATGCCGGCGCGCACATAATAGGCCTTGGTGGCGAGCAATTCCTCGGCCACGCCGGGCCACAGCATCAGCGTGCCCTTGATGCCGTTCTTCTCCATCACCTGCTTGGCGGCCAGCGCCGCGACGATCATCATCGGCATGCCGCTGTTGTGGCCTTCGCCGTGGCCGGGGCCGCCTTCCACCATCGGCTTCATGTCCACCACGCCGGGATATTGCGACAGGCCGAGCAGGCCATCGATATCACTGCCCAGCGCGATTTTCGGGCCCCCATCTTTACCACTGGGGCCGTTGCTCCAGGTGGCGCTGAAGGCGGTGGGGATGCCGGCCGCGCCGCGCACCACGGTGAAGCCGTTTTTTTCGAGGATGGCGGTCAGATAGGCGCTGGTCTTGTGCTCCTGAAAGCCCGGCTCGGCATAGCTGAACACCGTGTCCACCATCACCTGCGCCAGCTTGGCCTGCGCATCGATCAGCGTTGCCGCATCCTTCTTCTGGGCCGGCGTCGCCAGCGCCAGCGCCGGGCTCGCAATTGTTCCGGCCAATGTGGTGGCCGCTAACAAGCCGGCAAACAGCTTTGATATCATGATCTTATCCCCCCGGAGCCAGAATCAATATTCGAACCGCACGCCCAGACGATACACACGGCCCAGCACATCATAAAGCCCGCGATTGGTTTGCGGATAGGCCGGCGTGTTGTTGCCGGTGGGGCCGTTGCCGACCAGCACCGGATCGCTGTTCAGCAAATTGCGGACATAGAAGAACACATCGGCCTTGGAGCCGGCGACCTTGATTTTCTTGGTCAGCGATGCATCGACATACCATTGCCCGGAAATGCGGTTGGTATTGATGGTGCGGTTGGCCGCGGTGGAGGCCGGGCAGCCGGTGGTGCATTCGAAGAAATTGTTGTTGTAGACGCCATCCGA
>NZ_JBBATR010000058.1:0-2414 GCF_040398645.1 Sandarakinorhabdus sp.
TGCAGCATTGTGGCGATCAATTCGGGCAACACGGCTTCCAGATTGCCTTCGCCGCGTTTGCGAAACGCCGCCATTTCCGGCAGCTTGATGGGCAGATCATGCTGCACAAAGCGCAGCACACGCGGCGTTGCGCCCGGGGCCGGGCTGTGCACCAATATGCCATCGCGCAGGCGCAGCAGAATATATTCCGGATCGTCGGTGGCCAGGAACGTGCCGCGCTCGGCGGTGGCGGCGATGCTCTGCCCCGGATTGCCGGCCGCATCTATCGCGACACCGCGCACGAACAGGCCGCGCAGATCCGCGCCGGCCTGCCGCGATTCCTCCACGCGCAAGGTAACGCCGCTGCCCAGATTGGCAAATTCGCCGACCTTTATCGACGCGCCCAGCGCGCCCGAACGCAATTCGAAGCGCAGATTTTCATAGGCATAGCGGGTAACCGGCTGCAGCCAGCCAACAATACCGAAATTCAGCACGGCAAACACGCCGGCAAACAGGAACGGCACGCGCAGCAGCCGGCCATAGGAAACGCCCACAGCCAGCAGCGCATCCAGTTCCGACGACATCGCCAGCCGGCGAAACGCCAGCAATATGCCCAGCATCACGCCGATCGGGATGCCCAGCGCCAGATATTCCGGCAGCAGATTGCCCAGCATGCGCCAGACAACCGACACCGGCCCGCCTTCGTTGATGACGAAATCGAACAGGCGCAGCATGCGATCAAGCACGAGCAGCATGGCGGCGACCACCAATGTGCCCAGCAGCGGCACCAGGATCAGCCCGAACAAATATTGGTCAATCCGCTTGATCACGCCGCAGTTCAAATCCTTGCCGGGCGCATGCATGCAACGCGGTTGTTACAGCATAGCGGCCCGGCGCGCGGCGGTCATGGCAAAATGCAGGCGCTTTCGATCAGGCGGGCACGGCAAGCGGCAGGCTGCACATATCGGCGGCGCGATCAAAGCAGGCCAACACGGCATCGATCTGGTCATTGCTGTGCAGCGCGCAGATCGAGCAGCGCAGCAGATAGACGCCCGCCGGTGTCGCTGGCGGCCGGCTCATGTTCACATACACGCCCAGTTCGATCAGCGTGGACCACATCAGCGCCGTGGTTTCCTGATCAGGCATCAGCACGGAGACGATGGCGCTTTCGGGGGTTTCGGTGGCCAATCTGAAGCCCATGCGCTTCAGGCCGCCGTGCAGCCGGCGCGTTGCTTCCCACAGCCGGGCGCGCTTGTCGTGCGCCGTCATGAGCTTGCGGATCGAAGCCGCCGAACAGGCGACCACGGCCGGCGGCAGCGACGCCGTGAAGGTGTAGGGCCGGCATACCAGCCGCAATATTTCAAAGCGCGGATTGTTGGACACGCAAAAGCCGCCAACGGTGCCAACGGATTTGGAAAATGTGCCAACCACGAAATCGACATCGTCGGCGACGCCGGCCTCTTCATAGACGCCGCGGCCATGTTCGCCAAAAAAGCCCATGCCGTGCGCTTCATCGACAAGCACCATGCAGCCGTGCGCCTTGGCGATGGCCACCAGCTCCTTCAGCGGCGCAATATCGCCGAGCATGGAATAAACGCCTTCCAGCACGACCAGCTTGCCAGCGTCGGGCGGCAGGCGGCGCAGGCGCTTTTCCAGATCGGCAGCGTCGTTGTGGCGGAAGCGCACGATATCGGCGTTGGACATCTTGCAGCCATCATAGATGCTGGCGTGGCTGTCGGCATCCAGGATGATGAAATCGCCCTTGCCGGCCAGCGTGGAGACCATGCCGAGATTGGCCTGATAGCCGGTGGAAAACACCATGGCATGGGCGGTGCCATAATAGTCCTTCAGCGCGTCTTCGCATTCCTTGTGGGTCTGGTAGGTGCCGTTGAGCACGCGGCTGCCGGTGGTGCCGGCGCCATATTCGCCCAGGGCCTTCTGGCCGGCCGCGATCACATCGGCATCAAACGTCATGCCCATGTAATTGTAGGTGCCGAGCAGGATCGTGTGCCGGCCCTTGATGATCGCTTCGGTGGGCGACAGCACTTTTTCCATGACGATGCCAAACGGATCGCGGATGCCGGTGGACAGCAGGCCGGCGTGTTCGGCGATCAACGGATCATATTTGGACAAGAGATCGATCATGTTCCTGTCAGCCCTTCTTGATGACCAGGCCGTGCACAGCATCGGCCACTTGCCCGACCGTTTCCAGATCAGGCAGCATATTCAATGGGATCATGATGTCCCATTCGTCTTCCATGCCGGCCACCAGGTCCATCACGGTCAGCGAATCCATTTCCAGATCGCCGGCAAAGCTGGTGGCTTCGGCAACAACGACTTTCTTGGCGTTCAGAGGCTCGATCAACTCAAGGATGCGGGTATAAACGCTGGCGCGGTCGGTCATTATTGCTTCGTCCCAAATGATTTGCTGCGCT
>NZ_JBBATR010000058.1:2514-5952 GCF_040398645.1 Sandarakinorhabdus sp.
GGCTGCCACTGCGCCGCCAGTGCCGCGTTGCCGCCGCGCGCCACCCAGTCCGGATGGGCGATATAGCGGGCACGGTCGCGGGTCAGCTTGGGCGACAGGCCGATGCGCGCTGCCATGTGCAGGAATGGCAGCGGCAACGGGACGATGCGCTGCCGCCGGCCCAGCGCGCCGCCAATGATCCGCGCGAATTCCGGGTGAGAATATCCGTCCGCCGCGCCATCATCGATTTCCAGCGTCTGGCGCGATGGCCCACCGCCAGCCAGCGCCAGCAGCGCCCGCGCCAGATCATCGACATGGATCAGCGAAATCCGCCCCGGCGGCGCAATATACAGGCCATGCGCCGACAGCTTGTAGATATCGAGCATTTCCTGATCGTCCGGGCCATAAACGCCGGGCGGCCGCACGATCACCCAATCATGTCCGCTGGCCATCACCAGCGCTTCACCTTGCGCTTTTGATGCGCCGTACATCGACAGGCCGGGTTCGCGCGCTGCCAGGCTGGAAACATGGACGAAGCGCGGAACAGATGCGGCTGCGGCCAGTATATTGGCAGTGCCGGTGACGTTGCCAGCCATGAAACCGGCCTCATCAGCCGCGTTGACCACGCCGGCGATGTGCAGCACGGCCGCGGCGCCGTCGCACAGGCGGGCCAGCGCAGGCGTATCGTTCAGATCGCCGAGCACCCATTCCACCCCGGGCTGCGCGGGTTGCGGCCGGCGGGTGAGCGCGCGAACTGGCTGGCCAGCCAAAGCAAGCACGCGGCGGCCAACAAAGCCGGTGGCACCTGTGATGGCAATCATGCCCCTACCCGCGCCGGGCAGGGGCGGCTGGTTGCTCAAGCCGCAATCTCGAGCGGCTGTATCTCACCCGACAGATACTGCAGCCGCGCCTTGGACCGGCTCAGCTTGCCCGACGACGTGCGCGGCAGGGTGCGCGGCGGCACCAGTTCCACAACGCAGCTCATGCCGGTGATGGCCTTCACCTTGGATTTGATCGCATCGCGCAATTTGATGCGTTCATCATTGTCGCTGGTGCGGCATTGCACCAGCACCGCCGGGGCTTCTTCGCCCGATGATGTGGTGATCGAAAACGCTGCGATATCGCCGGCCTTGAAGCCGGGCAGCTGTTCGATCGCCCATTCGATATCCTGCGGCCAGTGGTTCTTGCCGTTGATGATGATCATGTCCTTGGCGCGGCCGACGATGAACAGCGACCCTTCGTGGGTGTAGGCCATGTCGCCAGTGTCCAGCCAGCCATCGGCCGACAAGGCGGCGGCCGTGGCTTCGGGATCACGGAAATAGCCGGCCATGATGCCCAGGCCGCGCACGAACACGCGGCCGATCTTGCGGTCTGCCAATATCGCGCCGTTTTCATTGCGCACTTCGATGGTCAGGCCGGGCACGGCCTTGCCGCAATTGACAATGGCGCGGTAGCGCGTGGGCAAGCGATGATCGGCGCGCGGTTCGGCGCTCGCACCTGCCAGCGTGCGCTCATCGATCAGGTCGCACTGAATGCCTTCGCCAACTGGCATGATGGTCACGGCCAGCGTGGCTTCAGCAAGGCCATAGCTCGGCAGGAAGGCCGATGCCTCGAAGCCAGCCGGCGCGAACGTGTCGACAAAGGCCTGCATCACTTCCGGGCGGATCATGTCCGCGCCGTTGCCAGCCACCCGCCAGCGCGACAGATCATAGCGCTCCGCCACCGGGATCGACGGCGAAATGCGGCGCGCGCAAATGTCATAGCCAAAGGTGGGCGAATAGCTGAGCGTGTTGCCGGCGTTGCGGCTGATCAGCGTCAGCCACGACAGCGGCCGCCGCGCGAAATCCTCGGTGGCCAGATAATCGGCGGAAAACTGATTGGCCATCGGCGCCAGCATGCAGCCGACCAGGCCCATGTCGTGATACCACGGCAGCCAGCTGATTACCCGGTCACCGGGGCCGGCGTGGGTGCAATCGGCATGCGCGGCCAGATTGGCCAGCAGCGCCTCGTGCGTGACGGCAACGCCATGCGGAAAGCGCGTGGAGCCGCTGCTGTATTGCAGATAGGCAATATCGCCGGGCTGCGGCGTTGGCAGGACGGCAGCGGGCGCATCGCCGGCAAACCACACATCCCAATCATGCGCCGCGCACAGGCCGGTGGCGGCATCGGCCACAATCGGATGCAGGCCCGGCGGTGACAGCAACATCAGCGGATCACAGCTGGTAAGCTGCACGCGGATCTGATCGACATAGGCCTCGCGGCCGCCAAAGCTGGTGGGCAGCGGCAGCGGCACCGGCAGCGCGCCGGCATAAATCGCGCCAAAGAACGCCGCAGCAAAGCCGGGGCCGGTTTCGGCGATCATGGCAATGCGGTCGCCGGGCTGCACGCCTTCGGCAATGAAGTGCGCGGCATGGCGCCGGGCATCGGCGGCCAATTCGCGGTAGGTGTAGGCGCGCACCAGATCGGCACGCGCATCATGGAAATTGAAACCTTTTTCGCCCAGCGCGGCATAATCCAGCGCCGCGCCCAGCGTGGCAAACTGGTTTGATCGGCGCATCGGCATGGCATCGCGTGTTGGCGTTGGCAGCACTGCAGGGGCGGCGTGCGGCGACCCGGCTACCAAGGCTTCGGCTGGCAAGGCTTCGGCTGGCAAGGCTTCGGCTGGCGGCACATGCGTCGCAGGGACCAACGAGGTCACGGCCATTTCTGTCTCCCGTGCGGCGCGCAAACCAGACCCGGATTGCCGCCAATCATGACTTAGCAATTGTGAATTGCCACAACGAGGCGTTCAAATTCCGGCCCGAAAGTGGCAGGAACATGGCATGACGCTCGATCCGACCGCCAAACGCCGCCCAAGACCGCCCCGGCCGCTCAAGCCGCGCCGCCTGCCGCCGCCGCTGAATGAAGCCAGCGTGCGCGAGCTCGCGCTTGGCTATGCGGCGCGCTTTGCCACCACGCGCACCAAGCTGCTGCGTTATTTGGCCCGCAAGCTGAAGGAACGCGGCTGGGATGGCGCGCAGCCGGCCGATCCGGAGGCGCTGGCGGACCGTCTGGCTGAACTGGGCTATATTGACGATGCAGCGTGGGCGGCGATGAAGGGCCGGGCGATGGCGGCGCGCGGGCTGGGCCATCGCCGCGTCACCGGCGAACTGGCCGCTGCCGGCGTTGCCGAGGATGACCGCGGCGCCGCGCCCGAAGCTGGTGATGCACTGGCCACCGCGCTGGCCTTTGCCCGGCGCAAACGCCTGGGGCCATTTGCCCGCATCCGCAGCGACGATGCAGCGGTGCGCCAGAAGGCACTGGCAGCGTTTTTGCGCGCTGGCCATGATCTGGCTGTTGCGCGGGCGATCCTGGCTGCTGCAACCCCTGATGAGGCCGAGGCGCTGGCAGAATGACGACGTGGGCCTGAAGCGACGCAGCGTGCGATTTGTTTCTAATGCGAATGATTTGCATTATTGC
>NZ_JBBATR010000058.1:6052-14408 GCF_040398645.1 Sandarakinorhabdus sp.
AATGAAATCATCGTGGTGGGCGATCCCATCCGCGCTGGCCGCATTGCCGGCTCCGCGGCGCTCGTCACCGAAACCGATATGAAGCGCAGCCGCGTGTTCACCGTCAACGATGCGCTGCGCCAGGTCGCCGGCGTGTTCCCGCGTGATGAAGAAGGCGCCGGCGCCCGCCCCAATATCGGCATTCGCGGCCTCAATCCGATTCGGTCCACCAAGGTGCTGCTGCTTGAAGATGGTGTGCCGCTGGGCTTTGCGCCTTACGGCGACAATTCGGCCTATTATCATCCGCCCATCGAACGCTTCAACCGGATTGAGGTGCTGAAGGGTGCCGGTCAGGTGCGCTTTGGCCCGCAAACCATCGGCGGCGTCATCAACTACATCACCCCGGATACACCCGATCAATTCACGGCGCGCTTCACCGGCAGCGCCGGCAACCGCGACACCCTCAATCTTGATGGGCTGATCGGCGGACGCGCGCTGGGCGGCGGCGTGCTGCTGCACATCAACCAGAAACAAACCGACGGCAATCGCGCCAACCAGCATCTGCGCTTCACCGATATCTATGCCAAGGCCAGCTGGGATCTGGGCGCTGATCACGGCATCACGCTCAAATTGTCGCGCTTTCGCGAAGATAGCCAGATCAGCTATTCGGGGCTGACCCGCGCCGAATTTGCCGCTGACCCGCGCGGCAATATGTTTGTGAACGATGATTTCCAGACCGAACGCCTGAGCGCGGCGCTCGCCCACCGCTGGAACATCGCCGACGGGGCCACCCTGCGCACCACCGGCTATTATCATTATTTCGCCCGCGATTGGTGGCGGCAATCATCCAACAGCGGCCAGCGCCCCAACGATGCCAGCGATCCGGCTTGCGGCGGGCTTGCCAATCTGAGCAGCAGCTGCGGCAACGAAGGCCGCCTGCGCAACTACGACACCTGGGGCGTCGATAGCCGGCTCAGCCTCGATCATGATCTGCTGGGGCTGGGCTTCAGCGGCGAGACCGAGCTTGGCATTCGTTTCCACGAAGAACGCCAGCGCCGCCGCCAACTGAATGGCGACACGCCCACCGCGCGCGCCGCCGGCACCGGTGTCAATGCCGGGGTGCGCGAAAACAACCAGCGCGATGCCTCTGCCTTTGCCGCCTTCTTCCAATCAAGGCTGGAATTTGGCGCGTTGGCACTGATTCCGGGGGTGCGCGCCGAGTTCATCGACTATGCAAGGCGCAATCTGCCGGTTGATGTGCTGGTCGCCGGCCGGCCCGGCGGCACCAGAACCACAGCGACCAGCGCGCAGGCCAATCTCGACAAATTGCTGCCCGGTATCGGCTTCACGCTGACGGCGGCGCCCGATGCCATCATCTATGGCGGCGTGCACCGCGGCTTCGCGCCGCCGCGCGTGGAGGATATCATCACGGCCGGCGGCGGATCGGTCGATCTGGATGCAGAGCTCAGCTGGAATTGGGAGGCTGGTATTCGCGGCACCATCGCCAAAGGCCTGAAGGGCGATGCCGCTGTATTCTTGATGGATTTTTCCAATCAGATCGTGTCGCAATCGGTGGCCGGCGGCATTGGCACCACACTCACGTCGGCCGGCAGCACGCTGCACCGCGGCGCGGAACTGTCGCTCACCTTGTCGAGCCGCGACGGCGGCTGGACAGATGCAGACACGGATGTGTTTGCCCGCGCGTCCGCCACCTGGGTTGCCGATGCCCGGTTCAACAGCACACGCATCGCCGTGGTGCCGTGTTTTGATGGCGCGGCCGCCGGCACATTGATCGCCACCGGTTCCGGCCCGGCGGCGTGCGGCGCGGCCCGCGATGTGCGCGGCAATCGCCTGCCCTACAGCCCCGAATGGCTGATCAACGCCGCTGTCGGCATCGAACACCAAGGCTTCACCGGCCAGGTCGAGGTGGTCGGCCAATCCAGCCTGTTCGGCGATGATACCAATCTGATCCCGGTAACCCCGGATGGCCAGCGCGGCCGCATCGGCGGCTGGGCGCAGCTGAATGTCGCGCTGTCCTACGGCCCGCCGCAGGGCAAATGGGAAGTGTTTGTTTCGGCGCGCAACCTGTTTGACCGCCTGTACGTGGTCGACCGCGCCCGCGGTGTGCTGCCGGGCCAGCCGCGGATTGTGCAGGCGGGCGTGACCGTTCGGTACTGATATTATGACAAGCGATAGACGAGCCTCCGGCGGGCAGGGGTGACCCCTGCACCCGTTTTGTTGGTTTGGTGCCATGTTTGATAGGTTGGGACCGAACCAAAACGAAAGTGGTGCAGGGCTCAGCCCTGCCCGCCGGAGGCTCTTTGCTCTTGTCTCAGGATTGATCAGCAAGCCTTGATTCCAGCTGGTCCGTTTCAGGCGCGCTGACGGACAAAAAAAGGGCGGTGCCAGCCGGCACCGCCCTTTTGTTTGTGCCGTTATCGGCGCGTCACGCTTCGCTGGAAGCGGCTTGCGCCTTGGGTGCTTTCTTGGCCTTCGGTTTCTTGATGGCCGGCACGATTTCGAAGGTCAGATCATTGTCCTTGGCGTGCACGCGCACTTCGCCGCCATTGACCAGCTTGCCGAACAACAGTTCCTCGGCCAGCTGCTGCTTGATCTTCTCCTGGATCAGCCGGCCCATCGGCCGTGCGCCATACATCCGGTCATAGCCGCGCTCGATCAGCCAGGCCTTGGCTTCTTCGGTCAGGCTGATGTGGACATCGCGGTCGGCCAGTTGCATTTCCAGTTGCAGCACGAACTTGTCGATCACCATCGCCACCACGCTTGGCGGCAGATAGGCAAACGGCACCACGGCATCCAGGCGGTTGCGGAATTCCGGGCTGAACATCTTCTTGATGGCTTCTTCGTCCTCCCCCTCGCGGGTGGTGGCGCCAAAGCCGATGCCTTCACGCGCCATGTCGGCGGCGCCGGCATTGGTCGTCATGATCAGGATGATGTTGCGGAAATCCACCGTCTTGCCGTGGTGATCGGTCAATTTTCCGTTGTCCATCACCTGCAGCAGGATGTTGAACAGATCGGGGTGCGCCTTTTCGATTTCATCAAGCAGCAGCACCGAATGCGGCTGCTGATCGACGGCATCCGTAAGCAACCCGCCCTGATCAAAGCCGACATAGCCGGGAGGCGCACCGATCAGCCGGCTGACCGAATGGCGTTCCATATATTCCGACATGTCGAACCGGGTGAGCGGGATGCCCATGATGCTGGCCAATTGCTTGGCCACTTCGGTCTTGCCCACCCCGGTCGGGCCGCTGAACAAATAGCAGCCGATCGGCTTGTTGGGTTCGCGCAGGCCCGCGCGGGCCAGCTTGATGGCGCTGGCCAGCTTCTGGATGGCGGCATCCTGGCCGAACACCACGCGCTTCAGATCGGCGTCCAGCGTTTGCAGCTGGGCCTTGTCGTCGGTCGAAACGCTCTTGGGCGGAATGCGCGCCATGGTGGCGATCACCGCTTCGACTTCTTTGACGCCGATGGTCTTCTTGCGCTTGTTTTCGGGCAGCAGCATCTGCGACGCACCGGTTTCATCGATCACGTCGATGGCCTTGTCCGGCAGCTTGCGGTCGTTGATGTAACGCGCCGAAAGCTCCACGGCCGCCTTGATGGCATCGGGTGTGTATTTCAGCTTGTGATGATCTTCATAGCTGGAGCGCAGGCCCATCAGTATCTTGATGCTGTCTTCCACGCTCGGTTCGTTCACGTCGATTTTCTGGAACCGGCGCAGCAGGGCGCGATCCTTTTCGAAGTGATTGCGAAACTCCTTGTAGGTGGTCGAACCGATGCAGCGGATCGCTCCCGACGACAGCGCCGGCTTGAGCAGATTGGAGGCATCCATCGCGCCGCCGCTGGTGGCGCCGGCACCGATCACCGTGTGGATCTCATCGATGAACAGCACCGCATCCGGCAGCTTTTCCAGCTCATTGACGACATTCTTCAGCCGCTCTTCGAAATCGCCGCGGTAGCGCGTGCCAGCCAGCAGCGCGCCCATATCCAGGCTGTAAATCACAGCAGGCTTCAGCACATCAGGCACCGCGCCTTCGACGATCTTGCGCGCCAGGCCTTCCGCGATCGCGGTTTTGCCCACGCCGGGATCACCCACATATAGCGGGTTGTTCTTGGAACGCCGGCACAGGATCTGGATGGTGCGGTCCACCTCGGCATGGCGGCCGATCAGCGGATCGACCTTGCCCAGCTTGGCCTTGTCATTCAGGTTGACGGTGAATTGCTTGAGCGCGCTCTCGCTGCCCTTTTTCTCGGACTTTTCGGCCTTGGCCGGCTTTTCCTCCGGCTCGTCGCGGCCATTGCCATTTTCGGCGGCGCCCTTGGGCGGCTTGGCTTCGGTTTGGCCGGATTTGGCGATGCCGTGGCTGATGAAGCTCACGGCGTCCAGCCGGGTCATGTCCTGCTGCTGCAGGAAAAACACGGCGTGGCTTTCGCGTTCGGAAAACAGCGCGACCAGCACGTTGGCGCCGGTCACTTCTTCGCGGCCGCTGGATTGCACATGCAGGATGGCGCGCTGCACCACCCGCTGGAAGCCGGCAGTGGGCGATGGATCGATGCTGGCATCGGCCTTCAGCGCCGACAATTCGGTGTCCAGATATTTGATCAGCTGGTTCTGCAGCTCATCCTGATCGACATTGCACGCCTTCAGCACCTGGGCGGCGTGCGTATCGGTGGTCAACGCCAGCAACAGATGCTCCAGCGTGGCATATTCGTGGGTACGGCGCGCAGCTTCCGCCAGAGCGTTGTGCAGTGTCTTTTCGAGTTCGCGGGTGAACGAGGGCATCGAAGTCTCCGGGACGCAGCCATCGTGGAATGAAGCTGCATCTGTTGCCGGCCGGGCCTGTCGCCTGGCCGAATTGGAATGTCTGCCTCGCCTGCCCAAACATCAAGGGGCAAACAGCCCATCCTGGTATTATTTGATGTGGCAAGGCCGCACAGCAAGTTCTGGCCAATTCGGCCCGCCGCCGCCATGATAGTCGCATTATCCTTGAGGAATCACCATGCTGCGGATCAATCTGGCAATACTGTCCCTCGCCCTGCCTGCGGCTGTCGCCGCCCAGCCTGCAATGATGATCGAACCGGCGCGGCCGGCAGTAGCGATGACAGGCTATCTGGCTGACCGGTCGCCGCTCACACTGGTGCGCTTGCTGCCGCCGCCGCCGCTGCCCGGCAGCAGCGAAGACAGCGCAGATCGCTACCTGTACCGCCTGAGCAAGCGCGGCATCGGCGGCCCGGATTGGCGCAAGGCGCAGGGCCAGCTCGGTATTGGCAGCCCCGATTACCAAAAGGCGGTGGCCTGCGCGCTGGGCGCCGCCGTTGCCGCGCCGGCAACCGCAAACACCATGAAGCTGCTGCAGCGCGCCGGCGCCGATCTGGCGCGCGCCGTGACCGCCGCCAAAGAGTATCACAAGCGCGCCCGCCCGTTCACCACCGATCGCGGCAAGGCCTGCGACCCCGCTTCGGCGGTGGATGGCGGGAAGGCGCTCGGCTTTGCCTATCCGTCCGGCCATGCCGCCGTGGGCTGGTTGTGGGGCCTGATCCTGGCCGATGCGCGGCCCGAACGCAGCGCCGCCCTGCTGAAATTTGGCAAGGAAACCGGTGATTTGCGCATCGCCTGCCGGGTGCACTGGGCATCCGATGTGGCCGGCGGCCGCCTGATGGCCACCGCACTGTATCAACAGATCGCCGACACCGCCGACTACAAGGCCGATCTCGCCAAAGCCAGCGCCGAGTTGAGCCTCGCGCCGGTGCCGGAGGGTTGTCCGGCCGGGTAAGAAATAGAAGCCTCCGGCGGGCAGGGCTGAGCCCTGCACCACTCTCGTTCTGGCTTGGTCCAAGCCTTTGAAACCAAGCCCCAAACCAACAACCGGGTGCAGGGGTCACCCCTGCCCGCCGGAGGCTGTTAATCTTCCGCCTTACACCGCCACCGCTTGATTGAACGGCGTATCCTTGTCCGGCCGCATGTCGCCCGGCAGGCCCAGCACGCGTTCGGCGATGATGTTGCGCAGGATTTCATCGGTGCCGCCCGCAATGCGCAGGCCGGCTGATCCGATATAGCTGCCTTGCAGCTTGGCCAGTTCCGGATCAGCATCGGCGCCGGCGACAAAGCCGTCCCCGCCGGCCAGATCGAGCGCGAAGCTGGCGAGATCCTGCATGGTCTTGGCCACCACCACCTTGGAAATCGACTGTTCCGGCCCCGGCATCTGGCCCTTTGACAGGGCGGACAGGGCGCGCATCTGGGTCAGCTTGATGCCCTGATCGTTGATATAGGTCTGCGCGATTTTCTGGCGGACATCGGATGCACCGATGGCTGGATTGCCGTCGGCACCGTCAACACCGCCGGCCAGCTTCATCAGCGTTTCATAGCCCGGGGCATAACGCGGCTTGCCGCCCACCGCGAGCCGCTCGTGCATCAGGGTGGTCAGCGCGACCTTCCAGCCATCGCCAACGGCGCCGAGCCGGTGCGAATCATTCACCCGCACGCCATCAAAAAACACTTCGTTGAAATCGCTGCCGCCCGACATCTGCTTGATGCCCTTCACGGTCACGCCCGGCGCTTTCATGTCCACAATGAACATGCTCAGGCCCTTGTGCTTGGGCAGGCTGGGATCGGTGCGGCACACCACGATGCCGAAATCCGATGCGTGGGCAAAGCTGGTCCACACCTTCTGGCCGTCGATCACCCAATCATCCCCGTCCTTCACCGCCTTGGTGCGGATACCGGCCAGATCGGAGCCGGCGGCCGGTTCGGAAAACAGCTGGCACCAGACTTCTTCGCCGACCAGCGCCTTGGGCACGTAACGCTGAATGGCATCGGGCTGGCCGTGGCTGAACACGGTGGGGATGCACATGCCCAGGCCGATGGAATACAGGCCCTGCGGCACGTGAAAGCGGCTTTCTTCCTGGCCGTAGATGATGCTGTGCATCGGCGACAGGCCCTGGCCGCCAAACATCTTGGGCCAGGTGATGCCGGTGTAGCCCGCCGCATGCTTCTTGGCCTGCCACGCCTTTGACCTTGCAATGAACTGCGGCAGCGTCTGGGTTTCGCTCATCGGCTCGCGATATTCGGCGGCGCTCACCTCAAGCCAGGCGCGCACCTGGGCGCGATATTCGGCTTCCTGGGCGTTGTCGTTGAAATCCATCTTGCTCTCCCTTTGAGCCAAGGCGCACTGCGCGCGCGGCTCATCCAAAATCATTTGCCAGAGCGTCTCGTCAGCGCGGCGCGCTGCCAAGACGGTGTTTTGTCACGCGGCGGCGCGGTTGCGCTGTTCCAGCGCGCGCACCAGCCGGTCCGCCCACCAGCCTCGCGGGCCAAGCGCGGCCACTGCCGTGCGGCCGCGCCGGTAGTAAAACTGGCAATCGCTTTCCCACGTGAAGCCGATGCCGCCGTGCAGCTGCACATTTTCCTCGGCACAAAAGCCCAGCGCATCCAGGCTGGCCACCCGCGCAGCCGCCGCGGCCTGGCGCAATTCCGGCCCGTTCATGCCGATCATCGCCACGCCGTGCAGGGCATGGGCGCGCGCCAGCTCCAGCTTGATATACATGTCGGCGCACTTGTGCTTGACCGACTGGTAACGGCCGATCTTCTGGCCAAAGGCCACGCGCGTCTTGGCATATTCGACGCTCATCGCCATCGCTGCGCCAGCGGTGCCGATGGCTTCGTAGGCGAGGATGATCGCAGCGCGGTCCAGCCAGTTCTGATAATCATCCGCCGTGCCCAGCGCTTCGCCCGGCGTGTTGTTCAGCGTCAGCTTGCCATGGCGGCGCACCAGATCGACGGTTTCGACGCTGGCAACATCCGCGCCGGCCAAATCCACGATGTAAAGTTGCGGGCCATCCGGGCCAGCGGCGGCCACAATCGCCATGTGCGCCAGGCCCAGATCGGCCACCGGCTGCTTCACGCCGGTCAGCATGCCGCCAGCGCTGCGGGTTTTCACCGTCGCCGGGGTGATGGCGCCGGGTTCGTTCCAGGCGACAACGGCGATGGTGGCGCCGCTGGCGATGCCGGGCAGCCACTTGGCCTGCTGCGCCTCGCTGCCCGCCAAAAGCAGTGCTTCGGTGGCGAGCAGGGTGGACACCAGCGGCACATGCGCCAGGCTGCCGCCGGCTGCCTCGGCCAGTTGCGCGACTTCTTCAACGCTCAGATCAAGGCCGCCGTGCGCTTCGGGCACGCGCGCCGCGGTCCAGCCCAGCTCGGCAATATCCTTCCACAGCGCCGCGTCCATCGCCGGCGCGCCGTCTGCCATCGCCTTGCGGGCGGGGCCAGTGCCGGCGCGCTCGGCCAGCAATTTGCGGGCCTGATCGCCAAGTGCCTTGGACTCGTCGGAAAAATCGAAATTCACAGCCGTTGCTCCCAAAACTT
>NZ_JBBATR010000059.1:0-14238 GCF_040398645.1 Sandarakinorhabdus sp.
GGCGGCAAATGATGCTGAAACGCCGCAATCTGCTGGCGGCGCTGCCCGCTGGCCTGCTGCTCACCGGCTGTGATGCGCTCACCCGCAATGACACGCTGAAAGCCATGGTCGGCGCCGGCGAACAAGCCACTTACCGCTGGCAGCGCCTGGTCGGCCGCGACGGCCTGGCCCGCGAATTCAGCGCAGCCGATATTTCGCCGGTGTTCAAGGTGAACGGCACCCACGTGCCCACCAATCCCGAATGGCAGCGGCTTTCGGCGGGCGGTTTCGCCGATTGGCGGCTCAAGGTGTCGGGGCTGGTGGGCCGCCAGCTTGATCTCACCCTGCCCCAATTGCGCGCCCTGCCGCAACGCAGCCAGATCACCCGCCACGACTGTGTGGAAGGCTGGAGCGCCATCGGCGGCTGGACCGGGCCGCAGCTTGGCACCATCCTGAAGGCCGCCGGCCTGAAAGACGGCGCGCGCTATATCGTGTTCCTGTGCGCCGACGATTATGGCGGCGAGGCCAGCAAGGGCGGCCTGCAATCGAGCAGCCGCTATTATGAAAGCATCGACCTCGTCGACGCCTTCCACCCGCAGACAATATTGGCCCACAGCCTCAACAACCAGCCTTTGAGCACGGGCAACGGCGCCCCAGTCCGCCTGCGCGTGGAGCGGCAACTGGGCTACAAACAGGCCAAATATCTGATGGAAATCATGGTGGTGAACAGCCTGGCGCCGTTCGGCAGCGGCAAGGGCGGTTACTGGCCGGACCGCGGCTATGAATGGTATGCGGGGATCTGATCGCCTGAACCCGCTGGCCCATCAGCGGCCTTTGGTATCAGGCATGGCAGTGATCGTGCCATCGCGGCCGCGCGCATAGACTCGGCCGCGCCAGACCAGCCGGCGCTGAAATTGCGCTTGCAGCAGCCGCAGCATGACCGGCACATCCAGCAGCGGCGACAGCCAGAAGCTGGCGGCGCGGCGGGCATAGGCGCCGCTGGTGCCAAACAACACGCCGATGCGAAACATCACCAGCACCGCCTGCGCACCGGCAAACCAGAGCGGCCAGCCCAGCAGCAATGCAGCCGCCAGCAGCGGCAAGGGCGCCGCCTGCAGCAGGATCATCTGCGCAAATGGCAGCGCGGCCGCCCGGTTGGAGTAGCGGTCCCGCATCACCAATGATCTCGGCCAATTGGCCCACAGCTCGGCGGCGCTGCCGTACATCGCCACTTCGATGGGCAAATCGGTTTCATAAAAGCCCACGGCATGGCCGGCCTTGGCCAAGGTGCGCGCCATGGTGATATCTTCACACAGCGACGACAGCGACACTGCGATGGCATCGGACGCGGCCAGCGCCGATCTCGACGCGAAAAAACACTGGCCATTGGCCATCACCCGCTGCGGATCGCGGGTGGCATAGCCGGGCGGGCCAAATCGATAAACCAGCGTGGTGAGAAACGCCGGGTGCAGCATCGATTGCAGCCAGCCCGTGCAGGCCTGCTGCGTCGCAACCGACAGCGCATCCAGCCCGGCTTGCTGCGCAAACGCCGCCAGCGAGCGCGTCAGACCCGGCGGCACCAGCGTATCGGCATCCAATGTGAGCAGCCAATCGCCGCGCGCCAGCGAAGCGCCCTGCAGCAGGCCCCACGCCTTGCCCACCGCGTCGGGCGGCACCGGGGAAACATCGACAAACGCCAGCCGTGGTTCCTGCGCCCGAAACCCCTCCGCAACATCGCGGGTGCCGTCGGTCGAACCGCCATCGATGATCAAGATCTCGGTGATTTCTGGCACACCGGCGGCGTCGGTCAGCAGCGCGCGCAGCATGGCCGGCAATCGCTCCGCCTCGTTGAGCACCGGCACGATCACCGATATGACAAATGGTGCAGCAACCGTGGACAGCGCGATGCGCGGGCTGCCGGCTGCCCGGCTGAAATCCCGCGCCAGCCCGGCCGCAAGTGCCGCCTGAACAAGGACGATCAGCAGCAGCGCAAAGCTTTCCATGATGCCCTCCATCAAACCCGTTACGCGCTGAGCTGCGCAACAGCCGCCCGGGTTTGGGCAATCAGCGCATCCACAGCGGTGGCAGCCGTTACCTGCTGCGGTGCGCCATAGACAAAGGCAAGTCTGCTATCGTCATGATCATCGGGGCGGATGCCAACCGGCACAACCGGAATCGCCATGCCTTGGCGGCGAGCCGCTGCAATTGCCACGCGGGCAAAGCCGGATTTGAACGGCGCCAGCGCGCTGCGCCGTGCCGCGCGGGCGGTGTGCGGATCGATCACCGGAAAGCCTTCGGGAAAGACCACCAGCACGCGGCCGCGGCCCAGCAGATCGATGCACTGGCGGTGGGCGCGCTGTTGATAGCGGGCAACTTCGTGCTCATGAAAGGCGCGCGGGCCGGGCCGATCCACACCCTGATCGCTCAAACGGTCCTGCGCGCTGCGCAGTGTGACTGGCCACGCACACGCACCCGCTAGCCCTTCCATCATCAGCCGCGTTGACGGCTGCGCAATCCAATCGAGGCCGATCAGGATATGCAGCGGCCGGCGAGACTGCGCCAACAGGCCGACGCCATCGAGCAGATGGTGATAATGGCGCACCGCCAGCACCACCGGCCCGGCTGCCGGCACATGCCCGGTTCCTTGAGCAGTCAAGGCGCGCGGGTTGGCTGCCAGCCGCGCCGCCGCTCGCATGAACAGCGCCGATCCTTCGACAAGCGGCGAAAGCAGCGTCAGGCTTCTTCGCGCCGGGCAACCAGCCGCAGCGCGACGGGATCACGCGGCAAGAGCCAGCCGATCAGCACTGCGGCCGCCAATCCGCTGCCCACCATCGCCGGCAGCCACAACTGGCTGCTGGCACAGATGCCGATGGCAAACACCAGATTGCACAGATACATCGCCAGGAAAAACGGCGACGCGCCGGCATCGATGGGCCGCAGCCGATCATCAAAATAGCTTGCGGCAAACATCATGGCGCTGCCCGCAGCAACCCAGCCCAGAAAATTGATGAGCGGAATGCCCATATAAGGCCCCACATCTTCCCAGACCCAATATTGCAGCGCCAACGCGTCGTTGGACATGGCCGGATCGAGCACGAGGTCCCACGTGGTCAACATAATCGATCCCAGCGCAATCGACGACCACAGGCCGGCAGTGCCGCGCCATTTGCGGATGATGGCAGCCGCCAGTGCAAAGGACGAGAATGCCATGGAAAACCACGACAGCGGAATCGCCGGCGGCACCCGGCCGAACAGCTTGTAGCCGAACAAATCGGTGTATTCGTAGTTGCCGAACGGCCAGCCATAAACCGTCCCGAGCAATTCAAGCCCGATCGACAACAGCACCGACACAGTGAAAAATATCAAAACCGCCCGCCGGCCAGCGATCACCGCGCCAAACACCAGCACAGCCGCCGCGCCAGACCAGATCTGCACATTGCCGCCTTGGGCCAATGCCAGCGGAAACGCCCGGGCCAACATGTCGATCCCGCTCCACAGATCGGGATTGGGCAGCATGATGCCGATGCCGGCCAGCCCAAAGAGCGAGACCAGCGCATGGAACCCCAGCAAGGCCCACCCCGTCTTTTCCAATGAACGTGTTTTCACGGGTTCCCTTCAGCACGGAGCGCGCCGGCGCCTGCGCGCCTGATCGGCCGTATAACGTGCCAATTACTGCAGCAGTTCCGGCAGGTCACGCAAACGCTTGCCGGCAGGCTGCGGCGAATTGCCCATCTGTGCAGCAGCAGGGCCAGCAGCCCGCAGCCAGGGTCAGGCCGGCGGGATTTCGCCCAGCGCCGCCGGATCTAGCGCCGCCGGATCAAGATCAAGCTGCGCGCGGATGATATTGTCGGCCCCGGTCATCATGTCGCCGCTGATGATCTGCAAATCCAGCCGTTCCAGATCGCGGCGGCGATATTCCGCTTCGATGGCATCGATGATGGTTGCGGGCGTGTTCAAGGCCGTCAGCACGTCACGGCCCATGCGCACCGCACTGTCCCAGGTTTCGCGCACCACGATGTTCAGCCCGGCGCGGCGCAGCGCGATCGTGTGAGTGCGATCGAAGGCGCGGGCGATGATCGGCAGATCGGGCCATTCGGCGCGGATCGGCCCAATCAGCGCCTGCGGGTCCCACGCGCCGTCCAGTGCGAACACCAGCGCAATGGCATTGCCGACACCGGCGTTGCGCAAGATGTCCAGCCTTGTGCCATCGCCCCAGAACACCGTGTTGCCAAACCGCGCCGTCACGTCGATCAGTTCGGCGTCCAGATCGATGGCGGTGATCGCATGGCCGCGCGCACGCAGCATCTGGGCGATCACTTGCCCCACCCGGCCGCCGCCCACCAACACGACATGCCCGCCATTGCCGCCGTGGCCGTGGTTGCCGCCTGCCGTTTCCGGCCCGTCCCGGCTGCCCGGTTCGTCCGGAATCGCGAACATCCGCCCGGCCAGCCGGAATAACAGCGGGGTAAGCGCCATCGAAACGGTAACCACAGCGCCAAACAACTGCGCCGCCGAATGGCTGATCAGCAGGCCGCGTTCGGCCTCCGCAAACAGCACAAAGCCGAATTCGCCGCCCTGTGCGAGCAGCAGCCCCATTCTGATGGCGCGCGGCCATTCGGTGCCAAAGCTGCGCGCCAGCACGGCGATCACGCCGGTCTTGATGGCCATGACGCCCACCACCAGCACGGCAATCAGGCCGAGGTTGGCCGCCACCACGGCCAGATCCAGGCTCATGCCGATGGCAATGAAGAACAGGCCCAGCATCAGCCCGCGATACGGCTCGATGTCCGTTTCAAGGGCGCGGCGGTACGGCGATTCGGCGAGCATCACGCCGGCCACAAATGCTCCCAGTGCCATGGAAAGCCCCATGCTGGCCATCAGCAGCGCGCTGCCCAGCACGCACAGCAGGGCGGCGGCAACAAACGCCTCGCGCGCGCCGAGCGTGCCGATGATGCGGAACACGCGCGGCAGCACCCAGCGCCCCACCGCCACCAGAAATGCCAGTGATCCCAGTGTCTTGGCCGCAACCAGCCAACCCGGATCGGGATTGGTGACCGGTGCCCGAGACAGCGCCGCCACGACCGTGAGCAGCGGCACGATGGCCAGATCCTGAAACAGCAGCATCGAAAAACTGCGTTCCCCAAACGGCGTGCCGGCCAACTGCCGTTCGGCCAGCAACTGCATCACCAGCGCCGTGGACGACAAACCAAGCGGCAGGCCGACCACCAGCGCCGCCTGCCACGACAGGCTGGTAAGCAGAAGCAGCAGCCCGGTAAGCGCCAGCCCGCACAGCACCACCTGCGCCAGCCCCAGCCCGAAAATATCGCGGCGCAGCGCCCACAGCCGGGATGGCTGCAATTCCAGCCCGATCACGAACAGCAGCAGCACCACGCCAAATTCGGCAAAATGCAGTGTTTGTTCAGCGTTCCCGACCAGCCCCAGCACCGACGGCCCGATCAATATGCCCGCCGCCAGATAGCCGAGCACGGCGCCCAGCCTGAAGCGCACGAACAGCGGCACCAGCACCACCGCCGCCGCCAGATAAACCACCACATCGCGCAGCAGATTGGGCTGAGCCTCGGTCATGCGGCCGTGCCGGCTGCGTCCACGGCAGCCAATACGGCATCGAGCGGCAACAGGATCGACGGATGGCGGGCGCGGTGCGGGCGCGCCGGCGCAAACATCTGCCAGCCTTCGGGCGCATCGTCCCGGCGCTGCGCCAGGAAATCGGCAAGGCTGGCGCGCATACCGGCCAGCTGCGCCCGGTCTGCCCCGGCCGCAGCCGCAGCCAGCACGGCGGCAGAGGCCTGGCCAAGCGTGCACGCCCGGCTGGCATCAAACCCAAACGCCGCCACCCGGCCCTGCCCGTCAAGCGTTACGTCCGCCACCATCTTGCTGCCGCACACCGGCGACACCCGCGACGCGCTGCCCTGCGGCGCGGCAAGCCGCTGCGGCGCTTCACCTGCCAGCTTCAGGCGCAGGATTGCAGCGGTGTAAAGCGTGTCGGCCATGGCGCCTTTTAGCCCATGTGCAGCGGATCGGAAACGCGGCGAAGGCGCATGATCAGTGGATTTTCAGGCGCGGCGCCAAATCGTCCCAGCTGGACTATCTTCCAGAACGATCCCTTCGGCAGCCAGCGCGTCGCGCAGCCGGTCTGATTCGGCCCAATCGCGGGCTCGGCGCGCCGCCGTGCGCTGGGCCACCAACCCATCGATGCGGCCTGCGGCGGGATCGTCATGGCCCTTGCTTGCAGCAGCGGTGCGGCTGCGTTCGGGTGCCAGGCTGGGCAAGCCGATGAAGGCCAGCGCGCCGAGTAGCGCCTCCCGGTCCTGCTCCACGCCTGCGATGGCTGCCAGCGCCGCCGGCGTGTTGAGATCATCGGCCAGTGCGTCCAGCACGGCGGCCGGCGGCGGCGGGCGGGGCCCACGCGGCACATCGCCGAGCCGACGCAGCCATTTGTCCAGCCGCGCCCGCACCTGGCCAAGCAATGCTTCGTCCCAGCCCAGCGGCTGCCGATAATGCGCACTCAGCAGCGCAAGCCGCAGCTCATCGCCGCTCCAGCCCGCCGCCGTCAGATCGGCGACCGATTGCACATTGCCCAGCGATTTTGACATCTTGCCGCCGCTGCCGAAATTCAGAAAGCCATTGTGCATCCATATGTTCGCCAGCGGCGCACCGTCGTGGGCGCAGGCGCTTTGGGCGCATTCATTTTCATGGTGCGGGAATGTCAGATCGATGCCGCCGCCGTGGATATCAATTGTGGTGCCCAGGCTTTCGGCGATCATCGCCGAGCATTCGATGTGCCAGCCGGGGCGGCCGCGTCCCCACGGGCTGGACCATCCGGCCTGATCCGGGCTGGATGGCTTCCACAGCACGAAATCGGCCGGATTGCGCTTGTACGGCGCGATTTCGACGCGCGCACCGGCGATCATCTCGTCCAGTGGCCGGCGTGACAGGCTGCCATAATCACCGTGGCTGGCCACATCGAACAGCACATGGCCCTCGGCCGCATAGGCATGGCCCTTGGCGATCAGCACTTGCGTCATGGCGATCATGGCTGGGATGCTGGTGGTGGCGTGCGGGTGCAGATCGGGCCGCTCCACCCCCAGCGTGGCAGCGTCCTCCAGATAAAGGCCCTCATAGCGCGCCGTGATCACATCAATGGACACGCCCTCAGCGCGGGCCTGGTCCATGATCTTGTCGTCGATGTCGGTGATGTTGCGGGCATAAACCAGCTTGTCCGGGCCATGAACGTGGCGGATCAGGCGTTGCAGCACATCAAACACCACGGCCGGGCGGAAGTTGCCGATATGCGCGCGGCCATACACTGTCGGGCCGCAGACATACATGGTGATCCGATCAGGATCGATCGGCACCAGATCCTGCTTGGCGCGAATGAGCGTGTTGTAGAGCCGAACGGTCATATCGCAGTGGATGGCGTGGATTTTTCCTGCTGGTCAAGCAGCGTGTCAAGCGAACGCCGGTCTTCGCTGCCATAGCCGCCTTCGGGGGCGGCTTCTTCATCGCTGCCGTCAAAACCAGGCAAGCCGGCATGCGGATTGACCAGCGGCTGCTGCTGGCGCCACGCCTCCCCGACATAGCCGACCATGGCGCTGGCCACCAGCGCGAGGGTTGGCGTCGTCTTCGCCTTGGCCAACCATTCCGGACGATCATTCGAACCCGGCAGGATGGTGAGCGACAAGCTGACCAGCAAAAACAGCAGGCTGGCGGCCAACACGCCCTTCAGCATGCCAAAACCCAGCCCAAGCAGACGGTCCAATGGCCCAATCACACTGGATTTGGCACTGCTGGAAAGGAACCCGCCGATCAGCTTGACCGCCAGCATCGCCAGCAAGAACGGCCCGATCACACCGGACACCATGCCGATCATGTCACTGCCGCTGACCTGCGTGAAAAACGCCTGCGCCGGCGTGTAGAAAAGGCGCACGGCAATGAAACCAGCCACCCACGCCGCCAGGCTGGCGACTTCGGCAATGAAGCCGCGCATCACACCAAAGCCTGCCGCCGCGCCCACAATCAGCACAACGATCCAGTCAAAGCCCGTCAACGATGCCACTATATCCATAACCCAGCGTCTTACCCCAACGACACGGCAGCGCAAACCGCATATCAGTCCGGCCGGCCGAGATGATCGACCAGCCGGGCAAGCGTGGCAAAGCCGCCAACCTGCATCGCGCCGCCGCCCGTGGTACCGGCGGGCACCAGCGCGCGGCCAAAGCCGAGCTTGGCAGCTTCTTTCAGGCGCAGCGCCGCCAGCCCGGCCGGGCGCAATTCGCCCGACAATGCCACTTCACCAAAGGCCACCGCATCGACCGGCAGCGGCCGATCGGTCAGCGCCGATACCAGTGCGCAGGCCACCGCCAGATCAGCCGCAGGATCGGCAATGCGCAGGCCACCGGCCACATTCAGGTAAACCTCGTGACTGCCAAAGGCGAGGCCGCAGCGCGCCTCCAGCACCGCCAGCAGCATCGCCAGCCGGCCCGAATCCCAGCCGACCACGGCCCGGCGCGGCGTGGCGCCCGACGGCACCCGCACCACCAGGGCCTGGATTTCACACAGTACCGGGCGCGTGCCTTCCAGCCCGGCAAACACCACCGCGCCGGTCACACTGTCCTGGCCTTCACGGGCGGTAAGAAACAGGCTGGACGGGTTGGCGACCTCCTCCAGCCCATCGGCGCCCATGGCAAACACGCCGATTTCGTCGGTACCGCCAAAGCGGTTTTTCACGGCGCGCAGAATGCGATATTGGTGGCTGCGCTCCCCTTCGAAATACAGCACGGTATCGACCATATGCTCAAGCACGCGCGGGCCGGCGAGTTGGCCATCCTTGGTGACATGGCCAACCAGGATCAGCGCGGTACCGGACAATTTGGCATAGCGAATCAGCTCCTGCGCCGATGCCCGCACCTGGGAAACCGTGCCCGGTGCGCCTTCCAGCGTGTCTGAATGCATGGTTTGGATCGAATCGATCACCAGCATCGCCGGCGGCTGTGGCAGCGCGGTTAGCGTGGTCAGGATATCGCGCACGTTGGTTTCGGCCGCCAGCGCCACATCGGCCTTGGCCAGCCCCAGCCGGCGCGCACGCAGCCGCACCTGATCGGCCGCTTCCTCGCCGGACACATAGGCAACCGCCGTGCCAGCCCGCGCCATGCGGCCGGCCGATTGCAGCAGCAAGGTGGATTTGCCGATGCCGGGATCGCCGCCGATCAAGGTGACACTGCCGGGCACCAGCCCGCCGCCCAGCGCGCGGTCAAGCTCGGTGATGCCGGTGGACAACCGCGGCGGCAGCGCCACATCATCGGCCAGGCTTTCGAGCAGGATGCGGCGGCCGCCGGCCTGCAGGGATTGCTTGGCGGCAAACGGCGTAAAGACTGGCGCTGCTTCCTCGGCCAGCGTGTTCCATTCCTTGCAATCACCGCATTGCCCGGCCCAACGCGGCGACACCGCGCCGCACGCCTGACAAACATAACGGGATTTGGGCTTGGCCATTTTCACTCAATTTACAGAACAGACGCGGAACATTACGAGCGGATGTGCCAGCAGGCAAGCACCGGCTTGCACAATGCCGATGCGTCATGCCACACGATGCCATGCACACACTCATTTCTGTCCTGCTCCTTGCCTCTGCAACACCGGTTCTGGCTCAGCCGGCAGCGCTTGCGGCTGCACACACGAAAATCGCCGCCGATTACGACACCATCGTTGCCGAGGTAATCGAGCTGACCGAAATTCCGGCGCCGCCGTTCAAGGAAGCCCTGCGCGGCGAGCGTATGCTGCAAAAATTCAAGGCCTTGGGGCTGGTTGATGTGCACATCGATGCCATCGGCAATGTCATCGGCACCCGGCCCGGCAAGGACCGAACGGCCAAGGCGCTGATGGTCGCCGCGCATCTGGACACGGTGTTTCCGCCCGATGTCGCCATCAAGGTGCGCCGCGAAGGCGACACGTTGCACGCACCGGGCATCGGCGACACCACGGTAACGCTGGCCGCGCTGCTGGCGTTTGTGCGCGCCATGGATGCCGGCAAGATCGTTGCCCCGCGCGATATCATCTTTGTCGCCAATGTCGGCGAGGAAGGCCAGGGCGATTTGCGCGGTGTGCGGCATTTGTTCAGCGCCAGCCCGCTGAAAAGCCGCATCGGCGATTTCATCAGCTTTGATGGCAGCACCGTGGGCCGCATCGTCAATGGCGCGGTTGGGTCGCGGCGGTACCGGGTGGCGTTCAAGGGCCCCGGCGGCCACAGCTATGGCGCATTCGGGCTGGTCAATCCGATGGTGGCCATGGCCGGCACCGTCACCGCCATGTACAAGATCGCGGTGCCCACCGATATCAAGACCACGTTTGCGGCCTCGACCATTGCCGGCGGCACCTCGGTCAATTCCATCCCCAATCTGATTCTGGCGGAATTTGACATGCGGTCCGCCTCCACGGCCAATCTCAAATCGGTGGAAAGCCAGTTTCTGGCCTTGATCGATGCCAGTGTTGCCGCTGAAAATGCTTCGCGGGACACCAAATATGGCCGGATCAGCGCCGTGCCGGAGCTGATCGGCGATCGCCCGGCCGGCTCGACCGCCGCCAACGATCCACTGGTGGCGACCGCTGCGCGCATCCTCACTGCCGGCGGCTATGATGCCGGCCTCGTCGCCAGCTCAACCGACAGCAATATCCCGATCAGCCTGGGCATTCCGGCCATCACGCTTTCGGCCGGCGGCGGCGGCTTTCGCGCCCATGCACTGGACGAGTATATCAGCGTGGAACGCGGCGCATTCGTGAAGGGCATCACCACAGCGTTCGACATCGTGGTGGCAGCGGCGTCAATCAAGCGCTGACACCGCACTTGCCGATTGCAGCGGCGGCCGTAAGCTGGCTGCGCAGAAGGGCGGCGCTGTGCAAACCAAGGAACTGCGTCTGGCATTGGTGTGTTACGGCGGGGTCAGCCTGGCGGTGTACATGCACGGCCTCACCAAGGAAGTGTGGAAGCTGACCCGCGCATCCATGCGCCGGCATTCACCAGACACGGCGCTTCCGCCGGCGCGGGACAGCGAGATTGTCTATCAGGCGCTGCTCGATGCCATTCCCGGCCTTGATCTGCGGGTGATTTGCGACATCGTGGCCGGCGCTTCGGCGGGCGGCATCAATGGCGTGCTGCTGGCGCGGGCACTGGTGGAGGGGCATGATCTGGATGCGGTGCGCTCACTGTGGCTGGACGGCGCCGATTCCGATGTGCTGCTTGATCCGGCCGCGGCCTCGCGCAGCTTTTCCAAGCTGTGGGCGATCCCGCTGGTGTGGTGGGTGCGCCGGCGCGGGCTGGCCGCTGACGATCAGGCGCAGGTGGCTGCCCACGCCGAGGTGAAACGCAAATTGTCGCGCTTCATGCGCAGCCGCTGGTTCAATCCGCCATTTTCCGGCGCGGCCTTTTCGGGCCTGCTGATCGATGCCCTCACCGCCATGGCCGCCGGTGCCCGCACGCCGCCGCTGTTGCCGCGCCTGCATCCGTTCGATCTGTTCGTGACCGTGACCGATTATCACGGTGCACCGCAGCGGTTGCGGCTCCACAGCCCCCGCGAAGTTATCGAACCGCAGCACCGCCTTGTGCTCGGCATGTCCTGCCCGGGCGACGGCGACGAACGCCATCTTGGGGAGGCCGGCGAACTGGTGTTTGCAGCGCGTGCCACCGCCAGCTTTCCAGGCGCATTTCCGCCGGCCCGCATCACCGAGATTGACGCCGTGCTGGCGGCGCGCGGCGCGGTGTGGCCCGGCCGCGAAGCCTTTCTGGCCAGATGTTTTCCAGGCCGCGCCGATCCGGCCAATGTCGATCTGATCGATGGCGCCGTGCTGGACAATCGCCCGTTTGGCCCGGCGCTGGCGGCGCTGGCCGGCCGCCCGGCGCACCGCGAGGTTGATCGCCGCTTTGTCTATCTTGATCCCAAGCCCGGCATGCATGATCCCAGCCCGCAAACCGAGCAGCCGCCGGGGTTTTTCGCCACCGTGCTGCGCAGCCTGGCCGATATTCCCCGCCAGCAGCCAATCCGCGACAGCCTGGCCGCCATCGATGCCCTTTCGGCGCGTGCCCGCCGCTTGCGCAGCATCGTTATCGGCATGATCCCGCTGGTTGATCAGGCCATTGATGCGGCCATCGGCCTGCGCTTGCTGCTGCTGTCGCCCACCACGGCGCGGCTGGCCGATTGGCGCAGCCGCATGAACAGCGAAGCGGCGCGGCAGGCCGGCTTTGCCTATGGTGCCTATGGCCGGCTGAAATTTGCCGGTGTGGTTGATCGCCTGGCCAGCCAGATTGCCAGCGCCGGCCAGATTGACGGCGAGGCGGTGCGCGGCGCGCTCTGGCGGCATGTCAAGGCTGGCGGGCTGGCCGAGCCTGAGCAAACGCTGGGCAAGGCCGGGCCGGCTTCGCTGCATGTGCAATTTCTGCGGCAATATGATCTTGAATATCGCATCCGCCGCCTGCGTTTTTTGATTCGCCGGGTGAACATGGCGATGGCCGGCACCAACGAACGCACGGCGGCCGCGCTGGGCCAGGTAAAGGCGGGCGTTTACACGATGCTTGGCCCGCATGTGGCGCTGATGCAGCAGGACAGCGAGGCGGGCCATCTGGATACAGCCACTCGTGCGGCCTGCGCCAATGCGCTTGCCGATCCGGCCGGCGCGATGGCAGCAATGGCGGCGGCGCTGGATTTGCGCACGCTGGACGAACGCAGCGATGCCTTGCTCACGGCGTTGCTCAGCGCCGGGCTGCCGCGCAAATTGCGCCGCGACACGCTGGCGGCGTATCTGGGCTTTGCGTTTTTCGATATCGCCATCCTGCCCTTGATCGCCGATGGCGGCCTCGATGAGCTGGATGCCATCAAGGTTGACCGGGTCAGCCCCGATGATTGCATGGCGCTGGCCAGCGTGGGCGGCCGCCAGCTGAAAGGCGCGCAGTTCATGGCGTTTGGCGCGTTTTTCTGCCGGGCCTACCGCGAGCATGATTATCTGTGGGGCCGCCTGCACGGCGCTGAGCGCATGATCGATCTGGTGATATCCAGCCTGCCCGAAGCCGCCCGGCCCGCCGCCGATGTGCTGGCCGGCATCCGCCGCGAAGCCTTTGCGGCCATCGTCCAATCCGAACGCGCCCATCTGCACGGCATCGACGACACATTTGCTGCCCTGGATGCTGCCCTGGCCGACTGATCATTCCGCCGGCTGGGCTTTCGCTGCCGGGCGATACTGGCGCAGATAATGGATGATGATCATCATGCCGATCGTGCTGGGGATCGCCCAGATCGCCGGATTGAAGGCATGCGCCGGAAACATGTCGATCAGGCCCACCGATAGGAATGCCGTGTAGGCCGCGATGCCAGTGGCAACCATCGCCTTGAAATGTTCGGGAATATAGGCCCGCGGCGCCGGGCGCGGCATCAGCAGATACTGAAAATAGGTGATCGTCGTGCCAAAGCCGAGCAGCGCCAGCATGACCATCAGGATTGGCTCCATCACCGGGCCATTGCGGTTCAGCAGATACAGCCCGTGCAGCAGGCACACGCCGGCCCCAACCATCGTCACCCCCTGCAGCGCCAGCATCGACCAATGGCGATTGGCAGCATGGTCGCGGCGATTGGCCACCATCACCAGGCCATAGCGCGTCATCGATATCGCCAGCAGCCCCAGATAGATCATCATGGTGCCAAACATGCCCTGATAGAGCACGGCATCGGACAGCGCCGGATGCATCGCCAGCGGCCATACCAGCGACAGCCCGCCCATGCCCAGCGCCTGCACCGCCGCCACATAAATCGCCGCCGAAAACACACCGCCCCAGCGCCGATGCGCCGGCCCGCCCTTGCGCGTCACCACCGCCCCCCAGAAACTGGTGAGCGCCACCACGCCGGCGCCGACGTGGATGGCAAGGAAGATATGGAACAGCCAGGGCATGGTTGGTTTTGTCTGTGCCTTGAGGATGCTGGATGTTCTTGGCCATAACGGCGGCGCAAGGGCAAGAGGTCAGGTGGCCGGGCGTTCGCCATGCCCCGCGACAAGCGCCCGCAATTCGGCTGCCACTTTTGCCACATATGACCAGTCTGGCGGGCTTCGGCGTTGATTTGCTTGCATTTTCCGTTTTTTCCGATTCAGCCGCCTGAGAGGAAACAGCAGCAGGCGCACATCCGCCGGCCGCCGCCGCACCGCCACACTGTCATGCACGGCCAACTGATCGAGAAACCGCTGCGGGCGAAGGGCGAGGGCTGG
>NZ_JBBATR010000060.1:0-13996 GCF_040398645.1 Sandarakinorhabdus sp.
GGGAAGCAGAAAAGCAGGGCCTCCGGCGGCAAGGGTCGCGGACCCTTGACCCATGTGTTTTCGGGCAGCCCTTTCCTTCTCCCCTCCCTTTCAAGAGAGGGGCCGGGGGTGGGTGCGCGCCACCAGCACCATCACCAAAATACAAGGCAATGCCGTAATTTCGATTTTCCCCTATCCGGCAATGCCGTAGGGAATCGCAGATGCGCACCATCAACGAAGCCGCGGCCTCGTCGCCCTGACCAAGCGACTGGCCGACAATTTTTGAAGACGACCCATCACGCAATTGAGGCTCGAAAACCTATGACCAAAACCGCCTTCGACAAGATTGCCGCCGGCCTTAAAGACGCCATCGCCTACGCCGCCGGCGATGCCAGCCGTGGCCGCATCGCATTGCCGCTGGACGTCAAGGCCGTCCGCTTGGCTGCAAACAAGACCCAGACCCAATTCGCCAGCGCCTACCACATCCCCGTCGCCACCCTGCGCGATTGGGAACAAGGCCGCCGCCAACCCGACGCCCCAGCCCGCGCCCTGCTGACCGTGATCGCCGCTGATCCGCTTGCGGTGGAAAAGATGCTGGCCAGCGGTTAAGGCGGATCAGACGACGCCGCAAAACAGCCGCAACATTCGCCCGGCGCCGCGCCAACCGGCACCGGCTGAATCAATGAATGTCAGGCGACGTCTCGGACGTGACAGGGAAATTAAGTATAGCGTCCTTGGAACGCGTAGTGTCCCCGCAACTCGAGAACAAATCGTTCATGGAAACGCCTCATCAGCGCGGACATTGAATCTGACCGAGACCAGCTTGGGAATCCCTTTAATGGGCCCTGATCCTAGATTGCTGTCGGCGAAGTAAGTAATAAACCGCACTCTCTTTACAATTTTTTTGCAGATTGAACCATGAAATCATGTTCATCCCACGATTTACGTATCCATACTGTACTCGAGACTGCGATATTGTCATCATCAGAAAAAAACGTGCAAAAACCCTCTATCCAATTATGATGCTTTATAATTTTCATCTGAAAAACGCCGACTCCTTGAGGATATTTTGGATTCGTAATATCTGGCAAATAACTCCCGTATATAAAATCATTTATCAATTGACCGCTCATTTGAAACGTCGATGTTCCTACATAGCCGTTCGGATGTTCGCTGGACTCTGGTAGAAAAAATCCAGACAAGTTGTGGTCTACTTGAAAAATAGTTAATAATTCTATAGATACATATTTTATATGTCCTGGCTCTTTTTCAATATAAATGGCCGTCTAATCTCCCGATTAATCGACTAAATCTACTACTTTACTAAAAAATATACTTGAATTTGTCTGAAAAAATTTAGATATTACTTCCAGTTTTTTCGGATTTACGATTCCCTTTTCTGCTCTTTTGATAGTTTCTTCAGAGATTCGTGCTGGCAAAAGTGCATGGGACAACCCAGCACGGGACAGGCCTCGCGCATTACGATGTGCGCCTAGAAGTTCCCCGTTCACATTGATATTGGGCATGCCTGCAACATCCCGCTTTTTGATCGGATTTTGACCTGTTTTGAACCCTATTTTGCTCCAACGAAAGGCCTATTCTTAATTTGACCGCGCCATTGCGGTTGTTGAAGTGAGGAGAAGTACGATGCAATACAAGGCAAGCGAAAAAGAACTAAACGATGCCTATGCAGCCGGCGTCCGTGACCGTGAAAAGGGTGAATATAATCCCCGAGAGGGTGATAAATTCGTCGATGGGATCTTTCTGATTCCAGATTTGCTTGCGAATAGTCCAAGTACAACGGCTTTTGCAGCGGCTACAAGATCGGCCTATAATAAAGGTCACTCGTCAGGATCGTAATTCCGAGTTTCAGAAAATAAACTGCGTGGTCGTCAGTCCTAGAGGCGGCCACGTATTTAATTGAGAAGTAGTATGATCAATTGTTCTATATATGTACAATAATCTATTCCGTATTTAAACTTGGGGAATAGTGGTTTACAATAATGATCACCAGAGCTGGCGCGCGCCAAGAAGAAAAGCCTTGCCCATGTCGAGCACGGAGTTCCGGGGTTAGGAATGCGGGGCTGCACCGATGGGTTTTCAGGCGTCCTCCACAACCAAAGAGCCACGTCGCCCCGGACTTGATCCGGGGCCCCGCTTTTCTTTTCCGCGCCAATCCGCGAAACTGCCGTCATGGCAAAGGGCGGCTGGATGTACATCATGGCGGACCGCTATCGCGGCGGCATGTATATCGGCGTGACCGCCGATCTGGTGCGCCGCGTGCAGCAGCACCGCGAAGGCAAGGGATCAGAGCATATTGCCGAATATGACCTGACGCGCATTGTGTATGCGGAGCGGTATGAAGAAATCCTGGCGGCCATCGCGCGCGAGAAGACGGTGAAGCGATGGCGGCGGGAATGGAAATTTGCGTTGATCGAGGCGGACAATCCGGATTGGCGTGATCTGTGGGATGATTGGTTTCCGCAAGATCGCTTGCCGAAATAGCGGGGCCCCGGATCAAGTCCGGGGCGACTGGGTTCTTTTTGTCAGGGGGCCGTCCAAAAAACAAATGGGTCAAGGGTCCTCGACCCTTGCCGCCGGAGGCCCTGCTTTCCCTGTTCCCTGTCTGTCCTACAGCCCCGCCAATGGGTTATACCGAATCCATGAGCAGCAACACGCCCCCCGCCCCCAAAACCTTTTTGCGTCCGCAGCACAATGGCTGGTCGCCGGAACGGCAGCAGCGGTTTCTTGATCATCTTGCGCTCCACGGCAATGTTTCGGCGGCGGCGCGGGCGGCCGAGATGACGAAGCAGTCGGCTTATTGGTTGCGGGCGCAGGCGCACAGCCAGGATTTCGCGCAGCGCTGGGATGCGGCGCTGGCCGATACTGGGCGCTGGATCGAGGACATGGCGCTGGATCGGTTGCGCGATGGTGAGGAGGAGGTGTTCGAGCGCGAGGGCGTGGTGGTGGCGGTGCGGCGGCGGCCGGCGGATGTGCGGCTGTTGCTGTTTCATCTCAAGCGGCTGGAGCGGGAAAAACAGAAAGCGCAACCAAATCAACGCCCAACCCCACCCGACTCGGAAAGTGTGGCAAATCTGCGGGCGGAGTTGCGGGCGCTTGCCGCGATGCCGCATGATCCGGAAGACGACATAGTGGCGCCGGACTGGCCGCTGGCGCCGTTCGCAGCGCTTGGTGGATGAAATCGCAGACGTCGGTGATTGGCTCTGTTCCAGGCAAGAAAGCCTGACCCTGTCCCGGATCAAGTCCGTGACGTGCCCGCTTGCTTCAAATCACGCCGCGCGTGACACCGCCGCGCCGGTGCCGGTGTGGATCACTTGCTCGACGCCGCCGACGATGCGGAACACGGTGCCTTGCGGGGCGCGGGGGGCGACGGGGACGCCGTGCCAGTCTTCGCCGCCGACCAATATCCCGCGCAGCACGCCGGCGGTGATGCCCTGGCTGATCACCAGCGCTGGGCGCGCCGGGTTTAGTTCGGCCAGCCAATCGGTGAGACGTGCCGCGATATCGGGGTACCATTCGCCGTTTGGCGGTGTAGTTTGCTGCAGGGTGGCCCGTTCAGCGGGCGGGATGTTGTGGGTGGTTGAGCCAGGCTCCAGGGGACTTGGTTTTAAGCTGCTCGATCGGCCGTTGCGCATCGGCATCAGGTGCAGTGGCTTTGGACGTGAGGCCACCAAGCAGGAGGCTGGCGCCGGCGTTGCATCACGCTTTCGGCGGCCATGGGAAAAAGCCTGATGTGCGCCGGATATAAGCCTCATAGCCCGGCCGGTGTTTTTTCAGGCTGTGTTCCAGCAGCGGGGCGCCGGACCAGCGGGTGAGGGTGAAGGACAGGAATATCGGGCCGATGATGGTCCAGATCGGCGCGCCGGCGGCGATCCCGACGATGAATATGCCCCACCAGGTGACGAAATCCCCGAAATAATTGGGGTGCCTTGTATAACGCCACAGGCCGGTGTCCAGCACCTTGCCGCGCATCGCCGGGTTTTTGCGAAACGCTTCCAGCTGCGCGTCCCCGACGGTTTCAAAGATGATGCCGACAAGCGCGATGATCACGCCGGCCCAGCCCCACAGCGGCAGCGGCGTGCCGGTATCGACCAGGATGCCGGCCTGCGCGGGAAGCGACACGCCCCACAATAACGGCCCTTGCAGGCCGAACACCTGGAGCAGCGCGGTGCGTTCAAAGCTCCAGCCGCGGCTGGCCTGGGTGCGGGCGATGATTTTGTCATAGCGCGGATCGCGGCCCAGCCGGCGCCAGCGCAGGATCAAATGCGTGCCCAGCCGCACGCCCCACGCGGCCACCAGGGCCAGCAGCAGCCCACCCGCCGGACCCGCAGGGACACCGCCCGCCAGCAGAGTGGCCACCAAAACAGCATAAACCATGCCATAAGCCCAGATCGCATCGATGAACGACACGTCGCGGATCTGAACCGAAACCCACCAGCAGGCCAGCATAAGCGCCATAACGGCGCCCAGCGTTATGGCAAGATTGGTCAACAGCATCGTTCAGGCCGCCCGGCGATAAGGCTTGTCGCTGGCGGCGAGGATCGATTGCATCGCCTTGGCCGGGTGGCGCGGGGTGGTGTTGCGGTAATAATCCTCGATCAGCATCATGTCGGCGGCATAATCGCCGGTGGGCATGAAGGCTTGCGCCAAGCCACCCATTTTCTTGGCATAATCCATCATGCCGACAATCAGCGGCACGCCGGCGCCCATGGCAATATGATAAAAGCCGGTGCGCCATTGCGCGACGCTACGCCGAGTGCCTTCGGGCGCAATCGTGAGCAGAAATTCGTCGCGGCGGGCAAATTCGTCAATCATTGCCTGCACATAATTGCCGCCGGCTTCACGGTTGATTTGCACGCCGCCCATGTCACGCATGAAGCGGCCCAGCGGCCAGCGGAACAATTCACGTTTGGCCATGAAGCTGGGCGCAATGCCGAGATCGCGGGTGAGGCCGACGAAATAGAGGAAATCCCAGTTGGAAGTGTGCGGCGCGGCGATGATGATCGCCTTCTTCGGGATGGGGCCGTGGCTAACGGCTTGCCAGCCCTGCGCCCGGTATAAGCGCAGCAGCGCCCATTCCATCACCTGCGACAAGCGCATTTTGTCCGTGCCGCTCATGCCTTCCCCCTGCCCATAGCCCATCGCACCTGTTTGTAGCCCGAGCACCAGCGGCGTAGTTTCGCGGAAGTGGGGCCATAATGTCAAACATGGTGCGCAATCTGCAGTGATCGATTATGCACATGGCATGATCAAGATCTTCATCGCCTATTTTGCCACGCTGATCGCGTTTGCGGCCATCGACTCTGTGTGGCTGATCAACATGGCGCCGCGCCTGTACAAGCCGGAGATTGGCCCGGTGATGATGGAAAATGGGTTTCGCCTGCTGCCTGCGGTGATTTTTTACGTCATTTATATCGCTGGCATCCTGTATTTTGCGGTGTTGCCCGGCTTGGCTGAGGGCGTGACCGCCGGCCAGGCTACGGCCGTGGCCCGCGCAGCCCTGCAGGGCGCTGTGCTGGGGTTCCTGTGTTACGCCACCTATGATTTCACCAACTATGCCACGCTGAAAGTGTGGAGCCTGAAGGTGACGGTGCTTGATCTGATCTGGGGCACGGTTCTGACTGGCGGCACCGCCGCTGCGGGCACGTGGATCACCAGCTGGGTGATGCAGCGGTTTTTTCCAAGTTGATCACCAATAGTCGGCCATGATGGCGACGGCCCAGTCAGGCTCACGCACCGTGCCGCGCGGGCTGAAGCCGCTCATCACTGGCTTGATGTCCAGCACCGGGGTGCCATCGATGGCATCCAGTCCTTCCACGGTCAGCGTCAGGCCTTCAACTGCGATGATCCGGCATACACCGATGCCGAGCCGGTTGGGCCGGTTCTTGCCGCGCTGCGCAAATATGCCAACGCGCGGCCAGTGGCTGTGGCCGCGCGGATGGCGTGCGCCCGTGGTGATATCGGCGTCGTCCACGCGGTCGAACAGAAAAATCACCTCGGCATGGCTGAACTGATCAAGCCCGAGCAGCGCATCCGGTGTGAAACGGCCAGCATCAAGCAAGATGCAGGCCCGGCTGGCGCCCCAATCATCGTCAATGGCTTCGCTGCGGCCACCGCTCACGTGGCCGATGGGGTGGAGGACGATACTGCTCATGCTGCCCAATCGGCGCGGCGATAGCCTTGCGCACGCAGCAGGACGGTAAGATCACCGAGGCGCACATGCGCCTGCGCAGCGGCAGCGGCTTTGGGCTTGGCACGATAGGCGATGCCCAGCCCGCCGCCGGCCATGGCCGCCGTGATCATCGGAATGTCGTTAGCACCGTCGCCCACCGCCAGCGTGGCCGTCAGCGGCGTGCCGTCAGCTTCGAGCAGCGCGCGCTTGGCGGCGGCATCGATGATCGGATCGGCGACTGTGCCGGCCAGTGCGTCCCTAGCGATATCCAGCCGGTTGGCAACCACCCGCGCAAAGCCGATCTGGCGCGCCACCGGCACGGCAAAATGCATGAAGCCGCCCGACACCAGCAGGGACCTCGCGCCGTTCGCCACCATGGTTTGCACCAGCGTGCGGGCGCCCGGCATCAGCCGCACGCGCTCCGCAAGGCACTGATCGAGCACAGTGACAGCCAGGCCCTTCAGCAGTGCGACGCGGGCGTGCAGCGCGCCAGCAAAATCCAGTTCGCCGCGCATGGCGGCCTCGGTCACCGCGGCCACCTGCGCCTTAACGCCGGCATAATCGGCCAGCTCATCGATACATTCGCACTGGATCATGGTGGAATCCATATCGGCGACCAGCAGCAGCTTGCGGCGCGGCCCGGCGGCTGATTGCACCACCACATCCACGGCCGGCAGGGCCGCTTCCAGCGCGGCGCGGACAGCTGCAGCGTTGCCGCGTGCAACGATATCGTGGGCATCGCCGGCTTCGAGCCAGCTTTGGGCCAGGATTGCCGCGCCGGTGCCGGCCAAGGCATCACTTGCCGCCGACACGTCGCCGGGCGACAAGCAGCCTTCGGCCACCAGAGTGACAATGATCGCATCCGACATGATAATTGATCCTTCGCGGATCACCGTCCTGACAGGGCCGACAGCGGGCGGCAAGTCCGCGCTGGCCATGGCTATTGCCGCGCGGGTGGGCGGCGTGATCATCAACGCCGATGCCAGCCAGCTTTATGATTGTTTGCGGGTGGTGACGGCGCGGCCAACCGCCGCCGATCAAGCGGCCGTGCCGCACCGGCTTTACGGGGTGCTGGCCGGGGATGATGCCTGTTCCGCGGCGCGCTGGGCGGAGATGGCCAAGGCGCAGATCGCAGCGGCGCGGGCGGCTGGGCAGCAGCCGATCATCGTGGGCGGCACCGGGCTGTATCTGGCGGCGCTGGTGCATGGG
The DNA here is from genome assembly GCF_040398645.1 of Sandarakinorhabdus sp. Taxonomy (GTDB): domain Bacteria; phylum Pseudomonadota; class Alphaproteobacteria; order Sphingomonadales; family Sphingomonadaceae; genus Sandarakinorhabdus. The sequence goes on from NZ_JBBATR010000060.1 coordinate 7,382, forward strand.
CTGGCGCCGGTGCCGGCGATCGATCCTGATGTGCGCGCCGCCGTCCGCGCCATGGTGACGCCCGATGCTCGCACCGTCCTTGAGCACGAAGACCCGGCCAGCGCGGCGCGGCTGATGCCGGCAGATCGCCAGCGCATTCTGCGTGCACTGGAGGTTGTGCGCAGCAGCGGAAAGCCACTGGGGCATTGGCAGCAACAACGCGAAGGCGGGTTAGGCCAAGCGGCTGTGCAAGGGATTGTGGTCGATCGGCCGCGCGCGGCTTTGCATGCCCGCGCGCAGGCACGGCTGCAGGCGATGATGGCCGGAGGGGCGCTGGCGGAGGTTGCGGCGCTGCTGGCGCTGGGGCTGCCGGGCGATGCGCCGGTCATGAAGGCGCTGGCGGTGCCGCAGTTGGCTGCGCATCTGGCCGGCACGCTCAGCCTTCACGGAGCGGTGGCCCAAGCGTTAATTGCGACTCGGCAGTATCAAAAACGCCAATCGACCTGGGCGCGCGGGCAATTATTGGGCTGGGAGCGGATTTGAGCATGCAGCCGCAGCAGGGCCTGCCAGCGATTCGCGTAGTTTTCGCGTGCATAGCGAATTGCGGCACCATTTTTTTGCGGGCGATGCAACCAATCAGGCCGCCACTTCGTTATCATCTGCTAACGACATTGCAGCCAACCCCGGATCGGACGATCAGACAAAACGCTTTGCCGCAATGGGCAATTGTTTCCATTATGGTTTTGTTTTTGTAACGCGACTGTCACCGAACTCTGGTTTAGCTGCACTGCACAACGTGATGGAGCAGGGCAATGCGCATCGAATTTCTAGTGGCTGCGGCGGCGATCATGATGCCGATTCCGGCCAGTGCGGCGGTGATGCTGGCTGGCGACAAGGCGTCTGGCACCTCGTGTCATCTGGACCTGCCGGGCTGCGGCCGCAGCGTTGCCGCTTCGGCCGCCACGAAGGACGAAGGTACCGGCGTCCCCGATCCTATCATTCCGGCTTTGATCGGCGTGGTGGTTCTGGGCCTTGCGTTTGGTCGCCGCCGGCCCAGCCTGGACCAGGTTTCTTCCTGATCTGGCTGCCTGGACATTGCAGCCGGCGGGCCGGCCGCTTGAGCGAGACATTTGCATCGCGTCATTGAAATGGTTCTGTTGCAGTGCCGCCTTGCCTGCGCTGGCCGAGACCCGCCGTTTCAATCTGGTCAAGAATGGCAGCTTCGAACTTGAAAACACAAATTGCACGAGCGCGTTTACGCATTGGCCCAAGACCAACAATCTACCAAGCGAGCCGGTGTCTGTCGTTCGTTGCAACCGACGCTGCTACCGTGACCATCTCGGCAAGACTCGTTCTGAGCGTTACGGAACCGTCGAGCTCAGCGATGATGCTGGCTGGTTTCGGCGTCGTCGGCTCCGGCATGCGCCGCCGCAGCGCAGCAATTATCATCGTCGCCTGAACAAGCTGACCGTGATGGGCCTTGGCCCATCACCGCTTCCATCAATCCCCTGCCAGCTGCGGCGGGGGCTTTATGTGTAGCCTACGCTGCCGGTTGCAGCACCGCCCTGGCTGGCGCACCGCGCCGGCCTGTGCAAAAATGGTGTACAGCAGGAAACCATAGGGGAAAATCTGTGCGCACGATGATGTTGGCCGTAATCGTGGCAGCCGGCTTGTCGGCCATGCCGGCTGGCGCGACCACGCTGTACACGTTCGGGGATTCGCTGGTGGATGCCGGCAACGTGTTCGTTGGCACGGGCGGTGTTATTCCAGCGGCCGCGCAGGGCTATTTTCAGGGCCGGTTTACCAATGGCCTGAATTATGTCGATTATCTCGACCAACGCTTTGCCGGTGCCAACACGGCGCCATCGCTGGCTGGCGGCCGCAACTACGCATTCGGCGGCGCGCGCGCCATCGGATCGGCGTTTGGCGGTTTTCAGGTCCCGGGCCTGCCGCAGCAATTGGCGCTGTATTTTGCGGGCACCGGCGGGCTGGCTGATCCCAATGGTCTGTATGTGATCAATTTTGGCGGCAATGATCTGTTTGCGCTCGCATCGGGCGACACGGGCGGTCTGACGCCGCCGCAGGTGATCAGCCTGCTGATCGGAAACACCGTGAGCGCTGTGCAAAGCCTGAGCGCGTCGGGCGCCGGCAAGATTTTGGTGACCGGCATTCCGGGCGGCGGCGCCGGCGGGGCCGCGATCGATGGCGCGCTGCAATCTGCGTTGACGGCAATCGAACCGACGTTGTCAGCAAAGCTGTATCGTTTTTCATACAATGCGTTTTTCACGCGCTTTGCTGCCAATCCAACCGCTTATGGATTTGGCGGGGGCGTGGATTACGCCACGTCGTGCACTGCGGCGCGGCCCGTAGTGAACGGCAACATCAATTGCAGCGGTTTTTTCAGCTTCGATGGCACGCATTTCACCGCGCAAGTGCAGCGCGGCATCGCACGCGATGTCATCCAGGTGCTCGGTATCCCTGAACCGGCCAGCTGGGCGATGCTGATTGCCGGTTTTGGCCTTGTTGGCGCTGCCATGCGGCGCACGCGGCAGCCACGGGCGGCCGCACAATCGCTTTAATGCCATAACGCTTCCATTATTGTTGTTTTATTGCGCGCATATCCGTTGACAGCGCAATTTAATGCCCTTATGCCGCAGCTCAAGTGATTGGCTGCGGCGAAGGTGTTTATTGTGAGTGCGGAACTGTCAGGCGCGCAAATCGTGGTGCAGGCCCTCCACGATCTCGGCGTGGAGGTGGTGTTTGGCTATCCGGGCGGCGCGGTGCTGCCCATCTATGATGCGCTGTTTCAGCAAAATCTCATTCGCCACATCCTGGTGCGCCACGAACAGGCCGCCGTGCATGCCGCCGAAGGCTATGCGCGCAGCAGCGGCAAGGTCGGCGTGGTGCTGGTCACCTCCGGCCCTGGTGCCACCAATGCGGTGACCGGCATTACCGATGCGCTGATGGATTCGGTGCCGCTGGTGGTGATCACCGGCCAGGTGCCGACGCACCTGATCGGCACGGATGCCTTTCAGGAATGTGACACGGTGGGCATCACCCGCCATTGTTCCAAGCATAATTACCTGGTGAAGGACACCGCAAGGCTGGGCCCGGTGCTTCATGAGGCGTTTTACATCGCGCGCAGCGGCCGCCCCGGGCCGGTGGTGATCGACATTCCCAAGGACGTGCAGATTTTCAAGGCGCGTTACGCCAAGCCCGGCACGATCAGCCACAAGACCTACAAGCCGCAGGTGAAGGGCGACCTGGCCGCCATCGAGGCCGCCGTGGACATGCTGGCGGCGGCCGAACGCCCGATCCTGTACACTGGCGGCGGCATCATCAATTCCGGGCCGATCGCCAGCCAACTGCTGCGCGAACTCGCCAAGGCGACCGGCGCGCCGGTAACGAGCACGTTGATGGGCCTGGGCACGCTGCCGGACGATCACCCGCAGTTTCTGGGCATGCTGGGCATGCATGGAAGCTTTGAGGCCAATATGGCGATGAACCGCTGTGATCTGATGCTGTGCTTGGGCGCGCGTTTCGATGATCGCGTCACTGGCCGGCTGGACGCGTTCAGCCCGAACAGCCGCAAGATCCATGTCGATATCGATCGCTCGAGCTTCAACAAGACGGTGCGGGTGGATCTGACCATCCAGGGCGATGTCGGCAGCGTGCTGGAAGACATGCTCAAGGTGTGGCGCGCGCGGGGACATCGTCCCGCCGATCTGGCGCCTTGGTGGGCGCAGATTGCTGATTGGCGCCGCCGCGATTCCTTCGGCTTTGATGCCAGCGGCGCCGATGCCAATGGCGCGTTGCTGCCGCAAAAGGCCATCCAGCGCCTGTATGAGATGACCAAGGCCAGAAAGCCGATCATCTCCACCGAAGTGGGCCAGCACCAGATGTGGGCGGCGCAGCATTTCGGCTTTCATGAACCGAACAAGTGGCTGACCAGCGGCGGGCTGGGCACCATGGGCTATGGCCTGCCGGCCGCCATCGGTGCGCAACTGGCGTTTCCGGGCGCGCTGGTGATCGATATCGCCGGCGAAGCCAGCATCCAGATGAACATCCAGGAACTGGGCACAGCGAAGCAATATGGCCTGCCGGTGAAGATCTTCATTATCAATAATGAATATATGGGCATGGTGCGCCAGTGGCAGGAGCTGAACCACGGCGGGCGGTATAGTGAGTCCTATTCGGACAGCCTGCCGGATTTTGTCATGCTGGCACAGGCCTATGGCTGGAAAGGCGTGGTAATTTCCGGGCCGGACGATCTGGATGCCGGCATCCAGGCCATGCTCGATCACCCCGGCCCGGTGGTGGTGGATTGCCGGGTGTCGAAACTCGCCAATTGCTTCCCGATGATCCCGTCGGGCGGGGCGCACACGGATATGATCCTGAGCGCGGCGGACGAAGTTGGGCCGACGGATGATGATGCGAAGGCGCTGGTCTGATGAAGCATCTCCCGTCTGAACGGCACACGCTGTCGATCCTAGTCGATAACGAAGCTGGCGTGCTCGCCCGCATCGTCGGGCTGTTTTCGGCACGTGGCTATAACATCGAGAGCCTGACGGTGGCCGATGTGTCCGACGACAGTGCCGTCAGCCGGATCACGCTGGTTACCAACGGCCCGCCGCCGGTGATCGATCAGATCATTGCTCAGCTTGATCGGCTGGTGCCGGTGCACCGTGTGGTCGATCTGACAGATTTTGGCCCGCATGTCGAACGCGAGATGGCGTTGGTGAAAGTGGCCGGCAGCGGCGAAAAGCGTGTGGAAGCGCTTCGGCTGGCCGATATTTTCCGGGCGCGCCCCGTGGACACCAGCACCAAAAGCTTTGTGTTCGAAGTGTCGGGATCGACCGAAAAGGTCAACCAGTTCATTGCCTTGATGCGCGAGGTCGGGCTGGTTGAGGTCGCGCGCACCGGGGTGGTTGCCATCGCGCGAGGCGCAGAGGCAGTTTAACAGATCGCAAGATAACCCTAAAATCACCCTGGGCGTAACCTGGGGCGACGAATTGCAAAGAAAGAGCCCAATCAATGCGCGTTTACTATGATGCCGATGCCGATGTCGGCCTGATCAAATCCAAGAAGGTCGCCATTGTAGGCTATGGCAGCCAAGGCCATGCCCATGCCCAGAATCTGCGCGACAGCGGCGTGGCGGATATTGCCATTGCACTGCGTGCTGGCTCGGCGACCGCTGCCAAGGTTGCAGCGGCAGGCTTCAAGGTGATGAGCAATGCCGATGCTGCGGCGTGGGCCGATGTCGTCATGGTGCTGGCCCCCGATGAGCATCAGGCCGGCATTTATGCCGATGATCTGGCCGCCAATCTCAAGCCCGGCGCTGCGCTGGCCTTTGCACACGGCCTGAATGTGCATTTTCAGTTGATCGAGCCGCGCGCCGATATCGATGTGTTCATGATCGCGCCCAAGGGCCCCGGCCACACGGTGCGCAGCGAATATGCCCGCGGCGGCGGCGTGCCGTGCCTGATCGCCATCCATCAGGACGCCAGCGGCAATGCCCATGATGTGGCACTGTCTTATGCGTCGGCGATCGGCGGCGGCCGGTCGGGCGTGATTGAAACCACCTTCAAGGAAGAGTGCGAGACCGATTTGTTCGGTGAACAGGCTGTGCTGTGCGGCGGCCTCACCCATCTGATTCAGGCGGGTTTTGAAACGCTGGTCGAGGCTGGCTATGCGCCGGAAATGGCCTATTTCGAATGCCTGCACGAAGTGAAGCTGATCGTTGATTTGATGTATGAAGGCGGTATCGCCAACATGCGCTATTCGATCAGCAACACCGCCGAATATGGCGATATCACCACCGGGCCGCGCATTATCACCGCCGAAACCAAGGCGGAGATGAAGCGCGTGCTGGCTGATATCCAGGGCGGACGCTTTGTGAAGAACTTCATCCTCGATAACCGCGCCGGCCAGCCGGAGCTGAAGGCCAGCCGCATCGCGGCCAAGGCCCACCAGATTGAGGAAGTTGGCGAAAAGCTGCGCGCGATGATGCCGTGGATTGCCAAGAACCAGCTGGTGAATAAGGCACGCAACTAATCGCAGCCGGGCGAGCGCGCGCCCCGCGCGCCGACTCCGGCAAGATCGGCCAGCGAGCGAAAAAGGCGGCCCCATCGGCCGCCTTTTTTGTCTCGTCTGACGGCGTGGCTCCGCCACGCTCTTTCTTTCTTGCTTCATATCCAAGCGGACTCGGCAGATCTGCTGCCGGCCGCTCTCCGCTCCTCTGCCGCCCTCACTCCCGGTGCTGCAGCAAACTCGCTGCCCGCACCCGCACCGAGCGTAGCGCCAATTGCACTTCCCATAAAAACAGCATCAGCCCGCCGGTCAGCAGCAGCGTGGCCGCCACGAACATCCACGCGATCAATATCTGCAAGCGCCCGCCGAGCAATTGTTCCAAAAACAGCAGCGCCACCACGACGCACACCAATAGCGCCGACAGCGTGCACAGCGCGATCGCCCAATTGGCAGCGGTCATGCGCTTGGCCAGCACCGCCAGATCGTCGATGGCAATGCGGCGGCGCCCGGCTGGATATTGCGCAAATTCGCTTTCCAGCAGGCGGGAACGATCAACCACGCGCGCCAGCCGATTGGCCATCACATTGAGCATGCCGCCAATCGCCG
>NZ_JBBATR010000061.1:0-13957 GCF_040398645.1 Sandarakinorhabdus sp.
AGCTGCTCGGCTTCGCGTGTGGCTTCGATGCGGCCGGCCTGGCTGGCATTGAGCGCGGCGATGATCTCGGTCACATACTCCACATGCTGCTCGATGCTGTTGATCATGTTGGTCAGCACCGATGGGCTGCCCGGGCCGGTGATCAGGAACATGTTGGGAAAGCCGGCGACCATCAGGCCAAGATAGGTTTCCGGGCCGTGCGCCCAATGCGCCTTGAGGGTCTCACCGCCGACGCCCTTGATGTCGATCCGGTCGAGCGCGCCGGTCATCGCGTCAAAGCCGGTGGCAAGCACCACGGCGTCAAAATCAAAGCTGCCGTGCGCGGTCTTGATGCCGGAGGCGGTGAAGGTTTCGAGCGGATCGGCGCGCAGATCGACCAGCTCGACATTGGCGCGGTTGAACGTGGCGTAATAGCCGGTGTCAACGCACGGCCGCTTGGTGGCGAACGGGTGATCCTTGGGCGTGAGCATGTCGGCGATCTTGGGATCGGCCACTTGCTCACGGATTTTGGCGGCGACAAATTCGTGCACGACGCGGTTGGCATCGGGATCAATGGCTTGATCGGCAAAGGCGCCCAGGATCCGAAAGCCGCCCCAGGCCCAGCGCCGTTCCAGTTCGGCGCTGATTTCGGCAGGCGGCGTGACAGTCAGGATCGCATCGCCGCGCGCTTCGTTCCAGAAACCGCCGCCGGTGTCGCGGGACCGGGCGCGATAGCCGCGCGGGTCAGCCAGCCACTCCTGAAAATCCGCTTCGGGGATCGGGCCATTGTGCGCCGGCATCGAATAATTGGGCGTGCGCTGAAACACGGTCAGCTTGGCCGCCTGCTGCGCAATGATCGGAATGGACTGGATGGCCGATGATCCGGTGCCGATGATGCCGACATTCTGCCCGCTGAAATCGACGCCCTCGTGCGGCCAGCGGGAGGTGCGGTAGATGCGGCCCTGATACTCATCAATGCCGGCAAAGGTGACATCGGTGGGCACGGACAGGCAGCCGGTGGCCATCACCACAAATCGCGCCGCCATTTGTTCGCCGCCATCCAGCGTGGCCAGCCAGCCATCACGATCGGCCTGCCAGTGAGCCGCCGTTACCCGCGTGTTGAACCTGATATCCGGCTTCAGATCGAACCGGTCGGCAACATGATTGGCATAGGCCAGCAATTCAGGTTGCGGGGCGTAGCGTTCAGACCAGCGCCATTCCTGTTCCAGCGCAGCGTCAAAGCCAAAGCTGTATTCCAGGCTCTGGATATCGACGCGCGCGCCGGGGTAGCGGTTCCAATACCAGGTGCCGCCCACACCGCTGCCAGCCTCGATCACCCGGTAGCGCAAACCCTGCTCACGGCATTTCAGCGCCATGTACATGCCGGCAAAGCCAGCACCGACAATCAGCACATCAAGTTGATCGGCCATGATTTTCTCCCCAACCCAGCCCCGTATCCGGGACTTATTGGGCTGACCTTATCATGGCCCCGGCGGCGGCCAAGCTGGGAATAATGGGTGCACGGCCCCCGCCCAACACCCGCGCAAAAACAAAGGCCCGGCGCTGGAGTGCGCCGGGCCTTTGCCCGTTCAATATTGAGCCGTTCAGGCAGCGGGCTTGGCGATCGCTGCCACTGCTGCGGTTTCAGCCGGCGCTGGAACTGCGGCCACCACAGGCGCCGGTGCCGGCGCAGGTGTGTAGCCGCCCTTGAGCGCAGGGTAATCCTTCAGCATCTTGTACCCGCCTAGCGGCTTGTTCACGCCCTGGTGGCAGGTTGCGCAATTGACCTTGAGCGGATCGCCATGCGGGCCGCGGCGATTGCCATAATCGCCCTTGCCGTTGGCTGGCCACACATCGCCGAGTGCGGTGATGTAATTGTTGTTGATATCGCGCACCATGCGGATGCCGTACCACGCCGTCACACGCTGCGGACGACTGTCTTCCCACTTCGCGAAGTTGTTCGAGTTGTGGCAGTAGGCGCAGTTGACGCCGAGGCCCTGGCTGAAGTGCATCATCAGGCCATAGGTTTTCTCGGTGCTCTGGATCGAAGCCGTACTGGCCTTCGTCGGGAAGGCCTTGCCGCCGACGCGGATGCTTTCCTTGCCGGCCAGATAATCCGTGAACGGATCATAAGCGAGGCTGGCGTAAGCCACGGTCTTGGCGGGCGTGTTGCCGCCGCGTTTGTTGCCCGTGATCGATTTGGGATCAGGCACGGCCGTGGACCAGTTGTTCACCGGAACAGGATTGCCGCGGTGGCAGGTCCAGCACGTGACACCAGCGTTGGCCTGCTGGTTGAAGTGAGGCACCCAAGTCGCATTTATCTTCTGCGTCATCTGCAGCATCTTGCGCGCCACGACCTTGGTGTATTTTTCATCAGAGGCCATGTTTTCAGGATTGTGGCAGTAGGTGCAGCCAGCGTCTTTGACGTCGCTGCCATCCGGCGCAATCCATGTCGTCATTGCAAGCATCAGATAGTTGAACTCGTCAACCGAGACATCACCCAAAACCTTGACGTTCTGATAAGCCTCCGACGACTTCTGGCCGCCGATCATTTCTGCGGTCAATTCATAGGGTGGCGGTGGCACTTCGCCAACGATAGCCTTCGTGTCCGGATCGCTGACCAGCACCAGGCCAGTGCCGCGCGGGCCGACTTGTTCCTGTTCCTTGGGGCCGAGTTCGCAGCCTGCCAGCAGCAATGCTGGCAGTGCGAACGCCGCAATCTTGGTCACCCTTGCAAAGATGTTCTTCATTGCGGTGCTCCCGGAAGCGTGGACGGATCGACGACACCAGTGGCGGGATATTCCAGCGCGAAGCCATGCTGAACAGCCCAGAGGTACCAATTGTCGACGACTGTGCCCGTCAAAAGAATGCCAATGCCGCCTGTCAATGTGGTGAGCACAGCAAACCACCAAGCCCAGCGATGGATTGATTCCATGGTGGCATTCCAGCCCATCGTCCAGCGCCAGAACAGCGCAGCGCGTTCTGACGCAGTGCCGCGATCGGTGATCTGCTCGATTTCCCGTTCACCGCCGTAGCGTCCGACCGCAAGGATCGTGGCGCCGTGCATGGCGAACAGCAGGACCGAACCATAAAGGAACACGATGCTGAGCGCGTGGAAGGGATTGTAAAACAGATTGCCGTACCGGATCGAGAAGGCCGCCGTCCAATCGAGGTGCGGGAAGATGCCGAACGGCACGGCTTCCGCCCAGCTGCCCATCATCATCGGCCGGATGAAGCCGAGCACGAGAAACAGCCAGATCGCCGATGCAAAGGCCCAGGCCACATGGGTGCCCATGCCAAGCTCGCGTGCCCGCACATAAGTGCGCGCCCACCACAGCAAGACCGATGCGGTGAGCAGGCCGCCAGCCAATATCCACCAGCCACCTTCGGCCAATGGCACGTTGAAGGTGAAACCATATTTGGCCGTTGGCGGCTCAAGGCTGAGCCAGAACAGCTGCCGGACCATCTGGATCGGATCCCAATTGACCGAAGCGGCCATGTTGAGACCCATGATCACGATGGAGAGGCCGCCGGCAATGATCGACGCCAGGCCAAGCCGGCCAAGGTAGAACGGCCCGAACTGAAAGCCGCCAAGCTTGCCCATCAACCATGAAGTGCCAAATGGCCCGATGCGCGCTTCGTTGTTCGAGCTGAGCGGAACGCCTGGTTCCATCTCGCCGCGGAGCTGGACCTGCGTGAAGATATTTTGATAAGCCATGATGCTTGCCTCTTCTCAGTTCCAGATCGGCAGGTTCAGCCACCAGGTCCACCATTCCGGCCAACCACGCGACCAGACGGGCCCGGAGATGATGATGCACACTGCGCTCCAGAAGCCGGCGTTCATCGCTAAGAGCAGACCCACACGGTGGATACCGAGCGTGCCGACCGAGTAGCCGATCAGATCGCGGAAGAATGTATCTTCATACTCCGGCGACTTCACCGTCTCACCCGGCGCCGGATTGACTGCGGACAACACAAGCGCGCCGTGCATGCCAAGCGCGAGGGTGGTGGTGAAGAAGAACGTCACCGCCAGCATGTGCGCCGGGTTGTAGTGGAAATGCAGATATTGATAGCCGGTGTTGGACACCCAATCGAGGTGCGGGAAAATCCCATAAGGGAAACCATAGCCCCAAGCACCCATCAGCATCGGGCGGAACACAACCAGCGTCACATAGGCGAGGATCGCCATGCCGAAAGCGGCGGGCACATGGTAGCCCATACCCAGCTTGCGGCAGATTTCCACTTCGCGAAGCGCCCAGCTGACAAAGGCACCGACGGCGCACATCGTGATGATCTGCCAGAACCCGCCTTCTTTCAGCGGCGCCATCGCGAGACCATAGCTGATGTCTGGCGGGGCGATGTTGATCAGCCACGGGTTCCATGTCGGCCCGATGGCGGCGCTGTACAAAATCAAAAACGTGCCTAGGGCGGCGAAGAAGATCGTCGTGACCCCGAAAAAGCCGACATAGAAAGGCCCAATCCAGAAATCGAAGAGGTCACCGCCAATCAGCGTTCCGCCTCGCACTCGATATTTTCGTTCAAAACTTAAAACTGCCATGGCGCATCTCCTTCTCGATCCCGCGACTCACGCCGGTGCGGAACCGAATGACCTGCTGGTCAAAGACGGATGGGCGGGCGGGTTAACACCCGCCCATCGCATCGATGATTGCAGCCGGTCGAGCAGCCTGAAAAATATCAGGCGGCCTGGTTGGCTTCGACGATCGCACCAGTTTTTGCTGGTTCGGCTCCGTCCAGCCAGTTGTAGCGGGTGGTGCTCAACAGGATGAAGTGGATCAGGACCGCGAGCGTGAACAGGAACACTGCCAGAGCGGTCAGGATACGCTGCGGATTGAATGTTTGCCAAATCTTCCACATTGTCGTTGCTCCTTAAGCGTGGGGAGCAGCGACGCTGGCAGCGTCCGCCTGCTGGATCTGATGGATTTCCACGGCCGCATAGGGACGCTTCGGACCAAACCATGGGCGCCAGACCCAAACCAACCAGTGAGCAATCACTGCCACGATTACAAAAAACGCCATCGAAACCACGAAGCCCCGATGGAACTCCTTTGCTTCGGCGTCGGTCAGGTAAGTTCCTGGACCAATCTTATTGTCACTCATGCCTTTTCCTCCGATGGATCCGCCGCACGAGACCGTTATAGCCCCGTCCGACCGGCGGCTTTGCAGCGTAGGATGATTCCGCTGCAAAGTATGTGAAGCCTCGGTAGGGTGCCCCCGCGAAGCCAATCTCTTCATTGCCAATCATGGCAAGTTTCCAAGCACTTGGAAAGCGATAGTTGGACAAAATCACGCACCCTGTGCGTCAAAAAGCGTCACAGCAGCCCGCAAGCGGTCAATTGTTACTAACTTGTTACCAGCGTCGCGAGTCGCTCGCTCTGCCGCATCACGCAAACGCTTCGCCGCTGAGATGCGCACCAGCACAGGCTCCTTGTCGACCAGCCGATCCAGCTCCGACCGCGCGTCATCGTCCCAGGAAACCGCCTCAAGCAGGCGCGACGGCGTTGCGTCGGCGCGGTCCATCTGAGTCGAAAGCGGCAGGATGAAGAACAGCGCATCAAACAGCGCGTTGCATACCTCCTGCATCAGCCAGGTGCAGCCGGCATAACCCATGTACGGCGTGCCGGTGTGGCGGCGGATGGCTGCGCCTGGAAAGCTGGCATTGATATAGATTGATCGGCTGCCGGTTTCGGCCATGTACATGCGCTCGTTATAGCTGCCGAACACGATCAGCGGGCTGGTTGTCTTGATCGCCTCGCGCACGGCGGCATTGTCCGGCTTCACGCCGGCATTGCGCTGAAAATCGAACACGCATGGCATGCCCATATCGTCTTCCAGGAACACCTTCATGCCGCGGGCATAGGTTTCGGTCGCCACGATGCCAAAGCTGGCCGTGGCAAAGAAATCCTGCGTCACGCTGCGCCACAAATCCCACAGCGGCTTGATGGTGGTGTGCTTTTCCTTCTCGATGAACGGTTCCGGATCAACGCCGGTCAATTCCCCGAGCTTGCGCAGGAAGGCGGTGGTGCTGGCAAGGCCGATCGGGGCCTGCAGATAGGGCCGCTCCAGGGTTTCGCACAGATTGCGGCCCCATTCGCGGTACATGCACACATTCACTGATGCATCGGCCAGGCGGCGGATATCGGCCAGATGGGTGCCCAGCGGGAACACCAGATTGACCTCGCAGCCCATGCCTTCGATCAGGCGGCGGATTTCCGCCAGATCGGATGGCATGTTGAACGTGCCATATTGTGGCCCGATGATGTTGACGAGCGGCCCTTCGCCGTCCTTGCGCGCCTTGGGCGCCGGCATTTTCTTCGGGCCGAATTCCTTCCACAGCCAGGTCAGCGCCCGGTCAGCCGATTGCCATTGATCTTCGTCGATGGTGCGCGGCAGGAAGCGCACGATGCTGGTGCCTTCGGGCGTCACGCCGCCGCCAATCATTTCGGCGATGGAGCCGGTGACGACCACCGAAGGCAGCGCCGGATCAAGTGTGCGCCACGCCCGCTTCATGGCGCCTTCGGTGCCGGTCTTGGCCAGTTCATCTTCGGACAGGCCGGTGACGACAATGGGCAATTCGTGCGGCGGCAGACCATCGGTATAATGCAGCACCGAGGTTACCGGCAGATTCTCGCAGCCCACCGGGCCGTCAATCACCACCTGCAAGCCCTTCACCGAGGTGAAGCTGTAAACGGCGCCCCAGTAGCCGCCTGCCCGATCATGGTCCAAAACCAGCATTGACTCAGTTGCCTATCGCTTCGCTCGCCTTGGCGGCGGCGATCATCTTGCCTGCGTATTTCTTCTTGAATTCCGGCCGGTCGACAGGAACCTCTTCCCAGATGCCGGCAGCATAGCCTTCGCCAACGCCTTCGAAGAAGCCCTTCATCATGTCGAAACGGCCCTTGTTGCCAAGCGCACTGTTGATCACCTGCGCCAGGCTGCCCGCGCCCGCCGGCCCCATCAGCGGCCGCGCCGAGATGAGGTTGGTGAAATACAGCCCGGGGATGGCGCGCGTCTTGGCGTGCTGCACCACCGGCGTGGTGCCGATCGCCAGATCGGGGCCAAATTCTTCCACCGCCGCGATGTCCTGTTCCAGGCTGGCGCGATACTGGATGCGCACCCCCTTGGCCTCCAGCCATTCCCGGTCCGGATCAGACCATTTGGTGCGCGGGCAGGCGGTGCCAACGTAAGGCACATCAGCGCCTGATTCGATCAGCAGGCGTGCCACCAGCAATTCCGAGCCTTCATAGCCCGACACCGTGATGCGGCCCTTGATCGGCTTGGCCGCCAGCGCGCCAGCAATCGCCGGCAGCCACTTGTTCTGCGCAGCGGCGACCTTGTCAGCGGACAGACCGAACGCATCGCCAATGGCCGCCAGCCAGGCGGCGGTGCCGTCGCGGCCCACCGGCGCGGAGCCGACCATGATGCGGCCAGCCGCTTCAAACTCACGCACCGCCGCCGTGTAGAACGGGTGGATGCAGGCAACCACCGGCGAAGCCAGCGCCGCATAAAGCTCCCGCCATTCGCGGGTGGGCACCACCGGGCCAGCGGTCAGGCCCATCGGTTCCAGCAGCATCGAAATGCCCACCGGATCGGCCGGGAACATTTCGCCAAGCAGGGTCACGGTCGGCTTGTCGGGCATCACGGCGGGCGCTGCAACGGGCCCTGCCATGATTTCCTCACGGGCGTATTTCAGCATGGCGCCGGCCAGCACATCCTTGGCTTCGGCATGGGTTGGCACGCCGAAGCCCGGCACATCGATGCCGATGATGCGCACGCCGTTGATCGCATCGGGCAACAATTGCAGCGGCACGCCAGATGCAGTCGGCACGCACAAATTGGTCACCACGATGGTGTCGTACAGCGCGGGATCGGCCATATCGTGCACGGCATCGCGAATATCTTCGAACAATTTGCCGGTGACCAGTGTTTCCGAATTGAACGGCACATAGCCGACGGAGCGCCGCGCGCCATAAAAGTGCGACGTGAAGGTGAGGCCGTAAACGCAGCAGGCCGAACCCGACAGGATGGTGGCGGTGCGGCGCATGCGCAGGCCGACGCGCAGCGAACCGAACGCCGGGCACATGGATTGCGGCTGATCATGCGGGCCCTTGGGATAATCGGCCGCATAACGCTCAAGCACTTCGGATTTGCCGGCCTTGGCGGCGGCATCGCGCATCGTGTCGGCGCCGGCGTGGCAACCGGCACCATCGGCAACATCGGCCACTGGGGGCACCAGTTCTTCAGACATTGTCGTACACCACTTCCAGGCTCGGCTTGGTTTCATAGGTGCCGCCGCGCAGATCGGCCTGGGTGGCCGGCTTCAGCACGAAATTGCCGCCGGTGTCTTCGGGCTTGAACAGGCCCAGCAAGCCATCCTGATCGAGCGGCGTTGGCCGGACCGGCGGCGCGGTTTCGACAGCTTCGGCCAATTCGGCGAACAGCGGGCCCCACTGGCTGTCGTGGGTGCCGATGATCTGATAATTGGCTGATTTCTTGCGGATATCATCATGCGCCGGGATGCTGACCAGCACCGGAATGCCCACCGCATTGGCAAAGGCCTGCGCTTCGCCGCTGCCATCGTCCTTGTTGATCAGGATGCCGGCCACGCCAACATTGCCGCCCATCTTGCGGAAATACTCCACCGCCTTGCAGACATTGTTGGCGACATAGAGCGATTGCAGATCGTTTGAAGCAACCACGATCACCTTCTGGCACATATCGCGCGCAATCGGCAGGCCAAAGCCGCCGCAGACCACGTCGCCGAGGAAATCGAGCAGCACATAATCAAAGCCCCAATCGTGGAAGCCCAGTTTTTCGAGGGTTTCAAAGCCATGGATGATGCCGCGGCCGCCGCAGCCGCGGCCAACCTCTGGCCCGCCCAGCTCCATGGCAAACACGCCGTCACGCTGGAAACACACGTCTTCGATGGTCAGTTCCTCACCTGACAGCTTCTTCCTGGACGAGGTTTCGATGATCGTCGGGGTGGCCCTGCCGCCAAACAGCAGGCTGGTGGTATCGCTCTTGGGATCACAGCCAATCAGCAACACGCGCTTGCCCTGCTGCGCCATCATGTACGACAGGTTGGCCAGCGCGAAGCTCTTGCCAGAACCGCCCTTGCCGTAAATGGCGATGATCTGGGTTTCCTTGGTCACTTCGCCGGTGTGAACCGGGTCGGGCTCCAGGGTCGCTTCATCACGAAGTGCAGCAACCTGATCGAGCAGTGCGTTGATACTCATGTGACATTTCTCCAGTCGAAAACCATCTTGAGGCAGGCAGGATCCGAAAAGGCGCGGCCATATTCGGCCTCGGCCGCACTCGCCGGAATCCGGTGCGTGATAAGGCCGTCCAAAGACAATTGGCCGGTGCCGACCATGGCGAGGCTGGCGGCAAGATCATCAGGCTGGAATTCGGCGGCGATGCGGATGCGCGCTTCGCGCCGAAACGCCGGCGCGAAATTGAACGACAACGGCGCGCTGTAAAAACCGGCCAGCACGATTTCGCCGCCGCGCGCCATGTGCATGACAGCGGTGTCAAGAATAGTGTGATCACCGCTGGCATCGTAGATCGAACGATAATCCCGGCGCTCGTCAGCTTCGGGCCGGATCACACGGTAGCCATCGCCGCCGGCCATGCGGGCCTCGTTGATTTCCCACACCACCGGGGCCGCGGCGCCAGCAGCCAGCGCCAGCCGCGCCAGCAGCCGCCCGAGCACACCGTGGCCGATGATCAGATCCGGCATCGCGCCGCCGGCCACGGCATGCTGCGCCGTTGCCGCCAGGCTCATCAGCACGGCCCGATCGCCCAGTTCCGCCGGCAGGCCAATCACGCGCGCCGCGCCGGTAATCACAAGCCGCGCCTGGCCGCCGAACAGGCCGCGCGCGCCTTCAAATTTTGTCGATCCGGGCACAAAAACCGTCCTGCCGATCATGGCTGCGGCATTGGCCCCGGCATCCACCACCATGCCCACGGCTTCGTAACCGGGCACCAGCGGATAACCCATGCCGGGAAACGCCGGCATAGAACCATTGTACATCAATTTTTCGGTGCCCATGGAAATGCCGGAATAATCAACCGCCACCACGACATCATCGGCATCGGGCGGGATCAGCGCGAGGCGGCGCAGAGCAACGCGCTCAGGCTCCTCTACAACGACCGCCAATGTGTCCACTCACTTAACCCTTCAACGGGAATCGATCAGCTGCCGTGCCCGCAGCGCCAATGTCATAGCCAGACGACCAGCCTGCGACAATCTATCCACCTATCGACAAGGTGTAAACTGCACTTGACGGTTTTTGTTGCAAAAATATTTGACAACTTCAGGCCCGAGAAGGGCTTGACGCAGCGATGCAACTTGCCGCAGCCCGGATCAACGCAGCCCCGGGATCAACGCTGCGCTACGATCAGCCGGGTCACCATCGGCAGCGCGGTCACCACCTCATGGGCGCTTTTGAAGCCGGCATCGGCGAGCAGCGCCAGATAATCGGCTGCCGTGCGCGGCCGGCCCGAGCCCATGGCCCACAGATACAGCCCGAAATAAGCATCCCCCATCACTTCGGCGCCGGGCGTGCCGGCCATCGGCTCAGCGATCAGCAGGCGGCCGCCGCTGGGCAGCGCGGCATGGGCCTTGGCCAGCAGCGCCCGCACCACCGCGTCATCATGATCATGGCAGATTCGCACCAAGCAGATCAGATCAGCGCCGCCGGGCAGTGGATCGTCGCGGAAACTGCCGCCGTGCAGGGCCACATGCAAAAGGCCGCTGGCGGCCAATTTCGGCTGGGCACCGGCCACCACCGCCGGCAGATCGAACAAGGCCAGCGCCAAGCCGGGATGGCGCTGCGCCACCTGGGCCAGAAAGCCGCCATGGCCGCCGCCGACATCCATAACGCAGCGGTGGCGATCAAAGCGGTAGGCATCCAGCACCTGCTCCGCCACCATCGGCTGGCTGGCCGCCATCAGCGCCGAATAGGGCGCTACGCCGCTGTCGCTGTCGCCATCCCAGCTCGCCGCATCCGCCGCCGCCGGATCACCGCGGCCTGCTGCCGGCGCATAGGTCCAATAGGCCCCCAGCTTGCCCTGCCCGCGCCCGCTGCGCAGCATCGCCAGCGGATCGGCCAGATCATCGTAGAAAATCTTGTGGTGCTCGATCATTGCCAGCGCGCCCTGGTTGGACGACAGCGCCGCACCGCGCTGGCCGAGCACCCACAGATCAGGCGCTGCCAATTCGACCAGATCAACCGCCCGCGCTGCGCCGAGCAAGCGCTGCATGGCATCCAGCGGCAGGCCGGCCATCTGCGCCAGCGCTGCGGTGCTGGCCGGGGCCTGCGCCAGTGCCGAAATCACGCCGGCATCCACCGCCGCCGTCAAGGCCTTGGTCTGCACAAAGCCGGTGATCACGGCAAACATGGCGTTGGCATGGGTGCGCGCCGTACGCCGAAACAGCGGATTGCGCATGGCAAAGCGTTGAAAGGCCGGGTTCATCAACACCCGGTTGCGGGCATTGAGCCAGCGCAGTTTCCAGCCGCCCAGCGCGCGATCAATGGCCACATTTGGCTCCGCAGCTGCGCTTGCATTTCAAGCAGCGTATCAAATAATCTGGACAGTTGCTGGCCAAAGGGTCATTCATCGCGCTGACAATCATTATGCGTTGATGGCCAAGGCGGCCATCAATTTCTGGTTTCGGAGAGTGTCTTGGCAGGCCCTGACGGCGTTGTCATCATCGGTGCGGGCATGGCCGGCCTCAGCGCGGCGGTGCTGCTGGCGGCGCGCGGCGTGCCAGTGACGGTGGTGGAGCGGATGGCCCAGCCCGGCGGCAAGCTGCGCACGGTGGATGTTGGCGGCGTCGCCATCGATGCCGGCCCCACCGTGTTCACCCACCGCCCCGTCTTTGAGCGCATTTTCGCCGATGCCGGCGCAGATCTCGACGATCATCTCACCCTGGTCAAATCCGATCGCCTCGCCCGCCATGCCTGGCAGGACGGCAGCAGCCTGGATTTGTGGGCCGATCATCAGCGCAGTTTCGATGCCGTCAGCCAGTTTGCCGGCCCAGCCGAAGCGGATGGCTGGCAGCGTTTCCAACGCGAAGCCGCGCGCATCTGGAACGCGCTGGAAACCCGCTTCATGGAAAGCCCCGCCATGGGGCCGGTTGGCCTCACGCTGAAATATGCGCCGTTCCACCTGCACGAAATGTTTGCGATCAACCCGTTTCAGACGCTGTGGAAGGCGCTGGGCGGCTATTTCCGCGATCCGCGCCTGCGCCAGCTTTATGGCCGCTATGCCACTTATTCCGGGGCCGATCCGTTTCAGGCCAGCGCCACCCTGATGCTGATCGCCCATCTTGAGGCGCGCGGTGTCTGGCTGGTCGATGGCGGCATGCACGAAGTGGCGCGCCAGATGGCGGCGCTGGCGCAGCGGCTGGGCGCGCGCTTTGTTTATGATGCCCATGTCGCCGAAATTCTGGTGCGCCAGGGCCGCGCGGCCGGCGTCAGGCTGGCCAGCGGCGAAGAGATCATCGGCGGCGATGTGCTGTCAAACAGCGATGTCTCGGCGATTGCCGATGGCAAATTTGGGCTGGCCGCCGCTGGCGCCGTCACCGGGGTCAGCCCGCCGGACCGGTCCTTGTCCGGGCTGGTCACCATGATGACGGCGCACACCAGCGGATTCGATCTTGATCGCCATAATGTGTTCTTTTCCACCGATTATGCCGCCGAATTTGCCGATATATTTGGCCAGGGCCGCCTGCCGGAGCAGCCCAGCATCTATGTTTGTGCGCAGGATCGCGGTATTCATCCGCCGGGTACGGGGCCAGAACGCTTGCAATTGATCGTCAATGCACCCGCAACCGGCGATTTGCGCCCACCCAGCGAAGAGGAGATGGCCCGATGTCAGACAGCGACCCTGGCGGTGCTGGCAAAGTGCGGGCTGACGCTGAAGCCGATCGCGGTGCATCCCGTGGGGCCAGCGATGTTCGAGGCGCTTTTCCCTTCCAGCGGTGGGGCCCTTTATGGTCGGGCCTCGCACGGGTGGCAGGCCAGCTTCCGCCGGCCTGGCAGCAAGACGAAGCTGCCCGGGCTCTGGGTGGCGAGTGGCTCGGCGCATCCGGGGGCGGGCGTGCCGATGGCGGCCTTGTCCGGCCGCTTGGCGAGCGCAGCGATCCTGAAGGCCCGCGGTTTGACCAGGACGTTCCACCCGGTGGCTACCGCTGGTGGTATGTCGACGCCGAAAGCGACTGCGGACAATACGGCCTGACCATCATTGCCTTCATCGGCTCGGTCTTCTCCCCCTATTACAAGGCCGCGGGCCGCGGTTCGCCCGAAGATCATGTCAGCCTGAACGTCGCGCTTTATGGCAAGGGTTGCCGGCGCTGGGCGATGACCGAACGCGGCAGCGGCGCGCTGTTCCGGGATCGCACCACGCTGCGCATCGGGCCCAGCCAGGTGCGCTGGGACGGGCAGACGCTGGTCATCGATATCGAGGAAGAAAGCGCCGTGCTGCCGATGCCGGTGCGCGGCCAGGTGCGCGTCACGCCGATGGTGTATGGGCAGCGCCGGTTCCGGCTCGATCCGTCCGGCCGGCACGTCTGGGAGCCACTCGGCCCCAGCGCGCGCGTGGAATTGACCTGCACCAACCCGGCGATCAAATGGTCGGGCAAAGGCTATCTGGATGCCAACCACGGCCTTGAGCCGCTGGAAGACGGCTTTGCCGATTGGCAATGGAGCCGCGCCCACCTCAAGGATGGCTCAACAGCGGTGATGTACGAAGGCCAGCTGAAGGGCGGCGCCGATTTCGGCATGGCCCTGAAAATCGGCCCGGATGGCCAGGCCGTGGTGATGGAAATGCCGGCACAAGTGGTGCTGCCCAAAACCGCCTGGCGCCTTGATCGCTTCACCCGCGCCGACGCCGGCTACACCGCCCGCATCCGCGCCACCTGGGAAGACACGCCCTTCTACAGCCGCACCGCACT
>NZ_JBBATR010000062.1:0-6846 GCF_040398645.1 Sandarakinorhabdus sp.
GCGCGCCGGCATGTTCCCATCGATGACCGAAGCTGGCCGCCAGATCATGCGCGAAGCCATGGCAGCGGGCGGCAATCGCCGCGCGGAACGCCAGCAGATGGAAGCGGTGCGCGAACAGATGCTGACCTTGCTGTCGGCGGACAAGATTGATCTGGCGGCGGTGAAGCGTGTGACCGATGAGGAGCGCGCCCTGGCCGATGCCAGCCGCAAGCAGCGCCAGGCCGCGATGCTCGCCGCCGTGCAGAAATTGAGCCTGGAAGACCGCAAGGCCTTTGTGGCGGACAGCCGCGCCATGAAGGCCCGCATGGATGCCCGCATGGACGGCTGGCGCGGCAAGATGCATGACCGGATGAGCCGGCGCAGCGCTGACGCCCCGCCAGCGCCGCCCACTGAATAAAGCAGCCCCGGCGGCGCGATTGATCAGCGCCGGTTCAGGCGCGCCAGCCGGTTTGCTGCGCCACTTCGGCCCAGACCAGATCGGCCAGCCGGCTGACCACCGGGCCGGGCATGCCGGTGCCGACCGCCTGGCCATCGATGCGCACCACCGGCAAGATCGGCGCGGTGGTCGATGTCAGGAAGGCTTCGTCGGCAGCCAGCGCTTCGGCCAGCGTGAACGGGCGTTCCTCCACCAGCATTTGCGCAGCGCGGGCGAGATGGATCAGGCTGCTGCGCGCAATGCCGGGCAGGATGGCCGTGCCAACCGGATGGGTGATGATGCGGCCATCCTTGACGATCCATGCGTTGGTGCTGCTGCCTTCGCGCACCGTATCGCCGCTGACCATCCACGCCTCAAAGGCGCCGGCCTGTTTCGCGGCCTGTTTGGCGAGCACGTTGGGCAGCAGGCCGGTGGTCTTGATGTCCACGCGGCCCCAGCGATTGTCCGGCTGGGTGATCACGCCGATGCCGGTGGCCAGCTGCTTGATCCGCTGCGCAAAATCGAACCGCCGCACGGTCATGACGAGATTTGCCGGCGCTGCGCCCGGAAACGCATGGTCGCGCTTGGCGGTGCCGCGGCTGATCTGCATGTAGATGATGCATTGCTTGTGGCCGTTGCGCGCAATCAGGCGGCGGGCCTGCAGCGTCAGCGGGCCATTTTCCATATCCAGCGTAATGCCAAGCTCAGCGAGGTTGCGGCGCAGGCGCACCAGATGCGGCTGCCAATCCAGGATCTGCCCGTTCATCACCGCGCACACTTCGTAGATGGCGTCACCAAATTGGGTGCCGCGATCCTCGACATGCAGGCTGGCGTCCGCCAGCGGCTGGATGCGCCCGTTGACATAGGCCAGTTGCGGCATGGTGTTGCGATCCTGTTGAGGTTACGTGACTCTGGGGCGGCCAACGTCTAGCGGCTGAACCAGAGTTTTGTCGAGGGCGAGCGCCGATGACCACCCAGCTTGTCTGGTTTCGCAATGATTTGCGGCTGTCCGATCATGCCGCCTTGATCGCTGCCGCGGCGGGCGGCCCGGTGGCGGCGGTGTATGTGCTGGATGATGACACGCCGAGCGATGGTGGCGGCCATTGGCGCATGGGCGCGGCGCAGCGCTGGTGGCTGCACCACAGCCTGACTAGCCTGTCCGCCGCCATTGCAGCGCGCGGCGGCCGGCTGATCCTGCGGCGCGGCCGGGCTGGCCCGGTGGTGCGGGCGCTGGCCGAAACCTTGCGGGCGGATGTGCACACGCTGGTGCATCACGAGCCGTGGGCGTTGGCGCAAGTGCAAGAGGCTGGCGCCGTGTCCACGCACATGGGCGTGACGCTGGCGCAGCCGGAAACCGTGCTGAGCGGCAGCGGCGGGCGCTACCGGATTTTCACGCCGTGGTGGAAAAAATTGCTCGATCAGATGCCGCCGCCGCGCCCGCTGCCGGTGCCGGACCTGCGCTGGGCGGATACGGCGCACATTGCCGGCGATGATCTGGATGCGTGGCGGTTGCTGCCCACCGCGCCGGATTGGTCGGGCGGCTTTGGCGATTGGCAGCCGGGCGAAGCGGGTGCGGCCGCGCGCCTATCTGACTTTGCGCGCCGCGCCGCGCGTTATGATGCCGCGCGCAACCTGCCGGCGGTTGAAGGCACGTCGCGCCTGTCCCCGCATCTGGCGCTGGGCGAAATATCACCGAACGCCGCCTGGCACGGCATCGCCGACGCGGTGGGCGAGACAGTGGCCGAGCCTTATTTGCGCGAACTGGGCTGGCGCGATTTTTCCGCCAATATCATCGATCAATTCCCCGATCATGGCGATGCGCCCAACCGCGCGGCATTCGCCCGCTTCCCGTTTCTTGATGATCCCGCTGGCCTGCACGCCTGGCAGCACGGCCAGACCGGCTATCCGATTGTTGATGCCGGCATGCGGCAATTGTGGGCCACCGGCTGGATGCACAACCGGGTGCGCATGATCACCGCCAGTTTCCTGGTCAAGCACCAGCTCATCGATTGGCGGCACGGTGCGCGCTGGTTCTGGGACACGCTGGTCGATGCCGATTACGCCAGCAATTCGCAAGGCTGGCAGTGGGTGATGGGATCGGGCGTCGATTCATCGCCATTCAACCGGATTTTCGCTCCGGTCGGTCAAAGCGCCAAGTTTGCCGCTGCCGACTATATCCGCCGCTGGGTGCCGGAACTGGCCAAGCTGCCTGACGACGCCATCCACGCGCCCTGGGATGCCGGCGTGGCCTTGCTGCGCGCTGGCGTGAAGCTGGGCCGGGATTATCCGGCGCCAGTGGTGGGCCACGAAGCGGCGCGGGCCCGCGCGCTGGCCGCGTGGGGGCAACTGAAGGCGGGTTAGTCGGGCTTGCGGCGTATCAGGAACAACAGGGTGATCACCCCGACAAACAGCGCCAGCGCCGCCGCTTCGGCCTGCGTTGATTGCGGTATCAGCCACGCGATGGCGGCAAAGGCTACCGCCGCGGCCGGCTTCAGCACGCGCAGCTCCGTCACCGGGCCGGCCTGCTCGACGCCCAGTGCCCGCAGCCGCAGCGCGGCGGCGCAGCCGATGGCGTACACCGACAGGCTGGCAAGGGTGGCAACGATGATCAGCGTTTCAAAACTGCCGCTCACCGCCAGCAAGACGGCGACCACCAGATGCGCAAAGACTGCGTTGCGCGGCACGTGCTGGCGCGGCTCGATCGCGGCCAGCCAGCGCGGCAGCATGCCGTCACGGGCAGCTGCAAAAACGATGCGCGGCGAGCTCATGGCATCGCTGGTGAGGAAGCCGAAGATCGAGATGATCGCGCCCACCGCCATCAGCGCGCCCAGTTTCGGCGACACGCTGCTGAGCGCCGTGGCCAGCGGCGCCGGCGCCCCAGCCAGCGCTGCGCCGATCAGGCCCTGCGCCACCAGTTGAATGGACACATAGACCAGCACGACAACGGCCAGCGCCAGGCCAATGGCCCGCGGAATGGTGCGGGCCGGATCGCGCACTTCGCCGGCCACCGAAAGCCCGCCTTCCATGCCGGTGTAGATGAAGATCGCCATGATCGCAGCGCGGCCGATATCGGCATGGCCACCGGGCGCGCTGGCAGGCAGCGGCAGCACCAGATTGGCCGGCGTGATGAACCACACGCCGATCAGCACGAACAGGCTGAGCGGCACCAGTTTTGCCGCGGTCAACAGCCCGACAAAGCGCGCCGCCGTGCCGATATTGCGGCTGTTGATGGCCAGCAGCACGGCATAGAGCAGCACGATCAGCACGGGCCGCAGATTGGCCGCAGCCAGCGCTGGCCACAGCGCGCCGGCTGCATCAACCGCCGCATTGGACAGCGCGGCGCTGGCCAGGATGTTGGCCGCCCAGGTCAGCGCGCCGATCAGCCAGCCCCAATAGGGGCCAAACGCCGCCGCGGTGAAACCATAGACGCCGCCGCTGGCCGGCACCCGCGCCGTGGCTTCGGCAAAGCAGAGCAGGATGCTGCCAACCACAACCGCTGCCGCGGCATAGGCCAGCGGCGCCCAGGCACCCACGGCGGCGGCAATCTCCCCGGGCAGGGTGAAAATGCCGCCGCCGATGACGAAGCCCACCAGATTGCCGACCATGGCAGCAAGACCAATGCCGGCCACAAGGCCCGAAGCCCCGTTGCTTGCGGCGCTGCTTGCCCGGTGTTGAGCGGTCATTCCTGGATCTTGGGGCTGGTCATCGCCTCAGGCTAGGGTGCGCTGGCAGCCAAGTCCATGGCGGGACCCTATGCCAGATCGAACAACAGCGCCTCAGCGCCTTCGCTGGATGACAGCGAGAGCGACGTTGCATCCTTGATTGCCAAGCCGTCGCCTTGGTGCAGTTCGTGGCCGTCAACGACAACGCTGCCCCGGGCGACCTGCACCCAGGCATGGCCGCGGTTGATCGGGGCGCCGAGCGTGCCGCCCGGTGCCAGCACGGCGCGGGTGATGCTGGCGTCGCTGTGAATGGTGACGGCGCTGTCCGGCGCATCCGGCGCAGCGATCACGTCCAGCCGCGATTCGCCGCTGGCAACAGTGGGCAGCGATTTTTGCTCATAGCCCGGCGCAATGCCGCGCTGGCTGGGCAGCAGCCAGATTTGCAGCAGATGCGCTTCGTCGGTGGCGCTTGCGTTGAACTCGCTGTGGCGAATGCCGGTGCCGGCGCTCATGCGCTGGGCCTCGCCGGGGCGGATGATTTCGCCGTTCCCGATGCTGTCGCGGTGTTCCAGCGCGCCGTCCAATAGGTAGGTCACGATTTCCATATTGTCGTGGGCGTGGGTGGGAAAGCCGCCGCCGCCGGCGACGCGATCTTCGTTGATCACGCGCAGCGCGCGGAACCCCATGATGTCTGGATCATGATAGCTGCCGAACGAGAAGCTGTGGGCAGCCTTCAGCCAGCCATGATCGGCGCGGCCACGGTCTTCGGATTTGCGGTGCAGATAGGTGGGCATGTCGGGTCTCCGGCAAAAGTGGATGCTGGCGATATGGGTGCGCGCTGTGCTGGCGGCAGATGCGAATGGATCGCAGCAGCATTGCCAGAAACGCATAGGTAAAAACAGTGGGCTTTAAAACGGTATGACGATGCCTTGCCAATCCAGCAACTGGCCCGACTGCGCCGGCGTGGCAGCGTCGATCACCGCCAGCAAATGGCGCGCGCTGGTGTCCGGCGTGAACAGGGTTGGCACGCCTTTCTGGAACGGTTTGGACAGGCCGGAATCGACCGTGCCGGGATGCAGCGCCAGCACCACCTGCTCGGGATTGCGGCGGGCCTGCTCGATGGCCATGGTGTGCAGCAGCTGGTTCAGCGCCGCCTTGGCCGCCCGGTAGCTGTGCCAGCCGCCCAGCCGATTGTCGCTGATCGAACCCACCCGCGCCGATAGCGCCGCCAGCACGGTTTTGCGGCCCCTGGGCATCAATGGCAGCACGGCGCGGGCCACCAGCGCCGGGCCGATGGCGTTGACGGCAAAAGCAGTCGTGAGCGCGTCGGCAGACAGTTGCGCGTTGGCCTTTTCGGGTGCCAGCCCATCGCCGTGCAGCACGCCGGTGGCAATGAACACCAGATCGGGCGCAGCCGGCAGGGCGGCTGCGGCAGCGGCGATGCTGTCCGGCTGCGTCAGGTCCACACCGCTGCTGCGGCTCCAGCGCGTCACGCTGGCCACCTGCGGATCAGCGTCCAGCAGGCTGGCAAATGCCGAACCGATGCCGCCGGTGGCTCCGACGACAAGCGCGTGCAGGCCGGGTTGAAAACTTGGAAGCAATGTCATGCGCAAGGCCCTACCGCAGGGCGCGTGTTGCAGCAGCGCGCGATCAGTCGCAGGCGGCCTTCATTCCTTTTCCATCGTGCATTGCAGCGGATGGTTGTGGCGGCGCGCAAAATCAATGACTTGATTGACCTTGGTTTCGGCCACTTCGTAGGTGAAGATGCCGCAAACACCCACGCCGCGCTGATGGACATGCAGCATCACGCGGGTGGCATCTTCGATGTTCATCTTGAAAAACCGCTGCAGCGACAGCACGACAAATTCCATCGGCGTGTAATCGTCGTTCAGCATCAACACCTTGTACAGCGCTGGCTTGGCCGTCTTGGTTTCCGGCTTGGCAGCCAGGCCCACACCGGTGTTGCCGCGGCCGCCATCGGTGCTGCGGTCGTCGTCCGTCATCACGGGGTCGGTCATCACGGGGTCTGTCATCACGGGACAATGTCCGGCAGCCATCTTCATCAACGAAGCCCTGGGGGAGAGGGAGAACAACGCTCTATATAGCAAAACCGCCGCCAGAAAAAAGGGCCGGCGGGCAGCAGCGGCAATCGCAGCCATATCGGACACAAAAAGGGCGGGCGGCCCTCTGGCCGCCCGCCCATTTGTCCGCCTGGCAAAACGCGCCAGGGAAACGCCTTCAACCTTGCTTGGTAAAGGCGGTCTTCATCTTGTCTGTGGCCAATGCGATCTGGTTCTGCATCGGCTCCATCATTTCGCCAGCCAGCTTGACCATCATCTCGGTCAGCTTGCTGTATTCGGCAACGGCGCTGTCGAACTGCGCCTTGGCGAATTCGGTCTGCAGCTGCATCATGTCGTTCGGGGTCTTGGCAGCGGCCAGGCTCTTCATCATGGCCGTGGATTCTTCAAACGACTTCTTGGACGCTTCGGTCAGATGCGCAACCACTTGCTCCACACCGGTGGTGGCAGTGCGGGCCGATGCGATCAGCGCATCGACGTTGGCGCGGGCGGTGGTGTTCATTTCGTCCAGGCTCTTCATGCTGGCGTCAACGGCTTCCTTCGACTTGGCAGCGACCTGTTCCATGGCGGCCTTGCCGCTGTTGATGGCGGCTTCGGTCTGGGCGTTCAGCGTGCTGGCGGCAGTGCGAGCAGCATCCTGGGTGGTTTCAAATGCGGTAGCCATGATCTTTTCCTTTGCTGTTGGGGTGGG
>NZ_JBBATR010000062.1:6946-10006 GCF_040398645.1 Sandarakinorhabdus sp.
CCAATGCAACCCACTGACATCATTTGTCAGCCGCATTCCCGCCTGCACCGCCGATTGCATCACCATGGCCGCCAGAGCGCCGCGATTGCAGCTGGCGGGCGCGCCGGCAAACACCGCAGCGACCGAATCGGGCCAGGTGCAGCTTGGCGAAACCAGCACGGAAACAGGCGTGATCGTCAGCGCGCGGGTGCGATTGAGATCGGCGACCAGCATGGCGCAGCCGGCAATCAGCGCGGCCATGCCATCGGTAGCGTCCCCGGCGAATGTCCAATCGATCGGGGTGCCCTCCAGCCCTTCGCGGACGAGGCGTTGCAGCGCGGCCGATCCCATCGCGCTATCGGCAGCGCCCAGCGCCAGGCGCAGCAAGCGCAGCCGTGCCGCGAGGCGGCGGGCGCCGGATTGGATCAGCTCGTTGATTTCGGCATCGGGCTGGTCGCCCAATAATTCGCTGGCGGTCATCACGCTGGCAATCGGCGTGGCCAGATCGTGGCACATCCAGCGCACCAGAAAATGGGGAAGGTCGTTCATGGTGCCGCCTCGCTGCCATCGTTGCGCAGTTTCAGGCCAAGGGCAATGAGCCGCCCATCCCCATCTTGCGCCAGTTCAAAATCCAGCCGCTGGCCGGGTTGCAATTTGTCCAGCCCGGCCTCTGCCACGGCGCTCAAATGCACAAAAACATCGCGGGGGCCAAGATCGGGCGTGACAAAGCCAAAGCCTTTTTTTGCATCAAACCATTTCACGGCGCCGCTGGCCATTATTGCTGTTCCAGCAGCACGGGCGCAAAGCCGGCCGGGCCGGCGCCGATCGTGTGCGGCAGCCAGCCGCTGATCGTCCCGCCGGCAATGATCAGCCAGATCTGGCCATTTTCGGTGGCGCGCGCGGCATCGCGGTTGGACGGCCGCGGGCTGCCGTTCGGATGGCTGTGCCAGTGGCCGATCACGCGCAGGCCGGCGGCGCGGGCGCTGCGGTGGCTGGCCAGCAAGGTGGCCGGCGCGATTTCAAAGCTGCGGGCGGGATTAGCGGCGACATTGGCTGCGGGCACCAGATCAGCGATGCGCACGGCACCGACGTCATCGACGATCGTACCCAGCAAGAGCCCGCACACCTCTGTATTCGGGCTGCTGGCCGCCTGATCGAGCAGAAATTGCTGCTGACTGCTTGATATCTGCAACTTCATGCCGACTTGCTAGGCCATGGGGGACGAAGAGTCGATCAACATCACCATGCCGGCCAGCGCGGCTGGCCAGCGGCTGGACAAGTCGCTGGCCGAGGCGTTGGTGCAGTTCAGCCGGGAGCGGCTGAAGACGCTGGTGCAGGCCGGGCGCCTGTCGGGCGCGGCCGGGGTGATCTGGGATCCGGCCACCAAGCTGAAGGGCGGCGAGCAACTGCACTTGCAGGTGCCGGCGGCGCGCGCCGCGCATAATATTGCGCAGGACATTCCGCTGCCCATCATCTTCGAAGATGATCACCTGCTGATCGTCGACAAGCCGGCCGGGCTGGTCGTGCACCCGGCCGCCGGCAATTTCGATGGCACGCTGGTCAATGCGCTGCTGCATCATTGCGCCGGGCGCTTGTCCGGTATCGGCGGCGTCGCCCGGCCTGGCATCGTCCACCGTATCGACAAGGACACATCGGGCCTGTTGGTGGTCGCCAAGACTGACCCGGCCCACGAAGGCCTGGCGGCGCAATTTGCGCGGCACAGTGTGGAGCGGCGCTACACGGCGGTGGTGGCCGGATTGCCGGTGCCGCCGGCTGGGCGCATCGCTGCGTCGCTGGCCCGCAGCAGCGCCGATCGCCAGAAAATGGCCATCGTGAAGGACGGCCGCGGCAAGCACGCCGTCACCCACTATCGCATGGTGCGCGGATTTGCGGGCGCGGCGCAGGTGGAATGCCGCCTGGAAACCGGGCGCACGCACCAGATCCGTGTTCACATGGCATCCATCGGCCACGCGCTATTGGGCGATGCCGTTTATGGGCGCACACCGGGCCGGCTGGCGCCGTTGCTGCAGGAACTTGGCTTTGCCCGCCAGGCGCTGCACGCGGCCACGCTGGGCTTTGTGCATCCGATCACCAAAGCCGAACAGGCGTTTGAAAGCCCGCTGCCAGCCGACATGCTGGCCTTGATCGATCACCTTGATGGCTCCGGGGGCCGCCCCGACGCCGATACTGAGATGGAGTGACCATGAGCAGCAACCTGCCAGCCGTGAAACAAGCCAGCATCCCGGCGCTCGGCTCCGAAGCCGGGCTGAACCGTTATCTG
The DNA here is from genome assembly GCF_040398645.1 of Sandarakinorhabdus sp. GTDB lineage: Bacteria > Pseudomonadota > Alphaproteobacteria > Sphingomonadales > Sphingomonadaceae > Sandarakinorhabdus. The sequence goes on from NZ_JBBATR010000062.1 coordinate 9,207, forward strand.
GCGGAAATCCGCAAATTTCCGCTGCTCACCCCGGAGAATGAATATATGCTGGCGCGGCGCTGGCAGGAACATCAGGATGCAGCGGCGGCCACCGGCCTGGTCACCAGCCACCTGCGGCTGGTGGCGCGCATTGCCATGGGCTACCGCGGCTATGGCCTGCCGGTGAACGAGCTGATTGCCGAAGGCAATATCGGCCTGATGCAGGGCGTGCGCAAATTCGATCCGGAACGCGGCTTTCGGCTGGCGACTTATGCGATGTGGTGGATCAAGGCCGCGATCCAGGAATATATATTGCGGTCATGGTCTTTGGTGAAGATCGGCACGACGGCGGCCCAGAAAAAACTGTTTTTCAATCTGCGCCGCCTGAAAGGCAAGATCGGCGCCGTTGAAGATGGCGATCTGAAGCCGGCCGATCTGGAAACCATCGCTACCACGCTGGGCGTGGCCAAGGACGAGGTCGTTTCGATGAATCGGCGCATGGGCTTTGGCGGCGATGCCAGCCTGAACAGCCCGCTGCGCGAAGAAGGCGAAGGCGAATGGCAGGATTGGCTGGCCGATGATGGCCCGCTGGCGGATGAATTGCTGGCTGACAGCCAGGAACGCAACCAGCGCCATGGCCTGCTGGTGGCCGCCATGTCCGGCCTGAACGAGCGCGAGCGTGATATTCTCACCCAGCGCCGCCTGATCGATGAACCCGAAACGCTGGAGCAATTGTCGCAGCGTTATGGCATCAGCCGCGAGCGCGTCCGCCAGATCGAAGTGCGGGCGTTTGAGAAGCTGGCCAAGGCCATGCAGACGGC
>NZ_JBBATR010000062.1:10106-13837 GCF_040398645.1 Sandarakinorhabdus sp.
ATGATTGCTCGGTTTTTTTCGGCGCTGGTGGGCTGGCTGCTGCGGTTGGTGGCGGCGTTTGTGGTGCTCAGTCTGCTCTGGGTGACGGCGTATCGGTTTGTGTCGCCGCCGATCACCTGGTTGCAGGCCCGCGATGCCATCGCCGGCAAGCATGTCGAACGGGAATGGGCGCCATTGCCGGCAATGACCAAGGCGCTGCCGCGCTCCGTGATCGGTGCCGAAGATGCCAATTTCTGCAGCCATAGCGGCTTTGATCTCAAGGCCATGGAAGCCGCCGCCAGTGCCAACATGGCCGGCAAGAAGCTGCGCGGCGGATCGACGATCACCCAGCAGACCGCCAAGAACGCCTTTTTGTGGCCGGGGCGGTCCTATGTGCGCAAGGGGCTGGAAGCCTGGTTCAGCCTGCTGATCGAACTGGTGTGGGGCAAGCCGCGCATCATGGAAGTCTATCTGAACATCATCGAAATGGGCCCTGGCATCTATGGCATGGAGGCTGCGGCCCAGCATTATTTCGGCAAGAACGTGGCCAAACTGAGCAACCGTCAGGCTGCGCGGCTGGCGGCAATCGTGCCGCAACCGATCACGCGCAGCGCCGTCAAGCCGTCCCGCCAAGTCAAACGCTACGCCCGCCGCATCGAACGGCGGGTGAAGGTGGTGGCCGATGAAGGAATTGATGCCTGCCTGTGGCAGTAATCAATCGGGCATGACGAGATACTTCTGCCCGGTGCGGCGTGCATACCAGCCAGCGACGGCTTCGGGCGTGACCATCCCAGCCAGGCTGACGCGGTGGCTGTAATGGCTGGCAAAGGTCGTGGTCAGTTCGGCGGCGACTCGCTGTTTCAGGGCGGCGAATTTTTCCGGTCCGAACACCCGCATGCGCGGGAACAACAGCCAGCCGCCCATCGCCCAGGCCATGCCAAAGCCCCGGTTGAACACCGTCGGCGCAATATCCAGCCCGCCGTAGATATAGACTTGCTTGAGCACTTCGGAACCGTAGCGGCTGTAGCCGCCGGGGCGCGCGTTGATCGCCGCTTCCATCGCGGTGAGAATCTGGCCTGCCAATTGCCCGCCGCCAATGGCATCAAAGGCCAAAGTCGCGCCGGTTTGCTTGCAGGCCGCAATCAGATTGGCCATGAAATCGGGCGCAGTCGAATCGATGATGTGTGTCGCGCCCAGCCCGGCCAGCAGCGCCGCCTGTTCGGCTGACCGCACGATATTGACCAGCGGCACGCCGTCAGCCGCGCAGATTTTCACCAGCATCTGGCCAAGATTTGACGCAGCCGCCGTGTGGATGATGGCGCTATGGCCTTCGGCGCGCATGGTTTCCACAAAGCCCAGCGCAGTCAACGGGTTGACGAAGCAGGACGCGCCTTGCTCGGCGGTGGCGCCATCGGGCAGCAGCAGCGCATCATCAGCCTTCACAACGCGAAAATCGGCATAAGTTGCGCCGCCAATGATCGCGGCGCGGCGGCCGATCAGATGCTCGGCGCCCGCCCCGGCTGCCACGATTATGCCCGCGCCTTCGTTGCCGCAGGGCATGGATTGGCCAACGCGGGCCGCCATGGCGCGCATGCCGGCTGCTGGCACGGGCGCGCTGATGCCGCCCGCCACGGCCGAAACCTGGCTGACATCGGCAGCGCCGGTGAGCAAGCCGATATCGGACGGGTTGATCGGTGCCGCTTCGATGCGCAGCTTGATTTCACCCGGTCCGGCTTCGGGCTCCGGCACCTCGGCCAGCGCCAGGATCAGTTCGCCTTCGGGCGTGATGGTCGATTGCAGCTGGCGCATGGTGGTCATCCTTCAAAAATCCGGCAGTTTGAAACCGGGCGGCAATTGCATGCCTGCCGTCAGCTTGCCCATTTCGGCGCTGCCGGCCTGATCAGCCTTATTCTTGGCATCGTTGAACGCCGCAACGATCAAATCCTCCAGCATTTCCTTGCCATCGATGTTGAGCAGCGATGGATCGATGCTCAGGCCGCGCACCGCGCCGCGCGCTGTGGCCGTGACCTTTACGAGGCCGCCGCCCGACGCGCCTTCCACTTCGATGCGATCCAGCTCGCTTTGGGCGCGGGCCATCTGTTCTTGCACGCTGCGCGCAGCGGCCATCAGTTCGTCAAGATTGGGCATATTGGTCCTCAAGCACTCAGTTTGATGGGAGAAAGTTCGGCATCGGGAAATTCGGCCAGCACGGCCGCCACGGTCGGATCGGCGCGCATGCGGTTTTCCAGTTCGGCCAGCCCGGCTTGTTCGATCTCGCGCAACGTCGCCTCGCCGCCTTCATTCAGCCAGGTGATGCGCACCGGCGCGCCGGTCCATTCGGTCAGGCAGCGTTCGATCTCGGCCGGCACATCACGCGGCACCCCGCGGGCATTCAACGCCGGCTGCGGCTGCCAGTGCACGGGGCGGATTTCATCGGCCAGAAAATGCGCCAGCCGCGATTCGCCCATCCGCCGGAACAGCGCCACCATCGCTTCAAAGCTGGCTGGCATCGCCCCCGGCCCCGGCGGCGCGGCGGTGGTTGCAGCCGGCAGCTGCGCGGTTGGCGCAGCGGGCGGCGCGATGACAGGTGCGGACACTGGTGCAGACCCAGCCGCCACATCCTGCAACTGCCGCATCAACGCCCCGGGATCGGGCAGCTCGGCAGCATGGCACAGGCGCAGCAGCGCCATTTCGGCGGCCTGCAGCGGCACCGGCGCCATTTGCACCTCCTCCAGCCCCTTCAGCAGCAATTGCCACAACATCGACAGCCGCGTGAACGGCAACGCCTGCGCCCAGCCATCAAGCGCGGCCTGCTCTTCGGCCGACAGCGCCGGATCGCGGCGCGGCGCCATGCGCTGGCGGGTGATGCCGTGCACCAGTCCCAGCAGTTCGCGGATCAGCTGGGCCGGGTCTTGCCCCAGATCATATTGCCGGCCCAACGCCGCCAGCATCGCCGGCACATCACCGGCCAGCACTTGCCCAAACAGCGCCCGCACCGCGCCGCGATCGGCCAGCCCCAGCATGTCGCGCACGGTCGCTGCCGTCAGCATGTCGGCGGCGTGAGCAATCGCCTGATCGAGGATCGACAGGCCGTCGCGCACGCTGCCTTCGGCGGCATTGGCCACCAAAGCGACTGCATCAGGCTCAAACGCCACGCCTTCGGCGGCAAGAATCGCAGCGAAATGATCGGCCAGCATTTCTGCGGGAATGCGTTTGAGATCGAAACGCTGGCAGCGGGACAGGATGGTGGCCGGCACCCGGTTCACTTCGGTGGTTGCCAGGATGAACTTCACACCCGGCGGCGGCTCTTCGAGTGTCTTGAGCAGCGCGTTGAATGCCTGCTTGGACAGCATGTGCACTTCATCGATGATATGGATCTTGAAGCGCGCCGACACGGCGGCATAGCGCACGCCTTCGATGATTTCGCGCACATCATCGACGCCGGTGTTGGAGGCAGCATCCATCTCCACCACGTCCATATGCCGGCCGGCGGCAATGGCCACACACGGCTCGCACGTGCCGCAGGGCGAAATCGTCGGGCCGCCCTGGCCATCGGGGCCAATGCAATTCAGCGCCTTGGCAATGATGCGCGCCGTGGAGGTCTTGCCGACGCCGCGCACCCCCGTCAGCAGCCACGCCTGCGCCAGCCGGCCACGCGCAATCGCATTGCCCAGCGTTTGCACCATCGCCTGCTGGCCGAGCAGTGTTTCGAAACTGGCCGGGCGATATTTGCGCGCCAGCACCCGGTAAAC
>NZ_JBBATR010000063.1:0-13776 GCF_040398645.1 Sandarakinorhabdus sp.
CGGTCCGGCACGACAATGGCCTGGCCATCGGCAATATCCGCAACCCGGACCACCGTTACCCGCGGAATGCCGCCGCCAACCGCCACGCCCTTGTGCAGATTGCGCCCAGGGCCGGTTTCCAGCTCTCCGGCTTCCATCATCTGCTTGAGCAGGCCCTTCAGGGCGATCTTGTCCTGGGCATGCAGGCCGAATGCCTTGGCAATCTCGCGCTTGCCAACGCTGGTTTTCTGGGTAGCGATGAAATCGAGAATGGCCTGCCGATCGGGCAGGCCGGGCGCGGGGCGGCTCGGCGGTCGGGACATGGGCAGCACCATGGGCGTTTGGCCGCGCGGCGGCAAGTGTGGCGCGATATGCGCCGATGGTGGCCATTGTGCAGGCCGCGCCTGCGGGCCATATGAATGGCATGCAATCCTATGCCGCCGCCGCCAGCCCCCCGCAGGGAGACGCTGATTTCAAGACGCTGCGCCGCTTCCTGCCCTATTTATGGCCGGCAGCGCGCCCGGATCTAAGGGTGCGTGTGGCGAGCGCCATGGTGCTGGTGCTGATGTCCAAGGCGGTGACGCTGGCGATGCCCTATGCGCTCAAGCTCGCGCTGGATGCCATGGCGGCTGATCTGCCTGCCGGCATCGGCATCGCCATGGCACTGGCCGCGTCATATGCGCTGGCGCGCTTTGCCGGCGTGCTGTTCGACAATTTGCGCAACGCGGTGTTCGAAAGCGTCGGGCAAGAGGCCGCACGCCGGCTGTCGCTGGATGTCTTTTCCCACATCCACCAGCTTTCGCTGCGCTTCCACCTTGAACGGCGCACCGGCGCGCTGACACGGCTGATCGAGCGCGGCACCAAAAGCGTCGATACAATGCTGTATTTCCTGCTGTTCAACATCTTCCCGACCGTGATCGAGCTGACAGCGGTGTGCATCTTATTCGGCCGCGGTTTTGGCTGGGAACTGGTGGTGGCCACGTTGATCATGGTCGCCCTGTATATCGTTTACACGCAGCGCATTACCGATTGGCGGGCACAATTGCGCCGCGACATGGTGGAAAGCGATCAACGCGCCACCGCCCGCGCCGTCGATAGCTTGCTGAATTACGAAACGGTCAAATATTTCAACGCCGAAGCGCATGAGAATGAAAATTATGGCCGCGCCATCAAACGATATACCGATGCCGCCACCAAGTCCGCCGTGTCGTTGTCGTGGCTCAACGTCGGCCAGAGCTTCATCACAAATCTGCTGCTTGGCGGCGCGCTGGCCTGGGTGATCTGGGGCTGGAGCAAGGGCCAATTCACCATCGGCGATGTGGCGCTGGTCAATGGCTTGCTGGGCACGCTGTTCCGGCCGCTCGATCTGCTCGGCATGGTGTACCGCGAAATCCGCCAGGGCCTGATCGACATGGACGCCATGTTCCGATTGATCGACACGCAAACCGAAATCGCCGATGCGCCGGATGCGCAGCCGCTACGGGTGAAGGGCGGGCATATCCGCTTTGACGCGGTCAATTTCGGCTATGATCCGCGGCGGCAGATCCTGCACGATGTGGCGTTTGATGTTGCGCCGGGCCGCAAGTTGGCCGTGGTTGGCCATAGCGGCGCCGGCAAATCGACGCTCAGCCGAATCCTGTACCGATTCTACGATATTCAGTCGGGATCGGTGACCATCGATGGCCAGGATCTCCGCGCAGTCACCCAATCCAGCCTGCGCCGCGCCATCGGTATCGTGCCGCAGGACACGGTGCTGTTCAACGACAGCATCCGCTACAACATCGCCTATGGCCGGCCCGGCGCCAGCGAAGCCGAAATCTTCGCCGCTGCACGCGGCGCGGCCATCCATGATTTCATCCTGAGCCTGCCCGATGGCTATGCCACGCAAGTGGGAGAGCGCGGGCTGAAGCTGTCCGGCGGCGAAAAACAGCGTGTCGCCATTGCGCGCACCATCCTTAAAAATCCCGCCGTGCTGATCCTCGATGAAGCCACCAGCGCACTCGATAGCGCCACCGAAGCCAGCATTCAGGACGCGTTGGGCAGCGTTTCGGCCGGGCGCACCACCATCGTGATCGCGCACCGATTGTCCACCATCACCGATGCCGATGAAATCCTGGTGCTGTCCGCCGGACGCATCATCGAACGCGGCCGCCACGAAGCCCTGCTGGCCAGCGGCGGCGCCTACGCCGAAATGTGGGCGCTGCAACAGGCCGAAGCCGAAGCCGAAGTGCTCGCTGCGGAGTGAGGCGGGCAGAGGTGACCCCTGCACCCATTGTTTGATCGCAGCGTCGTTTCGAAGACCGGGAACAAACCAAAACGAAAGTGGTGCAGGGCTCGGCCCTGCCCGCCGTAGGCTATTTGTTTTTTGTCGGATAAAAAAAGGGGCTGATCTTGTGACCAGCCCCCCGATTTGATCGGCAATTCTGTTGTGCAGAATGGCTTACGGCATCACGACCGTGTCGATGACGTGGATGACGCCATTGCTGGTGCCCAGATTGGCGGTGGTCACGTGGCTCATGTGGCCCTTGGCGTCGGTGAGCATCACGGTGTTGCCCATCATCGTTGCGGTCAGCTTGCCGCCCTGCACGGTGGTGACCACGGCCTTGCCGCCGCCTGCCTTGATGGCGGCAACAACATCAGCGGCCATCAACTTGCCGGCGACAACATGGTACGTAAGCACAGCGGCCAGCGTGCCCTTGTTTTCCGGCTTCAGCAGATTGGCGACAGCGCCGGCCGGCAGCTTGGCAAAAGCCGCGTTGGTGGGGGCGAAAACGGTGAACGGACCGGCGCTCTTGAGGGTGGCGACCAGATCAGCGGCCTTCACAGCAGCAACCAGGGTGCTGAAATCAGGGGCGCCGGCAGCGGTATCGACGATGTCCTTGGCAGGCTGAGCATGCACGGCTGGCGCAGCGACCAGACCGGCAGCAGCAACGGCAAACAGGGCAGCACGAAGAGAATTGCGAGAAAACATGGCGGGGCTCCATCTATCCAAAGCGCCGCCGAAGATCAGCGGGCCGGGCAAGTACACGTCATACAGACAAGAAAGCGCATCAGCGAGTGTCGCTGCGACAAAGCGCGCCATTACCGCTGTCAATTATGCTGTCGACAATGCTCCGGTGGCAATAATCGGGCCGGTCGGCGCGCCCGTGGGCGATCCGCCACGCGGCTCAATGGAAATCGCCAGAATCGCGCCTGGCTTCAGCCCGGCCAGGCGCTCACGCGGGATGACATGGCTGCTGCCGGTGGAAATATCGATCACGCCCAGCGACTTGGGTGCGGCATTGCCTTCGATCACCCACAGCTGCGGCACCTTGCCGTCCTGATTGGGCCCTTGCGCCACAGGCGCAAAACGCACCGCGCCATTGGCCGGATCATAGGACGCTGCCAAAAGCGGCTTGCCGTCAGCGTCCGCCAACGTGGCCACCAGCGCCGGGCCGGCTGATACTGGCACAGCCGGCGCTGCCGCAGGCGGCACCGCTACTTGCACCCCACCAGGCAGGGCCACAAACGCGACCACCAATGCTGCCAATATTGGCCCACCGATGCCTACGGCGCGCCACAACGCCAGATTGTGCCACCAGCCGCGCTGCACTGGCGCTAACGCTGCGGTGCGCGGCGCAGGCTGCACATCGGCCGCGATCGCGGCCCACAGGCTTGGCGGCGGCGCAACTGGAGCGATTGATTCGTTCAGCGGGCCAAGCAGCTGCTGCCAGTCGGCAACGGCGCTGCGAAACGCGGGATCGCTGGCCAGCCGCACTTCGGCCGCCTTGCGTTCGCCCCGGGCCAGCGCACCCAGCGCATAATCCATCGCCTGCGCGTCAAGATCGGCATCTGGGCCTGATGGCGGCGGTGTCGTGCTCATGCCTCGCTGCTTTCCAGCTGCCCGCGCATGCGCAGCAGCCCGCGGCGCACCCAGCTTTTGAGCGTGCCGACCGGTACGGCCTCACGCGCCGCCAGTTCCTCGTAGGTCACGCCCTCAAAGTAGCAGGCGCGAATCGCCGCAGCGTGGCGTGGCTCCAGCGTTGCCAACGATGTTTCCAATCGGCGGGCGTTCTGGCTGGCAACCAGCCCGCTGTCGGGCAGCGGGCCATCGTCGGCCAGATCATACGCTGCCTCGACCGGCACATGCGCGCGCGGCGGGCGGGCGCGCAGCCGATCGATGGCGCGGTTGCGCGCTATCGTCGCCACCCACGTGATGGGGCTGGCGCGCGCCGGATCAAACGTGGCTGCCTTGCGCCACACGGACACATAAACCTCCTGCAATACATCTTCGGCTTCCTGCCGCTCAGTCACTATACGCAGCACGACGCCAAATAGTTTTGCACTGGTCTTGTCATAAAATTGCTGGAATGCATTCGCATCGCCCGCAGCCACCTGCGCCAGCAGCAAGGCAAGCGCATCGGCGCCGCTGCTGCGCGCCGGAAACGGGCCGGGGCGATCCGACATTGGCATCACGCGGCCACAACACCGATCGGGCCATCGGCACTACCACTGACAAACTGGCGCACATAATCGTTGCCGCTGTTGTCCAATGCCGCAAGCGGCTCATGCCAGATGATGGTTCCCTCGTGGAGCATGGCAACCCTGTCGGCGATTACGCGCGCGCTGGCAATATCGTGCGTTATGGTGATCGCCGTTATCTTCAGCTCCTGCACCAGCGTGCGAATCAGGCCGTTGATGCGCGCCGCGCTGATCGGATCGAGCCCGGTGGTCGGTTCATCAAAAAACAGGATCGGCGGCCGCGCGGCGATGGCGCGGGCCAGCGCCACCCGCTTTAGCATGCCGCCCGACAATTGCGCCGGCCGCAGATCGGCGACATCGCTGGCCAGCCCGACCCGCGCCAGATTGTCGATGGCCGCCGCGCGCCGGTTGGCGGCGCTGCCGTCAAGGGCAAAGCTGACATTGCGCCACACGCTAAGTGAATCGAACAGGGCGCCGCCCTGAAACAACATGCCGATGCGGGTGCGGTGCGCCGCCAACGCCGCGCCGCGCAGGCCGGACACTTCGCCGCCGTCCACCCGGATCGATCCGGCATCAATGGCAATCAGCCCGAGCAGGCATTTGAGCAGCACCGATTTGCCCGTGCCCGATCCGCCGATGATCACCAGGCTTGTCCCCGGCTGCACCACCAGATCGACACCGGCCAGCACCTGACGGCTGCCAAACCGCTTGGCCACGCCGGTCAGTTGGATTTTGGCGGTCATGAGCCGAACACGATCACGGTGATGATCAGATTGGACAGCAGGATCAGGATGAAGCTGGACACCACGGCATTGGTGGTCGCGCGGCCAACACCCGCCGCGCCGCCGCCGCTGTGATAGCCGTGGTAACAGCCCATCAGGGCGATGAAAAAGCCGAAAACCGCCGCCTTGACGAGGCTGGAGACGACATCATCCACCTGCAGATAGCGGGCGGTGGTGGCCAGATATTGTGCACTATTAAAGCCCAGCCGCTGCGTGGCCAGCAGCCAGCCGCCCATCACGCCCAGCGCATTTGATACCAGCACCAGCGCCGGCATTACCAGCACCGCCGCCAGCAAGCGCGGCCCGACCAGCCAGCGGAACGGATCGGTGCGCAGCGTGACCAGCGCGTCGATCTGCTCGGTCACGCGCATCGTGCCCAGTTCGGCGGCCATCGCCGACGCCACCCGCCCGGCCACCATCAGGCCGCCCAGCACCGGCCCCAATTCGCGCACCACGCCGATCACGGTCACCGCCGGCACCGTGGCGGCGGCGTTGAAGCGGCTGCCGCCAATGAAAATCTGCTGCGCCAGCGCCGATCCCGTGAAAATCGCCGTCAAGCCGACCACCGGCAACGACAGCCAGCCGATGATCAGCATCTGCTGCGCCAATTGGCCCGGATACCACGGCGGCCGCAGCATGGCGGCCAGCGCGGTGGCGGCAAACCGCGTCAAGCGGCCAACCGAAGCAAAGCCAGCCAGCACAGGCGCACCAATGGCAACCAGCAACCCGATCATGCCCACATCCGATCAAAACGTTGGCCTAGCGCCACCAGCAATTCATAACTGGTGCGGCCCGATGCTGCCGCCATCGCTTCGGGATCGAACGGCACCTCCAGCCAATCGCCTTCGGACAGGCCAGATGCGTCCGTGATATCAAAGCTGGACAAATCCATCGACACACGCCCCGCCGCCGAGCAGCTCACACGATTGTCCCTTAGGCCAGCCAGCGCCCAGCCGGCATTGGACAGTCCGCGCGCGTAGCCATCGGCGTAGCCCAGCGCCACTGTCGCAATGCGGCTGGGCCGCGCCGCCACAAATGTGGCGGCATAGCCTACCGATGCACCCACCGGCACATCGCGGATTTGCAGGATGCGCGCTGCCATGCTGGCCACCGACCGTGATGGCCGGCCATCCGGCAACAAACCGCCGCCAAACAGACCGATGCCTGGCCGCACCAGATCGAAATGATAGGCCCTGCCCAGCGCCACGCCGGCCGAATTGGCCAGCGCGCGCGACTGCGCCGGAATCGTCGATGCTGCCGCAACAAAACCCGCAAGCTGCGCGGCGTTCATGGCGTGGCCGGGTTGATCGGCGCAGGCAAGGTGGCTGTGCAGCACGCTGATCTCGATACTGGCCAGCGCATCGGCCGCTTCGTCAGGCGCCAGGCCCAGCCGGTTCATGCCGGTATCGATCATGGCCTGGGCTGGCCGGCCGGTTTGCCGCCACAGCGCCGCTTGGCCCGCAGTCATCAACACCGGCTGCGCCGGCAACAGCAGCGCCGCCGGCAATTCGGCCGCCGTCACGCCGTGCAGCACCGAAATCGTCACGCCATCAGGCAGCGGCAGCAGCGGCGGCACCTCGTGCCAGTGCGCCACATAAAACTGCTGGCAGCCCGCCGCGGCCAGCCGCAGCAACACAGCGCGGGCGCCAAGGCCATAGCCATCGGCCTTGATCGCAGCGCCGCACGCCGCCGGACCAACGGCAGCGGCAAAATCACGCCAGTTGGCAACCAGGGCGCCGCTGTCCAGCAGCAGCTGGGCCATTGGAGGGGGCTTCACGTCCACAATCACGATTAGCCAGCTTGTTCATGGCCGCGCAAGCCATTGCCGGCTATATCACAGGGATGAACAGCAAAATCGTCCCGCTTGCCGCCGCAGCCGTCCTGCTTGTCGCCATTGGCACTGCCTTGGTGATCGCCCCGGCCAATGCCCAGCCGCAGCCGCGCCCCGATACCGAATTTTGCGCAAAGATCCGCGCCACCGATCCGGGCGGCATCTGTTCGCCCAAGGGCGAATATGTGACGCCCGAAAAAGTCTATCTACCCGACGGCCGCATCATCAACCGGTCCACCGGCGACTGATCAATCAAATAGCGACGAAACTGAGCTTTCGTCGGCGGTGCGGCGCATGGCCTCGGCAAGCAGCGGCGCAATCGTGATCACGCGCACCCGGCCCGATGCCCGCACCGCAGGCGTGGCCGCAATCGAATCGGTAACCACCAATTCCGACAGCGCCGACCGATCAACGCGCGCCACCGCGCCGCCCGACAGCACGCCGTGGCTGACATAGGCCGTCACACCTGACGCGCCGGCTTCGATCAGCGCGGCGGCAGCGTTGCACAAGGTGCCGGCCGAATCGACGATATCATCCACCAAAATGCACATGCGGCCGCGCACATCGCCGATGATGTTCATCACTTCGGATTCGCCCGGACGTTCGCGGCGCTTGTCCACGATGGCCAGCGGCGCATTGCCCAGCCGGCGGGCCAGCGCGCGGGCACGCACCACGCCGCCAACATCCGGCGACACCACCATCAGATCGCCCGTGTCCATGCGCGCCAATATGTCGGCGGCCATCACCGGCGCACCAAACAGATTGTCGGTGGGGATATCGAAAAAGCCCTGAATCTGCCCGGCGTGCAGATCAAGGCTGAGCACGCGGTCTGCCCCTGCCGTGGTAATCAGATTGGCGACCAGCTTGGCCGAAATCGGCGTGCGTGACCCTGATTTTCGGTCTTGCCGCGCATAGCCGAAATAGGGGATCACCGCCGTGATGCGCCGCGCCGATGCGCGCTTCAGGGCATCGATGCAGATCAGCAATTCCATCAGATTGTCATTGGCCGGCGCTGCTGTGGGCTGCACCACGAACACATCTTCGCCGCGCACATTTTCGTGGATTTCCACAAAGATCTCTTCATCGGCAAAGCGCCGCACCGATGCGTGCGTCAACGGGATATCCAGGTAGGCCGCGATAGCCTTGGCCAGTTCAGGATTGCCATTGCCGGCCAGGATTTTCATGTCGCACTACCCCATTGCCGACGCTGCGCCCGGGCAATAGCCGCCCTGTCACACAGGTGCAACCTTGCCGCAGCGCCTTATTGCCCCAAAGCCTGCGCCAAGGCAGCGATCAAGGGCACATCGGCTGGCGGCATGGGCAGCGCGGCCATGGCCGCTGGCAGTTCCCAGCGCAGGCTCTGGCCGTCGCGCCCCTCTGGCCGCCCCTGCCACTGCCGGCACAGATACAGCAGCATCAGCAGGTGAAAATCAGCATAGGCGTGCGAGACAAAGCTGATCGGCTGCAAGGGCCCGGCCGATATGCCCAGTTCCTCCATCAATTCGCGCGCCAGCCCGGCTTCGGGCGCTTCGCCGGGCTCCAGTTTGCCGCCCGGAAATTCCCACAGCCCGGCCAATGATTTGCCGGGAGGCCGCTGCGCCAGCAACACACGGCCATCGCCGGCCACCAGCGCAGCCGCCACCACGGTCAACACCCGCATGTCAGCGCCAGACAACCAGCTTCACCCGGTCCCCGAATTTCAGTTGCGCATCGCCGGCCAGCTGATTGAGGGTGAGGAATCGCGCCACTTGATCGTCGCTGTAGGCCATGCGCGCTGCCAGCGATTGAACGTTGTCCTGCGCCGCCACACGAACCACCTGAATGCGGCGGCTGCGAATGGCGCCGGCCTCTTGCGGGTTCAGCCGGCGCACGCTGGCTGCGACCGGGGCGATGCCGGCGGCCTGGCCCTGCGGCGCGATGGCAATCAACGTGAAGGCCAGTTGCGGCGTCCAGCGATACACCGTCAGCGTGGCATCAACCGGGCCCTGGTTGGTGGCAGCGCGCAGATTGCTGGTCACGGCGTCCAGCCCGTTGATGCGGGTCGTCTGCAATGCCGGCGGCGTGCGCACCCCCAATTCCCGCCAACGCGCCGCCGCCAGGCTGCCCAATTCGGCATTGGTGGCATCGGCCGCCCGCAGATCGAAATTTGCCCCCCCGGGGCCACTGCCGGTCAACGATTGCGCACCGTTGGTCAACGCATAGCCAGCCGGCGCCAGCAGCGCCAACTGAAGCCCGCTGTGCCGAAAGCTGCTGCCCTGCACGACGCCTTCGCCGGGATCATCATCGTAAATCACGCCATCAATGGCGTTCAGGAAGGCATCGCGGTTGTGCGCGCGGCCGCCCGCCCGCGGCAACAGCGCCTGCGCCTCGGTGCGGATACGCGCCACCCGCTCGCCGCTGGCCGGGTGCGTGGACAGCCATTTCGATGGCTCCGCGCCGGCCTGGCCTTTCAGCCGCGCCTCAAGCGCGGTTTGCGCACCAAGCGCGGCCAGACTGTCAACGCTGCCCAGCGGATCGTATCCGGCGTTGGTCAGATAGCGCACACCCAGGCTGTCGGCCTGGCGTTCCTGCTCGCGGCTATAGCCCAGCGTTGTCAGCCCGGCGACCATGCCGGCGCCGCGCCCGACCAGATCAGACCCGGTCACGGCCCCGGCCAGCCCGGCCAGTATATTGGAAAACAACGCGCGGTTCTGGCGTTTCTGGCCATGGCGGGCGGCGACATGCGCCACCTCATGCCCCATGATGAACGCCAGTTCGGCCTCGTCATTCATCAGCGCCAGCAATTGCCGGGTGATGTAGACATAGCCGCCGGGGATGGCGAAGGCATTGTTTACATTGCTGTTGAGCAGCGTGACCGTGTAATCCTGCGCACGGGCACCGCCGCCTGATTGCACGGCGATCTTTCGCCCGACACTGCGCACATAATCGGCCAGTGGCCCGGACATGGCACCGCCGAATTCCTGAAGGATTTGCGGATGCGCCTGCGCGCCGCTGCGGCGCTCGCTATCGGTAAGGCCGGGCGGGGCCTGCGCCATGGCCGGCGCAGCCAGCACAGCAACAAGAAACAGGGAAGGCAGGCGGGGACAGGCGATCATGGCAGGACAATAGCGCGAAGCGACCGCCGTGCGCTACAGCAGAGCGCGTCAGCCCGACCGGCCGATACCAAGATATTTGGCGCGGCGCTGGGCCACCAATTCGGCCCCGGATTTGGCCAGCAGCGGCTGCAATTCGGCCGCTATCGCCATCGCCAGCGAGGCAATCGCCGCCGGCGGATCGCGGTGCGCACCGCCCAGTGGTTCGGCAACGATCGTGTCGATCACGCCCAGCGCCTTGCACTCGGCGGCGGTCACCCGCATGGCTTCGGCGGCATCGGCGGCGCGATTCGCTTCCTTTTCAGCGGTGCGCCACAGGATCGATGCGCAGCCTTCGGGCGAAATCACCGCGTAAACCGCGTGTTCCATCATGATCACCCGGTCAGCCGCAGCGATACCGATGGCGCCGCCAGACATGCCTTCGCCAGTGATCGCGGCAATGATCGGCACGGGCGCTGCCAGAAATGCGGCGGTGGCGCGGGCAATGGCTTCGGCCTGGCCGCGGGCTTCACCGTCCACACCCGGATAGGCGCCGGCGCTGTCCACCAATGTCACCACCGGCACATTGAACCTTGCCGCCAATTCCACCAGGCGTGCGGCCTTGCGATAGCCTTCGGGGCGGCCCATGCCGAAATTATGCTTCACACGGGCGGCAGTATCGCGGCCCTTTTCGTGGCCGATCACCATCACCGGCACATTCTGGCCGCGCAGGCGCCCGATGCCGCCGATGATCGCCGAATCCTCACCAAAGGCGCGGTCGCCGGCCAGCGGCAGGAAATCCTCGACCAGCGCCTTGATCATATCGGAAAAATGCGGCCGCAGCGGGTGGCGCGCCACCAGGGTTTTTTGCCAAGGCGTCAGGCGGGCATAGGTTTCGGCCAGCAGCCGCCGCGCCGCACCTTCGGCGTGGCGCGCACCGGCTTCGTCACCGCCGGCGCGGTAATCCGCGGCGCGCTGGCTGATCTGGGCGATCGGCTTTTCAAAGTCGAGATGCTGGCTCACGGCAACTGGCGTAGGCGAAATGCTGCGCTGCGGTCAATGCCGCAGTGCCACTACACCTACAGGCGCACCCAGCGGAAATACCAGACTTCGTGGCCAAGCCGCCGCGCCTTGGCTTCGTAGCGGGTTTGCGGCCAATCATCGGGGCGCACCTGAAAATCGCCCGGCCCATCGATCAACCAGCGAAAATCGCGGCGCTTGGCCATTTGCATCAAGGCCCAGCGGCAATAGATCGGGTGATCGGTGCCAAAGCGAAATTCGCCGCCCGGTTTCAGCACGGCGGCAATACGATCGATCGGGCCGGGGTTCATGAATCGGCGTTTGGCGTGGCGGGCCTTCGGCCACGGATCGGGATGCAGCAGGAACACGCGCTCGGCGCTGGCGGGCGGCAACCGCTCCAGCACATCCAATGCATCGCCGTGATGGATGCGGATATTGGGCAGGCCATCGTCGCGCACGGCCATCAGCGCGCCGACCACGCCGTCCACAAAGGGCTCCGCACCGATCAGGCCAACGCCGGGATGGGTGGCGGCCTGCGCGGCCATATGTTCGCCCTTGCCAAAGCCGATTTCCACCCACAGCGGGCGATCATCCCCAAACAGGCCAATTGCCGTGAGCGCGCCGGTTGGCGGCACCGCGATGTGCGGCAGCAGATCGGCAAACAGCGCGGCCTGCCCCTGCCGCAAGGCATGGCCCTGCCGCCGGCCATAAAGCCGGCGCAGGGTGGTGGGATCGGACGCGGGCGGATCGATTGCAACCATGCTGCTGGCCATGCCCGATTGCCGGCGCGCCGAAAAGAGGCGCGCATGCTGCGCTGCAATGCATGCGCCGCGCCTGTCCCCGTTGCCGCCCCTGTGGCGGGCGGCTTGCATATGACGCTATTATTGCCGCAAAGGGGACATACACCGGTCGGGTCACCGGAAGCTTCAGAACGGAACGGCATGTTTTCGGGTGTAAAATCATTGGTAATGGGCGGCCGCGAAGTCTGGCCGCTGGTCGAAGGCGGCAAGGGCGTTTCGGCCACCAACCATCAATCGTCCGGTGCATGGGCGCTGGCCGGCGGCGTGGGCACTGTCAGCGCGGTCAATGCCGACAGCTATGACGATGATGGCCAGATCATCCCGCAAATCTACCGATCCGCCACCCGCCGTGATCGCCATGAGGAACTGGTGCATTATGGCATCGAAGGCGGCGTGCAGCAGGTGCAGCGCGCCTATGACATCGCCGCGCCCGAATTGCGCCGCGGTATCGGCGGCCTGAATATCAACATCTTGTGGGAAATGGGCGGGGCGCAGCGCATCCTGCACGGCATCCTCGACCGCACGCGCGGCCTGGTGAACGGCGTGACCTGCGGCGCCGGCATGCCCTACAAACTATCCGAAATCGCCGCCCAATATGGCGTGCATTATTATCCGATCATCAGTTCGGCCCGCGCCTTTCGCGCGCTTTGGAAACGATCCTATTCAAAATCAGCGGAATGGCTGGGCGCCGTGGTCTACGAAGATCCGTGGTTGGCCGGCGGCCACAACGGCCTGTCCAACGCCGAAGACCCGCTCAGCCCCCAAGACCCCTACCCGCGTGTGGCCGATCTGCGCACCACCATGCGGGAGCTTGGCGTGAGCGAATCGGTGCCGATCGTGATGGCCGGCGGCGTGTGGCGGCTGGACGAATGGGCCAACTGGTTTGACAATCCCGAATTGGGCCAGGTGGTGTTCCAGTTCGGCACACGGCCGCTGCTCACCCAGGAAAGCCCGATTCCGCAGGCGTGGAAGCAGAAGCTGCTCAGCTTGAGTGAAGGCGATATCCTGCTGCACAAATTTTCGCCGACCGGCTTTTACTCGTCGGCCATCAAAAACCCCTATTTGCGTGTGCTCGAAGATCGCAGCACCCGGCAGATCGGTTTTTCCACCGCCGCCACCGCCGAACATGCGTTTGCGTTGGATGTCGGCGTTGGCACCAAACGCTATTTTGTCAGCCGTGATGACCTGCTGGCGGCCCGCGATTGGCATGCACAAGGCTTTTCCGAAGCCCTGAAAACCCCCGACGACACGCTGGTGTTCGTGGCACCGGCCGAACGCGCCGTCATCCGCAAGGATCAGGCCGATTGCATGGGCTGCCTGTCGCATTGCGGGTTTTCGGCCTGGACCGACAGCGGCACCAACAGCACCGGGCGGCTGGCCGATCCGCGCAGCTTCTGCATCCAGAAAACCCTGCAGGATATTTCCCACGGCGGCGATCCGGACCAGAATCTGGCGTTTGCCGGCCACAGCGCCTACCGGTTTGCCAGCGATCCGTTTTATTCCAACGGGTTCGTGCCAAGCGTCAAGCAGTTGGTGGAGCGGCTGCGGACCGGGGAGTGAGGTTTTAGTACGGAAGAGGCCTCCGCCCCGGATCAAGTCCGGGGTGACGTGGGCAGGGCCTGAGGCCCTGCACCCACTTTCGTTTTCGGGCGGCTCTGGTGGCGCACCCTGTCCTGATCTGAGAAAGAGCGGCAATTTTCGTGGATGGCCCGCATTTGCGGCATCCTGTGGCATGTGTTGTGCGCCAGTTTTGCCACTTTGGACAAATGCGGCGGGATTGAGCGTTGATTTCATTTGTTGTTTCAATTTTTTCGCATTCGATCTGCGCCAGA
>NZ_JBBATR010000064.1:0-7633 GCF_040398645.1 Sandarakinorhabdus sp.
GCACCACCCACTCCTTCGAGCCGGGATTCTGCGGCATATACCGGGGCGTAGTGGGATATCCTGCGACTTTTCAGCGGCTTGTGCAGCCTGGTTGTGGATAGGCGTTGAAGCCGGACCCCATGCGATCCGCACTAAGGAACTCTAATTATTGTGGAATCTCCAGTTATGCGGGGTCCCGATCGGCACAGATCGGGACCCCGCCAAAAATGGCATTCTTGAACAACTTCAAGCGTCTGTGCTGAGTTAGCAGGGGGGGGCGCTTCGGCGCCGATCCACAGAGCAGATGCGTGACCAGAAGGTTCGCATCGCAGCGGTATGCTCGAAATGTCGGCAGTGGCAGAAGGTCGACCTCGATGCCATCACCATGCTCCGCGGCCGCAGTTTCTGCCTCATTGACCAGCGGGGGCCGTGCAGAATCTATGAATGCGACGGCACGGCGTTCTTCATGTGGTCGACCGGCGAGAGCACGCCCTACCGGCCGTTGACCACCGAGCGCGGCAACCACGCCCGCATGTTCGGCAACGGGCAGGGGGAGGAGCCGCCGCCCGATGACGAGCCGCCCGAGCCGTTGCCACCGGCGCCGGCGGGGATTTCGCGAGAGGCCTGGGCCAAGGCTGACAGCTATGAGCGCAAGCGACTGCTGCGCCAGGCGCGCGGCTGAGCAGGGCAGGAGGGGGGTAGCGGATCCCGCCGGCCGAGGTCGGTAAGATCCGGTCGGGCCCTCCCCGAACGGATGTTGCGATAGCACGGACCGGCCGCGGTGCAGATATCGGAAACTGTGTCCTGTTCAACGTGGCTCGGAATATGCGCGTGTCTTGTCCCGTTATGTCTATCGCGCGTCCCAGAAGGGGGCACGTCACCGCTGCTTTTTTGTCATGGTCGCGGTGAAATCCGGGTCCTTATTCGCTACCCAGTCGACGAACTTGCGAACGCCGGGGTCTGCCAGCAATCCCTCCACATTCATCCCATGACGCTGCAGTTCGGAATTGGTAAAATTGGCGATCAGCATCTGTTGGCAAATCGCGTGCATGGGCACCGTATCGCGACCGCCCCTGCTCTTCGGCACGGGATGGTGCAAGATGGTCGTCGTTCCAGTCGGTCTTCCGCAAAGCCAGCAAATCACCGCCGGTGCCGAAGCCTCCTCCTGGCGATGCATGTCGCCGTACGGATCATTTCTCGAGTTTCTGCGGGCCATGCGTCTGCCTGAATTTCCAAGATTTGCGCTGCCTGCCTATAGACGAATCTGATCGCGCACCCGCCATTATCTGCATCTGCGCGGAAAATGATTTTGATCGCGCCGTGGGCTGCTGTCGAAGTGCGACAGCCTTGGCATTCGACCAACTTTGCAGGCATAGGCCCAGAACCGCCCGACTGGCGCATCGGGATCCACATGCGAACAGCTTCATCATATCGCACCGTCGGACTGGATTTCGGAACCACAAACACGGTTGCTGCCGTCTCCCAATCCGGGGATGCCGCGCGCCTGATTGACTTTTCCGGTCCGGCAATAACGAGCAACGTCTTCCGCTCCGCGCTGGCCTTTTGGGAGGATGACACCACATCAAACGGCGTTGCCTTGGAGGCCGGACCATGGGCGATCGCCGAGTATCTCGCCTGGCCGCAGGCTTGCCGCTTCATCCAGTCCTTCAAATCCGTTGCCGCCAGCAGCAATTTCGATCGGGCGGCGATCTTTGAACAGCGCTACACGTTCGAAGCGCTGGGCAAGGCATTCCTGGGTCAGCTGGCAAAGCATTCCGGGGGGCAACTGAGCGACCGGAACAGCCGCATCGTCGTCGGCCGCCCGGTGGCTTATGCCGGCAGCAGCCCCGATCCGTTGCTCGCCCGGCAACGCTACGATCTGATGTTCGAAGGCTTCGGCGCCGAGATCTTCTACGTCTATGAACCGCTGGGGGCTGCCTTCAGTTACGCGGCCAGACTGACCGACGCAGCGACCGTGCTTGTGGCCGATTTTGGCGGCGGTACCAGCGATTTCTCGGTTGTCCATATGAAGGCGCCAGGCATGGCCCAACGCTTCACGGCTCTGGGCCATGCCGGCATTGGCCTTGCCGGCGATGACTTTGATTTCCGGCTTCTCGATCACCTCGTCTTGCCCCAGCTCGGCAAGGGCTCCGAGTACCGGTCATTCGACAAGTCCCTGCTCATCCCGGGGCGCTATTTCGCCGACTTCAGCAACTGGTCACGGCTTGCTTTCATGCGCAATCGCCGCACGATGGATGAACTTCGGCGCCTGGAGCGCCAAGCCGTTGACCCGGCCGCCATCGCCCGGCTGATCGCGGTGATCGACAACGAACTCGGTTACCCGCTTTATGACGCAATCGGACGGGTCAAGCGCAGACTGTCGGATCATGATAGCGCGATCTTCCGGTTTTCAGGCGCCGAGCTCGAAATCGAGGCCGAGGTGACGCGGGCAATGTTCGAAACCTGGATTGCGGACGACCTGGCCCGCATCGAGGCAACCATTGACACCGCAATATCGGTATCGGGTGTCGGCAGCGCCGAAATCGACTGCGTTTTCATGACAGGCGGTTCCTCACTCATCCCGGCTGTGCACAACATCTTCTCCAGACGCTTCGGTGCCGATCGCGTCGCTGTTGGCGGCGAGCTTACGTCGATCGCGCATGGCCTGGCGCTGATCGGGCAACGCGATGATGTCGCAGAATGGTCGATCTGATCGGAGATCTGACGTGAACGCCAATAATTGCGGCGCTGGCAGTGATGCGATCCGATACAACGCCATCATGGCACATTGACTATGACTTGCAGGGTTGCGACGTGGGCTGGCATGTCACGATTTTGCATTGCCACCCAGAGGATCCTGAATCCCGATCACCGGCCGTTTCTCGCTGCACGCGATCGACCGAAAGCGCACCGATGGGCGATCGCTGGACAGAAGATCACGACAGAAGATGCGATGTTCAGCTGATGACGGACGCAACAGCATCCGGGCCGGAGCAGGCGCTGTTTCCCGAACTGCCGGCTGGCGCGTTCGCGAAGCAGGACCCGGGCGATGATTTGGCGTTTTACGCCCCGCCGCGGCTGGTGACCCACATCGACGATGCTGCGACGGCGGCACTGACCAATTTCTATCGGCACATGCTACCGGACTGCGGCCATGTGCTTGATCTGATGTCGAGCTGGGTAAGTCACCTGCCGGCGGATTGCCGTTTTGCCGGGGTTGTCGGCCACGGCATGAATGCTGAGGAGCTCGCTGCCAATCCGCAACTGACGCGGTGGTTCGTGCAGGATCTCAACCAGACGCCGGCGCTGCCGCTTGACGCAAGATCGTTCGATGCGGCGCTGTGCTGCGTGGGCGTGCAATATCTGCAGCGGCCAAGCGCGGTGTTTGCCGAAGTCCGCCGGCTCCTGGTACCGGGCGCGCCGTTCATCGTCAGCTTTTCGAACCGTTGTTTTCCAACCAAGGCCGTAGCAATTTGGCGGGCGCTCGATACGAGTGGCCATGCAGCGCTGGTGAAGCTGTATCTGGAACGCGCCGGCTTTGGCGAGGTGCGGGTTGATTTCCTGGTGGATGGCCGCGTTAGTGATCCTTTAGTTGCTGTAACAGGCCACGCATGAACAAGCGGAGGATGCCGTGACCGGGCTCTTGCGTGAAGACGTGCAATCCTATCCAAGGCCACCGGCCCTGGAGCCGGTGCCGCAGCGGATCATCGTCCGTCACGCGGGCACAGTGGTGGCCGATACAATCGCTGCGCTGCGTGTGCTGGAGACCCATCATGCGCCAAGCTATTATCTGCCGCGCAGCGATGTGCTGGCTGGTCTGCTGGCGGCCGCGGGCAGCAGTTTCTGCGAATGGAAGGGCCATGCCCGCTATTTCGACGTGATCGCCGGCGACGGCATCGTGCCGCGCGCCGCATGGAGCTATGATCGGCCCACGGCGCGCTTTGCGGGGTTGGCGGGCTATATTGCCTTTTATGCCGGGCTGATCGACGAAGCGTGGGTGGGCGACACGCGCGTGATCCCGCAACCGGGCGATTTTTACGGCGGGTGGGTCACCGCCAATCTGGTTGGCCGGATCAAGGGCGCGCCAGGAACAAATCACTGGTAGCGAGTTGACGCCGCCCGCAGAAAATAAGGCTGCCGCCGCCAAACCACCAAATTATGCGCATGATCCGGGCAACAGGCACCGCGACTTTATTCAACCAAGGCAGCGTTGTGCCACCAATATTGATCGGCACGCGCTAGCGTGCCACGGGAGGTGAGGTGTTTGGGCGATAGCCTATCCAGCGCAGCCCGGTTGCCGGCTGACGTTGCAAAGCGCCCGACGATGGTATCGGGCGTGCGGGCGTGGCCACTTTGCACCGCTGTAGCGGACGCTACTGCATCCACAACCATTTCAGTCACACGAACCGCGATAGGACAAAACCAGCGATTCCTATGTGCAGCAGGGTGATGACCACCGAAAGGCCGTGCAGAAGTTTGAACTGTGTCTTCGCGCCGGCATCGGTCGCGCGGTTGATGGCGGGCATCAGCAACTGGCGAGTTGGCAATGTCGTCGCCGCGATGACCAGCATTAGGCCGCCAGAAAGCGGATCGGTCTCGTAGAGCAGCGCCGCAGCCAGGACGGCGGCGCTGATGACGAACAGGTAGAAATGCGGAAATGCGCGGCGAAGGGTCGGGCCAGCAATCTCCGCCGGCAAGGCGTTGAAGAGGAACGCGGCAAAGCCGAAGGAATAAAGGACCGTGCCGCCAAACAGCAGCGCCGTGACAAGCAAAGCAGCGGTCAGCATTGACGGTCTTTGGCTGGCACGATCGGCATGAACATCACCGCTTCATGCACCGTCAGCGCGTTGCGCGACATGAGGCACGTCGGCGCGCGGCTCCATCAGAAACTGCCAGTCTGCTCGAGGATGGTATCGGCGATAGCGGTCCCGCTAGCCCATGCTGCCTCGACGCGGGCGCCCAGACACCAGTCACCGCCGATGTGCAACGTGCCATCTTCGCTGCACAGGAACGGTTCGCCGAGCGGCGTAACCGTGCGGGCATAGCGCCAACGGTGAGTAGCAGCGTACACTGCCGACTGCGGCGCAACACCGATCACCTCGGCCAGTATCGGCAACATGCGGCTGGCAATGATCTCGGACGTATCTTCGAGATGCCGCTCGCTCCATTCTACGCTCGCCTGCGCTACCCAGGTGGTCAGCGTGCCGGCACGGCCTGGCTTGCTGCTATCCTGAGCGATCCAGGCCAGCGGGTGATCGTCTGCGGCGCGCGAGCGAAAGGGACGTGGCGCATCGGCCGGAAACGCCGCCATCAATGTCAGGCAGGGCGCCATGGCGACGCCGGCGATGCGGTGATGCAAGGGGTGGCCATCGCCGAGCAGCGCTGCCGCTTGCGGGGCCGGGACGGTCATCACCAGGTGCCGCGTCTCTATGCGCGCCGCATCGATATAGAGTTGCCAACGGTCGAACTTGGCACGAACAGCAGTGATTTGCGCGCCCAACCGGACATTGAGGCCGGCCGCCATGGCGCGCGGCAGGCCCGACATGCCGGGCACCCCGACAAGGCGCAGCGAGTCCGCGCCATCATCCCAGCGGACACAGGCAGCGCCAAGATTGTGCAGATCAGCGGCAAAGTCCGGGTCACGCACCGTCAGATACTGGGCACCATGGTCGAAGCTGATGTCGCCATCGTCCATTATGACGCGCCGCGTTGCCATGCGACCGCCGATGCCGCGCCCCTTGTCGAGCACCAGTGGTGTATGGCCGGCGCGGGCGAGGCGCCGGGCGCAGGCGAGACCCGCCATGCCAGCGCCGATTATAGCAATTTCGGTTTGCATCGGTGATGATCCCCTGCGCAGGCCACGAAAGCCAGACGCTCCACTTAGCAATCGCGAGGGGCTGTGCAAATAAACCGAGCCACCTCTGAGAGCAGTCCGCGGCGGACTGCGTGGCGCACCATTTTTTCGATGAGTTGGGAAAAGGCCTCCCTTGTCGCGCGTGGCATCACGGCGCGGAGCGGCTTTGCACCTCAGGACAGCAGCTCGACATCCCAATACAGATAATCACGCCAGCTCTTGTGGCAATAATGCGGGGGAAAGGCACGCCCATTTGCTTGCAGTTCGTGGGTGGACGGCTGCTGCGGGCGGCTGAGCAGTTGCAGGTGGGCTTCGGCCGGGGTGCGGCCGCCTTTTTTCAGATTGCAGGGCGCGCAGGCTGTCGTGACATTCTCCCACGATGTGCGGCCGCCATAGGCGCGCGGAATGACGTGATCGAACGTCAATTCCCCGCCGGGCTGGCTGCAATATTGGCAGGTGAAGCGGTCGCGCAAAAACAGGTTGAAGCGCGTGAAGGCCGGGGTTGAAGCCGGGCGCACATATTGGCGGAGCGCGATCACGCTCGGCAATTTCATGCGCAGCGATGGCGATCGGATTTCGCGGTCATACTCGGCGATGATATCCACGCGTTCCAGAAACGCTGCCTTGATGGCGGTTTGCCACGGCCACAGCGACAGCGGATAGTAGGACAACGGCGTGTAATCGGCATTCAGCACCAGTGCCGGGCAGGCTTCTGGTGATACGAGCTGCGGAACAGTGCCGAATTTTTCCTCGATGAGGTCGCTCGTCAACATGCAGCATTCTCCCGCAGGCGGGGAGCGATCATTGTCACACGGGCCCAGTCGCACCGGGGCGGGAACCCCCAAGGCCGCGCACGCAGCGACCGTTCCGTGAATATCTGGCCTTTACAACATATTATATGTCAGGCCAATGACAGTGGCCGATTTCACTGTGGATAATGTGGAAAACTTGGTCCTTACCACGCGCTTTGCGCCATCCCCCACCGGGCTGTTGCACCGTGGCCACGCCTTCAGTGCGCACTTGGCATGGCAACTGGCGCGGCGCAGCGGCGGGCGTTTTGTGCTGCGCATCGAAGATATCGACACCGCGCGGTGTCGCCCGGCATTCGAAGTGTCCATCCTGGCCGATCTCGCCTGGCTGGTGCTGGACTGGGATGGCCCGGTGTGGCGGCAAAGCGCGCGCAGTGCCGTCTACCGTGCCGTGCTCGACCGGTTGGTGGCCATGGGCGCCGCCTATCCCTGTTTTTGCACCCGGGCTGATATCGCGGCGGCAGCGAGTGCGCCGCACGGGCCGGATGGGCTACGATATCCCGGCACCTGCCGGCAGCTTTCGCCAGCAGAGCGGGCGCGCCGGCTGGACAGCAAGGCGGCGGCGTGGCGGCTAGACGTGGCGGCGGCGCTGGCAATCACTGGTCCGCTGCATTGGCATGACAGCACGGCGGGCTGGCAGGCTGCTGAACCGGCGGCGGCAGGCGATATCGTGATCGCGCGGCGCGATGTCGGCACGGCGTATGCGCTGGCGGTGGTGGTGGATGATGCAGCGCAAGGCGTGACCGACGTGGTGCGCGGAGCGGATCTGTTCGAGGCGACGCACGGCCAGATTCTGCTGCAGGCGCTGCTTGGTTTGCCTACGCCGCGCTACCATCATCACGCGCTGATCATGGGCAGCGACGGTCGCCGCCTGTCAAAGCGCGATACGGGCGAAACACTGGCCGCGCTGCGGGCGGCTGGCTTGACACCGGCAGACATTCTGCTGAACAAAACACCTTCATCCTGAAATTACCCCCGATGAAGCGGAAAA
>NZ_JBBATR010000064.1:7733-13720 GCF_040398645.1 Sandarakinorhabdus sp.
CCGACGCCGATCCCGGAGTTGGCGCAGTTTCAGGACCAGGGCTTTTTCGCCTCGTTCATCGTTGACACGCAGGCCGCCGTCTTTGCCGCGAACGGTCCGCTGGTTGGGCAGGGCGACAGCGGTTTCTGGAGCGGTTCGGTCAGCCGGGGATTTGTGGCAATCTTTGCGCCAGGCGGCACCATCAGTTTCAGTCAGAACGGCAGCGATCCGGGCAATCTGTTTCTGGTCAACGATGCCGGGGTTCCCGGCAATTCCGGCAGACGGATCGATCAGGCCATTATTTCAGCGTCCGTGGGCAGTTTCAGCGCGGCGGGGCCGATGTTCCTTTATGATCAGATGAACAGCACGGGTTTTGCCGGCCTGCCAGCGGGCGTGAGGCTGGGCGCGCTGTCGTTTGGACGCACCCAGCTTGCCGATCTTCCGGCGCTGCCCACGCTGCTCACCGATCTGGGCCGGCCGGATTTTGGGGCGTTGCTGCAGGCGCCTGGCGGCACATCGCCGTTTCTGTCGCTGCGGTTCCGGCGCGGCAGCGCCACCAACATGGCAGATTGGCTGGCGTTGCCGGCGCAAACCCTGTCCAGCTTCAATATTGGGGTTTCGGTTTCGGTGATACCGGCGCCGGCCGTGCCGGAACCGGCCAGTTGGGCGCTACTGGTCGTCGGCTTTGGTCTGGTTGGCGCAGCGGTTCGCCGCCGGCAGGCGCTGGCCTGACCTGGCCGGCGCGTCCGGTTATTCTGGGCCAACCGACGCACCCCCCTATGCAACCCATCCTCGCGTGGTAAACCTCCCAAATGCAAATCGCTCTCATTATCTTCATGATTCTGGCGGCCCTCGCGACGCTGGGGGTGCTGGCGCGGGGCATCATCCTGATGGCGCGCGGCAAGGATGTGACCGGGGAGCAATCGAATCGGCTGATGAGCCTGCGCGTGGCGTTGCAGGCGCTGGCGATCTTGTTCATCGTCATCCTGTTCCTGATCAATCGGCCGGCCTGAACGCGCGGCCATGGTCAAGCTGAACCGCATTTATACCCGCACCGGCGACGATGGCTCCACGGGCCTGGTTGATGGCAGCCGCGTATCGAAAGCCAGCGGCCGGCCGGAGGTGATGGGCAGCGTGGACGAAGCCAATGCCGCGATCGGCCTGGCGCGGCTGTCAGCCAGCGCGGCCACCGATGGAATTTTGTCGCGCATTCAGAATGACTTGTTCGATCTGGGCGCCGATGTCGCCACGCCGGATGGCATCGCCGGCGCGCTGCGTATCGTGCCCGATCAGATTGCCTGGCTGGAAACGCAGATCGATAATGCCAACGAAACCCTGTCGCCGCTGACCAGTTTCATCCTGCCGGCCGGCACCCCTGCCGCCACCCACCTGCATCTGGCCCGCACGATCGTGCGCCGGGCGGAGCGTGATGCCGTGGCCGCCGGCGCCGACGTTTCCGGGCCGGCGCGCCACTATCTCAATCGGCTGTCCGATCTTCTTTTCGTTTTGGCACGCGTGGAAAATGCGGCGGCGGGTGACGTTCTGTGGGTACCGGGTGCCCATCGGTGACAGCAGTGTGGCCCCTTGTGTCCAATGGCTGGCCTTTTTAGTGAGTTTTTCATTCCTTTCCAAATATTAATGACGCTGCATCCGATTTGGTCGTAACTCCACCGTCGCCGCGTGTCGCGGATTGACGTTGATGCATCAAATCGGGGGATTTCATGAATAATTTTGAACGCTGCTGCCGTCAGGCAGCAGTTGCAGCCACGTGCCTTGCGGCGCTGGTGCTGCCGCAGGCTGCCTTGGCCAATGCCACTGTTTCCGGCATCAATACCCGCCTGTTGAATGCTGTGCGCACCGCGCCGATTCCGCCGCCGCGGATGTCCCGGGCGATTGCGATGGTCAATATTTCGGTGTTCGATGCCGTCAATGCCGGTTCCGGTC
This sequence comes from Sandarakinorhabdus sp., assembly GCF_040398645.1. Lineage (GTDB taxonomy): Bacteria > Pseudomonadota > Alphaproteobacteria > Sphingomonadales > Sphingomonadaceae > Sandarakinorhabdus. The sequence continues at coordinate 9,657 of NZ_JBBATR010000064.1, forward strand.
TGGCCTATGAAGGCTATAGCTACGGCGGTCCGCATATTTCGGGCTCCACGGATGCCCTGGCGATTTAGGCTGGCTACACGATGATGGCCAATCTGTTCCCGACGCTTTCGGGCAGCCTGACCACCGAGATGAACAACCAGCTCAATGCGCTCACCATCAGCGCGGCCGTGCGTGCCACCAGCAAGGCCTTTGGCCAATCGGTTGCCAATAATTTCTTCAATGCCCGGCTCACCGATGGCGCGTCGGTGGCGCAGGTTCCCTACACCCCCGGCATGGGTCTGGGTGATTTCCAGCCAACCAACGCCAATCCGCCGGTGCTGCCGCTGTGGGGCAACGTAACCACCTTTGCAGCGACCAGTGCCACCCAGTTTTCGCCGGGCGCACCGCCAGTCGTTGGCAGCGCGGAATGGATCGCTGATTACGAATCGGTCCGGCTGCTTGGCTGCGCAACCTGCGGCACCCCCGAACAGCAAACCATCGCCAAATTCTGGGCCGATGGCGGCGGCACCTTCACGCCTCCGGGCCATTGGCTGGATATCACCAACGGCCTGCTGACAACGCTGCCCATCCTCGAAGCGGCCCGGTTGAGCGCGCTGGTCGGCATGGCGGTGGCGGATGCCGGGATCACCGCGTGGAACATCAAATATGATTTCAACACGATGCGGCCGATCACGGCGATCAACACCTGCACGGTCGGCACCTGCGGTGTCGCGGGTGAACCCGGCTGGGTGCCATTGCTGGGCACGCCCAACTTCCCATCCTACACCTCCGGCCACAGCACGTTTTCCGGCGGTGCGGCCGGCGCGATCGCCGGCTTTTTCGGAACTGACAATATTGCATTCTGCACACCGGCCGATCCGGCGTCGGGTGTGGTTGGCAATCGCTGCTACACGTCATTGTCGCAGGCCGCCACCGAAGCCGGGGACAGCCGCATTTTTGGCGGCATCCACTTCGAACACGACAACGCCCGCGCTGTAACCAAGGGCATCGAACTGGGGCAGCATGTTGCAGCCACGCAGCTGCAATTCCAGGGCGCAGTGCCGGAGCCGAGCAGCTGGGCCATGCTGATCGCGGGCTTTGGCCTGATCGGTGCTACGCTGCGTCGCCGCCGGGCCGTGGCAACCGCTGCCTGACGGCATTGGTTGACCGGGCGCGCCGGTGAAACGGCGCGACTGACGTGACCAAAAGCGGCCCGGTGCAGCACTGCACCGGGCCGTTTCGTTGTGGCTTTCGCCGCGACAGGTTGACGTTAACGTCAACTTGGCCCTTGACCACGCCGCCAGCGGCGTCATAGGGCAAGACAACAAAAATGCTTGGGAGTTGCCGATCATGAAGGTCCTGGTGCCCGTCAAACGGGTCGTTGATTACAACGTCAAAGTGCGCGTCAAATCGGACCAGACCGGGGTTGAGCTGGCCAACGTCAAGATGAGCATGAATCCCTTCGATGAAATCGCTGTCGAAGAAGCCATCCGCCTGAAGGAAAAGGGCGTGGTGACCGAAGTGGTCGTGGTCAGCATCGGCGTGCAGCAATGCACCGAAACGCTGCGCACTGCGCTGGCGATGGGCGCCGATCGCGGCATTCTGGTGCTCACGGATGTGCCCACCGAATCGCTGGCCGTGGCCAAGGTGATTGCCGGCATCGCCGCCGAAGAACAGCCGGGCATGATCATCCTGGGCAAGCAGGCCATTGATGACGACGCCAACCAGACCGGCCAGATGCTCGCCGGCCTGCTCGGCTGGGCGCAGGGCACCTTTGCCTCCAAGCTCGAAGCGCATGATGGCACTGTCACGGTGGTGCGTGAAATTGATGGCGGCCTTGAAACCGTCGCGCTCAAGCTGCCGGCGGTGGTCACCACCGATCTGCGCCTCAATGAGCCGCGCTATGCCTCGCTGCCCAACATCATGAAGGCCAAATCCAAGCCGGTCGCCACCAAGGCCCCGGCCGATTACGGCGTGGACATGACGCCGCGCCTGACCATCACCAAGGTGACCGAGCCGGCCAAGCGCCTGGCTGGCATCAAGGTGAAAAGCGTCGATGAACTGGTTGCGAAGCTGAAAGAAATGGGAGCCGTAGCATGAGCGTTTTGGTCCTTGCCGAACATGACAACGTAGTTTTGAAAGACGCCACGCTGGCGGCCGTGACGGCCGCAACGCAGCTTGGCGGCGAAGTGCACCTGCTGGTGGCCGGGCATGGCTGCGGCGCCGTGGCCGATGCCGCCGCGCAGGTGGCCGGTGTGCACAAGGTGCTGGTCGCCGATGACGCCGCCTTTGCATCGGCGCTGCCGGAAAATGTTGCGCCGCTCGTGGCAGGCCTGATGGCCGGTTATGATGCGTTCGTGGCCCCCGCAACCAGCCGCGGCAAGAATATTGCCCCGCGCGTCGCTGCGGCGCTGGATGTGGCGCAAATCTCCGAAATCCTGTCGGTCGAAGGCCCGAGCACGTTCACGCGCCCGATCTACGCCGGCAATGCCATCGCCACCGTCACCAGCAGCGATGCCAAGAAGGTGATCACCGTGCGCGGCACCGCCTTTGCCAAGGCTGCCACCAGCGGCGGCAGCGCCGCCATCGAAGCCGTGACCGGCACCGGCGAAGCTGGCCTGGCGACCTTCGTGGGCGCCGAACTGACCAAGTCCGCCCGTCCAGAGCTGACCGCAGCCAAGATCATCGTGTCGGGCGGCCGCGCGCTGGGTTCGATGGACAAGTTCCACGAGTTCATCGATCCGCTGGCCGACAAGCTGGGCGCCGCCGTTGGCGCCAGCCGCGCGGCGGTGGATGCCGGCTACGCCCCCAATGATTACCAGGTCGGCCAGACCGGCAAGATCGTTGCACCGGAACTATATGTCGCCGTCGGCATTTCGGGTGCCATCCAGCATCTGGCCGGCATGAAGGACAGCAAGATCATCGTCGCCATCAACAAGGACGAAGAAGCCCCGATCTTCCAGGTCGCGGATATCGGCCTGGTTGGCGATCTGTTCACGCTGGTGCCGGAACTGGCCGGCAAGCTGTAAGCGCGTAACCCGCGATACCAGAGGGCCGCCGCTTCGGGGAGGGAGCGGCGGCCTTTTTTGTTGGCGCGCCGCGCCAAATTGGCTATTCTCCGGGGATTAGCCAAAAGGATGCCGCCATGGCCGAGCGCCTCACCGTCCCCTCCACCGAATTCCAGACCCGCGCCGGCCTCTATATGGAACATGCCGCCAAAGCGCCGGTGTTCATCACCAAACATCGCCGCCCGGTGCGCGTGCTGATCGATATCGAGGAATATGAACGCCTCAAGGCCCGTGACACACGGCAGGCCTATTACGCGCATGAACTGCCCGACGAAGTGGTTCGGGCGCTGGAAGCATCGGATACCAGCCACATCGATCCGGCCCTTGACGCGCTGATGGATTGACCGGTGCGCAAGCCCGAACCAGCGCTCGGCCTCGTGGTGCGCTTCGATTATCTGTGGAACGAGGAGGCCGAGCGTGGCCGAATCGAAGGCACAAAGCAGCGCCCTTGCGCGATTGTTGTGGCCCAAACCGGCCAAGGCAGCAGCGCACGGGTCTGGCTGGCCCCAATCACCCACAGTCCGCCGCGCCAAGCCAGTGATGCCATCGCAATTCCGCCCCGCGTGAAGGCCGCACTCGGGCTGGACGATGCGCCATCGTGGATCGTGACGACCGAACTCAACAGTGCGGCCTGGGATGACGCCGGCATCGTTCCCGCCACACCGGATCGCTGGGCCTATGGCTTTCTGCCAACGGCCCTGATCAAGGCTGTTGTGGACATGACACTGGCCCACCAGCGCACCCGCCGAACCATCGTGAAGCGCGAAGCATGACCGCTTCAGACAGCATTCGCCAGGGCCTGGCCGAAGCCCTCGACTTTGCCGCCGGCAAAACGGCCGGCGCGCAGGTGCATCAGGTGAACGTCACCCAGGTCGATGTCGCCGCCATCCGCGCCAGCACTGGCCTTTCGCAAAGCCAGTTCGCGAGGCTCATCGGCGTCGCCAAGGGCACGCTCCTCAACTGGGAACAAGGCCGCCGCCGCCCCACCGGCCCGGCGCAAGTGCTGCTGGCGATGAT
>NZ_JBBATR010000065.1:0-9166 GCF_040398645.1 Sandarakinorhabdus sp.
CCACCACCGCGATGCCCACGCGCCGGCGATCATCTTCGCTGATGCCGCCGGTTTGCGCCACCAGCGCCTGCCAGTCTGCCGGCAACGGCTCGGTCAGGCTGATGCGCCAGTCCGGCCGGCCGGGATCGGTCAGGCTCAGCCCGTCCTTGCTGCGCCGCAAGTCATGCCACGCCAGCATTTCTTCGCCGTCGATGCGCACCAGCATCAGGCCATCGCTGGCCCGCTGCACGATCACGGCATGCGGGCGCGCGGTCTGGCCATCAAACAGGCGGCCGCGGCGCTGCTGGGCTTTGGGCTGGGCGTCAGCCACCCTCAGGCCCGGCCCGCATCAGATCGCGCCGATATCAAGCGCATCGGCCAGGCCCTCACCAAAGATCGGCGCGTCCACCCGCGTCTGCTGCAACCGGTCAACATCGATGGCGCCATCGGCGGCGATATGGCTGGCCATGAAGCGCCAGTGCCGCCACGGCAGCATCAGCCCGCCAATGCCCAGCGTGAACAGCACCAGCGCCGCATTGCCCAGCCAATAGCGCAGCCAGTCACCCGCCGTTGCCGTAAAGCGAAACTGCAACCCGTCCAGCGACAGGCCGCCAATCAGCGCCTGCCACTGCGCCGCATAATAGCGCAGCATGATCAGCGCGAACGCCAGCAGCCAGACGAGGCTGAGCCCAATCGACTGAAGCGCGGCAGCCGGCGGCGGCGGCGCTTTTGGCGGAGCGCCAATCTCAAAACTGACATGGTCACCGATCAACTGCCACTGCACCACGCCCACCACAATCAGCCCAACCAGTCCCACACCCCAACTGGTCAAATAGATGCGCATCAGCGGCCGCCATTGCGCCTGCGCCACAACGGGCAGCGTGCCCAGCCGCGCATCGGACCAGAGCGCATTCCACAGCCGGGCGCTGGCATAAGGCCCGGCAAAGCCCAGCGTGATCAATTGCAGGCCAAGCATCTTGATGGCCAGCAGCGCATAGGCCGCCGCCGATCCTTCCATGGCGCCGCGAATGCCGCTCCAGCGCGTGCGGCTGAGGCGGTAGCGCATCGCCCGCCACGTCGCGAAATACACCAGCCACAGCAGCACGGCATAGATCGACAATTGTGCGCCCAGCGCCACCGCATCGAGGCCCAAGCCCTTGGCAAACCCTGCGCCGATCGAAACAACCACCAGCGGCAGGATCAGCACGAAAAACGCCAGGATCGCGCCAATCAGCAGCTCCTGCCCGCGGCCGGTATATTCCAGCGCCTCATCACCCAAGCGGGTCGCGGCCCACAAATATCGCCGTTCGCGGGTCCGCGCCCAGAAGCGATAGATGCCCAGAGTGATGATTGTGAGCAGCAAATTGCCCAGTACCAAGCCAAGCCATGCTGTCCATTGGCTTGAAAACGCCAGGCGATGCTCCCCCGGCTCGGTTATTGGCGAATCCAAGTATTTTCTCCCACCACGCTTGAAACAAGCAATCGCGGAGTAAGTAAATTCAGTCAAGTGCCGCCGCGTTATGGCACGAATAACATTATTGTGACAATATTGCTGCCAGTCGCAAGTACAGGCTCAAGCCCGTCTCCACTCCTTGCGGGTCATCCCGACAAAGCCGGTGCCCATCCCGGTGCTGTTGCGCTCCAGCACATGGCGCAGACTATCTGTCTGTTCGATCACCTTGATGCCCATGTCGGTGAAGGCCAGCCGCTTGTTGGCCGCATCACCCCAGACATGTTTGGACAGCAGCGGATTGGTGAGCGCCTGCGAGAAGGCATCCATGGCCACCATCGTTGAAATCAATTCGGGCAGCGGGCCGTTGTTCTCGACCGGTTCGGCAAACAGCCCCACATAATATTCGACATTGTTCACATTGCCGTAAAGCGCCTGCAGCCGGCCGGCGAGCGCGGTGAGGCGCGCGGCTTCGGCGGCATCCTTGCTGGTGCCCACAATGTCGGCAAAGCTTTTTGCCGGGTCCCGGCCCATGGCGATGCGGTAATCATTGTAACTGGCCACATTGTTTTCCCGCGCCTGCTTGATGGCGCTTTTTTCGGCAAACATCATGAATGCGGCGGCATTTTCCAGCCCCAGCCTTGCCGTCCGGTTGGCCGATGTGTTGACAAAGCTTTGGACCAGCCCGCTGCCGATCAGCAGGCTGTTGTTGAGCAGCAACCCATTGCCAGGATGTGCATTGGTCCCCCAGGTCACATTTTCCATCACCAGCCCATGCCAGCGATACAGCAGCGAAAATTCCACCGTCATCCAGTTGGGGCGGTTCCAATCGGCATCCCACGCCGCCTTGGGATCGGCCTGCAGGCGAAATTCGGTGGTGTTGATATGGTTGATATAGTCTTCCACCACGATCTTGATGAACATCACGATCACGATGTTGCGCGCGGTTTCGAACAACCGATCATCATCCCAGGTGCCGTGCAGCCGGGCCAGTTCACCGGCCAGCCGATTATGTTCGCGCAGGAACAATATGTTCATCATCGCCGTTTGCGGCACGGCGTTCACCCGGTCACCGCCAACCGCAAACAGGCTGGCCTTGCCGGCCGGCGTGACATTCTTCAGGCCCAGCGGCAGATCGAGCCCGGCAAATTCCGGCTTTACCGCGCCATCGCTGCCAAACAGGAACGGCGAAAATTCCTCGCCTTTGATCATCTGGCTTTTCAGCCGGCCGCCCTGCCCGGATCGCAAAGCCCGTGTTTGCGTTTCGTTGCGGCCATACAGCGGCGACAGATCAATCTCGTGATTGGATGTGGTGCGCTTGCGATCCTCCAGCGCATCGACATTGCTGAGCATGGTGCGAATGAAGCCATCGGTAAGATATTGCGCAAACGCCGGAAACAGCCCGGTGGATTTCGCGCACAGCCGCTGGTTGGTGCCGGGCTGCCGCGCAAACAACGCCGCAACCTGATCGATCGGCGGCCGGCTGGTGCCAACCATCTCGATGGCCGGCCCTGGCTTGGCCGGCAGCAGCCGCGCATTGTAGGTGCGATCGGTCAGGCCGGACCAGCTGATATAATCATGTTTGGTGGACCAGGGGTGCGGCCGGCTCCGGGCCACATTGACAGCGCGATTGATAACAGCGCGGTTGATATCATCGTCAAGTTTAAGCGCTTTTGAAACTATATTGACAATAGACAGCAGCGACATGACCAGTTCCCCCCGGAAAAGACCCTTAAACTAAAATAATATCACTTTCCGCTTGCCATGTCATCTGCCGGCCTATTGCCGTGTCGCCTGGCCCTCACCATAGCGTGCTTCCAGGAACTTGCCCTGCACACGTAGCCCGTCCCGGTCGGCCTCGGCCAGCGCCGCCGATGCGCGTTCCAGTTCAGCCTCCACGGTTTTCAGGCCATCCACCACCGTGGCTTCCGGGGTGCGGCCGTCATGCTCCACCAGATTGGCGCGCTGAATCGGCGGGATGCGGGTGTAGCGATCGACCAGTTCGGGCAGGTGGCTGCCGAGCAGGCGGGCAATGTCTTGCGCCACCGGATGATCGGCCGGCACCCGCGCCAGCTGGATTTCCAGCGCCGCCAGTTGCACCGCAATCCCGTCCAGTTGCGGCGCCGCCAGCCGGGGCAAGGTCTTGCGCTGCTTGTCCAGCAAGGCTTCGGTAATGGCCGGCAGCTCGGCCGGCGCAGCCTTGTCGATATCGTCCACATCCGGCCCGCCGATGGGCGCCGCCATGCCGGCGATACCGGCCATCGGCACCAGCAGCAGCGCCAGCAAAAACAAGCCGATGCCAGAGCCGCCCACCCCAACACCATAAAGCACAAACGCCGCAATCGCCGCCAGAAACGCAAAGAACCCGCGCGTTACCCGCTTGCCCATGTTGGCCTTGCGCTTTTCCCAGCGGCGGCTGCGCGCCATCTGCATGGCCTGCGCACGCGCCAGCCGGCGGCGGCGCGCGTCGGCTTCGCTGAAGGGCGCGCCGCTGGCCACCTCAGTTCAGCGCGGTCAGGCTGGTCTGCGGGCCCGAGTTTCCTGCGCCCTTCTGGGCTTCGGCCTGGCCTTGCGCACGCGCCACATAGGCGCGGCTCTTTTCCACTTCGATGCTCAGCGTGTCCACGGTGGTCTTCATGGCTTCCAGCGATTTCAGCTTGAAATTGTCGATGGCATCCATGGTCTGATAGACATTCTGGAAGGCGCGTTGCAGCGTTTCCACCGGGATGGTGCTGCTGGCAGCCTGCTCGTGAATGCTGGCGGTGTTGTTCTTCAGCAGCTCGCCGGTCGAATCGATGATGCCGGCAGTGGTGGCATTCAGCGAGGTGATCTGTTCCAGCACCAGTTTCTGGTTGGTCATCGCCTCGGCCACTGTCACGGCGGTGCGCAACGCGCTCACCGTGGTGGTGCTGGCGCGGTCAACGCCCTTCATCAGCTCGACATTGTTCTTCTTGACCAGATCAAGCGCCAGATAGCCCTGCACCGACACCGCCAATTGCGTCAGCAGATCCTGGGTGCGCTGCCGCACATAAAACAGCGCGCTCTCCCGCAGCGCCTTGGCCTTGGCCGGGTCGCTCACGTCCAGCTCGGCAGATTTTTCCTCCAGCCGGCTGTCCAGCACCTTGGACATGTGGACCATCTGTTCCAGCTTGCCCATCGCGTCCCACAGTTTGACGCGCTCGTCCTCCACGGCGATATTGTCTTTGAGCAATTCGTCCTTGCCGCTTTTCAGCGCGCCCAGAATGGCGTTGATATTGCCTTGCGCGCTCTTGTAGCTGTCAAAATAGCCGCGCAATTTGTCACCGCCAAACGGGATCAGGCCAAAGAGTTTCTTGCGGCCGGTCAGCTTGCCGGATTTGCCGGGATCAAGATCCTCGACGATCTTGCGCAGCTGCACCAGATCGGCGCCGATGCCGGTTTCCTTGTTGATCGCCCGCGTCGGCCGATCCAGAAAGCGATTGGACTGCGCCGCCGCGCGCGCGATTTCGGTGGCGCCCAGATTGGCCAGCGCATCGACTTTCTTGCCAAATTCCGGGCTGGCGGCATCGGTGGCGACCAGTTCGTTGATGAAACTGTCCACCCGCGCATCCAGCTGCGCCTTTTCCTGATCTTTGAGCGGCACCAGGCCAGCGGCCCGCGCGGGCGCGATGGCACTCACGGCGACCGGGGCTTCCAGCTTGATTAGGGTTTCGTCCGACATATGCGTCCTCATCTTGTGTTGCGCCTGTCTAACAGCACCAGACCAACTTGCCTACTGTGTTAGGATTGCGATACGCATTTGCAAGAGCACAAGCGGCTGAAAATCGCGTTCAACCAGCAATCAGCCGTGCGCCATAAGCCCGGACAACGTGTCGTGCAGCATGCCGATGCCCTGCTCCATGCCGCCGATCAGCAGATGATCGACCGCACCGGACATCAGGCCTTCCTGGCCCAGCGCAGCCGCACGGAAATCCTCGGCACCAAACACCGCGCCATCGAGCAGCGCCCAGCTTTTCGCCCAGTGCCGCTCCGCCTTTTCGTCACGCGGGGCTTCCGGGATCAGCATGAAATCCTCCACCCAGGTCTCGCCCACGCCGCGCGGCATCACCACCATGATGTTGATATAATCCGGGCTGGCGACGATCACCGTGCCGGGGGTCAGATTGTAGGTGAAGGTCATCGTGCGGCGCAGATCGCGCATGTCATCAAGGTCCATGCCGTCCAGCGCGGCCAACCGGGCAACCGCGGAGCGCGAATGCGGCCCGATCCGGTCTCCGGTGGTCACCCCGTCCTGAAAATAGGGCGCGATGGTGGCCGCGTGCAGGCGCTGCACATGATAGCTTTCGGAAAACGCATCGATGATCAGCTTCCAGTTGGCCGCCACCTTGTGGGTGCGCCGGGCATAAAGAAACTGATCGCCAAAGCCGATGGCATCGAAATCCGCGGCGAGCGGCCCGGCGGCCAGGCTGAAATCCGGCGGCGCATCGCGGTCCAGCCCCACCCAGATCAGCCCGCCGGCTTCCAGGCTCGGCATTTCCACCAGCCCCCGCGCGGCCTTGTCCAGCCCGGCAAAGCTGTCGGCGCGCGGCAGGCCCTTCAGCCGGCCATCGGTGCCATAGCTCCAGGCATGATAAGGGCACACCAGCGCCGGGCCATGCTGCAACGCGCAGCCCTCCACCAGCCGCGTGCCGCGATGCCGGCACACATTCATGAACACGCGGGCGACGCCCTTGCCATCGCGCGAAATCAGCAGCGGCAGGCCAAAGCCATCATGCGCCGCCGCCATGTTCGGCTGCGGCAGCAGAGCGGACGGCGCGATCACCACCGGCAGCCGCTTGAACACCTTGCTCCATTCGGCCGCGAAATGATCCGGGCTTGTATAGGCGCTGGCCGGAATCTCCCGCATCACGCCGCTGGCCGGCCGCCCAGCCGCCGCCGGAATACCAGCCGCCAGCGCGCGCTGGCCGGGGGTGGGGTGGCGGGGCGTGAATTGGATATCCATGGCCGGATGGTGACTCCGTTCGGCAGCCAGCGAAAGCTAGTTTTTCGCAGCAGGCGCGCCGGCCTTCTCGTAATCGATGCCGAGCTGTTCCAGGTACGACTTGTACTTCTTCGGATCGAAATAATATTTTTCCATCTGCGGGCGCATCTTCGCCATCAGATCGGCGTTCAAATGGATCGCCGGCTGGTCATCCGGGCCGAGCAGTGGCGCATATTTTTCGGTCTTGAACTGCACCTCCTGCTGCCAGGCCTTGGCGCCGGCCACCAGCTCCGGCGTCGTCATCAGATCCAGCAACGTCATTGCCGCCACCTTGGCCCCCACAACGGCACCTTTGTGGGCAATCGGTGTCGCCATCGCGGCGGCGGCCATCACGTTGTGATAGGAGATATTCGGGATGTTCGACGGATAGACCAGAGTGATGGTCGGCACCGTCCACATGATGTCGCCAATATCATCCGAACCGGCGCCGCGATCGGGATCGGGCAGCTGCGGCGACCACAGATGCGGGCCATCCGTGGCCAGCGGCTCCACCTTGCGGCCAAAGCCGGCCAGCACGGCGTGCGCGAAATTCTGATCGGCCGCGCTCCATTTCGGCAGGCCCACCGCCTGCATGTTGGCAAAGGCGGCTTCGGCCAGCGGGCGGTTGCCATAATTGGTGGCGGCATGGCCGAGCACGCGGCGCGTCACGCTGGTTTCGGTCATCATCGCGGCGCCTTCGGCGATGCGGTTGCCGGCGTCATACATCGCCTTCACCGCCGGCAGCTGCGTATCGCGGAAATAATACCACACGCTCGCCTTGTCGGGCACGATGTTGGGCTGGTTGCCGCCGCCGGTAATCACATAATGGCTGCGCTGGGTCGGCGGCAGATGCTCGCGCTTCATGTTCCAGCCGTCGTTCATCAATTCGACAGCGTCCAGCGCGCTCTTGCCGTCCCACGGGTTGCCCGCAGCATGCGCAGTCAGGCCCTTGAACGTGTATTCCACGCTGAGCGAGGCGGTGTAGGCCAGCGGCCCCCATGTTGTTTGCAGCCCGTCTCCCACGTGCGCGAACAGATTGGCGTCCACATCCTTGAACATGCCAGCGCGCACAAAATAGGCCTTGGTCGCCACCAGTTCCTCGGCCACGCCCGGCCAGATCATGATACGGCCCTTGATGCCGTTCTTTTCCATCACCTGCTTGGCGGCAATCGCCGCGACGATCATCATCGGCAGGCCGCTGTTGTGGCCTTCACCATGCCCCGGCGCGCCCGCCACCAGCGGCTTGCCGCCCGGCACACCCGGCGTCTGGCTCAGCCCCAGCAGACCATCAATATCGCTGCCCAGCGCAATCAACGGCCCACCATCGCCCCACGTCGCCGTGAACGCCGTCGGTATGCCCGCCACCCCGCGCGTCACCTTGAAGCCGTTCTTCTCGAGAATGCCTGTCAGATAGGCACTGGTGCGCACCTCCTGAAAACCCGGCTCGGCAAAGCTGAACACCTGATCGATCATGCCCGCCAATTCGCCGGCGCGGGCATCGACGATGGCGGCGGCCGCGTCTTTCAGCGGTGCGGGCGCAGCTGCGAAGGCCGGTACAGTGGTGGCCAACAGGCTGGCGGCGAGCAATTTGCGGATCATGTCATTTCCCCTCATCTGGAGAGACGCTATCCGCCCCGCCCGCCGCCGTAAAGCTGATGGTAGAGACTGGGCTTACTTGCGCGCTGCAATCCAATCATCCACGCGCCGCTCCATGATCGACAGCGGCTGCGAGCCCGATGCGATCAGCAGGTCGTGGAAGCCCTTGATATCAAATTTCGGCCCCAGCGCCTTTTCGGCCTTGGCGCGCACCTCCATGATTTTCAGCATGCCGATCTTGTAACCCGTCGCCTGGCCCGGGTTGGTGATGTAGCGGCGCACTTCCGATCGCGCCATTTCCGGCTCGGCGCGGCCGGTTTCGTTCAGATATTTGACCGCTTCCTCCTCGCTCCAGCCCTTGGCATGCAGGCCGGTATCCACCACCAATCGGGCGGCGCGGAACAGTTCGGCGCTCAGCCGCATGAAATCGGCGGCAATATCGGGAAAAGCGTTCATTTGCGCGCACATGCGCTCCGCATAGAGGCCCCAGCCTTCGCCAAACGCGACATAGCCGGTGACGGCGCGGAATTTCGGCCCGCCCGCGCTGCGCACCTGGATATCGCCCTGCATGTTATGGCCCGGCACAGCCTCATGACACATCAGCGTATACAGCTGCGCCGGGTCCTTCATGGTGCCGACCAGATGCACATAGGTGCGCGCCGGGCGCTTGCCATCCGGGCTGGGCGCGCTGGCATGGGCGGCGCCGCCAGCCACTTCGCTGAACGCCGGTTCGCGCACCACTTCGATGCCATAGGCCGGCACCGCGCCAAAATACGGCCCCAGCAAGCTGCGGACATGGCCAACAAAGCGATTGGCTTCCGTCAGATAGGCGGCGCGCGCCGCATCGTCATAGGGCTTGGCCGGGAACGCCTGGGCGCGCATCGCATAATAGGCATGGCGATCCTTCACCCCGGCCTTTTTCGCCAGCGCATCCTGCTCGGCCTCGATACGGGCCACTTCCTTGAGGCCGATGGCGTGGATCTGCTCGGCGGTCAGATCGGTGGTGGTGTTGAGCTTCAGGGCATCGGCGTAATAGGCCGCGCCGCCCGGCAGCGAAACCGCGCCCACCCGGCCCGACGGCGCGGTGGCCAGCTTCGATTGCGCCCAGGAAATCACCCGGTCATAGGCCGGCTTCAGCGCCA
>NZ_JBBATR010000065.1:9266-13511 GCF_040398645.1 Sandarakinorhabdus sp.
TGCGTGTTGATCAGAAAATCCGGCGCCTGCGTATGCACCGAATTGAGCCGTGAGTTGAAGGGTGCGCGATACAGGCGGCCGGCGTTCTGCATGGCCGCACGCTCCGCCTCCAACGCCCAGATATCGTAATTGACCTGGCCCTCGCCTGACAGCTTGCTGCGGTCGATGCTGGCCTTCATGCGGGCCGCGCTGGCCTGCCGCCATTTCACCTGCGCGGCGGCGGCGGCAGCGCTGATGTCGTTCCACTGGTCACCGCCCGCCTTGATACCCAGCCGCGTGGCGAGTTGCGGCTGCAGCTTCACCCACTCGGCAAATTCGCCGTCCAGAAATGCCGTCAGCCTTGCGTCTTCGGCATTGGCAACAGCAGCAACGGGCGCTTGGGCCACAGCAGGCAGCACTGGCAAGGCAAAGGCGCTCATCAGCACGGCGATTCTGACAGTAAATTTCATTGGATTCCCCCCTTTTGGCTGCCCGGTGTCTAAGCCGCCAGTCGCGCCCGCGCCAGCCCCCTGCCCCCCCTGCCTCCCTTGCCTCCCCTGCCTCCCTTGCCTCCCTTGCCCCCCGCGTACCCATTGACACAGCGCCGCCCACAGCCATGGTGCAGCGCCATGGTTTCCACACCCAACCGCTCCTTCCTCGCTGCCATCAAACCCTATTTCGAAGCCGGGCCGATTGGCGCGCTGGCGCTGGGCATGGCATCGGGCACGCCTTATGCGATGATCGCGGCCACGCTCACCACACGGCTGGCAGAAAGCGGCATCGAGAAGAAATCGGTTACCGCCTTTGGCCTCGCGTTGCTGGTTTACAGCTTCAAGCCGCTGTGGGCGCCGCTGGTTGATCGGGCGCGCATTCCGGTGCTGGCCGATCTGCTGGGGCAACGGCGGGCGTGGCTGCTGGTGTCGGTGATCTTGGCCAGCGCGGCCATCGCCTGGCTCGGCCTGCTCGATCCCACCGCCGATCTGGCGCTGTTCGCGGCAGCGGCGATGGCGGTGGGCTTTGCCGGCGCCACGCTGGATATCGTGGTGGACGCCATCCGCATCGAATGGCTGCGCAGCGACCAGATGGGCGCCGGCAGCGGCATGACGCAATATGGCTGGCGCATGGGCAGCTATCTGGCCGGCGCCGGCGCGCTGCTGATTGCGGCCAGCACGCAGTCGTGGGCGCTGGCCTATGCGTTTGCCGGCCTGCTGTTCGTGCCGGCGCTGGCTGCGGCGGCGTGGCTGGGCGAACCGCTGCGGCCGCCGCCCACCATCTCGGGCAAGGGCCTGGCTGCGATGATCAAGGACAGCATCATCGCGCCGCTCAGCGATTTTCTCGGCCGGCCGGGCGCATGGATCGTGCTGGGATTTGTGCTGGTCCACAAGATTGGCGACACGGTGTGCCAATTGTCGGTGCGCCTGTTCTACAATGATCTGGGCTTCACCAAGCCCGAAGTGGCCGCCTACGACGTCACGCTCGGCTTGTTCGGCTATCTGGCCGGCGTGTTTCTGGGCGGCATCCTCTACAAGCGGATGGGGCTGGCGGCATCGGTGTTCCTGTCGCTGCTGCTGATGGGCGTGTCCAACGCCGCCTACGCCGGCCTGGCCATCATCGGCCATGATGTGTGGGCGCTGGCGGCGGTGCAGGGCTTTGAAAACCTCGCCAGCGGCATCGGCGGCGTCACCGTGGGGGCATGGCTGGCGCTGCTGTGCGATCGGCGCTTTACCGCGACGCAATTTGCGCTGCTGTCATCGGCTGCCGCCATATTGGGCCGGGCGTTTTCTTCCGGCACCGCTGGCGGCTTGATCGAACAGCTTGGGTATGTCGATTTCTACTGGCTCACCACGGCGCTGGCCCTGCCCGGTGTGCTGATTTTCCTGTGGCTGTGGCGCGCCGGGCTGGTAGTGGCCGACGATAATGCCGCAGGGCCTGACAACAAGATTGCAACCTTGCTGTAACCGACATTGCGCATGTTTGTCATATGACAGCGGTATGGCAGGCTATCAGCCGCTTTGGAGCAGCCCATGCTTGCCCTCTCCCGTGCCACCGAAGTTGCGCCAGCCATCATTGCCCGCGCGCCGGCCATCCACCGCGCTGGCCTGCTGGATGTACGGCTGGCCGCCAGCGACGCGGAAATCGCAGCGGCGCAGGCCCTGCGCTACGAGATTTTCTACGATGAAATGGGTGCCCGGCCCACGCCCGCCATGGCGCGCAGCCGCCGCGATATCGATCCCTATGATGCCGTGTGCGATCATCTGCTGGTGATCGATCATGCCGATAGCACCCGCCCGCGCGTGGTCGGCACCTACCGGCTGCTGCGCCAGGATGTGGCGATGTCAAATGGCGGCTTTTATTCGGCCGGCGAATTTGATCTGTCACGCCTGATTTCGCAAAGCGCGCCGGGCCGGCAACTGCTGGAGCTGGGCCGCAGCTGCGTCGCGCCGGAATGGCGCACCGCCGCCACCATCTCGCTGCTGTGGCGCGGCATCGCCTCCTATCTGGCGCAGCATGGCATCGGCCATTTGTTCGGCTGCGCATCGCTGCACGGCGCCGATCCCTGCCTGCACGCCGCCGAACTGTCCTACCTGTATCACCATCACCTCGCGCCGATCGATCTGCGCGCCGCCGCGCTGCCGCCGCACCGGGTGGACATGAACCGCCTGCCCGCCGCCGCCATCGATGGCCGCGCCGCCGCCCGCGCGCTGCCGCCGCTGATCAAGGGCTATTTGCGCGTCGGCGCCATGGTCGGCGATGGCGGCTTTGTCGATAACCAGTTCAATACGGTGGACGTATTCGTGGTGATGCCGGTCGATCGCATCACCAGCCGCTACGCCGAACGCTTCGGTGCAGCCAACGATTGACGCGTGCTCTTTGCGGCGTAGACTTGCCGCCATGACCACCCCCCAGCCTCAACCGCTCCGCATCGATTTCGTGTCCGACATCGTCTGCCCCTGGTGCGTGATCGGCCTGAAAAGCCTTGAAGCCGCGCTGGCCGAAATCGGCGACGAGGTCACGGCCGATTGGCACTTCCACCCCTTCGAACTCAACCCGAACATGGCCTGCGAAGGCGAAAACAGCGCCGAGCATGTCGCCCGCAAATATGGCCGCCCCCCCGAAGAAGGCGCCGCCGCGCGCAGCCACATCAAGACCATGGGCGAAAACCTCGGCTTCACCTTCAAGGGCGGGCCGGATTCGATGATCTGGAACACCTTCGATTGCCACCGCCTGCTGCACTGGGCCGAAAAGGCCGGGCCCGAACGGTCTTTGGCCCACGCCCTGAAAATGGCCCTGTTCGAAGCCCACTTCACCAACGCGCAGCCGCTGAACGACCCCGAAACCCTGATCACCGCCGCCACCACCGCCGGCCTGGACCCAGACGCCGCCCGCGAAGTGCTGGCCAGCGGCCGCTACGCCGACGACGTGCGCACCGCCGAACATTGGTGGCGCGAAGAACAGGACATCAGCGCCGTGCCCGCCATCATCTTCAATGGCAAATACGCCATCATGGGCGGCCAGCCGCCGGCGACGTTCGTGAAGGTGATCCGGCGGATCGTGGCGGGGGAGGTGTAAGCGGCGGCGTCCCCCCGCACTTGATGCGGGGTTTGGCGCTGGACGACATAGGCCATCTATGGCATAGGCTGCCATATGAAGGCGGTTTTGCTGTTTCAGGAAAAGCGGACCGAGGCCAGCGGGGCCATAGTGGAGATGACAATCTGGCGCGTGCCGTCGCCAGTGCCGCCATCAACACATGGCTTGAAATACAGCCTGTTCTATGGCCGCGCCGGGCAGCGGATCGTCGCCTTCGACAACGAGCGCGGCAAAGGCGATCATATGCACATCGATGGTGTGGAGCGGCCCTATCAATTCACCACCGTCGAGCAGCTTGTGACTGATTTCTTTGCCCATGTGGCCGAACGGGAGACGCAAGATGAGTGACTTGAAAATCCACGTCGGCGAAAGCCGCGGCGCCATGGGCGCGCGCTTCATAGATGCCTGGCACCGCGGCGAACGCGGCGAAGCGGTCAATGAGCATCATCTGTCCTTCGACAGCTTCGAAACCATGACCCGCGTCCTCACCCCCAAACGCCTCGCGTTGCTGCGTCACCTGCACCGCCAGCCCACCGCAAGCGTGGCAGCGCTGTCACGCGCCGTAAAACGCGATTACAAGCGCGTGCACGCGGATGTCGAAGCCTTGGCAATGGCAGGCCTGATCGAACGCGCCACCGACGGAACCGCGCTGAGCGCACCCTACGAAACGATCCAGAC
>NZ_JBBATR010000066.1:0-10975 GCF_040398645.1 Sandarakinorhabdus sp.
TAGCTTTTTGTCTTCTGCATAATCTTTCGTAAACCCAATCGGAAGAGCAGCTGGCGTCACCGATTGGGACCGTAGATAGCCAAAACGATCAAAATGTGTTGGATCCATAAACAGGGTTTGCGAGTCAACCGCTTCAAGGGCTTGCAACCAGGAATATGGTATCAGTCTTGATCCTTGTGACTTGCTGTACCAGTCGATTTGTTGTCTGGCACTCCAGCCCTGCGGAGTAGAGTTTGGCAACGCAGCCTGTGACTGCATTGGCCCGTTTGCGCATGCCGAAATGCTGAGCACAACAGGCACCAACATCAGCCCGGCGCACTTGCTCAAGTTTAATTGTGGCATATTTCATCCCCCCAAGGAAAACGCACGAATTTGTGTTGAGTATGCCGAAGATTTTTCGGGAGGCAACTTGAAATTTATTACTAATTTGCCAAGGTTCTTGACAAATTGCGTTTGCCGCTTTGCTGCCTTGAGGAAATTGTCGGCGCAGTAGGTGTGCCGAGCAGCCGGTAAATGAGCCACGTCCGGCTTTCGTCGGAAGCGTTTTGGTCGGCTGGCATCTGTCGGGGGTGGCCTGCCGTAATTTGCGTGTTTTCGACAGGCTTGGCGGGGTCAAGGGCTTGTGGCAATTTTGTAAGTAATGAAGGACACCGCCATGACCAGAGCACTCAAGGGTATTCACCACAACGCCTATCGCTGCCGCGACGCGGAGGAGACGCGGGCGTTTTATGAGGATGTGCTGGGCTTGCCGCTGGCGGCGGTGGTGCAGGAGGAGAAGGAGCCCGGTTCGGGCATGCCCAATCCGTTCGTGCATCTGTTTTTCCGGCTGGGGGACGGCAATTTCATTGCGTTCTTCGATGCGCCAAACAGCGTGAAGGACGGTGATTTCGCGCTGGCGCACGGCTTTGATCGGCATGTCGCGTTCGAAGCCGAGAGCGAGGAAAAGCTGCTGGCGTGGCGGGACAAGTTGAACGCGGGGGGCGTGCCCTGTTTCGGGCCGATCGATCATGGCTTTGTAAAATCGGTGTATTTTGCCGATCCCAATGGCTTGCCGCTGGAAATCACTGTGCGCGTGGCCGCGCATGATGCGATTTTGGCGGAGGATGCCCGCACCGCGCACGCCATCATCAACGCGTGGACGGCACGCAAGGCAGCGGCGCGCGAACAGGGAAGGGCGGCGTGAGCTTTGCCCGTATCCCCCTGCTGATTGCGTTTCGCGAAGCAGTGGGCCTGCGCGATACTTATGGCGGCATCGATGGTGTGGTGGCGTTGCAGGCGCATCATCTGCGCCCCGAAACGCCGTCCGACACCATCGTCATCTTCATGCACCCGATGGGCATCATGCATTATCTGCCGCTGCCCGGCGCGCTGGCGGAGGCGGGCTGCCACGTGCTGACGGCGGTGTCGCGCTATCCCAACAACGATTCGGCGTTGATCATGGAGAAGGTGGCGGTGGATCTCGGCCGCTGGGTGGCGCATTGCCGCGAGGTTCTGGGCTATGCCCGCGTCGTGCTGGCCGGCTGGTCGGGCGGCGGTAGCCTGGCGCTGTTTTATCAGGCCGAAGCGACCTATAGCCAAGTCACGCACACGCCGGCCGGCGATGCGTTCGCCATGGCCGAAGCGAAACTGCCGCCGGTGGATGGCATCATGCTGCTGGCGGCGCATGTTTCACGCTCGCAGACGCTGACTGAGTGGCTGGACGCGTCGGTCATCGACGAGGCAAGCCCGGTGCGCGATCCGAGGTGGAATCTCTACAGCGATCAATGCCAGCAGCCGGCATATGATGGGGATTTTCTGGCTGAATATGCCGCGCGGCAGGTGGCGCGTTCAAACCGTATCACGGCCTGGGCGCACGAAACCTTGGCCGAACTGAAGCGGCGCGAAGGCCCGCATGCCGAACGTGCCTTCATCGTCCACGGCACCATGGCGGCGCCGTGCTGGCTCGATCCGGCAGTCGATGCCAACGACCGGGCGCCGGGCCGCTGCTATCTCGGCGATCCGCGCCTGATCAACGATTCGCCCGGCGGTCTGGGGCGCTTCACGACGCTGCGGTCATGGCTGTCGCAGTGGAGCCTTGAATCGCATGCCTGTTCGCTGAAAGTGGGCCACCGCATCCGCGTGCCGGTGCTGGTGGTTGGCAACACGGCCGATGATGCCTGCACGCCCAGCCACACGCAGCGCCTGTTCGATTGCGTGGCGGGTGCCGCCAGCCGCGAGCTGCACGAGGTGAAAGGCGCGACGCATTATTATGCGTTTCAGCCCGAGCATCTGAAAACCGCTGCTGGTATCGTCACTGGCTGGCTGGCGCGGCAGCGCCTATAAAAACCGCGCCACCACATCGCGGTAGCTGCGTGACACCTTCACCTGCGTGCCGCTGCCCAGCACCAGGAAGCATTCGCCGTTGGTGTGCGGCTTCACGCTCTTGATATTGTCCAGATTGACGATGGTCGATCGGTGGATGCGCTGGAATTTCTTGGGATCGAGGCGTTTTTCCAGATCCTTCATGGTTTCGCGCAGCACCAGCGTTTGATCGGCGGTGTAGATGCACATGTAATCGCCGGCGGCATCGATGCGTTCGATATCGGCGATTTCCACCCGGAAAATCTGGCCGCGATCCTTGATGTTGATCACTTTTTCAAAGCGATTGGCCTGCGGTGTGTCGGCCAGATCGTCGGGCATCGCTTCGGGCGCGACTTCGGACAGGATTTCCTTCAGCCGTTCGGCACCTTGCGCGCCGTGTTTTTCGGCCAGGCGCTGGCGCACCCGTTCGATGGTCGCCGCCAGCCGCTCTTCCTCGACGGGTTTGAGCAGATAATCCACCGCCTGCGCGTCAAAGGCCTTCAGGGCATGCTGCATGAAGGCGGTAACAAACACGAACAGCGGCGGTTCGATATCGGACAGGCCGGACACCACCGAAAAGCCATCGAAACCGGGCATCTGGATATCCAGAAACACCAGATCGGGCTTGTGGGTGCGCACCGCCCGGATGGCTTCGCGGCCATTGGCGCAGCGTTCGACGATTTCGATATCGTCAAAGGCTTGCAGCCGCAGTTCCAGTCCCTGAATGGCCAAGGGTTCATCATCAACCAGTATTGCGCGGATCACCATGGTCTATCCTTGCGAGGCAAGCTGCGCCGCGGCAACCGGATTTGCGGCAGAAGGTGGCACAGCGTCGGTCTGGTACGGAATGTCGATCAGGACGATCAGGCCGCTGGGGTCATTGTCGGCCAATTCAAAGCGGTGATCGGCGCCATAGCTTTGCGCCAGCCGGTCGCGGATGTTGGCCAGCCCCACACCAGTGCCGCCGGCTTCGACGGGCACCGCGCCCAGGCCCGGGCCAGTGTCGGCGATGGTGATCACCAGCCGGTCGCTCATGCGGCGGGCATCCACCAAGATATCGGCGCCGTCTTCGGTGGCGGTCACGGCATATTTGATGGCATTTTCCACAATGGGTTGCAGCAGCAGCGATGGCAGCCGCGCCTCCATCACATCGGGAGCGATATCAAACCGTGTGCGCAGGCGCGCTTCGAAGCGGGTGCGCTCGATATCCAGATACAGTTTCAATGCTTCGGCCTCTTGCGCCACGGTTGCCAGCCCCTCCCGTTCCCCCACCAAACTGTAGCGCAGAAAGCTGGCCAGCCGGGACAGCATCGCATTGGCGCGGCTGGTTTGTTTCAGCAGCACCAGCGTGGAAATGCTGTTGAGTGTGTTGAACAGGAAATGCGGATTGAGCTGATAGCGCAGCATGGCAAGCTGCGCGCTGTTGGCCTGGGCGGCCATGTTCAGCATGCGCTCCGATTGTTCGGCCAGCAGCAGATAATAGTTGATGCCGTAATAAAGCCCGGTCCACGCGCCCAGCACCGACAAATCCAGCAGGATCGCGCCCAGAAACTGGATGCCCTGCGGCTGCCAGCCTTGCTGATAAAAGGTGGCGTGCGCCCACACCTCCAGCACCGAAAACAGCGCCGATGCCGATAGCAGCAGCAGCGCCGTGAGTGTCCATGTCAAGATCGGCTTCATCACGATCAGCCGGCGATAGGCCGCCGCCAGCAGCAGCGTGATCGAAAAGCCGGTGGCGGTGACAATCACCGCCGGCAGTACAAACGCCAGCCCCATCGAATTGGCCAGCCCCGACAGCGCGCGCAGCATCAGATAGGCGAGCCAGCCGCCGCCCTGCAATATCCAGAAGGCGCGGTTCTTGTCACGAAACAGGCTGGTGCGCATCGGGGTTTCCACCATGGCGCATCCATAACGGCTGATGGCGCAAAGACCAAATCAGCCCGCAGCGGGCTGTCCGGCCAGCGGCTTTGGGACTCGCGCCTCGGCGCCGCTGGCCAGCTTCCATCGCAGCCGCTAATTGCGTGACCATGGGACTATCCGCAGCGCAGCTTGCCGCCAGCCTTCAGTTTCTGGCCGCCGATCATCCACCAGTGGCGGCGGCACTGGCCGCGCACGGCCTGCCCGAACCACGGCTGCGCCCGCGCGGGCCGGGCACGATGATGCGCGCCATCGTCGGCCAGCAGGTGAGCACCAAGGCGGCGGCCAGCATCTGGAACAAGCTGGAGGCGGCCTGCGGCGGCGATATGGACGATCTGCAGCGCATTGCCGGCACGCCGATTGATGTGCTGCGCGGCGCCGGCCTGTCCGGCCAGAAGGCGTCTTATGTCCATGCCCTGGCCGCGGCGGTGACCAGTGGCATGGTGGATTTTGCAGCATTGCCCGCCGATGACGACGAAGCCATCACTTTATTGTCGTCGATCAAGGGCATTGGCCGCTGGTCGGCCGAGGTTTACCTGTTGTTTGCCGAAGGCCGACCCGATGTTTTCCCCGGCGGTGATCTGGCGTTGCAGATCCAGTTGGGCCGCATGCTGGGCGAAGACGCACGGCCCACCGAAAAGCGCACGCGCGCGCTGGTGGAACCAATGCGCCCGCACCGCGGCGCGCTGTCGATCTTGCTCTGGCACAATTACAATATCGTCGCGCTCTGATATGGCCGGCGGATGCAACCGCGCATCACCGATATCACCTCGCCGGCCAACCCGGTCCTCAAAAGCCTAAAAAGCCTCAACGACCGCCGCGGCCGCCGCGAAGCCGGGCAGTTTCTGGCCGAAGGCCTGCGGGTCTGCACCGAAGCCTTGAGCGCCGGGCATGTGCCGGAAACCCTGTTGTTCACGCCCGAAGCCGAACGCCACCCACTCACCGCCGATCTGATTGAGGCCACATGGCAAGCGCGCGGCACCATCCTGCGCACCACGCCCGATCTGATGCAGCGGCTGACCGGCAAGGACAATGCGCAGGCCGTGGCCGCCGCCTATGCCATCCCGGATATTTCGCTGGCCGGTCTGCGCCGTGATGCCGCCAATTTGTGGCTGGTCGCCGAAAACCTCAAAGACCCCGGCAATTTCGGCACCATGCTGCGCACCTGTGATGCCACCGGCGCTGGCGGCGTCATCCTGCTCGACCAGTCATGCGATCCATTCAGCCTGGAAGCCGTGCGCGCCAGCATGGGCGCGCTGTTCAGCCGGCAGGTTGCGAAGGCTTCGGGGCCGGAGTTTTTTGCATGGTTGCGCGGCGCGCCGGGCCAATTGGTTGGCGCGGTCTTGTCCGACCGCTCGGTGGATTACCGCGCCCATGCCTATCAGGCGCCGTGCTTCCTGCTGATGGGCAACGAACAGGCCGGCCTTCCTGATGATTATGCGGCGCAGTGTGATGCGCTGGTGAAATTGCCGATGATAGGCGCGGCCGATAGCCTGAACGTGGCGGTGTGCGCCGGTGTGCTGCTTTATCATGCACTTGATCGGATGCCGGCGCGACAAGCCGTTTGACGCCTGCGCTGGAGGCGGTCACAGTTGACGTTCATCGGGGGTCTTGTTGATGCGCGTTATATTGTTTGCATTTTTCGCCATGCTGGCTGCCGCAGCCAACGCAGCCGGTATCACCGCGTTGGTCGGCGGCAGGCTGATCGACGGGCAGGGCGGCCCGCCGCTGGCCAACAGCGTGATCCTGGTAGAAGGGGAGCGTATCCTGGCCATCGGCACAGTGGCAACGCTGCCGGTTCCGGCTGGCGCGGCTGTAGTGTCCACCGATGGCATGGATGTGCTGCCTGGCTTGTGGGACATGCATGTCCATCTGATGATCAACGGCCATGCGGATTATACCCATTGGGACAAGGCCTATCTCGAACGGTTTGGCCCGGAGATCATGCCGGCGGGGGCAGTGCAGCTGCTGCTGGCCGGCGTTACCAGCGCCCGCGATCTGGGCGGGCCGTTGGCGCAATCCATCGCCATCCGCGAGGATGTGAAGGCCGGGCGCAAGCCGGGCCCGCGCCTGTATGTGTCCGGGCCGTTTCTGCAGAAAAAACCCTATCCGGGCACCGAGGCGTTTCGGTGGGGCGTGGCAAATGCCGAGGAAGCCCGCGCCAAGGTGCGCATCCTGAAGGCGGCCGGCGTCGATGTCATCAAGGTGGTCGATCAGGATGAGCTGGGCGAAGCCACCACGCGCGCGCTGGTTGATGAAGCGCACAAATCCGGGCTGAAGGTGGTGGGCCACAGCCATCTGCCCGAAGAAATCCGCATCGGCCTGAAAACCGGCATCGACAATTTCGAACACACCGGGCTGGGCGCCGCGCCGCGCTATCCCGATGATATCATGGCAGCATTGGAAGCGCGGGCTGCCGAAGGCCGGGTGCGCGGCAACCCACTGTATTGGACGCCGACGATCAGCGGCCTGTTCAATCACGCCAATCTGCTCACCAACCCGGAAAAACTCGACGATGCCTGCTGGTCGCGCGGACTGAAGCCCGACACGATTGCCGATATCAAGGCGTCGCTGAAGAATGTTGCAGCACTGGAATATAACCAGCTGACACCGCGCCGCAAACCGACATTGGCCACCAAATTCAACCAGCTGCGCAGCGCAGGCGCCATATTGATGATCGGCACCGACAGCGGCATTCCCACCGCCTTCCATTGCCAGACCACCTGGAACGAGCTGGATGTGTGGGTGAACCAGTTGGGTGTGCCGCCGATGGAGGCCATTCAGGCCGCCACCTACTGGCCGGCCAAGTTCATGGGTGTGGAACGTGACAGCGGCACGGTAGCGGTTGGCAAATATGCCGATATCATCACCGTGCGCGGCGACGTGCTGCGCACCATCGCCCTGCTCCAAAACCCGGCCCACATCATGAAGGGCGGCACGCTCTACAAACGCGACGGCGTGGTCAACGAAGCGGCGCTGGCACCGCGCTAGGCCCAAAGCTTACCGCATCGCCCACTGTTGCAGGCCGTCATCGCCCACGCTTACTCGGCCGGGCAGGCCGATGGGGTGGGCATCCAGGCTGAGCAGGGCAGCCATGGTCTCGGCGTCGGCCACGGCGACCTTGGCGAACACCCGGTCATGCTCCGGCGTGCGGCCCACCACGCTGCCGTGGCTGGGCTGGCCGTCGCGGCCAAACACAATGCTGAAGCTTTCGATCACCGCCGCGCCGGCATGGCTGCCGGCAAAGCGCGGCACGTCCAGTCGCGCGTCTTCGGCGGCGTCCTGCACATCGCGGTTCAGCATCAGCCATGCGGGCTCTGCTGGGCGGCAGCCGATCACCAGCGCATGATGCTTCGTGACATAGCCGCCCTGGCCATAGAGCAGCGCCTGATCGGCGGGCCGTTCGCGCAGGGACCTTACCATCGCGCACGTGCTGTGCAGCATGTAGCAATTCAGGCCAGCGCCAGCGAAGGACAGCCCGCCCATCACCGACAATGGCACGTCCGCGCCCAGCCCCAATGACCGCCGCGCCATTTTCGGCACGGTGGGGAAACAAGAGTATAGCTCCACCCGGTCAAAGCCGGCCGGCGCAATCCGCATCGCCTGGCCGAGCACGGCGTCCTGCGCCGCCGAATGCACATATTGGTCGCGCTTGAGAAAATCCATATGTTCGCCCGCCGATGCGCCGCCGTGGACATGGATGATGCGATCTTCGGCGATGCCGGCAGCGCGCGCGGCGGCCAGCGTGGTCATCAGCACGGCGGCGGCGGCGTTGACATTGTTGTTGGCCACCATGCGCTTGGTATAGGGCCAGCAGATCATGCGGTTATCGTCTGACACCGTGGTGATTTCGCCGCTTGAATAGGCGCTGCGCCCCCAGGCGTGCGGATTGGCAGCGGCGGCGGCGCTGATTTTCTCATAGGCCGCACCGCTCTCCGCCAGCGCCGCCCGCGGGGTCAGGCCCCAGGCGGCCACGGTGGCATTTTCATACAGCGGGTAGATGTGGATCGGCTGAAAAATGCCGTGCTGCATGCCCAGCGGTGTGACGTGTTCGGATGGGATGATCGGATTTTCCGGCTGCTTGGCCGGCGCCGTCCATGGCAATTGCACGCCGGCTGCTTTGGCCTTGGCAACTGCATTCTGCGCTTCGCCGCCGGTGATCACCGCCACCACGCTGTTGCCGTTCATGATGCGCAGCGCGGCTTCGTGGATGGCGGTGGTGGGGGTTTCGCCGCCAACCAGGCCATATACGGAGCGGGTGGGCATGATGCCCAGCCGCTCCGCCAAGCGCGCGGCCACCCGGTCGTAACGCCAACTGACGAGGTTGATCACGTCCACGCTGTCGATGCGGTTCAAAAATCCGCCGCCAGCATCCTCATCGGCGGCGCGGACCGCTGCGGCCATGAGCGCCAGCGGCTCCAATGCTGCGGCCGGATCGGCGGGCCGGTCCAGCACCTCACCCACGCCGATGATGACAGGTGTGCGGTCGGCTGGCAGCGGCATGTAATCTTCCCCGTGATGAACGCTGCAGTGTTACATCGCGCGGCGCGCGCCGGGAAGCGCTCGCACGCTGCCTGCGCCCCTGCTAGATTGATTGGGTGATATCCGATCTTC
The DNA here is from genome assembly GCF_040398645.1 of Sandarakinorhabdus sp. Classification (GTDB taxonomy): domain Bacteria; phylum Pseudomonadota; class Alphaproteobacteria; order Sphingomonadales; family Sphingomonadaceae; genus Sandarakinorhabdus. The sequence goes on from NZ_JBBATR010000066.1 coordinate 8,872, forward strand.
CCGCTGCGGCCCCGTCCGCCGATTATACCATCCCGCAGGACTGGGCGCATTACACCGCCGCCGATCACGGCGTGTGGGATGCGCTGTTCGATCGGCAAACGCGGCTGCTGCCGGGCCGGGTCGCGCCGGAATTTCTGGAAGGCCTGCAGCGCCTCGATCTCACCCGGCCGGGAATTCCCGATTTTGCGCGCCTGAATGACGAACTGTCGACCCTGACCGGCTGGACGGTGGTGGCCGTGCCCGGGCTGGTGCCCGATGCAGTGTTTTTTGATCATCTCGCCAATCGGCGCTTTCCGGCCGGCAATTTCATCCGCCGGCCCGATCAGCTGGATTATCTGCAGGAACCCGATGTGTTCCACGATGTGTTCGGCCACGTGCCGCTGCTCGCGCACCCGGCCTTTGCCGATTACATGCAGGCCTATGGCCGCGGCGGCCTGCGTGCGCTGAATTATGATGCTATCGCCCGCCTGGCGCGGCTCTATTGGTACACGGTGGAATTTGGCCTGATGCGCGTCGGTGACGGCCTCGCCATTTACGGCGCCGGCATCGTCTCCAGCCGCAGCGAAACCCTGTTTGCGCTGGACAGCGCCAGCCCCAACCGCATCGGCTGGAGCCTCGAACGCGTCCTCCGGACGCCGTATCGCATCGATGATTTCCAACAGAATTATTTCGTTATCGACAGTTTTGACGATTTGCTGCGCGTCACGCTGGAAACGGATTTTGGCCCGCTCTATGAGCGCCTGGCCGGCAGCGCCGACATTCCGATCGCTGCCGTGCTGCCCGATGATTCCATGTTCACCCGCGGCGACCAGAGCCACATTGCTGGTGCCGGCCTGCCAGCCTGAGTCAGCGCACGCTGCCGCGCTGCATCAGATTGACGATTCCGAGCAACACGACCGCGCCGACCACCGCCACCAGCAGGCCCGTGATGGAGAAATTCTGTACCGATCCGGCGATGCCGAAATTGTTGAGGATTAAATTGCCCAGAACCGAGCCGACACAACCGACAACGATGTTCAGGAACAGGCCCATGCTGCTGTTGCGGTTCATCATCATGCTGGCCAGCCAGCCGGCGATGCCGCCCACGATCAGTGCCACGATCCAACCCATAATCAATCTCCTTGGGGTGGCTACGGGCCACCTCATTGCAAATACAGTTTCGGGATAATGCGCCAAATGCTGGTTTGTTCCCTGTAGGCATGGCAAGGAGCGAAGATGATCGACACGCTGAAATATTCCGGCCCAACCTCGCACAGCTTCATCTCCCAGCGGCTGCGGCTGCATTATCTCGATTGGGGCAATCCCGATGCGCCGCCGCTGCTGCTGCTGCACGGCGGGCGCGATCATGCCCGCAGCTGGGATTGGACCGCGCAGCAGTTGCAGCGCGATTGGCACATCATCGCCCCCGATTGGCGCGGCCACGGCGACAGCGCCTGGTCAGCCGACGGCGATTATCCCTCGCACGCCTATGTCTATGATCTGGCGCAATTGGTGCACCAGCTGAAACTGGCGCCAGTCACCATCGTCGCCCATTCGATGGGCGGCAGCATCGCGCTGCGCTATACCGGGCTCTATCCCGATCATGTCCGCAAGCTGGTGGCGATCGAAGGGCTCGGCCCCAGCCCCAAGATGATCGCCGAGCGCACCAAGACCGACTTTGCCGAGCGCCAGCGCGACTGGATCGATGCCAAGCGCGCCGCTGCCGCCCGCCAGCCCAAACGCTACCCCACCCTCGAAGCCGCGTTCGCGCGCATGCACCAGGAAAACAGCTTCCTGTCCGAAGATCAGGCCCGCCACCTGACCATCCACGGCACCCACCGCAACGAAGACGGCAGCTACAGCTGGAAATTCGACAATTATCTGCACCTGCCGTGGCTGCCAGACGGCAACCCCGACCAGACCGCCGAACTGTGGAGCCGCATCACCTGCCCGACACTGCTGATGTACGGCGAAAAAAGCTGGGCCTCCAATCCCACCAAAGACGGCCGCATCGACTATTTCAAATCAGCAGAAGTCGTAACCTTCGCCGATGCCGGGCATTGGCTGCACCATGACCAGTTCGATCGCTTCATGGCCGAACTGGCGCGGTTTTTGCCGGATTGAT
>NZ_JBBATR010000066.1:11075-13400 GCF_040398645.1 Sandarakinorhabdus sp.
CATGACCAGTTCGATCGCTTCATGGCCGAACTGGCGCGGTTTTTGCCGGATTGATGAAGGTTCAGGCAGAAGCAAAAATGCCTCCGGCGGGCAGGGGCTGAGCCCCTGCACCCACTTTCGTTTTTGTGCGGCGCATTTTGGGCAGCTTTGGGGTGTAAGGCAGACATTGCGAACACGCGGCATGACCGTATTGTAGATTTATGAGCGCTACCCTTCCAAAAAGTGTTGGCCTTGGCGGCGACGGTGATGAACTATTGGCCATTGACGACGTTCAACGCGCCTTCGGGGTGAAGCTTGATCAGGCGGACGCGGCGCAATGGCAAACTGCTGGCGACGTGTTTATTTCGCTTTGCAAGAAACTACCCGCCGAAAGCAGGACCGATGAGCTATGGGCGCGTTTTGCTGAGGTTTTGACAAGCCAAACCGGCGTTGACCCGAAGGCAATCGAGAAAGACAGCCGCCTGCTATCGCAGTCGCGGGTTTGGGTCCATGTTTCGAACGTGTCGGCAACGGTCTGGATTGCAGCAGCAGTTATGATGGTGGCGATGGTAAGTTTGTCGTTGCTCTAGGCCGCAAATGTCCGAAATTGGGGGTGAAATCAGCCATAAGCGCGCCCGAAAACAATCGGGTGCAGGGCTCAGCCCTGCCCGCCGGAGGCCTTGATTTTCCTTTGCAATCAATCCGCCAACAGCACACCGATGCGCAGGGTGCGGCCGGGCAGTGGCAGCCCCAGTTGCGGAAACACCGCCGCGTTGAGCAGATTGTCCAGCGCGGCGGTGGCGGAAAGCCGGGTCTTGCCGATGCGTGTCAGCAGCACGCGGCTGCGCAGGTTGATTTCCGTGGCGGGCGGCAGGCGGGCCAATTGCCCAGCGGGTGCCGGGCGGGGGGCGAGATCGCGGCCAAGGTCTCTGGCTGGCCCGATGCGCCGCACTTCGGCCCGCAGATCGAACGCGCGTGACGGGGCCCAATCGATGGCGGCCATCGCCTCGTGGAACGGGCGTTGCAGCAATGGTTGGCCGCCGCTGCTGGCGTGCTGGGCGTTGCCGGTGATTTCCAGCGTCAGCCCGGCGCTGAGCGGCAATTGCAGGGCCAGATCGATGCCGATGCTGGTGGCAGCGCCCTGATTGAAGCGTTGGCGCAGCGCAGCGCCGTTCACCGTCACAACGCGCTGGCCGATGCTGCCATCGACGCGCTGCCAGAACGGGTTGAGCGTGATCACGGCGCCGCCGGGCCGCCACACCAGTTCGGCATCGCTCAGCCAGACGCGTTCCGGCGTCAGGGCGGGATTGGACAGGAACCGCCCCAGCGCTTCGCCAAACAATTCGCGCGCCGATGCAAAGCGATTGCGCCGCCCGCCGGACAGGGTGAGCTGTACGGCGTCATTCAGCGGCACTGCCATGGCGGCTGAAAATGTGGCTGCCTGCCGGGCGGGCTGCGCCGGCTTGTTGCCGGTGAAGGGATTGGTCGATGCATCAAGGCCCAGCCCAAGCGTAAGCGCGGCGCTGCCCAGCGGCACATCTGCCTCCAGTCCGCCCGACGCCAATGATTGACGGTACCGCAGCGGTCCGGTCATGGTGCCGGCGGGCAGGGCGGTGTCCGATTGGCGGTGATCGCTGATCTGGCCGGACAGGCTCCAGCGCAAGGTGGCGGGGCCAAGCGTGTGACGCAGCGTCAGCCGGCCGCCGAGCGTGTCGTCATCGTTTAGTTCGCGGCCACTGAGCAAAGTGTAGCGCGCATCCCGAAAGCTGGTGATGGTCTGGCCGAACCATTGCCGCAAGGCGACTGCGCGCGCCGTGGCACCGCCGATCGGCACTTCCAGCGCGATTTGCGCCTGGCTGAGCTGCCAATCGGGTGTGCGCCAGTATCGCGGCGGGGTGATGGCGGGATCGCGGTCCGATTCCGGCGGGATGCCGCGCGTCGCATCGATGTGCAGCAGGCTGGCGCGCCAATCCAGCGGCCCGGCCGATCCGGCCAGCGCTGCAAACCAGCTGGTGGCGGCCAGATCGCTGTTCAACCGGCGGCCGCCGGCTGGCTGGCTGAACGGCAGCACTGCGGCCTGCGCCACCGACAGGGCTGATTGCGCCTGATGCGCTGCGCCCAATGTCAGGGTCAGGCCCGCAACCGGCATGGCCGCTGCTGCCGAGAGATTGGCCATGCCATAGGGCCCGGCCTGCGCCTGCGCTGCCAGGCCACTGCTGCGGCTTTGCAGATCGACTGTGCCGGCCACGGCATTCGCGCCATATTCGATGGCGCCGGCGCCCTTGCGCACTTGCAGGCTGCCGATGATGCCGGCCGGGATCAGCCCCAGATCGAGGCGGCCATCCC
>NZ_JBBATR010000067.1:0-7537 GCF_040398645.1 Sandarakinorhabdus sp.
CCGAAGTGCATTTGGCCGGCCACGAAGCAGGTTGGGGCGCCGAACACGCCGCGTTCGATGGCGGCCTGGGTGCTCGCTAGCAATTGCGCTTTGGCTTCCGGGGTTTGGGCCAGGGCCAGCAGCGCGGCGGCGTCGTGGCCGGCGGCGGTCAGGACGCTGGCCAGCACGTCGGCGTCGGCCATGTTCAGGCCTTGTTGCCACATGCCGGCGAACAGCGTGTTCGTCACGGCGCCAAAGCGGGCATCGCTGGTCAGGCCGGCCAGCATGCGCATCATGGTGAGGGTGTTGACCGGGAAATAGGGGTTTCCGGCCAGCGTGATGCCGTCCCGCGCGGCCCAGCGCTGCATGTCTTCGTTCATCCAGCGGCCTTTGGCGGCGACGGTGCCGGGCGGGCTGCCGCCGGTGGCCTTGAACACGCCGCCGAGCAGGATGGGCACCGGGATCAGCACGGCGCCGGTGCGGGCGGCGATGCCTTGCAGCCGGTGCCAGGCCAGATAGGCGGTGGGGGAGCCGACATCGAACAGAAATTCTATTGCGTTGGGCATGGGTGGTTCCTTCACCATTTTTCGGTCCAGGGTCTCAGGTCAAGCTCGTGAGTCCAGGCGCTGCGCGGTTGTTGGTGTAGGCGCACATATTCGGCGGCGATGGCGTGGGGATCGAGGATGCCGGCGTTGTCTTTCAGGGCGTAGCGATCGGGGAAATTGCTGCGGATGAATTCGGTATCGATGGCGCCATCAATGATGCTGTGGGCGACATGGATGCCCTTTGGCCCCAGTTCCCGCGCCATCGCCTGCGCCAGGCTGCGCAGCGCGAATTTGCCCCCCGAAAAACCGGCAAAGCCCGCCGAGCCGCGCAGGGAGGCGGTGGCGCCGGTGAAGATGATGGTGCCCCGCCCGCGCGGCACCATCCGGCGGGCGGCTTCGCGGCCGGTGATGAAGCCGGCCAGCGCGCACATCTCCCAGATCTTGGTGTAGCGGCGCACGGTTTCGTCCAGGATCGACATGGGCGAATTGGCGCCGATGTTGAACACCAGCACTTCAACCGGGCCGATTTCCGCCTCTACTCGGTCAAACAAGGCGATCATTGCGGCTTCGTCGCGCGCGTCTGCACCGATGGCCACACAGCCGTCACCGTGGGCCACAATACGGTCACGCAGTGCCAGCAGACTGTCACCGTTGCGGCGCACGGGCACTGCAACCAGGCCGATTTTGGCAAAGGCCTCGGCCGCAGCGCCGCCGGTGGCATCGCCGGCGCCGATGATGATCGCCGCGCCGGTCATGCTGCGGCGGCCGCCATGATCATGCAGGTGACGATTCCAGTGGCCAACAATTTGCCATTTTGGTCCACCAGCGTGCCACGCGCCGTCGCCAAACGGCGCCCGCGGGACACCACTTCGCCGCGGGCGGACACCCGCCCGGTCGCGGCGGTGATGGCCCGCACGAAGCTGACGTGCAGATCGGTGGTGACATAGGTTTCATCGGCGGCGAGCGTGGTGTGGACGGCGCAGCTCATCGCGCTGTCCAGCAATGTGGCTGCAAAGCCGCCGTGGACGATGCCGATGGGGTTGCCATGCTGGGTGCCGGGCACGGCATGCAGGGTCATGCTGCCGGGGCTGGCCTCCCCGCCGTCCATGGCCATCAGGGCGCCCATGCCGCTGCCACCCTTGCTGGCGGCGAGGGCCTCCATCTGTTTCAGGCCGTGGGTTTTGTCTGCAATTGCAGTCATATTGCGGTTTCCAATCGTTCGTGGGCTTCGTCCAGCATGAAGCGCAGGGCGGCGAGGCGGCTGGCGCCGAGCCGTTCAGCCATGGCGGTTTGGGCGGCCTGCCAGCCGGCCTGTGCAGCGGCGCGGCGCTGGTGTCCGGCGTCGGTCAGCCAGACCAGGCGGCCGCGGCCATCGGCGGGATCGGTGCGGATCAGCAGCAGGCCGTCCGTGGCCAAGGGCTTCACCAAGCGCGACACCGTCGATGCATCGGCGGCCAATTGCGCCGCCAGTGCGCCAATGCCCAGGCCGCGCCGCCGCGACAGGCAGGCGAGCAGGCCATATTGCCCGACAGTCAGGCCGTGGCCGGACAGGGCATCGTCATAAAGCTGGCTGACGCGCCGTGACAGGCGGCGCACCTTCGCAGCGGTGCACAGATCGGCGGGGCCAGCAGGTTGAACAACAGCCATGGCGCAAGAATAACCTGCAATTGCAGATAATCAAGCTGGCGCTGTTGTCAGGCCTTCAACCAGGCCAATGTGCGGCTCCAGGCCAGATCGGCGGCTGGCTTGTCATAGCGGGCAGCGGCGGTGTCGTTGTTGAAGCCGTGGTTGGCGCCGGCATAAACATGCGCTTCGTGGCGCACGCCGGCGGCCTGCAACGCCGCTTGCCAGGCGGGCGCGCCGGCATTGATGCGCTCATCCAGGCCGGCATAGTGCAGCATCAGCCGGGCCTGAACGCGCGCTGCGCCCACCAAATCCTGCGGGGCGGCGCCATAATAGGCCACGCCGGCGCGCAAGGCCGGCCCGGCAGCGACAGCCAGGGCATTCACCATGCCGCCGCCCCAGCAAAAACCCACCGCGCCGGCAGCGCCCTTGCCTGGTGCCTTGGCTGCGAGCCACTGCAGGGTTGCCACCCCGTCGGCAACGGTCTGGCTGCGATCAAGCTTGCCGATCATGGTGCGGGCGATATCTTCGGCGCTGGTGGTGCCATCGCCCATGGTGGGCGTGCCGCCGGCGGGCGTGAGGAAATCGGCAGCAAAGGCAACAAAACCAGCCACGGCCAGCCGCCGAACCAGATCGCGGTTGTGATCATTAAGCCCACGATTCTCGTGGATTACCAGCACACGCGGGGCGTTATCGGCATCGCGTGCTGGCCGTGCCAGGTGCCCGCGCATGCTGCGCCCGCCGCCGAGATCGGCCACGATATCGCCTGCCGTGATGCGCTTGTCGTCGGCTGTCACCATCGGCGCGGCTGCGCTGCGGGCGGCAATCAGGCCGATCATGGCGCTGGCTGCGGTAGCGCCGCCCGCCATTTGCGCCATTTGTGCCATCAAATCCCGCCGGCTGAATTCGCCGCCGTGGGTGAAGCGGTCATACAGATCAATCATGGCTTGGCTGGGTCTGATCATTGGCAATTCCATGTTTTTGTGTTCGTTTTCGGCGTTCAGTTTACGCCGCGATGGGATCAGGGCAAAGCGGGGCGTGCCCGCAAGGCAGTCAACGCGGCCGGTGTGTCGATATCATCCAGGCAGGCATCGGACGGCGCGGACAGGGCGGTCAAGGCAAAATCGGCCATGATGGCGCGGCCGCCGACATCGCCGGCGAGGCTCATCAGCCGCGCAAACGCCGCGCGCGGCCAGCGCACCGGATGGCCGCGCCGGCCCTGAAATTCCGGCACGATCACCTCGCCAGCCGCTGCTGCCAGCGCGGCAATCAGGGCAGGCTCAATGCGCGGCATATCCGCCAGGCAAACCAGCACCGCATCCCAATCAGCTGGCACCGCTGCAATCCCGGCGGCCAGGCTGCGGCCCATGCCGTCCTGCCAATCGGCCGCCAAGGCGAAGCTTACCGTCCGGCCAGCCAAAGCCGCGCGCACGGCGGCCGCCTGATGGCCGAGCACGACGATTGGCGGCGGCAAACCAGCTGCCGCAATGGCATCAACGCTGTGCGCCACCAGCGTTTGCCCCTGCCATGTTTCCAGCAATTTGTGCGGCCCGCCCATGCGGCTGGCACGGCCGGCAGCCAGCACCACGGCGCCCACCTTGGCTGGCCGCCGCGCTGCTGCGCGGGGCTGCGGCCGTTCGGCTTCGGGCAACAGACCGCCTTCGCCCATGGCCGCGATATCGGCCGAAGTCACTGATATTCCGGCAAACAAGCGCTCCAGCACCAGATCAAAGCCATTGCGCTTGGGGCTACGCGCGCAGCCGGGCAGGCCGATCACCGGGCGCCCGCCAAGATCGCCGAGCACCAGCAGATTGCCGGGATCAACCGGCATGCCCAACCGCTCGATATGGCCTCCGGCGGCAACGATGGCCTGCGGGATGACGTCGCCGCGATCGACGCTGGCCGATGCGCCGGCCACCAGCAGAATATCCGCGTCCATGCCCCGCAACTGCGCCGCCAGCGCCGTCGCATCGTGCGGGCAGGGCGGCAGCATCGCCAATTGGCTGCCCAGCGCGGTGATGCGCGCGGCGGTGACCTGCTCCAGCTTGGCCAGGGCCTTGCTGCTGGTGCCGGCTGTTGTCGTTGCGATCATCACGGCGCGCAATGGCTGGAACGCGGCAATACGGATCGGCTGCGCACCGGCCTGCATGACAGCCCTGGCTAGCGCGGACTTGTCCACGCCATAGCGGATGATCTTGATCGTGGCGATGATGGTGCCGGCCGCCACGCGGGCAAAGCGCGGCAGTGTGGCCAGTGTGATGGCTTCATCGACGCTGTTGATGGCGTCTACCAATCCGGGCGGCAGGCAAAGCAGGCCATCGGCGGCAGCGGCCAGATTGGCGCGGCCATGCACCGGTGCCAGCACCGCTATGCCCGGGTCAGCGCCCCATCCGGCTAACGCCTGCGCCAGCTGCTGCGCGGCTGCATCCTCGCCAACATCGTCCGGGGCGAGCCGCGCCACCACAATCTGCGCCAACCCGGCGGCGGCGAAGGCGGCGATATCATCCGCTGTCAGCCGGTGCCCCTTGGCCAGCCGCCGGTTGCCGATCAACTGGCTGTGCGCCAGCAGGGCGCCCTGCGCCTCTGCCAGCGGCAGCGCGCCAAAGTTCATGGGTTCGGAGATTTGGCAGCCAGCACGCCCCGCCACGCCGCAACCAGTTGCGCCGCAATCGACAAGGCGATTTCGGCTGGATTGGCGGCACCAATCGAAAGGCCGGCCGGGCCATGAATGCGCGCCAGATCCTCGCCGGCAAAGCCTTGATCCGCCAGCCGCTGCAGCCGGGCACCATGGTTTTTGCGGCTGCCCAGCGCGGCAATGTAAAATGCCGGGGAGCGCAGGGCTGCTGCCAGCGCGACATCGTCAACCTTGGGATCATGCGTCAACGCGACCACAGCCGTGGCCGCATCGGGGCGTAGATCGGCCATGGCTTCATCGGGCCAGCGCCGATCGAGCGTTACGCCGGCAAAACGGTCATCAGCGGCAAACAGCCCGCGCGGATCAATCACCGTCGCGGCGATGCCCAGCCCGGCAGCGATGGGCACCAGCGCCTGCGCGATATGCACGGCGCCGATGATCAGCAACCGGCGCGGCGGCGGGTATGCCCGCACGAACGGGCCAGAGTCGCCGGCCACGGCGCGGCCAGTGGCGGGATCGCTGCTGATGCTGCGCGCCTCGCCAGAGGCGGTGGCCGCGAGCACATCTGATATCAGCGCAGCGGGCAGGCCATCATCGGCCACGCGTTGCAGCAATATGGCAATGCGGCCGCCGCAGGCCAATCCAGCCGACCAGGCCACGCTGTCGGCCACGCCAAAATCCAGCACGCCATGGCCAGCGCCCGCCGCGATCAGATCCTGCGCCGCCAATATGACATCGGCTTCGACACAGCCGCCCGACACGCTGCCTTCGAACAGGCCATCGGCGCGCACGGCCAAATGGCTGCCGACGCGGCGCGGCGCTGAGCCCCAGGTGGTCATCACGGTGGCGATGGCGACGCCGTGGCCGGCCAGAGCCCAGGCGCTGGCGGCAGCCAACGTGGCCAGATCGTCGTCGCGGCCCACCAGCGCCGGCGTTGCCGCTGTCATTGGCCCAAATGTCCCCATTGCCACGCCAAAAAGGCCAGCACGGCGGCAATCAGCGCGCTGCCCCAAACCAGTGGTGACAGGCCGCCGCTGCGCGGTGGTTCAGGCGGCCCGGAACCCGGCCCGGCAACCGGCCCAGCAACCGGGGCAGCAATCGGCCCGGCAGCTTGCAGCGGATCATCCGCGGCCCGATCAGGCGTTTCAACCTCGGCCTTCAGCTTGGCGAAAAAGCTTTCGGCATATTGCTTTGCCGTGCCTTCGATCAGCCGTGCGCCCAGCTGCGCGAGCTTGCCGCCCACTTGCGCCTTCACCACATACGCCAGCGTGGTGGCGGCCGGCCCGTGCGCAGTCAGGCTGACATCGGCGCTGCCCTTGGCAAAGCCGGCAACGCCGCCCTTGCCTTCACCGACCAACCGATAGCGTTCGGGCGCGACGATATCCTCCAGCCGCACTGTACCGGCGAAACGGGCGCGCACGGGGCCGACTTTGGCGTTGAGTTCGCCATCGAACGTAGGGATGTCGCCATCGGCGCGCACCAGCCGCTCCACACCATCGATGCAGCGTGCCAGCACTTCGGGATCATTCAGCGCTGCCCACAAGCGATCGCGGCTTGCTGCAATTTCAACTGTGCCGGCCAGGTTCATGTGATGCTCGTGGTTGCGGAATGGTACGTCCAGTGGCTTGCCGTGTTCCACATCGCCAAGTCAACCTACGGCGGTTTAACAGTTGCAATTCGTTATTTATTCATTCAGATATAGTTTATCATAGACTATTTTTAATTTATCTGGGGGCGAGATGACAGAGGCAAATGGGGCTAGCGCTCTGCCAGCAGACGACGAAAGCATCTTGAACGGCACCATGAAGTGGTTCGATCCGGTGCGCGGCTACGGCTTCATGATGCCGGCGTCCGGCGACGGCGGCGATGTGCTGTTGCATTTCAGTGTCTTGCGCGATCTGGGCCGGCGATCGTTGCCGGAAGGCGCCAGCCTGATCTGCGCCGTGGTAGCCGGCAATCGTGGCCGCCAAGTGCGTCGCATCCTTGATCTGGACTTGTCGACGGCCACTGGGCCCGATCCCGAGGCAGCGGCGATTCGGGCTGCTGACCGGGTTGATCCGGGCGCGCTGATTGACACAGCCGGCCCGTTCGAACCCGTCCTGGTGAAGTGGTTCAATCGCTTGAAGGGCTATGGCTTTGTGTTAAGGCCGGGCTCAAGCGAGGATATCTTCGTGCATATGGAAACATTGCGCAGTGCCGGCTATGATGATGTGCAGCCAGGTGATGCGCTGCGGGTTCGGGTGGCGCCGGGGCACAAGGGCCCGCTGGCGGTGCTGGTTGAACAACGTGCCGGAACGGAGACAATCGAATGATGATCCGCGCAAGCGCAACGGCATTTCGTCTGGTGTGCGCATTGCCGGCCGCGATGCTGGTATCTGCCGTACCGGCAGCGATATTGGTATCTGCCGTGCCGGCCGTGATATTGGTATCTGCCGTACCGGCAGGGGCAACCAGCCCATGCCCGAATACGGGGCTGGCCCGGGCAGATGTGGTATTTGAAACCAGCAAGGGCCGTTTTGCCTATCAACTCGAAGTGGCCGGCACGTCCGAGCAGCAGGCGTGCGGCATGATGTTTCGCGAAACCATGAAGCGCGATGCCGGCATGAGCTTTCCGATGGTCCCGGCGCGCGCGACCGCATTCTGGATGGAGAACACCATCCTGCCGCTCGATCTGATTTTCGTGGCGCCCGATGGCCGGGTGCTCAACGTGCGGCAGGGCCGCCCCTATGCCCGGGACTTGTTGCAGTCAGACGGC
>NZ_JBBATR010000067.1:7637-8990 GCF_040398645.1 Sandarakinorhabdus sp.
CGCTGGAACCAGTTCATCCGCGTCGGCTTGGGCGCACGATAGCGCTCGACGCGCCAGTGCGGCAGACGCTCGGCCGCTTGCGGCTGGCCAGCTTCGTCGACCACCTGCAACATCCACGTGTTGCCGGCATGGCGCTGCGCTGCGAGGCGCAGGTTGGTGTTCTCCAACACGAATTCGTGACGACCCTTGATCAGATGGTCGAGCAGGTTGCCGGGGGTGTCAGCCCAGCCGGGACCCACAACGCGGTCCAGAACGATCCCGCCCGCAGCTTCCTGCGCCTTCAACATTGTCACTGTATACTGAGCCATGGGAACATCCCTCGTTAATGCAACTTCAACGACCCATCACATACAGTTAACCTAAAATTAAATCAAGCGAACAGATAACTAATTTTATCCGGTTTGATGGTAAATTCAGGCGCGCGCGCTCGCTGCCCAAGCATGCGGCCTTGCCGTGGGTGTGATCGTGGTGCGGTGGGAGCGGGAGACGACTGCAACAGCGACCATTGCCGGCGCGCACGGCAAGGCCGCCAGGCAAACGCGCATTGAGTCTGGCTGTGCTGATGAGATGTCGGCAGCATGGGTGCCGGGCGTGTGCCCTGACCATCAGGCTCGGCTGGTGCAGCGGGCCGGTTGCCGGCCAGCAGGGCATCAGCGGCGGAAAAAGCGCCGCTGGTTCATCGGCATCGGCGTGGTCTTTTCGCGGAAGACGATGCGGCCCTTGTCGAGATCATAGGGCGTCATTTCAACGTGCACCCGGTCCCCCACGATCGACCGGATCCGATTTTTGCGCATCTTGCCGGCGGTGTAGGCGATGATTTCATGTTCGTTTTCCAGCTTCACGCGGAAACGACCATCGGGCAGGATTTCGGTGATTTCACCTTCGATCCGGATAATCTCTTCTTTTGGCATGTCAGGCCCGGAACTCGCTGGTAAAACGCATGAAATATCCTGTTGTTGCATGTCGAACGCCGGGCAGCGCACACCGCGCTCCCGTTGCCGGACTGCCTTGTTCGTGCCCAATGACCCGATACGCTTGAAAAAGCAAGCCATGCCCCTTGGCAAGCTGCGCGGTTGGCGGGCATGTGTGGCTGCAAGCCATCAGGGAACAACCAATGAAAAGTCGTGCCGCCGTGGCCTTTGCGCCCAACCAACCGCTGGAAATCGTCGAGATCGATGTCGAAGGCCCGCGCGCTGGTGAGGTGCTGGTGGAAATCATGGCCACCGGCATCTGCCATACCGATGCGTACACACTGGAGGGCAAGGACAGCGAGGGCATTTTCCCATCGATCCTGGGCCATGAAGGCGCCGGTATCGTGCGCGAAGTGGGCGCCGGTGTTACCAGCGTGGCGCC
>NZ_JBBATR010000067.1:9090-10215 GCF_040398645.1 Sandarakinorhabdus sp.
GTGGGCGCCGTGGTCAACACCGCCAAGGCCGGGCCGGGCGCGCGGGCCATCGTGTTCGGGCTGGGCGGCATCGGCCTGAATGTGCTGCAGGGCTTGCGGCTGGTGGGCGCTGATCAGATTGTCGGGGTGGACATCAACCCGGACCGCGAGGCCTGGGGCCGGCAATTTGGCATGACCGATTTCGTCAATCCGCGTGATGTGCCGGGCGATCTGGTCGCGCATCTGGTGGCGTTGACCGATGGCGGCGCCGATTACACGTTCGATTGCACCGGCAACACCGATGTGATGCGCACTGCGCTGGAGGCGTGCCACCGCGGCTGGGGCGAATCGATCGTCATCGGCGTGGCCGAAGCCGGCAAGGAAATCAGCACGCGCCCGTTCCAACTGGTGACCGGCCGGGTGTGGAAGGGCACGGCGTTTGGCGGGGCCAAGGGGCGGACGGATGTGCCCAAGATTGTCGATTGGTACATGACCGGCAAGATCGCCATCGATCCGATGATCACCCACATCATGCCGCTGGAGGAGATCAACACGGCGTTTGACCTGATGCATTCGGGGGAGAGCATTCGCAGCGTGGTGGTGTTCTGATGGAAACGCTCAGCCGCGCGGCGTGCCATGGCGGCGTGCAGAGCTTTCACAGCCACGCCAGCACGGCTTGCCGAACGGCGATGCGCTTTGGGGTGTTCGTGCCGCCGGGTGCCAAGGATAATGGGGGCCCGTTCCCGGTGCTGTGGTGCCTGGCCGGCCTTACCTGCAACGAGGAAACATTCGCGACCAAGGCTGGTGCGCAGCGGCTGGCGGCGGCGCTGGGCCTGATGCTGGTAACGCCCGACACGTCACCGCGCGGTGCGGATGTGGCCGATGATCCGGCGTGGGATATGGGGCAGGCGGCGAGTTTCTATGTTGATGCCACGCAGGCGCCGTGGGCGGCGCATTTTCAGATGCGGACTTGGCTGATCGATGAACTGCCTGGCGTGATTGCCGCGCATTTCCCGGCCGATCTGGCCCGGCAGGGCATCACCGGTCACAGTATGGGCGGCCATGGCGCGCTGACGCTGGCGCTCAAGCACCCCGGTCGGTTCAAATCCGTGTCGGCCTTTGCGCCCATCGCTGCGCCCATGCAGG
>NZ_JBBATR010000067.1:10315-13143 GCF_040398645.1 Sandarakinorhabdus sp.
GCCGCCAGCGCCATGAAATCGATGGCTGGCTCCTGCAAATCCATCGCCACGAACACGCTTGTTCGGGCGCTGTGATCGCCGATGGCGCGGGTGCGCTGCTTGAGGATGCGGTAGCTGGCGTTGTTGAAGACGATGGTGATCACCGGCAATTTGTAATGCGCGCAGGTCCACAGCGCGGCGGCCGAATACATCAGGCTGCCATCGCCGGTCAGCGCCACCACCGGGCGGTCCGGGTGGGCCAGCTTGATCGCCGCGGCTTGCGGCAGCGCTACACCGATGCCGCCGCCGCGCATCCCGAACCAGCTATCGGGGCGGGTGGCCGGCAGCAGGCTGCGCACCATGTTCATGCCTGAGGACAGAAGTTCCTCGATGATGATGGCATCATCCGGCATCACCTCGCCCAGCCGCTTGAGCACCGCCATCGGGTCCATCGGCTGCGCGTCCATCGCCGCTTCGGCCTTGGCCAGCAGGGCGGCCTTCGCCTCCGCGATCTTCGCTGCCACGCCGGCCCGGCGCGATACGCCGCACCCCTCCACCAGCGCCGTCAATTCCGGCAGCGTCGCCTTCGGGCAGGCCTGAATGGCGGCTGTCGCGGCGAAATTCTTGCCGATCTGCCACGGCTCATCATCGAGATGCACCACCTTGGTGCCCGGCGTGAGCGCCTCGACGCCGGTGGCCTGGCTCTGGGTGAGCAGATCGGCGCCGATGCTGATCAGCAGATCATGGTGCTGCATGACGCTGCGCAGCGCCGGCGTCATGCGCGGCACGGTGCCGGCATAGAGCGGATGGTTTGACGGAAAGGCGGCGCGGTTGGCCATACCCTCCATATACACCGGCGCGCCCACCGCTTCGGCGAAGGCGACAATCTCGGCAAAGGCATCGCGGCCTGCCACACAGTCACCTGCAAAGATCACCGGGGTTTGCGCGGCGGCAATCAACGCAGCAGCCTTGGCAATCTCGCCCGCGTCGCCGCGTAGAGCGCCGCCAATCCGGGTCGGCGCGCCCAGATCGAGGTCATCGGCGGCAAACGCCGTCAGCACGTCACCGGGGATGGACAGGAACACCGGGCCGGTCGGCGCCGTCAGCGCCACCTTGGCGGCGCGGCGCACGGCGCGCGGCAATTCCTCGATGCTGTTCACTTCAAACGACCATTTGCACAGCGGACGCGCCATTGTCGCCAAATCGTCCCACAGCAGCGGCTCGGTCAGGCGGATGCTCATGTCCTGCTGCCCGGCGGTCACCAGCACGGGCGCGCCGGCCTTGGCGGCGTTGTAGAGCATGCCCATGGCGTTGCCGAGGCCTGGCGCAGCATGAAGATTGCACACCGCCAGCCGGCCCGTGGACTGCGCCCAGCCATCGGCCATGCCCATCACCACCACTTCGTTGAGGCCCAAGATGTAGCGGATGCGCGTTTCCACCACCATCGCATCAAGCAGCGGCAATTCGGTGGTGCCGGGATTGCCGAATATATGGGTGACGCCTTCGGACGCCAGAATATCGAGCAATATATGCTTGCCGGCGCGCGCCGTGTCAGTTGGGCTGCTCATGGAATCATCTCACCTTCGGTAACGGCGGGCAAGCGGACGCTGCCATCCAGCAGGCCAGTGCCGGGCAGATAGGCGCGGAACATCAGCACAAACGGGCCTTTTGGCGCCGGCAGCCAGTTCACCACCCGCTCGCCCGACGGTTTGCCGTGCTGGATGAACAATTCGATGCTGCCATCGGGGTTGCCGCGCAGATGCTTTGACCGGTCGCCCACCGCATAACGATCAAGCGTGTTGGGCACGAAGAACAGCCGGCCATCATCGGCCTGTTCATACATGGTCAGTGACCAGAAGCCGCCCACGGGCAGGCCGCCCGGCATGGTCAGCCGCCAGCTCTTGTCTCCGGTCAGGGCGCGGCCCTCGCCGTCCTGGCGCGCGGTCACATAAATCGCCTCAACGCGCGGCAATGCCGCCAGCCCACCCAGGGCCACCATGCTGCGCAAATCATCATCTTCGCCGTACAGCGCCATGTTGAACGGCGGATACACCCAGCCATTCATGCCCCCATTCACGTTGCTGCCGCCGGTCAGGCCGCCCTTCAATTCGGCGATCAGCGCCGGCAGATGCGCGTTCCACAGGTTTTGCTGGGCCGGTGACAGACTGTCCCACCCCGTGCCCAGCCCCTGATCGGCAAAGGCCCGCGCCCGCTGCACCAGCAGCGCATCGCCGGAGCGTTCGATGGCGGCGTTCACCGTGATCACGAACGCCCGGCCATCGGGCATGGCCGGCACCACCAAATCCAGCGGCGTCGCCCCGGCCACCGCCGACAATGTGAAGCGCGTCAGGCCATCGGCGGCGGCGGCAAGATCGTCCGGGCCGTTCACCACCACGCGCAGCAGTAGCCAGGCGTCGTTGGATTGGCTGCGCACCATTTCGGCATTGGCCGGCAGATCGCCGCGCCAGCCGGGGCCAACGATGGCATATCGCCCGCCGGCGCGGCCAACGCTGCGGGTGCCGAGCAGCGCGCCAACATCGCTGGTGATGCTCATCAGCGATGCGACATGATAGCGGGTGAGCGGCGGCATGGTGAAAAACACCGGGCCCTGGCTCAGATCCAGCCAGGCCGAGCCATAAAGCGTGTCGTTGTTGGGCGTGGTCACGTCGCGGGTGCTGGCATCGGCGAGCGTTACCCGCGGGATCAGCGCATTCACGCCGGTGCCAAAGCCAGCTTCGGCGATGCGGCTGGTCTGCAATTGACGGGTGCGCAGCATTTCATAAGGCGCAAAGCCAAAGCGAAAGGCCCGGCGCAGCGCCTGGGTTTCGGGTGTGTCGGGCAGGGCCAGT
>NZ_JBBATR010000068.1:0-5508 GCF_040398645.1 Sandarakinorhabdus sp.
GGGCTTGGCATCATCGACACGCAGGGCTTTGCCTTCACGCTGAACGGCGTGGTGGACGGCGCTGGCTCGGTCACCAAGATCGGCAGCGGCAATCTGGTGCTGAACGGTGCGAACACATTCACCGGCGGCAGTTTCATCAACGTTGGCACAGTGACGGTTGGCAACAACGCGGCGCTGGGCACTGCGCTGGTGACGATGGCGAACGGCACGGTACTGGCCAACAACACCAACAACCTCGCGCTCGCCAACGCCTTCAGCATCGGCAATGCCACCATCGCCACCGGGTCCAACAACTTCACGCTGAACGGCGTGGTTGGCGGCTCTGGCCTGCTGACCAAGACCGGCAGCGGCGTGCTCGTGCTGAACGGGGAGAACAGCTATACCGGCGGTACGGCCCTGACGGCCGGCACCATCCGGGTTGGCACCAGCCTGGCGCTCGGCACTGGCGGCGTTGCGGCGGCGGCAGGGACAACCATTCAGGCTGGCAATGCCGGCGTCACCCTGGCGAACAGCATCGCCATGGCCGGCGGCATGACAGCTGACAACAACGGCCAGCAATTCGGCTTTGGCGGTGTCGTGTCCGGCGTTGGGCCATTGACGGTCATTGACAGCACGGGCGGCGCTGCCGGCGTGCTCACCCTGTCGGGCACCAACAGCTACACCGGCGGCACCGTCGTCAACGCCACGGCGGTGCGGGTGGCCGCGGATGTCAACCTTGGCAACGCGGCTGGCAACGTGACGCTCAATCGCGGCACGCTGTGGACCACGGCCAGCTTTGCTTCGGCGCGCACTATCGCACTGGGCACCGGCGGCGGCACCATCCAGGTGGCACCGGGCACGGCCTTCACGGTGAACGGCACCATTGCCGGCACTGCGCTGACCAAGACCGGCTCGGGCGAACTCGTGCTCAACACGCTGAACTCCTATCTTGGCGGCACCAGCCTCAACGCTGGCACCATCACGGTTGCCAATGATCTGGCGCTTGGCCTTGGCACGCTGGCGATGGCGGGCGGCACCACGCTGAACACCGCCACCAACCTGGGCACCACACCAAACAGCCCGACGGTGACGCTGGCAAATGCCGTCACCACGGCCGGTGCCGGCACGGTGAATGCCAATACCGGGCTGAACCTCGTGCTGAACGGCGTTGTTTCCGGTGCGGGCTCGATTGCCAAGACCGGTGCAGGCCTGCTGGTGCTGAACGGCGCCAACAGCTTTGGCGGCGGCACGGCGCTGGTTGGCGGCACCATCCGCACCGGCACTGGCACGGCGCTGGGCACTGGCGTGCTCACCACGACGGGCGGTACCACACTGCAGGCGGGCAACGCAGGCCTGACGGTGGCCAATGCCATCACGCTGGGTACGGGCATCACCACGGTCGATACACAGGCCTTCACCTACACGCTGTCGGGCGTGGCTTCGGGTGTTGGCGGCGTCTCGAAGATCGGTGCTGGCATCCTGAACCTGACCGCGGCGAGCACCTACACAGGCGCGACCACGGTGGCGGCAGGCACGCTGAATGTAACGGGGTCGCTGGTATCGGCGGTCACGGTCAACAGCGGCGCTGCCTTGACCGGCACTGGCACGGTGGGCGCGCTCAATGTGCTGGCGGGCGGCTTGGTGGCTCCGGGTGCGCCGGGCACCACCGATACGGCAACCATCACGGTTACCGGCGCGGCCACGCTGGCCGGCACCTACACTGCCAACATCACGACATCGACCAACGACCGCATCTCCGCGGGCGGCGTGATGACCGTGGGCGGCACCTTGGCAGTGGTTCCAACCGTTCCGGCGAGCTTCAGCCAGTTCAACCAATCGTTCACTGTGGCCAGCGGCTCCAGCCTGACCGGCACGTTTGCGACCGTCTCCGGGCTTGACCAGTTCGGCATCGCCTTCGCGCCGGTGGTGTCTTACACCGCAACCCAGGCCAATATCCGCCTGGCGCCGCAAAGCCTGGAAGTGCTCGGCAACCGCTTTGGCGGTGTGACTGGCAATGCGCTGGAAGTGGCACGTGCCTTTGATCGTGCCGTGGCCGGCGGCTACAATCCGCAAGCCTTCTTCAACGTCTATGCCAATGGTGGTTCGGCGCTGCCGCTCACCCTGCGGCAGATGTCGGGTGAACAGCGCGCCACGGAACGCCGTGTGGTGCTGGATACCAACCGTGTGTTCCGCGAATCGGCACTTGATCGCCTGAACAGCGGCACCGCCTCGCTGGGCGGCCAGCAGGTGAGCACCAGCGATGGTGATCGCACGCTGACCTTCTGGCTGCGCGGCGCTGGTTCGTGGGGCAAGGCGCAAACCAATGGCGCCGCCACGGCCTTCACCACTGAACAGCGCGGGGTCATCACCGGCCTGGATTGGGCGAAGAACGGCGTGACGGTGGGCGGCATGTTCCACTACACCAGCACCGATATCGAATATCGCCTGCTGGCAGGCAGCTCGACGGTCGAAACCGTCGGCGGCACGGTCTATGGCGGTTATCGCCGCGATGGCGGTGTGGTGGTGAACGGCGGTATCAGCATCTCGGGTGCGCGCACCAACGGCAGCCGTGCCATCACCCTGCCAGGCTTTGCGCAATCGCTGGCGGGCACCACCAACGGCAACACCTACCAGTTCTTTGGCGAAGCCGCCTATGATCTGGCAGCATCGGCCGACACGCGGATCGAACCGTTCGCCCGCCTGGCCTATGTGAAGGCTGATATCGGTACGTTGGCTGAAACCGGCGGTGTGGCGGCATTGGCAGCCGGCAAGCAGGGTTATGACATCACGGTCATCAACCTTGGTGCCCGCGTCGGTGCCAATGTTGCCGGCGGCAAGGTTGCGCTGAACGCCGGTGCTTCGTGGCAGGGCACGTCGGGTGACCGCGATGCAGCCACGGTGATCGGCATCCCGGCGGTTGGTCAGAACGGCCTGATCCGTTCGGTGCAGATCGACCGCAGCGCGCTGTCCCTGCAAGCCGATGCCGGTGTGAACCTGTCGCAGACGATCCGCTTCAGCCTTGGCTATTCGGGGCTGATCGGCAAGCGCAACGACGACCATGGCGGCCGTGCCACCCTGAACGTCGCGTTCTAAGCAGGAACCGAACATCTGGAACGAACAAGGCGGCGGTTCCCACACGGGGGCCGCCGTTTTGCTGTGGCGGCGCTGCGAAATGGCGCATGCGCAGCCCGGCATTGACCGGGCAGTGCACAGCCTTATCAAGGCGGCATGACCCAGCTCGCCAATTTCATGTCCGACAATGCCGCTGCGGCCTGCCCGGAGGTGATGGCTGCGGTCATGGCCGCCGGCCCGGCACAGCCCGCGGGCTATGACGGCGATGATTGGTCGCGCCGGCTCGATGCGGTGTTTGAAGAATTGTTTGGCCGGCCCTGCGCCGTGCTGGCCGTGGGCACCGGCACGGCCGCCAATGCGCTGGCGCTGGCCTGCCTGGTGCCGCCGTGGGGCGCAGTCGCCTGCCACACCGAAGCGCATGTGCATGTGGACGAATGCGGCGCGCCCGAGTTTTTCACCGGCGGCGCCAAGCTGCTGCTTTGCCCTGGCGATCATGGCAAGCTGACGCCGGCCAGCGTGGCCGCCGGCCTGTCCAGCCACCGCGGCGATGTTCACCAGGTGCAGATGGCGGCGCTGTCGATCACCCAGGCCACCGAATGCGGCACGGTGTACCGCCCGCATGAAGTGGCGGCGCTGGCGGCCCATGCCCGCGCGCAAGGCTGGCGCGTGCACATGGACGGCGCGCGCTTTGCCAATGCCGCGGCCTTTCTGGGCGGCAATCCGGCCGACATGGTGGCGGATGTCGATGCGCTGAGCTTTGGCTGCATCAAGAATGGCGGGCTTGGCGCTGAGGCCATCGTGTTGTTCGATTGCAGTCTGGCCGATCAACTGCGTTGGCGGCGCAAGCGGGCCGGGCAGATGCCATCGAAGGGCCGCTTCAATGCGGCGCAGATCCTGGCAATGGTGGAAGACGGCGTGTGGCTGCGCAATGCCGCCGCTGCCAATGCCGGCGCGCAAGTTCTGGCGCAGGCAGCCGGGGAGCGGCTGCTGCACCCGGTGGAGGCCAATGAGGTGTTTGTGCAACTTGCCCCCGGCGAACCGGAGCGGCTGCGCGCCCAGGGCTTTTTATTCTATGATTGGGGCGCCGCCGATTCCAATGAAGCGCGGCTGGTGGTGAGCTGGGACACGCCCGCCGAGGACGCGGCGCGGCTGGCTGCCGCGCTGGCTGCCGGTTGATGGCGGATGCCGTAACCGCCCCCAGCGATGGCCGTTTCACCCCGCAGGCGTGGGCGGCCTTTGCCGGCTGCACGCTGATCTGGGGCTGCACCTGGTTTGTGATCCGCACGCAATTGGGGGAGGTGCCGCCCAGCTGGTCGGTCACCTGGCGGTTTGTGCTGGGCGCTGTGGTGATGTTCGGGCTTTGCCTGGTCCGGCGCAAATCGCTGCGCTTGTCATGGCGTCAGCATGGCTTTGCCGTGGTGGTCGCCATCAGCCAGTTCGTGCTGAATTTCAATCT
Organism: Sandarakinorhabdus sp.; assembly: GCF_040398645.1. Lineage (GTDB taxonomy): Bacteria > Pseudomonadota > Alphaproteobacteria > Sphingomonadales > Sphingomonadaceae > Sandarakinorhabdus. Next base: position 4,508 of record NZ_JBBATR010000068.1, read on the forward strand.
TGTCTACCGGTCCGAGCAATATCTGACGTCTGGGCTGGTCAGCCTGACCTTCGCGTTTCTGCTGGTGAGCAATACGCTTCTGGCGGCGGTGTTTCTGGGCGCGCGGGTCACGCCGCGCTTTGTGGTGGGCAGCGCCATTGGCCTGTGCGGCGTTGGCCTGTTGTTTGCGCCGGAATTGGGCCGGCCGGGCGGGAACCAGATCGGGCTGGGCTTGGCGCTGGCCTTTGGCGGTGTGCTGTCGGCCAGCATCGCCAATGTGCTGCAGGCGACGCGCTATGGCCGATCGATGCCGCTGGAGGCCGGGCTGGCCTGGACAATGGCGTGGGGCGCGCTGCTGGATGGGCTGCTGGCGTGGACGCTGGATGGGCCGCCGGTGTTTTCGCTGGCGCCGGCCTATCTGGCGGGGCTGGCTTATCTCGGCATTGTGGCATCGGCTGTTGCCTTCAGCCTTTATTATGTGCTGATCCGCACGGTCGGGCCGGGCCAGGCGGCGTGGAACGGGGTGGTGGTGCCGGTGGTGGCCATGGGCCTTTCGACTGTGCTGGAGGATTGGCAATGGACTGGCACCGCTGTGGCCGGGCTGGTGCTGGCGCTGATTGGGCTGGCCATTGCCCTGCGCGCCAAATCTGCAAGCGCGTAGTTTCCCTTAGGGGTTGATCCCGATTCCGCGCGGCGACGCGATTTGGAACACTGGCACCACGAATTTGCTGGTTGGGAGACCTCACATGAAATCGATTCTGGTGCATATCGAAGGTGACGATGGGCAAGGTGCGCGGCTGAACGCGGCGTTTGATCTGGCGCGGGCCTGCAACGGCCATGTCGTGTGCCTGTCGGTGATGCCTTATGCGGCCTATGCGCTGGGTGATCCGGCGATGGGGGCATTTCCGATCACCACCTTGATCGACGCGGTCGAGGCCCGCCGCAAGGAAGAGCGTATCGCCGTCGAAGCCCGGCTGGCGCGCGAAGGCGTCAGCTGGGAATGGCGATCGGCAGATGGTGAT
>NZ_JBBATR010000068.1:5608-7876 GCF_040398645.1 Sandarakinorhabdus sp.
TCAGGCCGCGCTGCGCAGGCCGATATTCTGCGCCAGCCGCCACAGTTTTTCCGGCGTGGCAGGCATTTCAACCTGCTGGCCGCCCAGTGCGTCGATGATGGCATTGATCACCGATGGCATCGCGCCGATCGTGCCGGCCTCCCCGCAGCCCTTCACGCCCAGCGGGTTGGTGGGGGAGGGGGTGTTGAGCGTTTCAAACGCCACCACTGGCGGCATCACATCGGCGCGCGGGATGCCATAATCCATGAAGCTGCCGGTGATCAGCTGGCCGGCTTCGTCATAGACGATGTTTTCCAGTACGGCCTGGCCCAGGCCCTGCGCGATGCCGCCGTGGATCTGGCCTTCCACCAGCATCGGGTTCACCAGCACGCCAAAATCATCAACCAGGCCGTAGCGGGTGACGGCGATCATGCCGGTGTCAGCGTCCAGCTCCACCTCGGCGATGTGGCAGCCATTGGGGAAGGTGGGGGCCGGCTTGCCTTCCTTGGTCTGATAGCGGCTGCGGCCATCCAGCTTGCCGGGGTGGCGAGTGGCCAATTCGGCCCACGAAGCGGTTGCATTGCTGGCGCGGGCGCGAAACAGGCCATCGGCATAATCGACATCGCTGCCCAGATCGGCGCTGGCCAGCTCGCTGCCGCGTGCCAGCATGTCGTCGGCGCATTGCAGCACCGCGCCGCCGCCGAACGCCATCGAGCGGGAACCGCCGGTGCCGCCGCCGACATCCATGCGCTCGCTATCGCCCTGCACGATGCGGATCTGGTCCATATCGATGCCCAACCGCGCCGCCAGCACCTGCGCATACACCGTCTCGTGGCCCTGGCCGTTGGACTGGGTGCCCACCGCCATTTCGATCATGCCATCGCTGGCCACCCGCACATCGGCGTGCTCTTCGGTGCCGCCGCCGCCGGCGATTTCGACATAATAGGCCATGCCGCGGCCCAGCAGGCGCCCGCGCCGCGCCGCGTCGGCCTGCCGGCCGGCGAACCCATCCCAATCGCAAACTTGCTTGGCGCGTTCCAGCACGGCCGGGAAATTGCCGATATCAAAGGTGAGGCCCAGGCCATTGGCGTGCGGCAGTTCAGCGGGCAGCAGCAGATTGCGCAGCCGCATCTCGTCAACGCCGATGCCGATTTCGCGCGCTGCCGCTTCGATCAACCGCTCCATGATATAGGCCGATTCGGGCCGGCCGGCGCCGCGATAGGCATCCACCGGCGTGGTGTTGGTGACAACGCCGTGCACCAGATTGTGGATGGCGGGGATGCGATAGACGCCGCCCATGATGCGGCCGCCCGCCATCGTCTGGATCGCCGGCCCGAACTGCGCCTGATAGGCGCCGAGATCAGACCAGGTTTCCACTTGCAGCGCCAATATGCCGCCCTGTGCATCCAGCGCCAGCGCCGCCTTGGTGGTCATGGCGCGGCCGTGGGTGTCGGTCTGGAAGGCATCGCTGCGCTCCCCAGTCCATTTCACCGGGCAGCCGAGTTCGCGCGCGGCGTGCAGGCACAGTGCATATTCGGGGTATAAGAAGCTCTTCATGCCGAAGCCGCCGCCGACATCGTGGGTGACCACCCGCACCTGATCGACCGGCACTTTCAGGATCGCCTTGGCCAATTCGCGGCGCATCGAGGTGACGCCCTGGCTGCCGGTGGTGAGCGTGAAGCCGGCCTCTGCATCATATTCGCCCAGCGCCGCGCGCACTTCCATCGATGTGGGGGCAACCCGGTTTTGCAGGATTTCCAGGCGCGTGACATGGGCTGCGCCGGCGATAGCGGCTTCAACCGCAGCGCCGTCACCCACCTGCCAATCGAACAGGCTGTTTGATTTGGCATCGGCCCAGATCAACGGCGCATCATCGGCCAGGGCCGCACTGATGCTGGCGACAACGGGCAATTCTTCGTATTCGACCCAGACGGCTTCGGCGCCGGCGCGCGCGGCCTCGCGGGTTTGCGCCACCACAAAGGCCACGCCATCGCCGACAAAACGCACCCGGCCCTCGGCCAGCAGCACGCGCGGCGTTTTCACATCGCCTGACAGCGGCACCAGGCAGGGAATCGGGCCATATTCAGCGACATCGCTGTGCGTGTACACGGCCAGCACGCCCGGCACGGCCAGCGCTGCCTCGGTATCGATGCTGATGATCTGGGCATGGGCATGCGGGCTGCGCAGCGTGACACCATAGGCCATGCCGGGACGCGACAGATCGTCGGTATACTGGCCCTTGCCAGTGAGAAAACGCGCATCTTCAACCCGCAGGGTCGATTGGCCGGT
>NZ_JBBATR010000068.1:7976-11386 GCF_040398645.1 Sandarakinorhabdus sp.
GCGGGCAGATCATCGGCGATGTTGAAAATGCCGGCTGGCCCGCCGTGCATGCTGGCCAGCACGGCGCCGGCAATATCATCGACATGAATGCGGCTGAACACATGGCCGGGCAGATCGATGCGCGCAACTGGCCCGGCGCGCACACGGTCGAGCGCGCTGCGGCCTGGGCCGTAAATGCCCGGCAAGCGAAACACGCGGGACTGCGGGTGCAGCGCTTCCCAGTGTTCATCGGCCAGATTGCGGCCGGACCGGCGGCCCAGGCGCGGCGCGCCTTCATCCACCCATGCCCCGCCAGCATCGCCATAAACGCCGGTCGAGGACAAATAGCCCAGCCATTTTGCCGGCGCTTGCGCAAGTGCCGCTTGGTGCGCGTCCAGCACCGGATCACGGCCATCCGCAGCCGGCGGCACCGATGACAGGATGTGCGTTGCAGCAGCGATCACCGCCGGCAATTCCGGGCTGTCCAGCGTGAGCACACCGGGGCCGGGCCGCGAACGCACCGCCGTAACCGCAAAGCCGGCGGCCTGCGCCCCGGCCGCGATAGTTCCAGCGCTGTAGCCAAGGCCAAGAACAAGCAGGTGCATGGCCAATGACTAGGCGAAGGCGCCGCCCGGCGCCAGCGTTACTGCGCGGTTTGGGGCCGGCTGCGCCGCAGGTCCCGCCGCTCGCCGGCCGCTGCCAGAAACCACTTTCGTTTGGCCGGCCTTTCGCGCACGGTATGGCTATGTCTGACGCCCGCAACACCCCGCACCTGACCGATACACGCCTGTCGGAATATAGCCCGCCCGATTGGCTGGTGCCCGAAGTGCAGCTTGATTTTCGGCTTGATGCAGCCCGCACGGTGGTGAAGGCGCGGCTGGTGGTGGTGCGCAGCGGCAGCCACACGCGCCCGCTGCGGCTGGACGGCCAAGGCTTTGAAACAACTGCTCTTGCCGTGGACGGGCAGGCCATGCCGGCGCTGCCCGATCATGATGTTTTGCGCATCGATATCGCTGGCGACACCGCCGTGATCGAAACCGAAGTTGTGCTGCATCCCGCGCGCAACACGCGGCTGATGGGCCTTTATGCCAGCGAAGGCCGGCTGGTGACGCAGTGCGAAGCCGAAGGCTTTCGGTCGATCACCTGGTTTCCGGATCGCCCGGATATATTGTCGCGATATTCGGTGCGGCTGGAAGCGGACAAGGTGCTGTTTCCGGTGCTGCTGTCCAACGGCGATCGCGGCGCGGCGGCTGATTTGCCGGGCGGCCGCCATGAAATCATCTGGACCGATCCCTGGCCCAAGCCGAGCTATTTGTTCGCGCTGGTGGCCGGGCAATTGAGCGCGCTGCACGATGATTTCACCACCGCCAGCGGCCGCCACGTGCGGTTGGCGATCTGGACGGCTGCTGCCGATGTGCCGCGCTGCGCCCACGCCATGGCGGCCCTGAAGGCCAGCATGGCCTGGGATGAGCGTGTGTATGGCCGCGAATATGATCTGGACGAATTCAACATCGTGGCGGTGGCCGATTTCAACGCCGGCGCGATGGAGAACAAGGGCCTCAACATCTTCAACAGCAAATATATATTGGCCGACAGCGACACCGCCACTGACATGGATTTCGATGGTGTTGCCGGGGTGGTCGCGCATGAATATTTCCACAATTGGACTGGCAACCGGGTCACCTGCCGGGACTGGTTCCAATTGAGCCTGAAAGAAGGGCTGACCGTGTTTCGCGATCAGCAGTTCTCGGCTGATCAGGGCAGCGCCGCCGTGCGCCGCATCGATGATGTGCGGGCCTTGCGCGCTGTGCAATTTCCCGAAGATGCCGGGCCCTTGGCGCACCCGATCCGGCCCGACCATTATGTCGAAATCGCCAATTTCTACACCGCCACCATCTACAACAAGGGCGCCGAAGTGATCCGCATGCTGCACAGCATGCTGGGCGTGGATGGCTTCCGCCGCGGCACCGATCTGTATTTTGACCGTCACGACGGCCAGGCGGTGACCTGCGAGGATTGGCTGGCGGCCATGGAAGCCGCGGGCGCCATCGATCTGGGCCAGTTCCGCCGCTGGTATGACCAGGCCGGCACGCCGCGGGTGGCGGTGGAAACCCGGCAGACCGGCAGCAATGTGGAAATCACGCTGCGGCAATCGGTGCCGGCCACGCCCGGCCAACCGCACAAGCAGCCGGTGCACATGCCGTTTCGGGTCGCGTTGATCGGGCGCAGCAGCGGTGCGCGGCTGGGTGACGAACTGCTGGTGCAAATCCGTGAGCCGGTCACGCACCTGACCTTTGCGGACATTGGCGAACCAGCGGTGCCCAGCCTGAACCGGGGTTTTTCAGCGCCGGTGGTGGTGGACGCGGCGCTCACCCGCGCCGATCTGGCGTTTCTGGCGGCGCATGATGATGATCCGTTCGCGCGCTGGGAGGCGTTTCAGCAATTGGCATTGTCGGTGCTGGCCACCGATGACGATCCCGCCGCGCTGGTGACCGCCGTGCGCGGTACCTTGTCCGATACCGGCCTGGATGCGGCGTTCAAGGGCGAAGCCGTGCTGCTGCCCACCGAAAGCTTCATTGGTGATGCCGCCGAAGTGGTGGCCGTGGACGCCATTCACCGCCGCCGCGAAACGGCTCGGCAGGCCATCGCCGCTGAACTGCAGCCGCTGTGGTGGGAAGCCTACCGGGCGCATGCCGGTGCCGGCACAGCGCAGACGCCGCAGGCCAAGGGCGCGCGCCGGCTGGCCAATGTCGCGCTGGGCTATCTGGTGGCGGCCGGTTCGGACGATGCCTTTGCGGCTGCCCTTGCGCAATATGACACGGCGCAAACCATGACCGACCGCATGGGCGCGATGACCGCGCTGGTGAACAGCCCGTCGCCGCACCGAGGCGCTGTGCTGGCGGATTTCCATGCGCGCTTTGCAGGCAACAATGATGTGATCGACAAATGGTTTGGCGTGCAGGCGCTGGCCAATCGGCCTGAGGTGCTGGCGGATGTGCGGCGGCTGCTTGTTCACGCCGATTTCAGCCTCACCAATCCCAACCGGCTGCGCAGCCTGATCGGGGCATTTGCGGCCAATCAGCGTTGGTTCCACGCAATTGACGGCGAAGGCTATCGTCTGCTGGCCGATCAACTGATCGCCGTTGACCGCATCAACCCGCAAAGCGCCGCGCGGCTGGCTGTGCCGCTGGGCCGCTGGCGGCGGTTTGACAGCGTGCGCGCCGACCTTATGCGCGCTGAGCTGGAGCGGGTGCTGGCGGCACCGAGCATGTCAAAAGATGTGCTGGAAATGGCCTCGCGGGCGCTGGCTTGAAACCAGCTGTGACGATCACCGATTTGCCGCTGCCGCTGTTCTATCATGCTGATTATGCGCCTGAATTGCCGCCCGGCCACCGCTTCCCGATGTCCAAATATGCGCTGCTGCCCGGCGC
>NZ_JBBATR010000068.1:11486-12827 GCF_040398645.1 Sandarakinorhabdus sp.
GCCAGCTGCGTGCTGATCGTCGACCTTGATGTGCACCAGGGCGACGGCACGGCGCACATCATGGCGGGCCGCAGCGATATCATCAGCTTTTCCATCCATGCCGAGAAGAATTTTCCGGTGCGCAAGGCGCGGTCCCACGTTGATATCGGCTTGCCGGATGGCACGGGTGATGCCGATTATCTGGCGGCGCTGGAGCCGGTGCTGCTGGCGATGCTGGCCCGGCACCGCCCGCAACTGGTGCTGGTGCAGGCCGGCGTGGACCCGCACTGCGATGATCGGCTGGGCCGGCTGGCCCTGAGTGACGCCGGGCTGGCGGCGCGTGACCAGTTGGTGGCACAGCGTTGCCGGCAGGCGGGTGCGGCGCTGGCGGTGACACTGGGCGGCGGCTATGCTGATCCGCCGGTGGCAGCGGCTCGCCATGCCGCGTCGTTGATTGCCAGTTGGCAGGGGTGGCAGGCGGCCGGGTCTGGCTGAAGCGGGGGAAGCTGCCCCGCACCGCGTATCAAGGGCAGATGAAGATGGACATGCCTGCTGCCGGCGCCAGCCCGCCATTCGACGCTTCGCGCGGCGGGCCCACCCCCTTGTCCTCGCTGGCGACGGCGCTGATGCTGCGGGTGGCGCAGGGCGATGCGGCAGCGTTTGCTGCGCTGGTTCGCCAGCTGGAGCGCATGGCGCTGGGGCTGGCCTGGCGCACGCTGCAAGATCGCGCCGAGGCCGAAGATGCCTGCCAACAGGCGTTTGCGCGGCTGTGGACCGAGGCGGCGCGCTTTGATCCGGCGCGCGGTAACGTTGAGGCCTGGTTTCGCCGCATCCTCGTCAATCTCTGCCTTGATCGCCGCCGCGCCGTGCGCCCGGTGGTGTCCATCGACGTTGCTTATGATCTGGCCGATCCTGCCCCTGATCCGGAAGCGCAGGCCATCGCCAATGATGGGCAGGCCCGGCTGGCGGCGGCGATGGCCCGGCTGAATGTGCGGCAGCGCGCGGCGCTCAGCCTGTTTCACGGGGAGGGCCTGTCGATGGCCGAAATCGCCGCCCACATGGACACCACTGCCAAGGCTGTCGAGGGATTGCTCGGCCGCGCCCGTAATGAATTGCGAACCATCATGAATGAAAGCGCCCGTCAGTGACCGCCCTGTCCTCTCAAACCGCCTGTGCCATCCTGGCCAGCCACGGCGCCGATCCGGCCCGCTGGCCCGCCGCGGATCGCAGTGCGCTGCTGCTGCTGGCCGGCAGCGATCCTGCCGTGGCGGCCGCGCTGGCAGAGGCGCAGGCCATGGATGCCATGTTGGCAGGTTGGGCGAATGCGCCGGCAGCATTGCCGCTTGGCGCAATCGACACTGC
>NZ_JBBATR010000069.1:0-4866 GCF_040398645.1 Sandarakinorhabdus sp.
ATCACCCGGCCCTTGATGCCGTGGATGATCCCGGCCAGCCGGAACATGTTGTAGGCCACATAGAAATCGATATCGGCGATGCCGCTGCGCCCGGTGCGGCGGCAATAGGCGTCCACATATTCAGCTTCGGTGGGCAGGCCCAGCGCGGCGAGATCATTGCCGACCAGGCCGGTCGTGGTGCTGGGCGGCATCCGGTACATCATCAGATGGTAGGAAAAATCCGCCAGCGGGTGGCCCAGCGTCGAAAGTTCCCAATCCAGCACCGCCAGCACGCGCGGCTCGGTGGGGTGGAAAATCATGTTATCACAGCGATAATCGCCGTGAACGATGCTCACTTCGTCGCCCGGCGGGATGTTGGCGGGCAGCCATTCCACCAAACTGTCCATGGCCGGGTAGCGGCCGGCATCGACATCTTCGAGATATTGTTTTGACCAGCGCCCGATCTGGCGAGAAAAATAATTGCCCGGCTTGCCGAAATCACCAAGGCCGGCGGCCACCGGATCGATCATGTGCAGATCGGCCATCGTCTTGTTCATGGCGTCGAAATAGGCGCGGCGTTCCTCTTTGGGCACGCTGGGGAAGGTCGTGTCCCAGATCACCCGGCCATCGACGCAGTCCATGATGTAAAACCAGGTGCCGATCACCTCATTGTCCTGGCACAGGCCAAAGGTGCGCGCCGCCGGAAAGCCTTGCGCGTGCAGGGCGGTGATCACCTTGTATTCGCGGTCCACGGCGTGGGCGGATGGCAGCAGCTGGCCGGGGGGCTTGCGGCGCAGCACATAATTTTGCCCCGGTGTGATCAATTTGTAGGTGGGATTGGATTGGCCGCCCTTGAACTGTTCGATGGCAAGCGGGCCGGCATAGCCATCGACATGCGCCTGCATCCAATCGTGCAGCCGGGCGGCGTCAATCTCCTGGCCGGCGCGCACGGCACTGGTGCCCGAAAATTGTTCCTGCCGATCGCTCATGCGCTGTCTCCCCGGTTGGCGAGATCAGCCGGCCTTGCCGATGTCTCGCCGATATTGGCCGCCGTCCCAACTGATCTTGCGGATAGCGGCATATGCCAGCGCCCGCGCCTCGGAAATATCATGGCCCAGCGCAGTTATGTTCAGCACCCGCCCGGCCGCCGCCACCAATTGGCCGGCATCGTTGCGGCGCGTGCCAGCATGAAACACCTTTACGCCCAAGCTTTCGGCTGCATCAATGCCATCAATCACTGTGCCGGTCACTGGCTGCCACGGATAGCCGCGCGCCGCCATCACCACCGTGACCGCCGCATCGGGCGAAAAACGCGGTTCAACGCTGGCCAGCGTGCCCGTGGCCGCCGCCCACAACAAATCCACCAGATCCGATTCCAGCCGCATCATCAGCACCTGGGTTTCGGGATCGCCCAGCCGCACATTATATTCGATCAGCATCGGGCCATCGGCCGTGAGCATCAGCCCGGCATACAAAAAGCCCTGAAACGGCGTGCCGCGTTCGCGCATGGCGGCCAGCGTTGGATAAACAATCCGATCGAGCGCTTGCTGCTGCAATTCCGGCGTCAGGCGCGGCGATGGCGATACGGCGCCCATGCCGCCGGTGTTGGGGCCTTCATCGCCGTCGTGCAGCCGCTTGTGGTCTTGCGCGGTGGGCAATATCCGCACGGTTTGCCCGTCGGTCAGGATGAACAGGCTGGCCTCCGGGCCTTCCAGGCATTGTTCCACCACCACAGGGCCGTGGATTTCCGCCAGCGCCGCCAGGCCTTCTTCGTTGCTCTCGGCAACCGTGACGCCCTTGCCGCTCGACAGGCCATCGGCCTTCACCACCACCGGCAGCGGGTGCACGGCCACATAATGATGGGCATCGGCCGCGCCGGCAAATCGCCGGTACCGCGCTGTGGGGATGCCATATTGCGCGCACAAATCCTTGGTGAAGCCCTTTGAGGCCTCCAGCTCGGCGGCAGCGCCCGATGGCCCGACCACGGCGATACCAGCGGCGCGCAGCGCATCAGCCACCCCGGCCACCAGCGAATCTTCTGGGCCGACCACGACAAGCCCGATGCTGTTTTCAACGGCATAGGCAGCCACGGCGGCTGGATCGGTGATCGCCAGCGCAGTAATCTGCGCCACCTCGGCAATGCCGGCATTCCCCGGCGCACACACCAGCCGGCCGCAGCGCGGCGACTGCCGCAGCCGCCAGCACAGCGCATGCTCCCGGCCGCCGCCGCCCAGAACCAGAATATCAACGGATTGCGCAGATTGGGGTGGAATCGTAGACATGGCGGCAGCAATATCACGCCCATGCGACCCGGCAAGGTGATAAGCCGCCGTAACCGACAAAAACCCTGACAATGATGAATGAAAAGCTTGTGAACAACCTGACAGAATATAGTGTGTCCGAAATAGCGGGCGCCCTGAAGCGCACGGTTGAAACGGCGTTTGGCCAGGTGCGAATCCGCGGTGAGCTTTCGCAGTTCCGCCGCCAATCGAGCGGCCATTGGTATGGCAGCCTGAAGGACGAGCGCGCGCTGATCGATATGGCGATGTGGAAGGGCGTGGCCGCCAATCTGAGCTTTCGGCCCGAAGACGGCCTGGAAGTGGTGGTCACCGGCAAATTGACGACCTATCCGGGCCGATCGAAATATCAGCTGATCGTCGAGCAGATGGAGCCGGCCGGCGTGGGCGCGCTGCTGGCCCAGATCGAGGCGCGGCGGCTGCGCCTGCAAGGCGAAGGCCTGTTTGATGCCGCGCGCAAGCGGGCGCTGCCCAGCCTGCCGCGCGTGATCGGCGTGGTCACCAGCCCGACCGGCGCGGTGATTCGCGACATATTGCACCGGCTGGCGGACCGGTTTCCCGTGCATGTGCTGGTGTGGCCGGTGGCGGTGCAGGGCGATGCGTCTGCCGCGCAAATTTCCGCCGCGATTGCCGGCTTCAACGCCATAACAGCCGGCGGCGCGGTGCCGCAGCCCGATCTGATCATCGTGGCACGCGGCGGCGGATCGATCGAGGATCTGGCCGCCTTCAACGAGGAAATCGTGGTGCGCGCCGCCGCTGCCAGCCGCATCCCGCTGATCAGCGCAGTGGGCCATGAGACGGACACCACGCTGATTGATTATGCATCGGATTGGCGCGCGCCGACGCCCACGGCCGCCGCCGAACGCGCCGTGCCAGTGCGCGCCGAGCTGGCCGCCAGCCTGACCATGCTGGCCGGGCGCCTGGATGCCGCCGTGCTGCGCAGTGCAGCATTGCGGCGCGAACGCACCGAGGCGCTGGCCCGCCGGCTGCCGCAGCCGCGCAACCTGATCGGGCTGGCGGCGCAGCGGGTTGATGATCTTGCTGAACGCCTGCCAAAGGCGCTGGAGGCCCGCGCCGGCAGCTTTGCCCTGCGGCTGGAACGCGCCGGTGGGCGGCTGCGGCCGGCGCTGCTGATGACGCGCGTGGACCAGGGCGGCCAAAGATTGGCCGGGCTGGCGGCGCGGCTGGCGCCGGCCCTTGAACGTCCGCTGGCCAGCGACGCCCAGAAATTCGCCCGCATCGGCGCGGGCCTGCGGCCCTTCTTGCTCGATACGCGGCTGGCCGGGGCCAGCAGCCGCCTGAACGAAGCGGCGCGCATGCTCACCAGCCTTGGCCCCGATCAGGTGCTGGCGCGCGGCTATGCCATCGTGCGCGGCGCCGATGGCCATGTCATCGCCAGTGCGAGCGCAGCGGCAGCGCAACAAAGCTTGACGATCCGCTTTGGCGATGGCGAAACGCCGGTGTTCACGGCCAAGGGCCATGCAGCAGGCGCTTCAGGCGGCCCGGCTGTGCAAGGGAGTTTGTTTTGATGCTCGATCGTTTCGGCCGGCCCGCGAAGCTGAAGTATGAAAGTGGCAGCTACCGGGTGCTTGAGGCCGGCGAATATGTGCTGTGCGCGGTCACCAACCAGCGCATCGCGCTCGCCAGCCTGCGCTATTGGAGCCACGAATTGCAGGAAGCCTATTTCAACGCCGAAATCGCCAGCAATCGCTATGCCGAGCAGCGCACCAAGGGGCTGTTTCAGCTCTGATGCGCTGGCTGGCCTTGCCGCTGCTGCTGGCCGGTGCGGCCATCACAGGGGCGGCCGCGCCGCTGCCGCTGGTGGTGGCGCAGCCGCTGGTCGCCGTGCAGGGCCAATTGCTGATTGCCAGCCTGCCCGCCGGCAGCCGTGAGCTGCGCCTGAGCGGCCAGCCCGTGCATATCGCAACCAATGGCCGCTTCATGCTGGGCATCGACCGTGATGCCACCGGCAGCCAGCAGCTGGAATGGGTGACCCGGGATGGCCGCAGCGCCAGCCGCACGATAGCGGTGGCATCGCGGGAGTGGGTGATCGATCGCCTGCCCGCCCGGCTGATGCGGCGGGCCGATCCGGACGCGCCGCCCAATCCGGTGTGGGAAGCACTGCGCGCCGCCGAAACCGCGCAGGTGCGCGGCGCCCGCATTGAAATCAGCCCGCTGCCATTCTGGCAGGCCAGGTTCCGCTGGCCGGCAACCGGCCGCATTTCCACGCATTTTGGCGCGCAGCGTGTCTATGGCGATGTGCCGGCCAGCTATCACAGCGGCATGGATATCGCCGCCCCCAGCGGCACCGCCATCCGCGCGCCCATCCCCGGCATCGTGCGACTGGCCGCCGGGCCGTTCAGCCTGGAAGGCAATATCATCATCCTCGATCATGGCCGCGGGCTGCATTCGGCGATGCTGCACCTGTCGCGCATCGACGTGAAGGCCGGCGATATCATCGCCCAGGGCCAGATCATCGGCGCCATCGGCACCACCGGCCGATCGACCGGGCCGCATCTGCACTGGGGCATGACCTGGCACGGCATCAAGGTTGATCCCGAAGCCCTGTTGCCGCCGATGCCGGAGCGCA
>NZ_JBBATR010000069.1:4966-8009 GCF_040398645.1 Sandarakinorhabdus sp.
GCCGAAGCCAGCCGCGAGCAATGGCACCCCGGCCACCCGCTCTATCATCTGCTCGATGAGGTGAACGCTGCGCCGGCGCTGGACTTCGCGCGCGACGTGTCCGGCCATGCCGACATCATCGGGGCCGATGCGCAGGCCACGCTCTATGCCGCCGGGCATTTCCTGACCGATCACGACGATCTTGTGGAAAGCGAAGGCCGCCGGCTCGCCTATGTGCTCAACATGGCCAAGGATTGGCGGCCGGATTGGGGCGGCTATCTCAATTTCATGGACAGCGCCGGCAACATCACCGCCGGCTTCATGCCGCGCTTCAACAGCCTGAACCTGTTTCTGGTGCCAATGCGCCACCACGTCAGCCAGGTGCCGCAATTCGCGCCGGTCGGGCGCTATGCGATTACGGGGTGGTTCCGCAACAAGTAGAACAAAAATGCCTCCGGCGGGCCGGGCCGAGCCCTGCACCACTTTCATTTTGGCTCGGCCCAAATCTCCGCAATAGCGCGCCGAACCAACAATCGGGCGCAGGGGTCACCCATGCCCACGTCACCCCGGACGTGATCCGGGGCGGAGGCATTATTTCACTGGCGCCTATTCGTTGATCCTGCGCACGCGCACCGCGATCTGGCCGTCGATATTGGCCAGATAGGATCCAACGGCGGCGCGGCGAATGCGGATTGGCATGCCGGGGCGCGGATCGCGTGCGAGGGTGCCGCCATCGGTTTGCACCCAAATGCTGCCATCATCGAGCACCAGCCGCCAATTGCCCCCAGCGCCGGCGCGGGCCGAGGTCAGCTTGGCTTCGATCTGCTTGAGCGCGCCTTGATCGTCGGTGTCTTCGCCGTCGGCTTTGCCATCGCCGAACAATTTGAAGCTGGGCAGGGCAATGCCGAACAGGCCGCGCCGCGCTGCTTTGACTTGCTCGCGGTCGGCCACCAGCACATCGCGCTTTTCAACGGCTTCGGCCAGCGCCGCTACGCCGGTGTCCAGGCAGGCCAGCCGCTGCGCCGTGTCGGTCAGGCTGCGGCAATCGAGCAATTTGCGGACCACGGCGGGCGGCGGCTGCGCCAGTTTTTCGGCGGCGTTGGCGGGCGCGGCAAGCGCGCACGCGGCAGCAACGGCGGATATGACAATCATGGTGCTGGGCGGGCGCATTGTGGCTCCGTTCGCTGTAGTGGCCAGATTGCGATACGCGCTTCGGGCGCTGCCGCCAACCAGCTTGCAGCGGCGGGCTGGCCGGGCCATGACTGGAACGGGACGCGTCAAAAGGGGGCATCATTGATCAAACACGCGATTGCGGCTGTGGCCGTGCTGTTGGCAGCCACGGCCTTCGCCCAAACCCCGACGATGCAGCCCGATATCGCCGGCAAATATGATGCCGTCACGCCGGCCGCCGATTATATCCGGCGCGAAGTGATGATCCCGATGCGCGACGGCGTGAAATTGTTCACGGTGGTGGTGATGCGCAAGGGCACCAGCGCCGGGCCGATGCTGCTCACCCGCACGCCCTACAGCGCCGCGCGTGCCACCGCCCGCACTGTCAGCTTGCAGATCACCGAAATCCTGCCGGTCGCCGATCGCGAACTGGTGCTGGATCGCTATATCCGGGTGTATCAGGACGTGCGCGGCATCCACAAATCCGAAGGCGATTATGTGATGACCCGGCCCTTGCGCGGGCCATTGAATGCGACTGCGACCGACCACAGCACCGATGCCTATGACACGATCGACTGGCTGGTGAAGAATGTGCCCGAAAGCAACGGGCGGGTGGCGATCACCGGCTCGTCCTATCCCGGCTTTACCGCCCTCATGGCGCTGATCGATCCGCATCCGGCGCTGAAGGCCGCCGTGCCGATGTCGCCGATGGTCGATGGCTGGATGGGTGACGACTGGTTTCACAACGGGGCGTTCCGCCAGGGCTTTCTGGATTATTTCGTCAAGCAGACCGGATCGAAATCGGCCGATACCGCTGTCGCCATGGGCCGACGCGATTATTATGCCGAGTTTCTGAGCGCGGGATCGGCGGCTGGCTTTGCCGCCCGTTATGGCTTTGACGGGCTGCCTTCGGTGAAAAAGCTGATGGAACACCCGGCCTATGACAGCTGGTGGCAGGGCCAGGCGCTCGACCGCCTGCTCGGCAACCGGCCGCTGACGGTGCCCACCATGCTGGTGGTCGGGCAATGGGACCAGGAAGACAGTTATGGCGCGCCCGCCGTTTATCGCGCGCTGGAGCCCAAGGATGTGGGCAACAAGATGCTGTCATTGGTGATCGGGCCGTGGCGGCATTCGGGCGTGAACTATGATGGCTCCGGGCTGGGCGTGCTGAAATTCGTTGGCGATACCGGCCTGCAGTTTCGCACCAGCGTGATGAAGCCGTTTCTGGACAGCCATCTCAAAACCGGCGCGCCGGCGCATGATACGCCGCCGGTGTTCACCTATGCCGTCGGCGCCGATGCTTGGCAGCGCCACGACCGCTTTCCGGCCGGCGATGCGGTAAACCTCTATCTGGATGACCGTTTCGGCCTGTCGCTGACCGCGCCCGCGGCCAAGGCAGCGCATGATGATTATGTGTCCGATCCCGCGCATCCGGTGCCGTTTGTGCCGGTGCCGGTCGATCTGGCCGATCGCGGCATGTGGGGTTCGTGGCTGGTCAGTGATCAGCGCCATGCCAGCGCCCGCCCCGATGTCGTCACCTACATGTCCGCGCCGCTGAAGGCGCCGCTGCAAATCCACGGCCAGCCCGAAGCCAATTTGTTTGCCAGCACCAGCGGCACCGACAGCGATTGGGTGGTCAAGCTGATCGATGTGTTTCCCGAAGAAAACAGCGTCAAGCCAGACCTGGCCGGGCTGCAACTGGGCATCGGCATGGAGATTTTCCGCGGCCGTTATGTGAAGGGCTTTGACACGCCTGGCGCGCTGACGCCCGGCAAAGCGGAAAAATATCGCTTCCTGCTGCCGGGGGTCAATCATGTCATCCCCGCCGGCCACCGCTTGATGGTGCAGGTGCAATCAACATGGTTCCCGCTCTATGATCGCAATCCGCAGACGT
>NZ_JBBATR010000069.1:8109-12573 GCF_040398645.1 Sandarakinorhabdus sp.
GCCCGCGCCTATTATGCCGATCCGGCGTCACGCGGCCCGGGCTTTGGCATGACCTTCTTTCCCAGCATCATCCTGCTGGTTGCCGGCGCATGGGGCGGCATTTCGGCACTGATCTGACGCATCGGCCGGCCCGGCATCTGAAAATGGAGGGCTGGCGCTGCACCAGGCAGCCTGTCAGGTTCCCCGTTAATTCAGTACGGGGAAGGATCAGATCATGGGCGCACTCAACGGCCGGGTTGCATTTGTCACTGGCGCAGCCAGCGGCATCGGCCGCGCCTCAGCCCTCGCACTGGCGGCCGAAGGCGCCATCGTGTTCGTCACTGATATCGATGCCCCCGGCGGCCGCCAGACGGTGGAGATGATCGAAGCCGCCGGCGGCAAGGCGACCTTCCGCGGCCAGGACGTGACCGAGGAGCAGCGCTGGGCCGAACTCATCAAGCGCGTCATGGCGCTTTATGGCCGGCTCGACATCTTGGTGAACAATGCCGGCATCGGCACATCGGGCCTGATCACCGATGTGACGCTGGAACAATGGAACCGGCAGATGGACATCAACGTCACCAGCTGCTTCCTCGGCATCAAGCACGCACTGCCAGCGATGCGGACTCCGCGTCCCGACGGCCATGTTGGCGGCTCGATCATCAATATCAGCTCGGTCGCCGGGCTGGGTGGTTCGGCCGGCATGTCGGCCTATTGCGCCAGCAAGGGCGCGGTGCGGCTGCTCAGCAAGGCCGTCGCTATGGAATGTGCCGCCATGAAGGACAGTATCCGCAGCAACAGCGTCCACCCCGGCATCATCGACACGCCGATCTGGCAAAAGATCGACACCTCGGGCACGCTTTCGTCGGCGCTTGCCACCGCTGGCCAGCCGGGGGCCAATGCCATCGATGTCGATGCCGTGGGCGCCGGCGCGCCGGTGGGCCATGCCGGCCAACCGGAGGATATCGCAGCCGGCATCGTGTTCCTCGCCAGCGACGCCAGCCGCTACATGACCGGCGCCGAACTGGTGATCGACGGCGGCTGGACCGCGCACTAGAGCGCTTTGCGACCAACCCCGGCACCGGCTGAACGTATTTTGAAGATTAGATTTACATTTATAATTCATTAATTTCCTCTTCCAAATGACGCCGGCTTGGGTTAACCCTACCGGCATGATCGGTAAATATTCCGCGGCCAGGGCCAAAGACATGCTGCGTGTGGGGCCGGCGTGGGCAAGCGCCGTGTTGGCCACAACAGCTGTGTCCAGCATGATCCACAGCTGGCAGACACAGGGCGACCTGATCAGCCTCGGTACAGGGTCGCCGCCCGGTGCTGCATTGCGTGGTGCTGCATTGCGTGGTGCTGCCAGCGAAATCCTGCCGGTGCTGCTGGTGCTCGGAGTCGCCTTGAGCTTGGCCTTCTGGGCAGCAGGCTGGCTCAGGGCACGCCTGCCGCTGCTGGCGCCTGTCGCATGGCCGGCCGCGGGCGCGGTCGCCGCCTGCTGCACGCTCGGCCTCATGTCCGCGCAATTGCGAACGACTTCTGTGACTGGCGCGGTCGGAGCGGATGGATTTGTGATGTTCTGCCTGGCCGGTGCCTTGGGCGGCTTTGTTTTTTCATGGCTTAAGCCAGAATAGGCCTTCAGCTGAAATTTCGCCGCGATACTTGTGTTGCTGTAATGCCACGCCATATCCTGATCGATCAGGAGAGTTGTGGGCATGAACATCGAAAAATTCAGCGATCGCGCCAAGGGGTTTCTGCAGTCCGCGCAGACAGTCGCGATCCGCAACAACCACCAGCGCGTCTCCCCTGAACATGTGCTCAAGGCGCTGCTGGAAGATGACCAGGGCCTGTGCACCGGCTTGATAAAGGCAGCGGGTGGCACGCCGGCCACGGCCCTGCAATCGATCGATCAGGCGCTGGCGAAAATCGCGCAAGTGTCGGGCGGCGGCGCGCAATCGCTGAGCTGGGACACCGATACAGTGCGCGTGCTCGACAGCGCCGAACAGATTGCCAGCAAGGCCAGCGACAGCTTCGTCACCGTGGAGCGCCTGCTCGTGGCGCTGGCGCTGGCCACCACCACCGAAGCCGGCAAGGCGCTCAAGGGTGCTGGCGTGACCCCGCAGGCACTGAACGAGGCCATCGCCAGCGTGCGCAAGGGCCGCACTGCCGACAGCGCCGGCGCCGAAAACAACTTCGACGCCCTTAAGAAATACGCCCGCGACCTGACAGCGGCAGCGCGCGCCGGCAAGCTGGATCCGGTGATCGGCCGCGACGAGGAGATTCGCCGCACCATTCAGGTTCTGGCCCGCCGCACCAAGAACAATCCCGTGCTGATCGGTGAGCCTGGCGTGGGCAAGACCGCGATTGCCGAAGGCCTGGCGCTGCGCATTGCCAATGGCGATGTGCCCGATGGCCTGAAGGACAAGCGGCTGATGTCGCTGGATATGGGCGCGCTGATCGCCGGCGCCAAATATCGCGGCGAGTTCGAGGAGCGCTTGAAGGGCGTGCTCGACGAAGTGCGCGCCGAAGGCAGCGATGTCGTGCTGTTCATCGATGAAATGCACACGCTGGTCGGCGCCGGCAAGGGCGAAGGCGCCATGGACGCGTCCAACCTGCTCAAACCAGCCCTGGCGCGCGGCGAGCTGCATTGCATCGGGGCCACCACGCTGGATGAATATCGCAAGCATGTTGAAAAAGATGCCGCACTGGAACGCCGCTTCCAGCCGGTGATGATCGGCGAGCCCACGGTGGAAGACAGTATCTCCATCCTGCGCGGCCTGAAGGAAAAATACGAGCTGCATCACGGCGTGCGCATCACCGATGGCGCCATCGTGGCCGCCGCCACCCTGTCCAACCGCTATATCGCCGATCGCTTCCTGCCGGACAAAGCCATTGATTTGATGGACGAAGCTGCCAGCCGCCTGCGCATGGAGGTGGAAAGCAAGCCCGAAGAGATCGAAGCGCTCGACCGCCGCATCGTCCAGCTCAAGATCGAAGGGGCTGCCCTCAGCCGCGAAACCGATGCCGCCTCCAAGGATCGGCTCAGCGCGCTGAACACCGAACTGGCCGATCTGGAATCGCAATCGGGCGCACTGACGCTGCGCTGGCAGGCCGAAAAGGAAAAACTCGCCGGCGCCACCCGCATCAAGGAGCAGCTGGACACGGCGCGCCTGGAAGTGGAGCAGGCCCAGCGCGCCGGCGATTACGCCAAGGCCGGCGAGCTGACCTACAGCCGCATTCCGCTGCTCGAACGCCAGCTTGCCGAGGCCGAAACCGTCACGGCGGCGGCCATGGTGCGCGAAGAAGTGACCAGCGACGATATCGCCGCGGTCGTCAGCCGCTGGACCGGCATTCCGGTTGACCGGATGCTGGAAGGCGAACGCGAAAAGCTGATGAAGATGGAAAGCATCCTGTCGGCGCAAGTCATCGGCCAGGCTGCGGCGGTCAAGGCGGTCTCCAGCGCGGTGCGCCGCGCCCGCGCTGGCCTGCAGGACCCGAATCGGCCGCTGGGCAGCTTCCTGTTTCTTGGGCCCACCGGTGTAGGCAAGACCGAGCTGACCAAGGCGCTGGCGCAGTTCCTGTTCGATGATCCGCGCGCCATGGTGCGGCTGGACATGAGCGAGTTCATGGAAAAGCATAGCGTCGCCCGCCTGATCGGCGCGCCTCCCGGCTATGTCGGCTATGAAGAGGGCGGCGTGCTCACCGAAGCGGTGCGGCGCCGGCCCTATCAGGTGGTGTTGTTCGACGAAGTAGAAAAGGCGCACGGCGACGTGTTCAACGTGCTGCTGCAAGTGCTCGACGATGGCCGATTGACCGATGGCCAGGGCCGCACAGTTGATTTCACCAACACGCTGATCATCCTCACGTCAAATCTGGGCTCATCCTATATCGCGGCCCTGCCCGATGGCGCGCCGGTCAGCGATGCTGAAAACGCCGTGATGGATGTGGTGCGCGGCCATTTCCGCCCCGAATTCCTCAACCGGCTTGATGAGATCGTGCTGTTCCAGCGGCTGGGCCAGGATGCGATGGGGCCGATCGTCGATATCCAGGTCCTGCGCGTGCAAGCCCTGCTCAAGGACCGCAAGATCACGCTGGTCTTGACCGACGCCGCCCGGCGCTGGCTGGCGCGAGTGGGCTATGATCCGGTCTATGGTGCACGGCCACTCAAGCGCAGCGTGCAAAAACATCTGCAAGACCCGCTCGCCGAACTGATTCTGGCCGGCAGCGCACCCGATGGCTGCACGGTGCATGTTGACGAAGGCGACGGCAAGCTGGCGCTGGCGCCGGAATGAGGGCAGGGCTTTTATTCTGAGACGGATGGATGCTTCGTTGCCATAATTTGTGATCCACCTCCAAAGAAGATGAATCGCAAATCATCTCAAAAAGAAATCCCTCCGGTTCCGATTTCAAGCGCGACGGCTTGAGTCATTGAAAAAATGGTGCACCCGACTGGATTCGAACCAGTGGCCTCTGCCTTCGGAG
>NZ_JBBATR010000070.1:0-1757 GCF_040398645.1 Sandarakinorhabdus sp.
GGGTTCATTTCGGAACCGACTGCGGGTAACGTAACGCGCTAGTGGCATTGAGGATTTGGCGGCCGGTACCGTAACCGGCTGCCATCGCAAACAGGAGTTGTCCCCATGGCTATTTCAATGGGCAAGAGCGCTGAAGACAGCCCGATGGGCGAAATGAACACGACGCCGTTGATCGACGTCATGCTCGTTCTGCTGATCATGTTCATCATCACCATCCCGCCACAGACCCACGCGGTTAAGCTCGATCTGCCGCCGCCAAACCCGAACCCCAGCAATGTTGATCCGGTGTTCAACCAGATCGACATCGATTTCCTGGGGAACGTGTATTGGAACAAAACAGAAGTCGATCTTAATACGCTGATGGGTTACCTCAAGCAGGCGGCAGCGATGCCGACCCAGCCTGAATTGCGTATGCGGCCGGAAGCCGAAGCCAAG
Source organism: Sandarakinorhabdus sp. (assembly GCF_040398645.1). GTDB lineage: Bacteria > Pseudomonadota > Alphaproteobacteria > Sphingomonadales > Sphingomonadaceae > Sandarakinorhabdus. The sequence continues at coordinate 436 of NZ_JBBATR010000070.1, forward strand.
TATGAGCTGGTCGATAAGGTGTTGGCCGAAGCCCAGCAGGCTGGCATCGAGAAGATGGGTTTTGTGGGCAACGAGGCCTACGCAAACTGATCCTGTGATTGGCACGGTTCGTTTCGACCGGGTCTTTCAAACGGAGATGAAAGAGGCAGCCTCAGGGCTGCCTCTTTTGTTTTGGCCACGCTGCCCATTCCCGCAGTATCGGCTAACTGCGCAGCGGGCATAGACTTGGTCATCTTCCAAAGGATGTTCGATGACCAATCTTACCGGCAAGGTTGCACTTGTCACTGGCGCCGCCTCGGGGCTTGGCAAGGCTGCGGCCTCTGCATTGGCAAAGGCTGGCGCAGCGGTGCTGCTCACGGACTGTGATCTTGCTGGGGAGGAGGCCGCTGCTGGGTTGGTCGCTGCTGGACTGAAGGCTTCGTTCCGGCTGCATGATGTCACCAGCGAAGCCGATTGGGCTGCCGCCGTGGCCCACGCGGTTGACGACTTCGGGCGCCTCGATATCCTCGTCAACAATGCCGGTATCTCGGGCGGCCGTCACGCGTTGATGGAACATAGCCTTGAAGCCTGGCGGCACACTCTCTCCATCAATCTGGATGGCGTGTTTTTGGGCCTGCGCCACGCCGGCCCGCCCATCGCTGCTGCTGGTGGTGGGTCCATCATCAATGTCAGTTCGATCCTTGGCAAAGTCGGCATGGCTGGCGCAGCGGCCTATTGCGCATCAAAGGGCGGTGTGACGCTGTTGACCAAGGCCGCCGCGTTGGAGTGGGCGCCGCTGCAGATCAGAGTGAACAGCATTCACCCCGGCTTTGTGGAGACTCCGCTCGTTGCCAATGCGTTGGCAGCCAGTGACGATGGCAATGCCCTTAGGGATGCGCTGATTACGGCGCACCCGCTCGGCAGGATGGGGCTACCAGCCGAAATCGCCGCCGCAATCCTTTTCCTGGCCAGTGATGCGGCCAGTTTCATGACCGGGGCCGAACTTGTGGTCGATGGCGGTTACACGGCGCAGTAGAGTCTGCTTAGGTTCAGGTAGCCTGACCCGCTTAGGCCGCCTGGTCGAACTGTAGCCGCGCGAGCCGGGCGTAGAGGCCGCCTCCGTTCATCAGGCTGTCGTGCGTGCCGGTCGCAATGATGCGGCCCTTGTCCATCACCACGATCCTGTCTGCATTGCGCACAGTGGCAAGGCGGTGGGCAATCACCAATGTAGTGCGGTTCTTCATGAGCTCATCAAGTGCTGCCTGGACGAGTTGTTCACTCTCAGCGTCAAGCGCGCTGGTCGCTTCATCAAGCAGCAAAATCGGTGCATTGCGCAGAACGGC
>NZ_JBBATR010000070.1:1857-11774 GCF_040398645.1 Sandarakinorhabdus sp.
TAGGCGACGCCGTCAATGCGCAGTTCCCCGGCTTCGGGATCATAAAAACGTTGGACCAACTGAAACAACGTCGATTTTCCAGCGCCGGACGGCCCAACAACGGCCACCGTCTCACCTGGCGACACAGTCAAGCTGAAGCCGTTCAGCGCCGGCGCGTCGGGTTTTGAGGGGTAATGGAAATGGACATCCTTCAGTTCCAGCAACCCCTGAGAGGTTGCCGGCAGCGGGGTAGGCGTGGCCGGCGCGCGAATTGCAGGGCGGGCCGCCAACAGCTCCTCCATCCGGCCCGAAGCACCGGCAGCGCGCATGAAGTCGCCGTAGACCTCGGTCAGCGTGCCAAAGGCTCCGGCAACCACAGCTGCGGCAAACACGAAGGCGGCAATCGAACCGGCCGACAATGTGCCAGCGATCACATCGAGCGCGCCTTGCCACAGCACCAGCGTGATGGCGCCAAACACAAGGCCAATGACCAGTGACGTCATGACGGCGCGCAGGCGCATGCGAATTTTCGCAGTGGCGAAGCTGCGCTCCACCGCATCGGCGAAGCGGCTGGATTCGCGGCCTTCCTGCGTGAAGGCCTGCACAATGCGAATGGCACCCAGAACCTCTGACACCATGGTGCCCAGATCAGCGACGCGGTCCTGGCTGGTGCGGGACACATCGCGCACCTTGCGGCCGAGCAAGATGATGGGAAGCATGGTGAGCGGGATGACCAGCAGCATCAGCAGGGTCAGCCGCGGCGACACCCAGAACATGTAGAAAATGCCGCCGACCCCGATCACAAGGTTGCGCAGCGCCAGGCTGGCCGACGTGGCCACCACTTGCTCGATGATTGCAGTGTCGGAGGTGATGCGGCTGGCGATTTCGGCGGGACGATTTTCTTCGAAGAACACCGGATCAAGGGTGACGAGGTGGCGCTGCACGGCGGTGCGCAAATCGGCGACCACCCGTTCCCCGATCCACGTCACGAAGTAAAAGCGCACGGCTGTCGCCAGCGCCAATATGATCACCAGCCCAAGAAATGCCGAGAAAAACGGCGTGATCGTTGCCGGATCGCTCCCGCGGGCAAAGCCATTGTCCACCACCATTTTCAGGCCTTGCGGAATGGTGAGCGTGGCAGCCGCCGCAACGGCAAGGGCAGTGAGCGCTGCCAGCAGCTGCCAGGGATAAGCGCCCGCGAACCGCCACAACAGCCGCAGCCGGGACAATTTGCGTTCGGCCAAAGGAGGCAAGGGCGGTTTCGGCGGACGGGAGACCATTGCGGCTCGTAACAGGGGTGAACCGGACGCTCAATGCCTGATGCCTGCGGTTGGGCTCGTCACAGTGTCACTGGTGGTCATGGAGTGGGGCGGGAGCTTAGCTGTAACCGGCTTGCGGCCGTAACAATGACCGCACGGCACATTAGACAGTTTTGCCTTTATGCTGCACCTGCGATGTGGCAGTGCAGCATAGCGGAAAGCAAGCCGCTGACGGAAGGGTGACGATGATCTACACGGCGTTTGAGATGCAGCGAGCCTGGATGGCTGGTTTTGGCATAATGGCCAAAAAAGGATCAAATCTGCTGCTCAGCACGGCGCATCCAATGGCTTGGTCACCCGGCGCTGAATCGATGGCGCGATCGATGGAAGTGTTTGCGCACGCGGTCGAACCGCGCGGCAAGCCCGCATTTGGTCTTGATGTCACCAATGTCGACGGGGTCTCGGTGGCCGTTTCCGAAGAGATTGTGGCCCGCAAACCGTTTGGCCAATTGAAGCACTTTCAGCGCGCTGTGAGCGGCCGCAACGATCCGCGCATTCTCGTGGTCGCGCCAATGTCGGGCCACTATGCCACGTTGCTGCGCGGCACGGTGGAACGCTTGTTGCCCGATCATGATGTTTACATCACCGACTGGCGGGATGCCAAGCTGGTGCCGACCAGCGCGGGCCGCTTTGACCTGAACGATTACATCGATTACCTGATCAGCTTTCTGGAGGAACTGGGCCCCGACACGCACATGCTCGCCGTGTGCCAGCCGTCCGTGCCGGCGCTGGCCGCCGTTAGCTTGATGAATGCTGACAATCATCCGTGCACGCCGCCGAGCCTGACGCTGATGGGCGGACCAGTTGATACGCGCCGGGCGCCAACCTCAGTAAACGATCTCGCGCACAACCGTCCCTTCGCGTGGTTTGAGCAGAACGTCATCCAGAGCGTGCCGAATGTGTATCCAGGGGCTGGCCGCAAAGTTTATCCGGGCTATCTGCAACTGTCAGGCTTCATGTCGATGAACCTTGCCAACCATATGAAATCGCACTGGGAATTGTTCCGGCACCTGATTGAAGGCGATGCAGAATCTGCTGATTCCACCAAGGCGTTCTATCAAGAATATCGTTCAGTTTGTGACATGACCGCCGAATTTTATCTGCAAACTATCGATCTGGTGTTCCAACGCCAGGCGCTGGCCAACGGCGAATTCTGGCATCGTGGCCGCATCGCAGATCCTGCCGCCATAACCCGCACGGCCTTGCTGGCCGTGGAGGGCGAACGCGATGATATCTCGGGCATTGGCCAAACCCGTGCAGCGCTGGATCTGGCCGTCAATCTGCCCGAATCCAAGAAGCATTATTATATGGCCATGGGCGCGGGCCATTATGGCATCTTCAACGGCCGCAAATGGCGCGAAGACGTTGCTCCTGTCGTTGAAGCGTTTGTGCGCACCCACGACATGGCCGAAGTCGCGCCGGCGCCCGCGCGGGTCGCGTTGCCGCATCATGTCGAACCAGCCGTCACGCCCGGAGTCGAGGTTGCCTGATGCCGATATGACGGTGCGCCTGCTGGCGGCCGCCGACGTGGAAGCCTATCGTGCGCTGCGGCTGGCGGGGCTGCGTGCCCACCCGCATGCCTTTGGTGCCGCCGCCGAAGATGAGGCAGATTGGCCCATCAGCAAGTGGGAAACGCGGTTGCAGCAGCGCGCCACGTTTGGCGCGTTCATTGGCGGTGACCTCTTCGGCATAGCGGCGCTTGCGCTCGATGATGGCCGAAAGGTCCGCCATCGCGGCTACCTGGTTGGCGTGTATGTCGCCCCGCCAGCGCGCGGCGCTGGCGCTGGCCGTTCGCTGGTTGCGGCCGTGCTGGCTGCTGCGCGCGGGCAGGTGGAGGAGCTGGTGTTGAGCGTGGCCATTGGCAATGCATCGGCCATTGCGCTTTATCTGGCTTGCGGATTTCGCGCTTATGCCGTCGATACGGATGCCATTCGCGTCGATGGCGTACCCGTGGATGACGTGCTGATGCGCCTGAGACTTTGACCGTTTACCCAGCGGCACCTTCGGCCATCGCAGCCAGTTCCAGCCATCGCGTTTCAGCCGTTTCCAGTTCGGAGCGCAGAGCGTCAAGATCTGCGGAGATTGCTGCAAAACGCACCGGATTTTTCGCGTAAAGCTCTGGGTCCGCAAGCCGGGCTTCACGGGCAGAGATATCAACGGCGTATTTTTCAAGGCGCGCCGGCAGTTCACCGAGTTCACGCACGTCCTTGAAACTCATCTTGCCGGACTTTTTTGCGGTGTTGCCAGTTGTGCCCGGCGCTTGCGGCGTGGTTGACCCAGCCGATCGGCCCTTGGCTTTCCCGGCAGGCACCTGCCGCGCCGCCCAATCGCTCCAGCTGCCGATGCTGATATCGGCATTGCCGTGTCCGTCCAGCGCAACAATCATGGTAACCACGCGGTCAAGGAAGGCGCGATCGTGGCTGACCAGCAGGACAGTGCCGTCATAATCGCCGATCACCTCTTCGATCAGATCAAGGGTTTCCATATCAAGATCGTTGGTCGGCTCATCCAGCACCATGAGATTGGACGGTGTCGCAAATTCGCGCGCCAGCAGCAGCCGCGATTGTTCGCCGCCGGAAAGGCTGGCAGCGGGCGCATCCAATATGCCGGGTTCGAACAGATAATCCTTCAGATAGCCAACCACATGCTTCTTGCTGCCATTGACCTCCAGCCACTCACCGCCATCAGCAAGCACTTCGCGCACAGTGCGCCCGGTCAGGCGCATGCGGTGTTGATCGATGATGGTAGGCAGTAGCGTGGCCGTGCGGGTGATCTTGCCGGCATTCGGCTCGATCTGGCCGAGCAGCAGCTTGATCAAGGTCGATTTGCCAGCGCCGTTGGGGCCGACGATGCCGATGCGGTCACCCTTGCGCACCCGCAGTGACAAATCGTTGAGCAGCATGCGGCCGCCAAAGCCGACCGACACATGCTTGGCATCAATCAGGATTTTTGATCCTGGATCTTCGCTCTGGGTGGCAATGCGCGCCGTGGTCGGCCCGCGATCAAGGCTGCGGCGGCTTTCACGCAAGTCCATCAGCTTTGAAAGCCGTCCCATGTTGCGCTTGCGCCGCGCCGTCACACCGCGCTGCAGCCAATGTTCCTCGGCACGCAATTTCGTGTCGAGGCGCTGGGCGGTGCGTTCCTCCTCCGCAGCGACGTTCTCGGCCCAAGTATCAAAGCCGCCAAAGCCGACTTCGGCCCGGCGCAGCATACCGCGGTCCAGCCACAGGCAATTCTTGGTCAGCCGGGTCAAGAAGGCGCGATCATGGCTGATCACCACCAGCGCGCAGCGGCTGCGGTCCAGCCAGTTTTCCAGCCAGGTAATTGCCGCAATATCAAGGTGGTTGGTCGGCTCATCAAGCAGCAACAGATCGGGCGCGTCCGCCAATACACGCACCAACGCGGCGCGGCGGCGTTCACCGCCCGATGCAGTGGCAGCCGGCCGATCCACATCCATCCCCAGTTGGTCGGCCAATGCCGCTACTTCATAGGGCTGCGCGCCGCCGGCCATGGCATAGTCACCCAACGTGGCAAATTGCGCCATCGGCGGGTCCTGCTCCAGCCGGCCGATGCGCAATCCCGATGCAGAAGCGCGGCGGCCTTCGTCAAAGGCGAGGCTGCCGTCGATGATCTTCATGAGCGTTGATTTGCCGGCACCGTTGCGGCCGATCAAGGCTACACGGTCACGCGCATCGACCGTAAGGGACAGCTGCCTAAACAGAAAATCCCTGCCAGTTTTCAGGCCAACGGCCTCCAGGGTGAGAATGGGATCGGGCATGATGGGCAGGCAGTGGCGAAGGAAGTGCCGGCTGGCAAGAGGGCAAGGCGGCACATTGACGGCGTGCCCGGTTGTGGATCACCGTCCGGCAGGATGGTGCGCTGAGCTCCAGAACCGATGACTCGGCCGATCAAGCTGTTATCGGCTCGCACCACCGCGAGGCGTGCCACCGGCCACCGCGGCTAGACTTCTTGCCAAAAAATGCAGCATGTTGCATTGGATTCATGCATGGATCGTTCACAGATGGTTCAATCACCGCCGGGCAAACGGAGGCTTGGTTAAAGGGATTTTTGTTTGGACATGCTGCCACGGCTTTCCAATTTGCATCTGATTTTGCTGCTGCCGGTGTTGCTGGCAACCGCTGGGCAGGCCGCGGCCGCTCCCAATGACGTGCAGGATATGGTGCGCGCCGGAGAAATCTTGCCGTTCGAGGCTATCCAGCGGCGCGTCATGCAAGAAGCGCCGGGCGAATATGTTGGATCTGACTTCCAGCCGAGCACCCGCATGTATCGGTTTCGTTTTCTCAAGGACGGCAATCTGATCAACATCGATGTCGATGCCCGCACCGGGCAGCGGGTGCGGACGAAGCAGAGTTATTAATTTATTCGGCAAGCGGATGGCGTCCTGCCGCCGCACCGGACATACTAACGGAGTGGCTGCAGCATGCGCGTTCTGGTTGTCGAAGATGAGCCCAGCCTGCGCAACCAGCTCAAGACTGCGCTGGAACAAGCCGGCTATGCCGTTGATGCGGCGAGAGATGGCGAAGAAGGCCATTATCTTGGTGCAAACGAAACCTATGATGCTGTGATCCTAGATCTCGGGCTGCCCGGGCTTGATGGGCTCACAGTGTTGGACCGTTGGCGGCGCGAAGGCCGCATCATGCCCGTGCTGGTGCTGACAGCCCGGGACAGCTGGTCGGACAAGGTGGCTGGCCTTGATGCCGGCGCGGACGATTATCTCGCAAAGCCTTTCCAGGTTGAAGAATTGATCGCGCGGCTGCGCGCCCTGATTCGCCGCGCTGCTGGGCAGGCAACATCGGAGTTGCTAGCGGGCGGTGTGCGGCTGGACGGCCGTTCCGGCCGGGTCAGCCTGAATGGTGAGCCTGTGAAGATGACGGCGCAGGAGTTCAAGCTGCTCAGCTATCTGATGCACCACAAGGGCAAGGTAATCAGCCGCACCGAATTGATCGAGCATATCTATGATCAGGATTTTGATCGTGATTCCAATACGATCGAGGTGTTCATCACCCGCATCCGCAAAAAATTGGGTGCTGATCTCATCATGACCACGCGCGGCCTTGGTTACAGCCTCAACGACCAGATCTGATGCGGCGCTGCCGGTGCTGACCGCGCCCGCCGTTGAGGCAGCCGGCACGCCGCCGAGCAGGCCAGCTGAATTTTTTGATCGCGGCACGGGCCGCTCGCTGCGGCGGCGCATGATCGTCATCGCTGCAGTTTGGATCACGGCCTTGTTGGGCTTGGGCGGCATCGGGCTTGACCGGGTGCTCGACGAAACACTCACGGTTAGTTTTGATGAACAACTTGGTAACACGCTCAAAGCCTTGATCAATTCGGCGGAGCTGGATGAGGTTGGCGAAGTGCGCTTGCTGCGCACCTTGGGTGACCAGCGTTTTTCCGAGCCCTATTCCGGGCTGTATTGGCAAGTATCAGGGCCGGGCCAAGTTGCGTTTCCATCGCGCAGCCTGTGGGACCGTGAGCTTGGCCCGGCGCCCAGTGGCCGCGATTGCCGGCAACCCTGCCGATACGAATCTGCCAGCTTTGCCGGAGAACCGCTGCGGATCATCGGGCGCAGTGTGCGGCTGCCTGGCGGTACGCGGCAGTTTTACTTTCAGGTGGCGCAATCGAGCGCCGATCTTGATCGGCAGCGCGCGCGCACCCGATCAATCCTGATCAGGTCGCTTTCGGTGCTTGGCTTTGGGTTGATGGTTATGACCGCGTTGCAATCGATCTACGGTCTCGCGCCGCTGCGCCGGGTGTCTGATGCAATCGCGGCCATCAGATCGGGCAAGGCCAAGCGGGTGGTCGCGCAATTCCCAGCCGAGGTGGCCCCGCTGGTGGCCGAAATCAACGAACTGCTCGATCACGGCGATGCGCAAGCCGAAGCTGCGCGGCGCCATGCCGGTAACCTGGCTCACGCGCTCAAGACGCCGATGAGCGTCATGCTTGGTGAGGCGCGCGGGCGTGATGATCCGCTGGCCCGCATCATCGAAACGCAGGTGCAGGTGATGCGCCGCCATGTCGATTATCAATTGGCGCGGTCGCGCGCGGCTGGCCGGCGGTCGGCATCGACGGCGCGCACTCCGGTGTTTCCGACGTTGCAGGCGATTGTGCGCACCGTCGAGCGGATTCACGCTGGCCGCGTCACCATCGATCTGGTGGGCGACCGCGGCGCGGCATTTCGCGGCGAGCGCCAGGATCTGGAAGAAATGGTCGGTAATCTGGTGGAGAATGCAGCCGTCCATGGCGGCGGCCGCGTGTTCATCACCATCGCTGCGGCCGATACCATGGTGGACGTGCAGATCGAGGATGACGGCGGCGGCATCCCGGAGGCCAAGCGCAGCCGCTTGTTCGAACGCGGCGAGCGGTTGGACACCGACAAGCCCGGTACCGGGCTCGGCCTTGCCATCGTGCTTGAAGTTGCAGAGCTTTATGGCGGCCGCGTCAGACTTGGCAGCTCTGAAGATCTCGGCGGCTTGCTGGTTACGCTCAGCCTGCCGCGTGCCCCATAATCATGACCATTCGGCGCGCGGACTCTGTTGGTATCAGCTTTGCGCAGCCTGATGATGGCGGATGACCTCATCGATTATGAAGCGCAAAAATTTTTCTGAGAATTCGGGATCGAGATGAGCGCTGGCAGCGAGGCTGCGCAGCCGGGCAATTTGCTGTGCTTCGCGGCCAGGATCCGCAGCAGGCAGGCTGTTGTCAGCCTTGTAGTGCCCGACAGCCTGAGTGATCTTGAAACGCTCCGCCAGCATGAACACGAGCGCGGCATCGATGTTGTCGATACTTTCACGAAATGCTTTTAACACTTGATCGGCCATGAATCTGCCTCCAACGCCGCCACATCGGCAATTTTCCGTTTGCGGCACAGCAGCGCGGGGAGCAAGGCCATGCTTGCAGGATGCCACCGTTTGGCTAGAGAGATTACATGAGTGCGACTATCCATCCGCTGCGGCCGGGGCGTGAGCCTTCCATCGCCCCGCTGATGTCTTTGACGGCGCTGGGCATGAACGCCGTGAATCATGTCATACTCGATCGCATGCAATCGCCGGTCGTGCTCATTCCTGAACTCGCCGGGCACTTGATTGCCGGCGGCGGCAAGCGCCTGCGTCCGATGTTGACCTTGGGCTGCGCGGCGCTGCTTGGCTATGAAGGCACACGTCATTATCGCCTCGCTGCTTCAGTCGAATTCATTCACACGGCGACACTGCTGCATGACGATGTGGTCGACGCATCGGGCCTTCGCCGCGGTAAGGTGACCGCCAACGCCCTGTACGGCAATCCAGCCAGCATCTTGGTGGGTGATTTCCTGTTCAGCCGCGCCTTTGAACTGATGGTCGAAGACGGGTCGCTGCGCGTGCTCAAGATCCTGTCGCGGGCGTCGGCGGTGATCGCCGAAGGTGAGGTGGCACAATTGACGGCGCAGCGCGATGTGACCACCACCGAAGACCGTTATCTTGAGATCATCAGCGCAAAAACCGCAGCTTTGTTTGCAGCCGCCTGCCAGATTGCCGCTGTGGTTGCAGAGCGCGACGAGAAGGCAGAAACGGCGCTTGCCAGCTATGGGCGCTACCTCGGGATTGCGTTCCAGCTTGTTGATGATGCCATTGATTATGTGTCAGACGCGAAAACCATGGGTAAAAATGCCGGTGACGATTTTCGCGATGGCAAGATAACCCTGCCGGTTATCCTCGCCTATGCGCGCGGCAGTGAAGCTGATCGGGAATTTTGGCGCGCCGCCATGACCGGCCGTGCTGCCGGCGATGCGGAGTTAACCCGCGCCGGCGAATTGCTGCAGCAGACCAATGCCGTTGCCGATACCATGGCCCGCGCCCGCCATTATGGCCAGCGCGCCGTGGATGTGCTGGGCGGTTTTGCCAACGGCCCGGCGCGAGCAGCACTCACTGAAACCGTGGAATTTGCCATCGCCCGGGCTTATTGAGCCAAGGCATGGCGCAGCAGCGCTTGCCAGCCCCGCTGCGGCGCGGCAAAACAAAATTATGCAAGCACGTCTTTATCAGCGCCCCAAACACGCCATGCAATCGGGCCATGCCCGCACGGGTGAATGGCTGCTGGAATTTGAACGCGATGATCGCATGCGCGCCGATCCGCTCACGGGCTGGACAGGCAGCGGTTTCACGGCCGGTCAAATCCAGCTGCGCTTCGCCAGCGAAGCGGCGGCCCTGGCCTATGCCCAGACCAATGATCTAACCGTGGAAATCGTGAGGCTAGCGCCGAAAACACTCAGAATTCAGGCCTATTCTGACAATTTCCGCTGATGCGGACCACATCTGCAGCCGCCAGCGTGCGCCTTTATCGGCTTGATGACGGTGATCCGGTTGCTGAAACCTTGTTTTATGGAAACTTGACCGACGCACTGGCGTTGGCGGCGCAGCAGCCTGACGATTTGCAGGCCTGTCTATGGATTGCGACCGACAATGATGTCGTAGCTTATCTCGATCTTGCCGGGCACTGAAGCACAGGCTGGATTTTCGCTGCCGGCCGCGCCATTAGCAAAGACTGCGCGCCCATAGCTCAGCTGGATAGAGCACGTGCCTTCTAAGCACGGGGTCGCAGGTTCGAGTCCTGCTGGGCGCACCA
>NZ_JBBATR010000071.1:0-7453 GCF_040398645.1 Sandarakinorhabdus sp.
CCGGCCGGTTCAGCACCGCCGGGATCAGCATGGCATTGGCGCGCATATTGCCATCGCGCGTGGGCGTTTGCTTGCCGCCAGTGAAGGCCGCCACATCGTCGCCGATCTGATCGAGCAGCGCCAGCAAGGGCGTGCCCGGCGTGGCAATGTGGCGAGCAAAGGCGATGGCAAACGGGCTGCCAGTGCCGGCGCGCCCATCGTCCGCGACTTGCCCGCCTTCGGTGGCATAGGCCACCAGCACGCCATTCAGGCCTTCGCCGCCGTACCGCATCAGGCCCTTGGTGGCGCTGCGGGTGCCCATTGCGGCGGTAAACGGATTATTGCGGCAGGCATCGAGCACGATCAGGCCCAATTTTGGCTGCGCCTTTTTCACGGCAAGGATCAAATCTTCGGCATCAACGCCTTCCACCGCGATATCGCCCGGGCGGTTGATCACCGCTTCGACGGGCAGCAGGAAATTGCGGCGATGTTCATCGCGGATGCCGTGGCCGCTGAAATAGACGACCAACGCATCGGCGCCGGTGTGGTCGGCGATTGCCAGTATCGCGCGCTTCATGCCTTTCTGATCGAGATCGATCAGCAGCCGTACCTCATCGAATTTCGCGCCTTGTGGCCCCAACGCGGCGGCAATGGCGCGGGCATCGCGCACCGGATTGCTCAACCGGGCTTCGCTGGCGTAGGTTTCGTTGGCAATGATGATGGCAACGCGCCTGGCGTGCGCAGCATTGCTGGACACCAGCAACACAGCGGCAAACAGGCCAAGCAGATAATGACCGAATCGCTCCACGTTTTGTCTCGCCCCAATATTTGCGCAACGTTATACTACTTGAACGCCAAATCGGAACAATATGGTTGCAATGTTTTTAAGGATCGAGAACCAATTCGACGCGGCGATTGAGCCGGTCCTGATCGGCGCCGGCGGCTGCATACAGCAATTCGCGTTCGCCGCGGCCATCTGTGCGCAGCTTGCCTTGCAGGGCCGGCACGGCGCGGGCCAGCGCACGCGCCACTGTTTCGGCTCTGGCGCGTGACAGCACATCATTATATGCGTCGCTGCCGGTTTGATCGGTATGGCCGCGCACCAGTGCGCCCTTCACGTTGGCGGCCTGGAATGCCTGCGCCAGCCGCGCGATCTGGGCTGTGCCCTCGGCATCAAGTGTTGCGCTGCCGGTTTCAAACAGGATGCGCAGGTTGATTGCCGGGGCCACGCCGAAACTGCGGCAGTTTTTGGTGAAGGCCAGCACATCCGCGCTCTCGGACACGGCGGCCGTGGCTGCATCAGCCTGCAGGATCAGCGCATCCACCCACGCATCGCGCGGGCTGGTGCCGGTGATCTGGCGCAGCAGGCGAAGCCGGTGCCAGGCGACGCGCAAGTCCTTCATGGCCAAAGCGGTTTCCATCAACCGGGCGAGGCTGGCAACTTCAAGCTGCGCCGCCGCCTTGCCGGCACCGCCATAAGCCCGGCGAAAGGCCAGATCGGCATCGGCATAGCGATCGGCCTGCAAATCGGCCATGCCCTGGCGGTAGGCATCAATGGGCGCGCGGGCATCCGATGCGGCGGCCGCAACGGCTTCGGGGTTGCAATCCACGGCTGCTGCCGGGGCAGCGAGCAGCAGCGACAGAACAAGCATGCGCATCATGGAGGGGTTATCCTGAGCGCGAGGCTGGCTGCGCCGTAGCGTCCGCGCTGTGCTGCCACCCACTGCACAAACGCTTGGCCTTCGCCGCTTTCGATGCTGGCATCCAATTGAAACCAGCGAGCGATGTCGGACGGAATGGCATCAAAACCCAGCACCACCACCTGATCGCTGCCGGCTGGCGGCACCGCCACGATCGGATCGGATTCGGGCACCACGGCGCGGCTGTTGGCGGGCATGATCTTCACTTCGCGTGCCGACACCGGATACAGCATGCGCAGATGGCCATCGGGGGCAATGTCGATCACCATCGGCTGCACGGCGCGATTGGCCGTCACGCCGAGCCGGATGGCATCGCCTTTGCCGATCACGAACGTGCCGCCTGCGGCCGCCGGCAGCGCCTGCGCCCGCACGGACAGGCCGCCGCCGCCGCCAGCCAACGCGCTGGCCAGCCATTGTTCGGCCCGCGCCCGCGCGATGATCTGGGCCGGCGTGGCCGCAGCCAGCACGAGATCCCCCGCCGCGCTGCGCAGCGCCAGGCCGCCCGGGCCGGCCGCAACCTGCAAATCAGCGTTGCCGCCTGCAACCACCGTGATCCCGGCGGCCTGCAATTGCCGCGCCAATGTGGCGGCGCTGGCCGCAACCGCGACCTTGAATGGCTGCGCCGCCACCGGAAGCGGTGCCAGACCTGGCACGGCATCATGCAGGCCGGGCGCGGCATTGTTGTCCAGCGATGGCAGCAACTGCGGTGTCTGTTTCAGATTCAGCTTGCCCATCGCCGCAGTCACGCCGCGCGCCACTTCCAGGTAGGATACTTTGCCATCACGGTCGAAATCGGCAGGCGTTTCACCGGCGTAGATGCGCAGCAGGGCATCGGTCAGCGCGCCTTGCGGTTTGCCCGACGCGGTCAGGCCGCCCGGCAGATCGGCTGCCTTTTCGGTTTCGGCCGAAGCTGACAGCATGATGACACGGCGATAGGGGTAGGCCGCCGGCTCGGCGCCGGCCGGCGCGGTCTTGTCGGTTGCAGCTGCGGTGAGCAGCGGGTCGCTTTCGGCGCCCAGTGCCGCATAACGGTAGAGGATGCCGGGTTTCACCCCCCGCGCGGCATTGCCGGAATAGCAGCTGTCCATCAGTAGCAACACATCCCGGCCGCCATCATCGAGCGGCTGCAACGCCAGTGGCCGCAAATCGAAGCGCCCCACGATCAGCCGCTCGCGCAGCGGCCGGCCATTGTCCACCTCCACGTCAATCGGCACAAAGGCTCCCGACCCATCGGGCAGATTGTAGCTGCGCGCCGCTGGATCCTTGGCGCTGGTGCCGTGGCCGGAAAAATAAATCACCACGCGGTCGCCCGGCTTGCTGCGCGTGACCAGCGCGCGCAGCTCCCGGCGGATGGCGGCTGCTGTCGCGGACTGGTCCTGCAAGATGACAATGTCGGCGTCGGCAGCGCCCATGCGCGCACTGACCAGGCCGCGCATGGCCGGGATATCATTTGCCGGCCCCGGCAGCGGGGGGACCGCGCCGGTGTATTTGCCAATGCCAACCAGCAGCGCGATGGTGCGGGCGTGCGCGGCGGCCGGCCACGCCAGGATTGCCGCCGCCAGCACGGAAGCAACAGTTGGGCGCCAGCGCATGTCAGAACCGATCTTGCGCAGAATAGCTTGCCGCTGCTGCCGCAGCATTGCCTGCGAGCCAAACGGCAAATTCAACATCGTTCATTCGCGACTGCATCGGTTGTTTCCACTGATAGAGCGCAAAATTTGCGCCAACTGCTGAACCAGCAACAATCGGGGCCGGACGGCCGATACCGATCTGAACCGCGTTGCGCTCGCTGGGCACGGTATGGATATCCACGGTCAGCGGGGCATCATCACCCGGATCGATCAACGCCGCCAAAGCCAGATCGAGATTGTTGAGCAGGCGATCATCGGCATCGCCGCCGCAGATGTGGCTGCGCCGGAACGCGATTTCGGCCAATTGTTGCAAATGCTCCTGCCAGACGGCCCAGCTCTCCGCCGGGAAGCGTGACGCGTGGCCGCGCGCCAGTTCGGCGAGTGCTTCGATGAAGACCAGATCCGTTGCCAGCACGGCACCCGGCCGCGGCGACGCGAACACCAGTCCTTTGGGGGTCGATGTCATCGATTGCTTGGCCACCATGGCCAATCCGTGGCGATGGTGAACATACAGGCCCAAAAGGGCGTCAATGCGGCTCGCAGAGGCACCGGGCCCGGTTTTGAGCAGAAAGCGCCGCAAATTGTCGGACGGCAGCGCCGGCCGCCCGGCTTCGGCCCACGCCAGCCGTGCACCGGCTGTCATGTCGGCAAAGGCAAATGCAGCATCGCCAGGCGCCGGCGACAGCCCATAAAGCAGCCGAACATCGTCAAAGCCGACATAAGCCCGCACCAGCTGGCCATCGACACTGCCAGCCGCAAATGCCGCGGCGGCCTCCGGCCCAATTGGTGCACCAACATGCGGCGTCACCAGCTGCTGCATGGCCGCGACATCGGATAGCCGCCGGCCAGGCAGGATTCGCCAGCTGATCGCGGCCTGCGCCGGGGTGAGTGCGCCCAATTTACGATTGTCCATCACGACATCGATCACTGCCGGCAATCTCTTTGCAGACTCCGTCAACCATTGATCGCGCAAGGCTTCGGCTGTGGCTGGCTGCGCCGGCAGATCGGCCGAACTCAAATCTTCGGCTGGGCCGAATGCAGCGGCCAGCATGCCATCAAGTCTTTCAGTGAGCGGCCGCACAGCAGCGCTGCGCATTGCGGCCGACAATGTCAACGCTGCGGCGGCAAATGCCTTGGCCATGCCCTGGTCAACGCCCGTGGCCGGCGAAGCATTCAGCAGGAACGGCGCCAGCCCGGCATATCGCATGGCGCGAAACATGCGCGACAGCGCCGGATCGTCGGCATAATGCCCGCGCGGCCGGCACTGGCTGAAATCAAGCCGCACCCCAAGCACATTTGATCGCTCGATCCCATCGGCTGCCAGCGCCAGCCGCACGTCGGCCTC
This sequence comes from Sandarakinorhabdus sp., assembly GCF_040398645.1. Taxonomy (GTDB): domain Bacteria; phylum Pseudomonadota; class Alphaproteobacteria; order Sphingomonadales; family Sphingomonadaceae; genus Sandarakinorhabdus. Next base: position 4,656 of record NZ_JBBATR010000071.1, read on the forward strand.
GGCGCGGCGATTGGCTGGCTGGGCCCCGGTCAGCAGGCTGCCAAACACCGCCATTGCCTGGCCAGCCATCGCATCCTGCGCCTTGCCACCCAGTGCGGCCAGCACCGCCGCCTGCCAGTCCACCAGCAAGGGCAACAGGACCGTCTTTTCAAATTCGCGCTGCGCTCGCCGCAAGCTGAGCGACAGCATCTGGATCAGGAAGGCTTCGGTAACCAGGTTTGGGCGGCCTTGTTCCCGATTGTCAGCATAAAGTGCCAGGAAGCTTGCCGGCGCTGCATCGAACGCCTTGATGCCGTGCCGGCAAGGATAGGCGTTCAATCCGTTGCCGTATCCCAATGCTGCCCGCGCCGGGACGTTCACGGCGCCGGCAACACCGGCCAAAAGGCCGATGATTTCACGTCGTCCAAACATCGCCGTCTCCCTGACCGCTGGGCCTGTCAGCGGCAGCCCCCGTCGCGGCTGCACACTTGTGTCTCGGCTATACCAGCCCATGCGCCGCTGCCGTCGGCTTTGGCTGCTGCGCCGAACGACCGTGTCATCACGCCGAGAGCTTCGAGGCCGGCCAGCGATGGCGAAGCCAATGTCGCCGTCTTGCCATCGGAGGCTGACGTCAGCAGCGAAAGTGGCGCACTGGTCAAAAAGGCGACGATCATCGATCGGCCATATGGTGACCCCGCGGGTAGATCAAATGGCATGGCACTGGCCGGAACGGTGAAGCGCCCGGCAGTGACCTTGTTGGCAGGCTGGAATTTGTTGGGGAACAACAATGTGACATTGTCGTCAGGACCAACATCCACGATGTTCAGATAGCCATCGGATTTCACATCGATATCGAACACCAGCTTCTCGCCGTCCGTGTACTGCGCTTTGACACCGCTCACCTCGACTTTGGGCAGCTTGTTTGCCGTATTATATATCCGCGTCCAGTTGGGGCCGTTGCCGTCGGCGACGGACGTCAATTTCAACGGTTTGTCCATCAAGTCCGGCGACCCGTTGATCTCGGGGGTTTGCGTTTGCCGTTCCTGCGTGATGAACACGCGTGCACCGTTCAGCAAATCGCGCGGCGTGATTGCTCTGCCAGCCGATTTCTCCGCAATTGCCCGAGTGACACCCACGGTGAACACGCTGCCAGTCGAAGTGGCCTGTGCCACTTCGCTATCAGCTGCCGCCGATAGCGAGACATAAGCACCGGATCCGGCAGCATCCCCGGCGCGGGCCTGCGGATTGAACGCCTTTGGCGCCTTGCCGCCCATGCCGGACCAACTGAAGAATTTCGATACGCCCCTGGTTTCGCCCTGGAAACCGCCGGGCAACGCTGCCGATCGGTCGATCGTGCCACTGTGGCAAGCATCGATCATCAAGATCACATTCTTGCTGGGCGACTGGCGCAGCAATTGACCGATCTCATCATCGTTGATGACGCCGCGCAGGCCCTTGTCGCCATTTGCTGTTGTCATGTAACCTGTGTCGTATCCCAGAATTACTTCGTCACCGCCGTCCGGTTCATCGCCGTCCGTATCAGCAACCTGGGTACCATGGCCTGAATAATAGATTAAAATCACATCATCAGCGCTCACATTTTGGGTCAGCGCCGTTTTCATTGCCGCCAGGATTCCGTCGCGGGTGGCGGCCCGGTCCATCAACACCACGGGTGCGGCCACGCCGAGACGCTTGGAAAAATCAGCCATCATGAGCACATCTTTATCGATGCCCGGCAGTTTGTTGACATCGGGTGACTGGTAAGCGCCAACGCCAATCAGCAGTGCCCGGTTTTCAGCCAGCGCTCCGCTCGACAGGGTGGTGGCAAGGGCGAGGGTGGCAAGCAAACGACGCATGACGATCACCCTTCCACTTTGAAGCTGTGGACAATTACGTTCAGGTTTGGAATGGCCGGCATTGCTGGCGCAGCGCGCACAACAGTCGCAAGCAAGGCAATATTGATCTTCATACAGGCTCTCCTGACAATTTTAGTTGGGTTGGTTTGCACTGTAAACGCCAGAACTTCGAGAAACGGTCTTATTGCGGGACAAACACCGGAAATCTGCGCCGTTTGGGCTGTGGTTCCGATGGCGGCTCAGCAGCAGCGCGAGCACCAAACATCTTGACGATGCCAGCTTTGTCCTCGGTTGTCAGCACGAGCGGCTGTGCAGAATCCCAGCCTCGAACGCTGCAATAATTCATGATGGATTCCGGATCATAACCAGACATCACAACCAGATCGTCGGCTGGTCGCTGGGTAATACCGCCATTTCCCAAGGCCTGACGGCAAGTGTCGGGCGTATCAGGGCGGTCCTGTTCGTGGATCAGGCCCAGCACGTGGCCAAATTCATGGATGGCGGTAAAATCCTCGCATCTCTCTACTTTAGCCGCGCAACCTGCGAAGCCGGCCATCAATGGCAGGTCGAAGTTCAACCACATCGTGGTCCGCCGGGCCAGCGCGCCGCGTCCAACGATGGCACGCGGCCATTCATTGGCTGAAACACGAACGCGAATTGCCTGTTCATTTGGCTGACAAGGGCTCCAGCCCACGAAGTTCACGTTTCCTGCAGCTTCCCACGTTTCGGCAACTCCGCGCCTGATGCGTTCACGCTTGGCTTCGTGTTCGGGCCGCGGATTTTCCCAGCAAACCGGCAAGGAGCGCATGCCATTCCACTGCACGGATCGCAGCGTAGCGGATTTGGCAGTATAGCGCATGGCGGCAAGATCAAGCGGCGCGCCGTCCGAGTCCATCTGGTCAGAAGATGGCGATTGTGAAGGGGATTGCGGTTTGGCTTGGGGCTGGGCTTGCGCTGCGCCTG
>NZ_JBBATR010000071.1:7553-11766 GCF_040398645.1 Sandarakinorhabdus sp.
CGCTCCGAGCAACCCGTAAGGCCAAGCACCGAGAGTATCGCAGCCGCCAACATCGATTGCCCGTAGTTTAACTGCAACATCAAAATGCCTCCTGGTATGGGATCAAACGATCTGGCTCTGAAAAATGGTTCAACCTTGGTCAATTATTGTTAGTCGTTCCGAGTCTCGAAGCAATATATGCCAGCAGAGACGAATTTGCATAATATTCGTGCGCCGCGCGGCGGCCAACCTCCGGCGTGCCGATAGCCGGCGGATTTTCGCCAGCGCCAGGCCCCGCTACGCTCCGCAACAAGCGCCGCCGCAGCCATGCCGCTACGGCCGGATGGCCAGTTTTGACACGCGGTGCTGATCATCCAGCGCCACAAGTATGGTGACACGGCTGGGCATTTCATCCAGCATGTGCCGGGTCAAGCGTTCAAAATGCATCACGAAGCGCGACAACTCAGCGTCGGTCATGCCGCCGTTGGTGCGGGCGCGCAGCTTGTGTTCCTGGATCAGCCGCCAGTCTTGGACGATTTCAAAGCGCGGCGCTGCCAGCATGACCAGCAGGTCGATGTTGGCAAACAGTGCGCGATATGGCCCGGCCAGCGCCGTGTTGACGTGCCGCCGCCAGATCATGTCCTTGTCGTCATCAATCTCCAGGCGGTTGACCGGCATTGCCAGCGCTAAGGCTGGCTGCGGGCTGGCGGCCACGCACCAGCCTTCAAACAGCAATATGTCGATCGGTTTTGCCGCAATCGGCCAGTCGGCGCTGGGCACCCGGTCATCGCGCCCTTTGTCAAAGCGCGGGAGCTGTAGGCGTGCGTGCCCGGCCTGCACGCTGGCGATGATGTGATTGCCCAGATCCACATCATGCGTGCCCGGCACACCGCGCATGGCCAGCAGCGGATGCACTGCGGCGGCCAGTTTGCCGCGATCAGCCTTGGATAGATAGAGATCGTCGATCGAAAGCGTCTGGGCGTGCAGGCCGTGGCTGTGGCGCAGCAGCAATTCAAGGCACAGGCACAGCGTGGATTTGCCGCTGCCTTGCGCGCCATTGATGCCGATCACCAACGGGCGGCCGGCTGCTGCGAATGCGGCGGCAATCGCAGCTGCAATCGGGCGCCAATGATCATCGATGGTGGCCCGGTAATCGCTGGGTAGCTGTTCTTGCACGATCAGGGCAGCAAGCGCGGCCTGTTCGGCGGCCAGTGCTACCGGCGTCGGGCGGGCGCGCTGCACGCGGTTAGCCAAAGGCACCGAAGTGATTGGCGATGGCAATGCCGATCAGCGGCAGCAGCTTTGCGGCGTCGGCGATTGGCGCGATGAAACGGCGCTGAATGCCGGCATAGGCCTGGTTGTCGCCATCGGGCCAATCGCTGGCTTCATCCATGTGGTAATCGGCCAGATCGGGCGCAGCGGTCGGGAAGGCGCGGTGCAATTGCGCCAGGGCTTCATCGGTGCGCAGCGACAGGATCATTTCAATCACATCGTCGCGGCTGATATCGTTGCTGCGCGAAAACACCGGCATGTCGGCGGCGCGCAAGAACAGATGCTGCATCAGCGCCAGCCGCAACGCGTGCAGCACGCCCAGGGTGCGGCGGGTCGCTTCGGCGGCGGGCGCTTGCTCCGCCGAGTCTTCATCCGGCGGGACATGGGCCAACAACTGCCGCAGCTTGATATTGTCCACACGCAATTGCGACGCCAGCCGGCGAAACTGGCCGGATCGGTCATCCTCTACCAGCCGTTCGGCCAGCGCCAGGCACGGCCTCGCCAGATGATCTTCGGTGCCGCGATAGGGGCGGGTGGCCCAATAGGCGCTGTTGAACAGCTCCCCATAGGCCGCCAGCGTCTTGATGCTGGCGATGGTGTTGGCAGCGGTGATCAGCCCGAGGATCTGGCGGCCGCGCGGCGATCCAGCCAGCAGTGCCGCCAGCGGCTCGCGCGCTTCGCCGGCCGCGGTGCCGACGCCGGCCAGCACATTGGCCGGGTAGCCCAGTTGCTGCAAAATGGCGTTGTGCGGGATGGCGCGGATCTGGCGCAGCGATGCGTCGCGGTCGCTGCCGATATCGGATTGCCGCTTCAGCCGCCGTGAGCCGGTGACCGGCAGCAGGCCAAGGCCAAAGGCGGTGATTGCCCGCGCGTAAGGCCGCGTTTCAAACAGGCGGCGCTGATGGCGGCGGATCATGCGGTAATAATCCAGGCTGAGATCGGTGCGCGTGTAAAAATCGTCGCTATCGTTGCTGGCCAGCTGCGGCCACAGCGCGGCGATGCGCGACAAGGTGGCCAGCGCCAACGCATCATGGCCAAAGAACAGGAACCCATCGCCGCCCTGAAAACTGGCTTCGGCCTCGATACGGATGCTGGCCTGCGCAAACTGGGCGCGCGCCCAGCGGCTGAGCGGCCAGGCCAGACGGTCGACAAAGCCAGCCGGGTGTGCGCCGCGGCCCATGGATTCGCCGTGGGTGTTGAAAATCAGCGCAGCCACGCCGGACAGGCCATTGGCCGCCATGGCCCGCGCCAGCCGGCCCTGCAGCCGTTCGATGGCCAGCGCTGCCGGAATCTGGCCAACGAAGCGCCCGGCATCCGAAAACCCGGTCTGGATCGCAACGCGGCCGCGCCGGCGGGCATAGGCGGCATAGGCAGGCTCCGCGAGCAGCGCATCCAGAAACCGCCCGCCATGTTCCAGCGCCGTTTCGGTTTCGAACAGCGGCGACACATCGACCAGGCCATCAATGCCGAACAGCTTCGCAAAATACAGCGCCGACAGCACGGTTTGCGGTTGTTCGCATTCGGCAATCAGCAGGCGGATCGGGGTATCGGCATCGATCAGGCGCAGCATCGCTGCCATGGCCAGAAACTGGCGGACGGCGGTGGTGCTTTCGACGGCCAATGCTGCAAAATTGCTGCGCAGCGGCTGCACCGTTTCCAGCATGGTGCGCAGCCGCTGCAAGGTCTGGCCGCTGGCCATATCCAGATCGGCCGGCGCCGTGCCGTCGGGATCGATGCGGCGGCGGATGGCATTGTGCAATTGCGCGGCGTTTACCCGGAAATGAATGGCGCCCATGCCCAGGCCATCGGCCGCCATTGCCGCTGCCAACACCAGCAGCGGCTGCGCACGATCAACAGGCAGCACTGCCGCAGCGGCCCGCAATTGCGCAATCGGCCCGGCCAGGCTGGTCAGGCTGTCGGGGTGCGGAGCGCTGATCTGGTTGGCAATCGCCGACAATGTCGCGGGCGTATTGGTATCGCCGGCCAGCAACACGGCCATGGCGGCGGCATGGTCGCCGGCGCGGCGCAGCAGCTCTGCCAACGCGGCCTCGCCAGCAGCTCCGCCAGCAGCTCCGCCAGCAGCTCCGCCAGCAGCATCTGCGGCGGCGGCATAAAGCGCCAGCCGCCGTGCCTTTTCATCCAGCCGAAATCGCAGGCTGGTGGCCCAGCCGATATCAGTGCGGCCGTCCATGTCATAGCCAACCCATGTCGCCAGCCGGAACAGGCAGGGTGTCAGGGATTGCCAATCATCCGGATAATGCTTCGCCGCGACCTCCAGAACGACCTTGTGCAACGCATCACGGGCGGCCTGCGCCCGGGCCATGGCGGCCATCGCCTCCTCATGTTCATCGGCTAGGCTTGGCGATGGCCGCTCTGGCTGCGGCGCTATCGCAACCGGCGCGCCCGTCACGGCGCTGGCAGCGACGGCCGCATATTCGGCCGGTGTCAGCACAAAGGTCGGGTGGGCAGTGAACACCACGTGCAGCAGCGGCTGCGACCAGCGGGCGGCAAAGCCGGCAAAATCGCTGGCCTGCGCCGATGCCGTCACCTGCGCACGAAACGCTGCCAGATTGGCATCGGGCGCCAGTGGGCCGACCAGCCGCACCAACCGGTCAGTCCGGGCCTGCAAGCCATTGCGGCCCAATTCGGCAATCACATCGCCCAATGCAGCCAACGTGACCTCGCCGGCCTCCAACTGTCGCGAAATTTCCAGTCCGAGCTGGAACACCGGATTGAACAGCGGCGTTTGCGCTGTGCCTTCATGCAATTCGCCCAAACGCCGGTGATAATACTCGATCATGGCAGCATTGTTGCTTGCCGTGACAGCCTCGGCAAGCCGCCATTGCACTTATGGGCAAAGCCCATGCCCTGGCCACGTAGAGCGCGTTGCTGCGGCAAAAGTTGAGCCCGGTGCGCAAGCAAACGGGATGATTGAAGCCCGCGCATCCGGCATTGCCTAACA
>NZ_JBBATR010000072.1:0-11298 GCF_040398645.1 Sandarakinorhabdus sp.
TAGGGGTGGCGATCCTCGGGCTTCAGCTGGAATAGCCAGCGCTTGAACGTCGGGCTCTCCTCATAGCAGCCGGGCCCCTGATAGGTGGCAGGCGGCAGGCCCAGCCGGGCCATGTCGGTGACGGAAAAGCCTCAGCCCCGCTGATCCCCCGTCAGCCGCGAGGTGCCGGTTACGGCGTTTAACGGCTATGCCACTGCTACATTAAACAACCAATAAGATCAACGTTTTGGAGGAAGTCGGGGTGGTCTTACTACGAAAACTCATGCTCTGACCGATGCAGATGGCTTGGCCTCAAGCGCGCACAAGAGCATTGCGACCGACCGTGTCGTCTTGTTTCTAGGGCCGGCCTCCGGGATCGCGGTTGTACGCGACGTTTATTGGCAATTTGTCGATGAATGCCTACCGGAACGGGTAATTCCAGATGGTCTCGGCTCGCGGGGATTCCTGTCTGATCTGGGCCGACCTTGGACCCGGGGCGCCATTCGCCAGTGGCTTATCGACGGGCTCGCAAAATTATCCGTTCACCCGATCTGGAGGTCTGATATGTGTTTTTGCGAAGGGGAAATTTGGCCGACAGATGTCTCCCTTCACCAAAAGGCTGGCTAGAAAAAATGCCTATGCTGGTGGCCTCGACGTCCGATGGTTTCGATCAATATTCCTTAGGGGGCATAATGGTTCCGTTTAACAATCAAAAGTCATCAGCCGCCGCGGCGTTGGTATATGCGCTTGTGATAGGGTTTGTTTTTTCCACTCCGCAGGCCTGGGCGCAGCAAAGCGCGCGGCCGCCCGCAGGTCAATCAGGGGCGGCCACGGCTTCGCAGTCAGCGCGGGCCCGGGCCGCGACGCCGCCGAACCGTCCAGGCGCAACGGGCGGAAATAGCATCGGCAATTCACGCAGCGGCTACAACCCCGGCAATAGCCAAAATGCCAGCGGCAGCGGTCGCAACTCCGGTGGCAGCGGCTACAACCCTGGCAGCAATGATCGTAACCCTGGCGGCAGCGGCTACAATCCAGGCAGCAATGGTCGCAACCCCGGCGGCAGCGGCTACAATCCAGGCAGCAATGGTCGCAACCCCGGCGGCAGCGGCTACAATCCCGGCGGCAATGATCGCAACCCCGGCGGCAGCGGATACAATCCCGGCGCCAACGGTCGCAACCCCGGTGGCAGCGGTTACAATCCAGGCAGCAATGGCTACAACCCCGGTGCCAATTGGAACGGCAGCACTGGCACCGGCTGGAATCCGGGTAATTACTATGGCCGGCCCGTTATCAATGGCTGGGTTCGGCTCGGCTCGGCCGCAGCCGGAAAGGCTCCGGATAGGGATATCATTCAGGCCTATGGCCGATATCGCTATTCCAGAATCAAGTTTTGCGTGCGGTTTGCCGATGTTTCCTTTTACAGAGCCGAGGTTCAGCTGACCACTGGAAACCGTAGGGATTTGAATTTGCGATCGCGTGTTGCCAATCGTCAATGCACGCAGGAATATTATCTGCTTGGCGGCAAGAGTTTCGACATCAGATACGTGTATCTCTACTTCCGGCAGGCCGATAACTACAACAATTGGCGCAGCGCGCAGGTTGACTTGTACGCTCGGTAAACGCGCCCACGTTTGCAAAGGCGCGGCGCCTGCAAGGCAGCTCGATGATGGGGATCGGATGATCGTGCGCATGTTTCCAGCGTTTCTGCTGCCGGCGCTCCTGGCGGGCTGCGGCACTGCTTCCAACGAGGCGCCGCCACATGAGGTCGTCCCTCTGGCCATCCCGTCGCATGCGTCAGCGATCGCGGTCCCGATCAGCGCCAGTCTGCGCGATCTTCAAACCATCGCCAACCGCGTCGTGCCCGCAACCCTGGCCACCATCGACAAGCAGGAGCTAGCCTGCGTCAAGGTCAAGATCATCGGCAAGATCAGTTGCCATGTTGTCGGCACCGTCAAGCGCGGCCCGATCACCGTTGGCGGCAACGGCAATACACTGCTGCTGGTGATGCCCGTGGCAGCCGAAGTGCGTGTTGATCACTTCGCGCATGTCATGAAGGAAACTGCGACGGCGGCAGCGATCGCAACCGCGACGGTCAAGCTGGATGCCATAGGCGACTGGCAGCCGAAGCCGCGCGTCCACATCGAATACCGCTGGACGAAAAAGCCGGGAATCGATTTTCTGGGCCAGCGGCTGACCTTTGCCAACAAGGCCGATCCGGCCCTGCAAAAGCTCATCAAGCGGCTTGAAGCGGATTTGCCGCGCGAAATCGCCAAGCTGCACCCCCGCGACAAGCTGGCCGCGGCCTGGGCAAAGGCATTTACCGCGCTGTCGATCAACCGCACCAATCCGCCCGTCTGGCTGCGGCTTTCACCGCAGAAGCTTCGGTTTCGCCGCTATCATATCGAGAATGGCCGGCTGACACTTGAACTTGGCGCGATGGCGCTCACCGAAACCTTTGTCGGGCAGCGCCCGCCCGATCCGGTGCCAATACCGCTGCCAGCGCCGGCGCCGCGTGCGGTCTCCCCCGATCTTGGTTTCCGCTTTTATATGCCGGTTGTTGCCGATTACGCCGTGCTTGAACCGGTTCTGGCCAAGGCCTTGAACAAACTTGAAAAAAAGCCGATTTCTCTGCCCGGCGTCGGCACGGTCAAGCCGGATTTCGGCAAGGTCAGCCTGTATCCGACCCACAATGGCCGGCTGGCGATCGGGCTCGAGATGAAAGTGGCGACGTCGGAACGCTGGATCGATGCGCGTGGCACCATCTGGGTCACGGCAAAACCGTTCAACCGCACCGGTTCGCAGCGCGTGGAACTTCGTGATCTGCAGATCGCCGGCAAGAGCGACAGCCCGGTGTTCCAGCTGTTGCTCGCCGTTGTGGAGTCCCCGGCAGTGCAGGCCGAAATCGGCAAGGCGCTGTCGCAGAATTTTGCCAAGGATTATTCCAAGGTGCTCGGCAAGGCCGGCGCTGCCATCAGCGAAAAGCGTCTGGGTGCGTTCATCCTGACGACGCATATCGATTCGGTGGAAAATGGCGCGGTCTATCCGGCCGGACAAGGGCTGTTCATGCCGGTTGAGGCGCGCGGCACCGCGGCGCTGCGATATGCCCCCGTGGCAGGATCCTGATCGGCCGCTGACCGCCTGTCGAAACGCCGGCCGCCATCCCCCGCCGCGTCAGGCCCCAGCGCGAGCCTCGGCGCGATAGGCGCGGCCGCCGAAATGCCAGAGCAACGTGTGGCGCAGGCCGATGGCGATGCCGATGCCCGCAAGCGTATAAAGCGTGAACTGGACCAGCTTGCCCGTAGGCACACCGGTGCCAGCGCCCATCAGGACAAGGATGGTCATCAACCCGGTGGCGGCAATGGGCGCGGTGGCCGGACGGACAAAGCGATAGCCGATGCCAAGGATGATGAGCGCCAACGCCAGCGCCGACAGCGTGGGCGTGACAGCGATGAAGCTGAAATTGCGCAGCAGCAGCGCCGCGCCGACGCCGGCAATGGTGGCCGCGAACGTGGCGCCAGCGGCACGTGTGCTGGCGCCGGGATCGGCCACGGCAATGACACCGCTGGCGATCATGAGCAGGCGGAGCGCACTCTGGGCATCAAGCTGGAGCGTGAGCGCGATGAGAAGGGTCATGATCGCGGCGCTTATGGCGCAATCGGCACCACTGCGCGGCAGGGGCACATCGGCCGGTGCGGGGGCACTGCGCGGGCCAGGAAAGACGATCCAGGCGAGTGTGACAGCAAGGACCGCGCTGGCCGTGTGTGCGATGAGCAACACGGCAAGGCCGGCCGCGAAGCCCGCGGCAAGCGGCACCAGCGGGCCAAAGAGCACGATCAGCGGAATGGCGAGTGCAGCGACGGGCGTGAGCTTGCCGCCTTGCAGGCGATACGCGCCAAACAGCAGGCCGGCGACAATCACGAGATAGGCGACCGGGCTGACGATGACCGGCGTGAGGATGAACGCAAGCGCGGCGGATACGCAAGTGACGAGGACAAGCGTGACCAGCGCCAGCCGCAGCGTCAGGCCAGCCACCAGGGGGGCCAACGCCGTGACAACCAGGACCGAAGCAATATAGGCAAGCGGCAGGCCGAAGGCAGCGGCAAGCAAGGCCGCGACGGGAACGGAAAATGCGAGACGCAGGACGTGCCCGGCGCCAGCGTCAGCCAACACCAGCGTCAGCCGACATAGGAAAGATATGAGCGGATGGTCAGCACCCAGCGGCAGAACATGCCCATGACGCCGGCATCGCGGGTTTCGATCATCAGGCTGGCCCTGGAGCCGAGGCGCAGGCCGGGCGGAACCTGGCCAACGGGATCAAATGCAACGCGGATCGGCAGGCGCTGGCCGTTTGCCAGCCAACTTTCGCTCGGCGCCTGGACCAGCGCGCCGCTGGGAGCGCTCTGGTTGGGGGTGGCGATCCCGCCGCCAAGCCCGACGACCCGGCCTTTGAAAACACGGCCCGGGAAGATATCCAGCGCAATGAACACCGGATCGCCCAGCGCCACATTGCCGAGCTGATTTTCGCGAAAATAGCCGATGAGGCCAGCCTTGGAAACGTCGATAAGGCTGATCAGCGGCGCGCCGGCCCTGGCATAGGAACCGCGGCCGATCTGGAGATTGGAGATATAGCCGTCCACCGGCGCGGTGATCCGTGTCCAGCCAAGGTTGCGCTCTGCCTGCTCCAGCGCGGCGGCAGCAGCGCGCAGCTGCGGCTTGGCGGCGCCGGCTGGCCCCAGTTGCTGAAGTGCGCCGGCAAGCTGGGCTTCGGCCTGCACAACGCCAGCTTGCCGAGATGCCAGCGTGGCTTTGGTGACTTCAAGCTTGGCGCGGGTGGCATAGCCGGCCTTGACCAGCGTTGCGGTGCGATCATTGTCCTGTTGGGCCTGGACGAGTTGGACGCGCGCCGAAGTGACAACGGCGCGGGCGGAATCGACAGCCGCCGCGGCTGCGCCAATCGCCTGTTGCGCAGCACCATAAGACGCGCGCGCATTTTCGACGGCCAGGCGATAGCTGGTCGGATCGACAACGGCCAGAAGTTGCCCCGCGGCCACGCGGCTGTTGTCGCGCACCGGCACATCGAGCAGCATGCCATTGACCTGCGGGGTAACCGGCACCACCAAGGTTTCGGCCGTGGTCTGGAAGGTCAGCGGTGCTAACCGGTCCGACGCGACATTGAAGGCCAAGATGGCAATCAGCAGCGCACCGACAATATAGGTCCAGCGTCGCACTGGATCCCGCGGCGATCCCGTCTTGGCAGCAGCAACCGCTGGTTTGGCCGTATCGTTCCCCACATCACCCTCCCTTTTTTCACCACCTAGCCGAGAAACTTCGCCGCTGCTAGGCAGAGCGGAGTGGGGGGCAAGCCGTCGGCGGCGGCAACAGCGCCACAGACCGAAGGGCAGACGTGAATTTCAACGACATTTTCATCATCCTGCTGATCACCGCCGGGGTGACAAAGGCCGCAGCGTTTTTCGCAGCGCAGGCCGGTCACATGACACTGGCCGAGCGGCGTTCGGTCGCGCTCAAGTCGGTCGGCATCCAAGCGGTGATCCTGTCCATTTTCGTGGCGAGTGGCCCAAATATCCTCGCCTTTTTTCACGTCTCGATTTCCGGCCTGGAAGTGGCGGGCGGCCTGATCCTGCTGCTGTTCGCTATCGGCCTGGTGCTTGGCGAGGATCATTCACACGAGGACACGCCGCCGGCATCGCCAGCCAGCATGGCAATCTATCCGCTCGGCATGCCGCTGCTGGCTTCGCCTCAGGCCATTGTCGCCATCACCATCGCTTCCACCACGCTTGGCCCAGGCAACCGCGGGCCATTGTGGCTGGCGCTGGCGGCCATACTTGCCGGCAACCTCGTCATCATGCTGCTGCTGGCACAATTCGGTGGCGGCAGCAGCAGCGCCAAGAAAGGCCCGGGTTTTTCGGCAATCCTGCTGCGGGTGGTAGCGCTGCTGCTTGCCGGCCTGGCGATCGAGATCATGGCGCTAGGGCTACGCGGTTACGGTATCATCCCGCCCCTGCCGGCAGGCTTTGTGCATTAAAGCTGGTGTGTGCTCGAGCTTTTAGCGCACGCAAAAATCTGTTGTGAACATCTGTTCTCAGGCAATTGGCGAAGCAGATGCAGGCGTTTTGATGATCGGGATTGCTATCGACATGGGCCACATCAACAGTCGGCCCACCGCCTGAGCCCAGCCGGGGCGCTGGCTTGGCCGAAAAATGAGACAGATAGCCCGCGCGTAAACGCCTCTTGCCAATGCCTTCACCGGTGGGCCTGCGGCCGATCACTGGTTCCCCATCTAAACGGTAACAAATCTCAGCTTCTGGGCAGATTGGTCGTTTTTCGTGCATACTATGCGCGGCTGATCCCCAACTTCTGCGCCTGCCGGGTAACGGCAGCCCGTGCGCTCGATCGATTATCGTTTTGCGCCCGGCAACAGTCCCGCCTTGCCAAGTGCCCGGACAAAAAACCATTAACCAACGTCATCACGTCGATCCGGCTCTGCTGGTTCGCTTTGGATATCCGATCCGAAAACCCCGGCAGCGTCTTCTCGCCCTTTCTGGCAGCCAAAGCCACCTTCGCCTTAAAAGCCCGATTATGGTTCCGACGTGTTCGCTCCGTTATATGATCTCCTGTTTGGCAGCCATCCTTGCCGCCTTCGGGCAGAAACGCCACTCAGCCGACTGTGCAGATTTACCGCGCCACTTCTGTCAACACATCCGAGGCAAACAGCTTGTGCGGTTGACAGCATTCTCGCTAAAGAACGGAGTGTGAAGATGGTGCCAGCAAATATTTTTCGCCTGTTGATAGCGCTCGGATTGGGGACGCCGCTTCTGATATTGGCAATCCCTGCCGCAGCGCTTTATGCACCGCCCGCCGTATCGGGCGCTGTTGTTGTTACCCCCTCTGATGCCGCACGCCGAGCCGACAACATTAACGGTCTGATGGCGGGTCGGCTGGAACCTTCTATAGACGCCAGGAAGTTATTCACAATTTCTCTTTCGGGCGATGAAGCGGACGTGCTTCGCTGGACGCTGACCATGCGCAAAGATCGCACAGTCTTTCGGCAGGCGCTACGGGACCCCGCAATATTGATTGGTCTTTCGAGAGATAAGGCACGATTAGCGATAAAGCTTGCCGAGTTTCTCTGGTTGACCTCTTCGCGACAGGCTGAGCTTTTCAACGCCCATGCCGCACGCGAGGCTGCCGCCCGAACTGCCGCGGTCAATGTCGAGAAACTCGCCGGTCGACAGCTTGCTTTGCGTTTGGAGGCGGCAGAGTTGCAGGCGTACCTGGATGGCCGCCCGGCATCGGTGGCTAGTCTCTCAGTCGATCTTCTTGATGGGGGAGATATCGCACGCCTCGGCAATAGCCTGCCCATTTCAACTGACCGGAGCGTTGCAACGCGCTTTGTGGCCACAAAGGTCATGGCGGAACCGGTCGCGGTAGCGAATGCAAAGGCATCTGTTGATGAGTTGCAAGCCTGGGTCGATCGGCTGCGTGTCAGGATCCTGGCGCTGCCTGCCAGCGATCGCGTGCGGCTCGATGCCATCCAGTCGCAGAGTGGTAAGCTGCAACAGGCCAGCGGCGCGGCGAGTGCCCGCGCACCGTTGCGATTGACAGCTGCCAATATGATCGCGTCCGAGGCGGGGCTTGAAACCGACCGGCGGATGGCGGTGCAGGCGGGAAAGTTCGCGGCCTATCGGCAGTCATTGGGTGCCATGACGATGGAGCTGGAGGAAAGCAAGGCTGCGATAATCGCAACGTTCGATGCTGCGCTTGGCTGGCAACAGCGCGTGGCCGCCCTTGCCGAAGGCAAAGCTATGAACGGCGGGGCCGATCGTCAATATCAGGAATTGATAGATACACTCCGCTCAGTTCGCAGCGCACTTGGAATGGCGCTTGCAAGAACAGAGGAGACAGCGACATACTTGCCTCTTCTCCCTGCCCTGGACCCTCTGCTGCCCGCGAATGACCCGCGAACGGTCGCGCAGGCGCGGGAGCGTAACCTGTTGGCATTGGAGGCGGATAAACTGCAATTGCGCGCCAAGGCACTGGTCTGGCAACAGCGGAAAGCGCTATACGATGCCATGATCGACATGAACGCTGCAAGGCTACAATTGATCGACTTTTTGTCGCCCGAGAGCCGCGCCCGCGTGACGGGTTTCGATGTCGATGGTGTGGCGCAGGTGAAGCGCGAAATACAACAGATCGCGCTGACCATAAATTACAATACTCTGATGGGCCTTGAGCGCGCTCGAGATCGTGAATATTTTATTTCCCGATCTGGTTCAACAATCATCATGGCGTTCATCGAACTATTGTTGCTATCTTTTATATTTTCCACCTGGCGCAAACGGGGTGGCAGTTTTCTTCAAGCCGTTGAGAAAAAATATCTGGCCCACCGTCCAAAAACGCTGACGACGTCCTTCCTGACCTATGGTGCCGGCATCGCGCACAAGCTCGGGCGGCCGCTGGATTGGCTTGTGTTCCTGTTGCTTCTCGCCTGGCTGTACCCGACGATCATCGAGATAGGCGCAATCCAGTTGGTTTGGCTTGTGCTGGTGTGGTTTGCGGCTGCAGCGACAATGGTTTTGTTCATCGATGCCTTGGTTCAGGGGGTCCACGACGACGATCCGCGCGCGGCGCTACGGCGGCGTTCATTGCGGCTGGTCATCGGCGTGATGCTCGGCGTCGGCCTGTCCTTGTCACTGACGATAGCGGCGGTGGGTGAAGGCGCCATCTATAACTGGGTCCTCACGTTCTGCTGGCTGTTGCTCGTTCCCTTGATCATCCTGCTGTCACAGTGGTGGAGAGATAGAATTGACGCACTTGCAGCCCTCGGTGCGCCACGCAACGTCGTGCTGGCCTGGTCGTCGACGCATGCAAATGGCGTTGCCGGAAGCGTTGGCCGTATCGCAGCCGGCGCCATCTTGATGCTCCAGGGTACGCAATCGGTTGCTGCCAGGCGAATAAACCAACTTGCCCTTATCCGGGAAGTCTCCGGGCAGCGCGCGCGCGATAAGGCGACGGCTCGCGTGCGGGCTGATGAAGCGAGCGGCCGCTTTGTGCCGGTGCGCCTTGACGAAGCAGAGCGACTGTCTCCGCATGGCCGCCCGCTGTCGGTCTTCAAGGCGGATATCCCTGTGCAGGAACTCGACTCGGTCGCCTTTCCGCCAGGCTGCCTGGTGGCCATCATCGGGGAGCGCGGGCTGGGCAAGACAACGACAATCGAACGATTTCTTGCAAAAAGTGCCGCGCCGAAACGACTGTTGCTCAGTGCCAGCACATCGGGCCTCTCCGGAATTTTGGCCGCGCTGAGCGCGGAGCTGCAATGCGACACGACGCTGACCGCGATTTGCAACACGTTGGAAACCAGCGAATATGCCATTGCGATCGACGATGTGCAGCGCCTTGTCGTGCCGTCGATCGGCGGCCTGGACGGATTCGATCAGTTGATCGCGCTCGCGCGCGCGTCCGGTGGCGGTACGTCATGGTTGTTTGCGATTGGTGGTCCAGCATGGTCCTATCTTGCGCGTGCACGGTCCGATCGCGCCATGTTCGACGATATCGTCTATCTCAAACGCTGGCGCGCACGACACATCAGATTTCTTGTTGAACACCGCACTGAGCAGGCTGGGCTGCGGCCAGTCTTCAATCTTGATGCACAGAATGCCGGCACCATGTTGTTCGATAGTGATATCGCCCCCGAAGAACGGGCGCGAAGGCAGTTTTTCGGAGAATTGACTGACTATGTGGCCGGCAATCCGGCCGTTGCACTGGAATTCTGGCGGCGAGCGCTATTTCGTGATCAAGTTGAGGAACTGGTCGCTGTTCGAACGTATCGAACGCCTGATACGGCCGCGTTATTCTCGCTGCCTAAGGCGACCCAGTTCGTGCTGCGCGCGCTCCTGCAGATGGAAATTGCTTCGGTCGCAACGATTGCCACGTCAACCGATCTGCCCAGCGTCGTTATCTGGGATTCACTACGTGCCCTGATGAAATTAGGTGTCATCAGTGAAATTGATGGCGGGTATCGTCTCACGCTCTACTGGTTCCAGGATGTGAGACGGCTGCTGGAAAGTCAGAACCTCGTCGTCGGGGGAGCGGTGGCATGAACGGAAATCATATCCGCCACAAGCCGTCCGTCCATGGGGCGATTGCGATCATGTGGATGCCGACGGCGGTGTTCGCACAGGACGTGGCCAACGCCGATGTAACCCAACTAGGCAGCTTTGTGCGTTGGAGCGGGGTCGTCACATCGGTCATCATCATAGCCGGTGTCTGGGTTCTCCTACGTTTGCTTGGCAGATTTGTTGCAAGTTTCAGTGCGCAATTTGCTTCACGTCGTTTGACGATGCAAAAAATTGCGACAATCGCACAATTCCTGATCTTCATCTTTACAGTTGTTATAGTGATGGCCCTGTCATTCCGGATCGACAAGACGGTTCTGACACTCATTGGAGGTTCGGCAGCAGTTGCCATCGGCTTCGCCATGAAGGATTTGGTGGCATCTTTCATTGCTGGCATCATCATTATTATGGACCAACCGTTTCAAGTCGGAGATCGGGTTAGTTTTGACGGTTTTTATGGCGATATCACGGCCATCGGTCTTCGCTCTGTGCGCTTGCAGACGCTGGATGATAGCACGATCACCATTCCAAACAGCAAATTTCTCAGCGAAATCACTTCATCCGGCAACTACGGTGCATTGGACATGCAGGTTGTCATCGATTTCTACATCGGAATAAATCAAGATTTAGATCATGCACGGACAATCGTAACCGAAGCGGCTCTTTCGAGCCGCTATGTCTATCTCGCAAAGCCAGTGGTCGTGCTGGTAACACAGGAAATTATACAGAACCTTGTTACTGTTAGACTTAGATTAAAGGCCTATGTACTTGATACCCTTCATGAAAAGTCTTTCGAGACCGATATTACAGTCCGCTGCCTCAGGGCAATGCGGGAAGCGCTAATTGAGCCTCCACAATTGTTTTATGCCCCTGGATGTGACCCCGTGATTTCATCCAGCGGGAATTAGAGCCGTGCCGTAGGTGTTGCGCATCGGCGCGACCGGAAGCAATGGCCTGTGGAGCAGAGCCCGAAGGGCATAGCGGAACAGGCCATTGCTTGGTCAGGTCAGCGGCGAAAGCCGCTGGGGTCTCATATCCAAGGGCTGAGTGTAGCTGCTCGTGGTTGTAATCCTTGGCCCAAGCAGCGACCGCTGCTCGGGCATGGTCGAGGTTCATGAACAAGGTCTCCTTGAGCAGTTCGTCGCGCATGCGACCGTTGAACGACTCCGCATACGCGGCCTAGCAG
>NZ_JBBATR010000073.1:0-10894 GCF_040398645.1 Sandarakinorhabdus sp.
GGCAAATCGACGTTGCTGCAAGCGGTTGGCCTGCTCGAAGGCGGATTTTCCGGGCGTATTCGCATCTGCGGCGAAGATGCCGGCACGCTGGATGATCTCGGCCGCACCCGCGTGCGCCGGCAGCGGCTGGGTTTTGTGTATCAATTCCATCATCTGCTGCCGGATTTTTCAGCGCGTGAAAATGTGATGCTGGCGCAAATGGTGGCCGGCGTGCCCAGCGCAGCCGCGAGCACCCGCGCAGATGAACTGCTCGGTGCGCTGGGCCTGGCCGCGAGGCTCACGCACAAACCGGCGCAATTGTCGGGCGGCGAACAACAGCGTGTCGCCGTGGCGCGCGCCCTGGCCAACCGCCCGGCGCTGGTGCTCGCCGATGAGCCGACCGGCAATCTCGATGAAGCCACCGCTGGGCTGGTGCTGGCGGAGTTTGTCAGCCTGGTGCGCGGGCAGGGCAGCGCGGCTCTGATCGCCACCCACAATCTGGCACTGGCGCGCTCGGTTGACCGGGTGGTGACGCTGAAGGCCGGCCGCATCGCCTGACCAGACACAAATCCGGCGCGGGGACCTTGTGTGTCACCGCGCCGGTTTGTCGCCCGTAATGCCGAAAGGTTATTGCGCGGTCCAGCCGCCGTCAACCGGAATGGCAATGCCGGTCATCTGCGCAGCGGCTTCGCTGGCCAGGAACGCGGCCAATTCGCCCATCTGCTCGGGCGTGGCGAACTGCTTGGATGGCTGCTTGGCGATCAGCAGCTGCTCGGTCGCTTCTTCAACGGTGATGCCCTGTTCGGCCGCCTTGGCCTCGATCTGCTTCTGCACCAGCGGGGTGTGCACCCAGCCTGGGCAGATGGTGTTGCAGGTGATGCCGCTGCCGGCGTTTTCCAGCGCAACCACCTTGCTCATGCCGACAACGCCGTGCTTGGCAGCAACATAGGCGACCTTGTGGACGCTGCCGATCAAGCCGTGCACGGAAGCGATGTTGATTATGCGGCCGAAACCCTTGGACTTCATGTGCGGCAGTGCCGCCTTGATGGCATGGAAGATGCCGGACAGGTTGATGGCGATGATCGCGTCCCAACGCTCGGCCGGGAAATCCTCGACGCTTTCGGTGTACTGGATGCCGGCATTGTTGACGAGAATGTCAATCGAACCAAAGCTGCTGACGCACAGTTCGACCATCGCCTTGACATCGTCGGGCTTGGAAATGTCGGCGCCGCTGTAGACGACCTTGACGCCATACGTGGCTTCAAGATGCGCGCGCTCCGCTTCGATGGCTGCGGCATCACCAAAGCCGTTGATGACAAGATTGGCACCCTTTGATGCCAGCACATTGGCAATGCCAAGACCGATGCCACTGGTTGAGCCAGTGACGATTGCACTAAGTCCCTTGAGCATGGAAAATCCCCTGTTTTCGCGCCTGGTGAAATAAATCTGGTGATTGCGCCTTGTGAAATGAGACCGGTAGGTGGTTATCAAGAGTCTTTGTGACGGAGCAATTACAGTGTGAATTGTTTGCAACTGCGGCGAATCGTCCTTGCCCACTTCACTATCGTGGGTTATCCCTTTCTTCCACCGCAAAATCAATGCTGTCCTGCGGTCAAACGGGGGGTTTCTATGGCGACCAAGAATGTGCGCAATGCGCCGGCCGATGTGCCTGGGGCCAACAGCAAAACCGTCAATCTGGCGTTGCAGGGCGGCGGTGCGCACGGGGCCTTTGCTTGGGGCGCGATTGATCGCCTGCTTGAGGATGGCCGCGTGAAGTTCGATGCGGTGAGTGCCACCAGCGCCGGCGCGATGAACGCCACTGTGTTGGGCTATGGCCTGACCATCGGCGGCGCGGATGGCGCGCGCGAGGAACTGGAAAAATTCTGGAAGAAAATCAGCGACGAAGGTGCCAAGGGGCCGTTGCAGCCATCGTTCATCGACAAGGCGCTGAACAATCACAACCTCGATTACAGCCCGGTTTTCATGATGATGGACATGTTGTCCCGGGTGATGTCGCCGTATCAACTCAATCCGATGAACGTCAATCCGCTGCGCAAGGTTCTGGAAAGCTCGATTGATTTCAACGTTTTGCGTGAAGGCTGCCCGATCAAGCTGTACTTGTCGGCAACGAACGTGCGCACCGGCAAGGTCAAGATGTTTGAAAATCACGAAATCGGCCCGGATCAGGTGCTGGCTTCGGGCTGTTTGCCGTTCATGTTCCAGACCATCGAAATCGACGGCGAAGCCTATTGGGATGGTGGCTACATGGGCAACCCGGCGATTTTTCCGTTGATTTATGGCAGCGAAACCAACGATGTGGTCATCGTCCACATCAATCCGCTCAACCGCAATGAAATTCCCAAATCCGCCAAGGACATCATGAACCGCATCAACGAAATCAGCTTCAATTCCAGCCTGATGCGTGAAATGCGGGCGATCGCCTTTGTCAGCCACCTCATCGATGATGGCCAGCTGGAGGACGACAAGCATCGCCGCATGCTGATCCATTCGATTCAGGACGAGGAATATATGACCAGCCTGGGCGTCACCAGCAAGCTCAACCCCGATTGGGGCTTCATGAAGAAGCTGCGCGATGTGGGCCGCGAATGTGCCAGCAAGTGGCTGACAGAGCATTTTGATGATATCGGCGTGCGTTCGTCCACTGATATCAAGTCTTCGTTCCTGTAAAAATCGCATTGGCAAACTGTAACGGCTGGGGGGCACGTGGAACCATGACACCAGAAGAAATACTGAAGCTTCCGTCGATGCCAGCGGTCGCGCCCAGCTATCCGCTGGGGCCATACCGCTTCATCAACCGCGAATTCATGATCATCACCTATGAAACCGATCCGGTGGCGCTCCGCGCTGCGGTGCCGGAACCGTTGGTGCCAAATGCCGACAATCATGTGCTGTACGAATGGATCCGCATGCCCGACAGCTCGGGATTTGGTGATTACACCGAAAGCGGCATCGTCATTCCGTGCACGTATAATGGTGAGCCGATCAACTACACGGCGCAAATGTATCTGGACGATCAGCCGCCGATCGATGGCGGCCGCGAAATCTGGGGCTTCCCAAAGAAATATGCGCTGCCCAAGCTGGAAGTGGCGTCCGACACGTTGACCGGCACCTTGTCGTACGCCGGGCAGTCGGTGGCGATGGGCACCATGGCCTACAAGTGGCAGGAAGCGCCGGGTGGCTGCGAGGCCCAGGCCAAGGGCATGACCAAGACATCGTGCAACCTGAAGATCATCCCCGACGTGGATGGCAGCCCGAAGATCTGCCAGCTCGTCGCCTATAATCTGGAAAATATCACGGTGAAGGGCGTCTGGGTCAGCCCGGCGCGGTTGCAGCTGATCCCGCATGTCAATGCGCCGGTGGCGGATCTGCCGATCTTGCGCATCGTGGGCGGCAAGCATTTCGTCAGCGATCTGACGCTGCCGCATGGCCGCGTGCTGTTCGATTACATCAAAGACGCCGGCTGAGGAGGGACAGGACATGAACAAGCAGGATGTGCTGAAGCTCAGCTCGATGCCGCTGCAAAGCCCGACCTATCCGACCGGGCCGTACAAATTCTTCAACCGGCAATATATGATCATCCAGTATCGCACCGATCCGGCGATGATCCGCAAGCTGCTGCCGGAACCGCTGATGCCCGATGGCGATATCGTCACGGTGCAGTGGCTGGATTTGCCGGATGGCGAAGGCTTTGGCGCCTATTCGGCAGCGGTGCAGGCGATTCCGTGCCTGCTGAACGGCGAAAAATGCAATTTCCTCGTCCAGATGTATGTCGATAACTGCCCGCCTCTGGCTGGTGGCCGCGAAATCTGGGGCTATCCGATGAAATATGGCCAGCCAACGCTGGAAACCGCCAGCGACACGCTGACCGGTGTGCTCACCTATGCCACCCAAAAAGTGGCCAGCGGCACGATGGTCTACAAGCACAGTAGCCCCGATGATCTTGGGGAGGTTGAGGCTCTGCTGAAGCGCACGCAGGTGACACTGAAGCTGATCCCGGACATTGACGGCACGCCGGCCATTGCCCAGCTGGTGGGCATCAATTTCGACAAGGTGATCGTCAAGGGTGCCTGGACCGGGCGCGCCCGGCTGGAACTGACCCCGGCCGTCAATTGCCCGATGGCCGATCTGCCGGTGCTGGAGCAGCTGGACGGGCTGCACATCATCACCGACATGACGCTGCCGTACGGCAAGGTGCTCCACGATTATCTTGCCTGATTGATCCACCCGCGGCCGGCGCCGATGGGCGCCGGCCGCGGGTGGGCGTCGTTTTTCTGGGGACAACACTGCCGCGCTGGTTGGCAGCCAGCCCGCAGCATGGGCATAGTCCAGTGATGGCCCACGCTGGATTCGTTCCTCTTCGCTGCCAGAGCGGCTTTTCGATGCTGGAAGGCGCGATCCAGCCGGAACAACTGGCAAAATCGGCGCGGCTGGCCGGCTTTCCCGCAATTGGCCTGGCCGACCGCGCCAACATGTTTGCCGCCATGGATTTTTCGGCGGCGGCCAAGGATGCCGGTGTCCAACCGCTGATCGGCGCGCTGCTGCCCGTTGAGCGTCCGCAGGGCGCGTTGGCCGCCGCCGCGCTCACCGGCCGGGCCGAGGTTGATTGGCTGGTGCTGTTTGCGCAGGACGAGCTTGGCTACACAAATCTGATCGCGCTGGTGTCCGATGCGCATCTGGAATCGCAGGCCGCCAGCGAACCGATGCTGCGGCTGGAGGCGCTGGATGGCCGCACCGATGGCCTGATCTGCCTGACCGGCGGCGCAGACGGCGCGCTGGCGCGGTTGCTGGCCGAGGGGCAGGACGCCGACGCCATGGCCGACCGGCTGGCGGCGCTGTTTCCCGGCCGGCTCTATATCGAGATTTCGCGCAGCAATGATCCCATCGAGCAGCGCAGCGAAGCGGGACTGCTGCGCCTGGCCGCAGCGCGCGATCTGCCCATCGTGGCCACCGCGCCGGTGAAATTCCTCACCGCTGATATGCATGCGGCGCATGATGTGCTGCTGTGCATTGCCGACAGCGCCTATGTCGAAAGCCAGGATCGGCGCACATCCAACCCCGAACACTGGCTGAAACCCGCCAAGGCCTGGCACAAATTGTTCGCCGATCTGCCCGAAGCCATCGCCAACACGCTGGTGGTGGCGCAGCGCTGCGCCGTGCTGGCGCCCAGCCGCAAGCCGATCCTGCCGCGGCTGGCGGCGGGCGGCGAAGATGATGCGCTGCGGGCCAATGCGCGCGCCGGGCTGGATGCCCGCATGGCCGTGCTCGGCCTGAGCGGTGATGCGCGCGCGGCGCACGACAAGCAGCTGGAGTTTGAGCTGAATGTCATCATCAACATGGGCTTTGCGGCCTATTTCCTGATCGTGGCCGATTTCATCGTGTGGGCGAAGGCGCAGGGGATTCCGGTGGGGCCGGGGCGCGGCTCGGGCGCTGGTTCGGTGGCGGCATGGGCGCTGACCATCACCGATCTGGATCCGCTGGAACATGGCCTGCTGTTTGAGCGTTTCCTGAACCCTGACCGCGTGTCGATGCCGGATTTCGATATCGATTTCTGCGAAACCCGGCGCGGCGAAGTCATTGATTATGTGCAGGACCGCTACGGCAAGGACCGGGTGGCGCAGATCATCACCTTTGGGAAGATGAAGGCGCGCGCCGTGCTGAAGGATGTCGGCCGCGTGCTGCAGGTGCCTTATGGCCAGACCGATCGCCTCGCCAAGCTGGTGCCCAATCTGCCGGCCGATCCGTGGACGCTGGACCGTGCGCTGGGCAAGGGCCGTGACAAGGACGGCAACAAGCAGGCGGGTGATCCGCAGTTTCAGGCCGAAGTGGCGCGCGATCCCAAGATCAAGGCGCTGGTGGATATTGCGCTGCGCCTGGAAGGCCTGCCGCGCCACAGCTCCACCCATGCCGCCGGTGTGGTGATCGGCGATCGGCCACTGAAGACACTGGTGCCGCTGTATCGTGATCCGCGTTCGGACATGCCGGTGACGATGTTTGAAATGAAGGCCACCGAAAAGGCCGGGCTGGTGAAGTTCGACTTTTTGGGGCTGAAAACCCTGTCCGTGCTCGACCGCGCCGCGCGGATGCTGGCAGACAAGGGCGTGTCGGTGGATTGGGCGACGCTGCCAACGGACGACCCGGCGGTGTACCGGCTGATTGCCGAAGGCGACACGGTGGGCGTGTTCCAGTTTGAATCCGAAGGCATGCGCCGCGCCCTCACGCAGGTGCGGCCGGATTGTTTTGGCGATATCGTGGCGCTGGGCGCGTTGTTCCGCCCTGGCCCGATGGACAATATCCCCAGCTTTGCCGCCCGCAAGAACGGCCGCGAAGCGGTGTCGCTGCTGCACCCGGCGATGGAGCCGACGCTGCGCGAAACCTATGGCATCATCGTCTATCAGGAACAGGTGATGAGCCTGGCGCGCGAGCTGGCCGGCTACAGCCTTGGTGAAGCCGATCTGCTGCGCCGCGCCATGGGCAAGAAAATCCAGGCCGAAATGGAAGCGCAAAAGGAACGCTTTGCGCAGGGCGCGGCGGCGAACGCCATCGATGCACCCACGGCGACTGCCATTTTCGATTTGATCCTGAAATTTGCCAATTACGGCTTCAACAAGAGCCATGCTGCGGCCTACGCGGTGATCAGCTATCAGACGGCCTGGCTGAAAACCCACCACCGCGCCGAATTCTATGCGGCGTCGATGGAGTTCGACATGGACAACAGCGACCGGCTGGCGCTGTTTGTCGATGATGCGCGGCGGGGGCAGGGCGCGGCGGAAGTGGCGGTGTTGCCGCCGTGCGTGAATGCATCATCAGCGGATTTTTCAGTGGAAAATGGCGCGCTGCGCTATGGCCTGGCCGGGCTGAAAGGCGTGGGCCACAAGGCGATGCAGGCGCTGGTCGCCGAGCGCAACGCCAATGGCCCGTTCCGCGATCTGGCCGATCTGGCGCGGCGGGCCGATCCGCGCGGCCTCAACAAGCGCCAATTGGAAAGCCTGATTGGCGGCGGCGCCTTTGATGTGCTGCATCCCAATCGCGGCGGCGTGCACGCGCTCGCCGAAGCGATCATGGCATCGGCCAATGCCGCCACCCAGGAACGCGAATCCGCGCAAGCGGCGCTGTTTGGCGCCAGTGCCGGCGATGATCATGCCCGTCTGGTGCTGATGGTGCCGCCGCAAGCCTGGACGTCGGCGCAGCGCATGGCCCATGAGCAGGAGGCATTCGGCTTTTTCTTTTCGGGCCATCCGGTCGATGGCTTTGCCAATGTGCTGGTCGCCAACAAGGTGATCACCCACACGGAGGCGCTGGAGCTGCCCGCGCCCAAAGGCGGCGGCAAGCGCATGGTGATGCTGGCCGGGCGGCTGGAGGAACGGCGCTGGCGCACCACCCAGGCGAGCGGGCGGCGCTATCAATTGCTCACGTTTTCCGACCGCTCCGGGCAATTTTCCGCCAGCCTGTGGGAGGAGGATCTGCAGGAGCGGGTCGAGGCCCTATTGGCCGACGCGCCGGCGCTGCTGCTCGGCATCGAACTGCAATGGCGCGATGCCGATGATGTGCCGCGCCTGACGCTGCGCAGCCTGCAACCGCTGGCCGAACTGGCCAAGCGCACGCGGGGCCGGCTGGTGGTGCGGCTGGAACACCCGGCCGAAGTGGCGACGCTGGCGGCGGTGCTGGCCAAACATCCGGCGCTGGGCCGCGGTGAACTGGTCGCCGATGTGGCGACAGCAGACGGCGCGGCGCGGCTGGTGCTGGGCCGGCGCTGGCTGATCGATGCCGATCTCGAAGCCGCGCTCACTCGGGCGCTGGGGCCGGACCGGGTCGAGCAGGAAGCGCTGGACCCGCCGAATCTGGCGCTGGTGGGGTAGGATCAGGGTTGCCGGGCCGGGGTGCGTCAGACTGTGCAATTGCGGAGCCAAAATCCGCATTTTCCGGTGGTGGACTCAATGTGCGTAGTGTATGTCCGTAAATGAGGGCGCAAGACACTCGGATATTCTTGGGAGTTCACATGGCAACGCAATTGACCGACACGCGCAGCACGCAAACCCTGCCGCAGGGCAGCATCAGCTATCCGTTTCCGCCGCGTGTGAAGCCTGATTTGCCCAACCACGACGTCGCGACGCTGGAGGCTTATCTGGCCACGGCGCCGCTGGAAGATGTGGATATCGCCGATCCGATGTGGTGGTCCACCGATACAAACCATATCTATTTCAAGCGTTTGCGCAACGAAGCGCCGGTGTTTTTCACCAGCGTGAACAACAATCGCCACCGCGGGTTCTGGAGCGTGACGCGCTGGAACGATGTGATGGCGGTGGACACCAATCACCAGGTATTTTCATCCGATGCGCATCTAGGCGGCATCACCCTGTTCGATATGGACCAGGATTTCATCATGCCGATGTTCATCGCCATGGATCAGCCCAAGCATGATGTGCAGCGCAAGGCCGTCAATCCGATCGTTTCGGGCCAGAATCTGGCCAATTACGAAGACTTGATCCGCAGCCGCACCTGCGAAGTGCTCGACAGCCTGCCGCGCGGTGAAGTGTTTGATTGGGTGGACCTTGTTTCCATCGAATTGACCAGCCGCATGCTGGCCACGCTGTTCGGCTGGCCGCAGGAACGCCGCCGCATGCTCACCTATTGGTCGGATATTTCCACGTCCGATCCGGAATTGCCGGGCGCGCCCACCAAGGAAGAGCGGCAGGGCATCCTGCTGGGCATGCTCCAGGAATTCACCGTGTTGTGGAACGACCGCGTCAACAGCGAGCCGACCGGCGATCTTGTGTCGATGCTGGCGCACAATCCGGCCACGCGCAACATGCCGCCGATGGAGTTCATGGGCAATCTGGTGCTGCTGATCGTGGGCGGCAACGACACCACCCGCAATTCGATCACCGGCGGCCTGTATTTCCTCAGCCAGAATCCGGGCGAATATGCCAAGCTGCGCGCCGATCACAGCCTGGTCGACAATATGATCAGCGAGATCATCCGCTATCAAACGCCGCTGGCCCACATGCGCCGCACCGCGCTGCAGGATACGGTGCTGGGCGGGCAGCTCATTCACAAGGGCGACAAGGTGGTGATGTGGTATGCATCGGCCAACCGCGATGAAACCGTGCTCGACAAGCCGGACGAGTTCCGCATCGACCGCGCCCGCGCGCGCCAGCACATGGCGTTCGGCTTTGGCATCCACCGCTGCGTCGGCAATCGCCTGGCGGAATTGCAACTGAAAATCCTGTGGGAAGAAATTCTCAAGCGCTTTGACACGATCGAAGTGGTCGAGCAGCCGGAGCGCGTGCCCAGTGCCTTCGTGCGCGGTTACAAATCCATGATGGTCCGCATTCCGGCTTGAGGCAGCAACAGATGGTCAAGATCATTTACGTCGAGCACAATGGTGCCCGCCATGAAGTCAACGTGCCGGAAGGCGAAAACCTGATGGAAGGCGCGCTGCAAAACAGCGTGCCCGGCATCGACGGCGATTGCGGCGGCAACGCTGCCTGCGCCACCTGCCACTGCTACATCCCGTCCGAATGGCAAGCCGCGACCGGCGAACGTTCGGAGCAGGAAGATGCGATGATCGAGCTGGCGGATACCGCCAAGCCCAGCAGCCGTCTGGCTTGCCAGATCAAGGCTTCGGCGGCTTTGGATGGGATGGAAGTGTTGATGCCGGAAACGCAGCACTAATCGCCGCCGGGCGCGTGGACAGTGCGAAGCACTGCCCACCGACTCCGGCAAGATCGGACGGCGAGCGAAAAGGGCGGGGCCAACACCCCGCCCTTTTTGACTCGTTCGACGGCGTGGCTCCGCCACGCTCTTTCTTCCTTTCTTCCTTCCCAAACCCAAGCGGACTCGGCGGCTTCGCCGCCGGCCGCGCCCCGCAAGCGCCTTGCTCCCCACCCCAATCCGCGCAAAACTTTGCCACTGCTCGACTCACAGGGACCCCAGCCATGCCGATCTCTCTCCACGCCGCATTCGTGCCCTCTTGCCGCCAGATCATCGCCGGCTGCCTCAATGTGCTGGCCAAGGCCGAAGCTGCTGGTATCGGCGATCTGGCCGAACAAAGGCTGGCGCCTGACATGTTCCCGCTCGCCTTTCAGGTGCAGAGCGTGGCGGGGCACAGTGCGGGCGCCATTGCCGCGATGCGCACTGGCCAGTTCAGCCCTGGCGGCGGTTTTGCCATGCCGAGCTCGGATTATGCCAGCTTTACCGCGATGCTGACCGAAGCCGACGCCGTGCTGGCCGCCGTGACCGAGGCCGAGATGGAGGGCTTCATCGGCGGCGATACCGACTTTGTGTTTGGCGAACGCCGCATGCCGTTCAAGAGCGAGAATTTCCTGCTCAGCTTTGCCCAGCCCAATTTCTATTTCCACGCCGCCACGCTCTATGGGATTTTCCGCAACAAGGGGGTGGGGCTGGGCAAGAAGGATTATCTTGGCCGGCCCAGAATCGCTGTTTGACCATTGCGGTTTGACCATCGCGGTTTGACCATGGCGGTGCGGTGCCGCATTGCCTGTCTGTCGGGGCGGCTGCATAGGCCGCATCAAAGGAATTACCCCATGCGCTTCCCGCTCATCATCGTCGCCCTGCTGCTCACCGCGCCCGCCTGCGCTGCCCCCGTGCAGCAGTCCGCGCCCAATGTGCCGGAAAAATCGCCCGCCTTCGCCGGCCAGACCCGCGCCGAGGCGATCACCTCCAAAACCACCCTCAGCGTCACCGAAATCGCCACTGGCCTGAACCGGCCATGGGGCGTCGCCATCATGGCCGATGGCCGCTTTCTGGTCAGCGAAAAGGCCGCCGGGCGGCTGACCATCGTGGGCAAGGATGGCACCAAGACACCGATCACCGGCACGCCGGCCACCGATGCGCGCAACCAGGGCGGCATGCTCGGCGTGGCGCTGCCGGGCGA
>NZ_JBBATR010000074.1:0-7584 GCF_040398645.1 Sandarakinorhabdus sp.
TGATCGAGGCCTTTGACCACCCAGGCGGGGAAATCGACGTTCACCCGCTTCAATTCGGTGTTGGGCCGTTTGCTGCGCGACCAGTCGATCTGATCGCTCACGTCTTCGCCAGCGTCGAAGCGCTTGTCGAGTTCAGTTGCCTTCATGAAGCTCCACCTCTTGCCTGCCAGCGCGGCGGACCGAGATGATCCGCACTGCCATCACCCCGCCGTGCGGCCAGGCCGCGGCGACCCAGCCAGCCCCAGAAACACCAACACCGCCTGCCCCAGCCGCACCATATCCGCATCGTCCAGCCGGCCAATCTGCGCACCGAGCTTTGATTTGGGCACGGTGGTGATCTTGTCCACCATCAAACGGGATGGCGCGCGCAGGCCGTTGCGGGTGGTTGGCGTGATGGCCAGGCGGAACAGCGGCGCGTCGGTGGGATCGGTGGTGAAGGCGCAGATGGTGAGGGAGGCTGTGCCATCGAAGCTGTCATCCTGAAGAATGACGACGGGGCGCGGCTTGCCGGCATAATCGTTGCCGCCCGCGACCGTCCAGATTTCGCCGCGCTTCACGGACCGACCTTAATCGTCGGCCCCATCCGAAACCGCATCGATGAAGGCCTGATCGTCGTGCGCGTGCGCACTGGCGGCGACGGCTTGCGACTGCTGATGCGCCGCCGCGCGGAAGCCGGGCGCGCGCACATCGGGCACCCAGATCTGGATCGGCCGCAGGCCCTGTTCCCGCAACCGCGCGCGAAACGCCTGCACCTTGATGCGCGATGACTTCGGGCTTGCTGCGGCATCCATGGCAGGGGGCTCCACTGTCGTTACATGTAACCTATCATGCTGAGCGACAGGATGCCAGTGACTTGCCAGCGGGCGGTGCGCCGGCGGTTGGATGCGCCATCCCGGCGCAGGATCAGGCGGCTCGCTTTTTGCGCATGTTGCGCAGGCGGGCCAGCAGATCGCGGACTTTGGCGCCGTCCACGATCCAGATGGCGATGGCAAAGACCAGCACGCCCACCGGGATCAGCGCGGCGAGGCGGAGCACCGGCGAGGCCAGATCGGCCAGCCACATCTGGTCCACGCCGTACACCGCGGCGCCCATCAGCATCGATGCCAGCAGCGGGCGGACAACGCCGCCCAGGATATCGATGGTGCGGCATTCCAGCAGCTTTGCAGCGAAGAAGCAGGAGATTGGCGTTGATACCAGCACAAAGCCCAGGCGGCCCAGCACCACCGGCATCAGGCCAAACGGGGCCACAATCCATGCGATCAGGGCATTGGCCAGCAGCGAATAGAGGCTCCAATACAGCAGGAAATTCACCTTCTTCTTGGCGCTGAACACGGCCTGGTTCAGCTCAATGAGGGTGCCAAGCCCGGCGGTGATGGCGATGACCGC
Source organism: Sandarakinorhabdus sp. (assembly GCF_040398645.1). GTDB lineage: Bacteria > Pseudomonadota > Alphaproteobacteria > Sphingomonadales > Sphingomonadaceae > Sandarakinorhabdus. The sequence goes on from NZ_JBBATR010000074.1 coordinate 1,387, forward strand.
GAACACATCGCCCGCCTGCGCCCATTGCGGCCCCAGCAGCACGCGCACCATCGGATGCGCAACCGCGGCCAGGCCAAAGCACACGGCGCCCATGATCACCATCCCGGCGTGCAGGGCGCTGATATGGGCGGCGGCCAGCCGCTTCATGTCATCCTGGATGCTGGCGAGGATCGGGAAGCTGACGCGGGCAATATTGGTGGCGATCAGGCGCAGCGGAATGCTGGCGGCTTGCTGGGCGACCGACAGGGTGCCGAGCTCTGCCCCCGACAGCTTCACACCCACGATCGGCCGTTCGATCGTGGAAGCCAGAAAATCCACCATGGCTGCAGTGGTGACCGAAGCGCCAATGCCAAGCAGCGGCCGAACCGCCGAAAAACTATATTGCAGCCGCGGGCGATAATCCGATGCCCACACGATCAGGGCCGTGTTTACAAAGCCAAGCAGCAGAAATTGCGCCACCAATGCCATGGCGCCGGCGCCCTGCAGCGCCAGCACAATGGCAATTGCGCCCCCACACAGCGCACCGACGATTTCGGCAAATGATAGCAAATGGAATTTGAATTGCCGTTCAAGATGAACATAGGCCACGCTGCGCACGCTATAAACCAGGAACAGCCATGCGGCCGTCCGCAGTGGGCCTGGCAAATCAGGCTCGTTGAACAGGCGGGCAATCGGTTCGGCGCAAAGGATGGTCAGGGCGGTCATGGCGATGCCGATGGCAACAGAAAACCAGAACGCGCTGTCTTCTTCCAGTTGGGTGGTGTTCTGGCGCATGATCAGCGCGGCGCGGATGCCAGCCTCCCCAACATATTGCGCAAAGCTGACAAAAAACAAAACAAGCGCAAACACGCCGAATTCGCCGGGCGTCAGATAGCGCGACAGCACCGCCAATGTGCCCACGCCGATGATGGCCCGCCCGCCGCGTGACAACACCGTGGTAATCACGCCGGGGATGGCGTGACGGCCCAGGTCATCCGGCGCCTTTTTGGCCCCGGCACCGGTTGGTTCATTGGCGGGTTCGGTCATGGCTGCCCCAGTTGCAATGCGTGCCGACAGGCTTTTTGCAACCAGTCCGACGTGTTCGCCGATGAGCGGATATCATGCTCTTGTGTCTCATCGGTGCGCCGTCCGTAGCCCAGCGTCTGACCGGTCGCAACCATGGGCATGCGCCATAATAGCAGCCATTTTAGAGGCATGTCTTGACGGGCTGACGGTGGATGCTGTTGGCAGGCCGCCATGTTGGCCGCCGCCGTTTCTGATCTTGCGCCGCTGGCCGCGCTGTTTGCAAGTGCGGTGCTGGCCGGATCGGTGCTGCCGGCGCAATCGGAGCTTGTGCTGGCTGCGCTGGTGCGGGCTGGCGGCCAGCCGGTCTGGCTGCTGGTCGCGGTCGCCACGATCGGCAATGTGCTGGGCGCTTTTGTCAATTACGGGCTTGGGCGCTCCGCCGCGCAGCTTCGCGGCCGGCGCTGGTTTCCGCTGTCGGATGCCGGCTGGCAGCGCAGCACGGCGCTGTTCAACCGGCATGGCACGTGGATATTGCTATTGAGCTGGGTGCCGATCATCGGCGATGGCTTCACGGTGATTGCCGGGGCGGCGCGCACGCCCTTCTGGTGGTTTGCGCTGCTGGTCAGCGTGGGCAAGGGCGCACGCTATTGGCTGTTGGCGGCGGCGCTGGCCTAGCTGCCGGCCCACTGATTCAACTGGCTGGCCGGATCACCGAGCACCGCGGCGGCCGGCCCTTGCTCCACGATGGTGCCGGCCACGATGAAGGCGCAAGTGTCGGCAATGCGGGCGGCGTCTTCCAGATCATGTGTCACGATGATCATCGGCACCGCGCTGGCGGCACGCACCTGCGCCACCAGCGCCGCCAGCGCGCGCCGCACCGGCCGATCAACGGCGGCGAACGGTTCATCCAGCAGCAGCACCGCCGGATCGCGGGCCAGGGCGCGGGCCAGCGCCACCCGCATCTGTTCGCCGCCCGACAATTCCGCCGGCTGCCGCCGCAGCGCCGCGCCGCCGATCTGCACCGCCGCCAGCAGCGCCTGCGCCGCCGCCGCATCCCGCTGCGCTTGCGCGATCATCACATTGCCAAGCGCATCCAGATGCGGAAACAGCCCGCCGCCCTGCATCACCAGCCCGGCCCGCCGCTGCCACGCCGGCACCGCGCCGCGTTCGTCCAGCCACAGCGCGCCGCCGATCTGCACGCGGCCCGTGGCGGGGACCAAGCCGGCAATGGCCTTCAGCAGGCTGGTTTTGCCAGCGCCGGACGGCCCGACCAGCGCCAGAGTTTGCCCCGGCGGCACAACAAACGCTGCGTCCACTGCCAGCGGCCCGGCCTGGCTAAGCGTGACAGACAGCCCGTCAATCACGCTTGCGGCCCAGCAAGAACAGCAGGGTGACGGCGATCAGGCTCACGCTGGCCAGCAGCAGCGCCAGCCGCACCGCGCCTTCCAAGTCAAAGGCCTGCACCCGGTCATAGATGGCCAGGCTGAGCGTGGCGGTTTCGCCCGGAATGCCGCCGCCCACCATCAGCACGACGCCAAATTCGCCCAGTGTGTGGGCAAAGGCCAGCACGGCGCCGGTGGCCAGCCCCGGCCAGGCCAGCGGCAGCTCCACCCGCCAAAATGCCCGCAACGGTGAAAGGCCGCAGCTGGCCGCCGCGCTGCGCAGATCATCGCCCACGCTGCGAAACCCCTGCACCGCCGGCTGCACGGCCAGCGGCAGATTGACGAGCACCGATGCTACAAGAATGCCGGCAAAGCTGAACACCAGCTGCCCGCCGCCCAGCGCCGCCCATGCCCGGCCCACCAGCGTGCCCGGCCCCATGCCCACCAGCAGCGCCAGCCCCACCACGGTTGGCGGCAGCAGCAGCGGCAGCAGCAAAGCCGCCTCCACCACCGGCTTGCCGCGCCAATTGGTGATCGCCAGCCAGCGGCCCAGCAGCACCGCGATTGGCAGCAGCAGCGCCGCCGCCGCGCCCGCCAGCAGCAGCGACAGCCGCAGCGCCGTCCAGTCTGCTGCGATCATGGCAAGCCAAAGCCCGCCGCTGCCAGCACGGCGCGGCCTGCCGGCGACGTGATACGGTCTGCAAAACCGCGCGCTCCCGCATCGGCGCCGGGCATCAGCACCAGGGTTTGCAGCAATGGCGGGTGGCTGGCCGGCGGCACCGGCAGCACGATCAGGCCGCGCGTCCTGCCGGCCTGGGCCAGCGGCAGCGCCACCAGCCCGGCCTGCGCAGCGCCGCTGGTCACATAGGCCAGCGCCTGCGCCACATTGTCCGCCAGCACCAGACGCGGCGCGGCAGCGGCAGTGGCACCCAGACTGGCGAGCACGGCCTGCGCGGCGCGGCCATAGGGCGCGTGGGCGGGATTGGCGATGGCCAGATGGCGAACCCGGCCACTGCGCAGCGCCGCCTGCAACCCGGCGAGATCACGAATGCCGGTGCCGGGCCTCACCACGAGCGCCAGCCGCCCCAGCGCATAGGGCCGCGCCGTCGCCCCCGGTAGAGCCTGCACCACGCGCTGCGCGGTGGCGGCATCGGCCATCAGCAGCAGATCAAACGGCGCGCCACCCATCGCCTGCTGCGCCAGCGTCCCGGATGATCCGAACACCATGGTGATGCGCTGGCCGGTGGCGGCTTCATGCGCCTGCGCCAGCGCCGGCAGCACGGTGCGCAGATCGGCCGCGGCCGCCACAGTGGTGCCCCGCACCGCCAGCGGCCAGACCAGCATCATCAAAAGCAGCAAGCGCAATATCATCGCGCCGTCATGCCAGCGCTGGGCACCCTGTGCAACGCGTGCCCAAACCGGCTAAGACAGCGCGCATGCGCCGCCCTGATCCCGTCGAACCCTTTCACGCCATCGCCTTGTCACGCCTGGCCCGCCAGCTGGAGGGCGAAGGGCGCAGCATCATTCACATGGAATTCGGCCAGCCATCCACCGGCGCGCCGGCCGCTGCCATCGCGCGGGCGCAGCATGTGCTGGCCACCGATCCCGGCAGCTATTGGGAATCCGAACCACTCAAGGCCCGCATTGCGCAGCTTTATGCGACACGCCACGGCGTAGCGGTGCGGCCGGAGCGCATCATCCTGACCTGCGGCGCATCGCCGGCGCTGGTGCTGGCGCTCAATGCGGCGTTTCGCGCCGGCGATGTCGTGGCCATGGCGCGGCCGGGCTATGTTGCGTATCGCAACACGGTGCGCGCGCTGGGCATGCAGCCGCTGGAGATCGCGTGCGGCGCCGATAGCCGCTTTCAGATCACCGCCGCCCATATCGCCGCGCTCGATCCGGCGCCGGCCGGCCTGATCATCGCCAGCCCGGCCAACCCCACCGGAACCATCATTGCCGCGGATGAACTGGCGGCCATCGCCGCCGTGTGCGCAGCGCGCGGCATCCGCATCGTATCGGATGAGATTTACCACGGCCTGTCCTTTGTCGGCCCAGTCGCAAGCGCGCTGGAATTCGCGCCGGGTGCACTGGTGGTCAACAGCTTCTCCAAATATTTCTCGATGGTTGGCTGGCGATTGGGCTGGTTGGTCGCGCCCGAAGATCTGCTTGATGCCGCGCGGGCGCGCATGGGCAATCTGTTCCTCACTGCGCCCACCCTGTCGCAACACGCCGGGCTGGTGGCCATGGACTGCGTGGATGAACTGGAGGGCCATATCGCCCGCTATGCAGCCAATCGGCAGTTGATGCTGGATGCGCTGCCGGCGATGGGCCTCAACAGAATTGCGCCGCCCGATGGCGCTTTTTACATCTGGGCCGATGTTGCCCACCTGGCCGAGGATTCAGCGGCGCTGGCCGAACAATTGCTGCGCGATACCGGCGTCGCCTGCGCGCCGGGTTTCGATTTCGATCCGGTGGGTGGCCACAGGTTCCTGCGTTTCAGCTTTGCCGTCTCAACGCCGCTGATAATCGAAGCAATCGCCCGCATGACGCCGTGGTTTCAGGCGCGGCGCTAGGCTTACCCAGCTGCCACTGCCGGATGGCGCACTGGTGCCCGGAAAAACAGGATCGCCGTCAACCCGACAAACACCAAAGACAACAGGAACGGCGCGCCCGGCGCATAGACCGGCGCGCCGCCGCCAGAAAACCAGCCGAACGTATTGGTCATCAATGGGGGGCCGATGATCGCCGACAGGCTCTGGATCGACGCGACGGCGCCTTGCAGCTCGCCCTGCTCCGATGGACCGATCTCCGCCGACATCAGGCCTTGCAGGCACGGAAACACCAGCCCCTGAAAGCAGGACACGGCAATGCCCAGATAAATCATCCAGCCCACATCGGCCGCAGCATAGGTGGAATAGCCAGCCACCGCCGACACCAGCCCGAACATGATGATCCGGCGCTGGCCAAAGCGCGGGATGAGCCGCCGGCTGAACACCCCTTGCATCAACGCGCCCGAAACGCCCACAGCCGCCAGGCTCCAGCCGACCTGTTCGGGCGTCCAGCCATAGCGGAGCTGGCCGTGATAGGACCAGATCGTGTACAGCGACTGGTAGGAAATCGTCCACACCAGCACGGTTGCAGCCAGCGTCAACACCGTGGGATGCGCCGATTTCAACCAGATCAGCGCGCCAACTGGGTTGGCCCGCCGCCAGTCAAAAGCGCGCCGGCGTTCCGGTGGCAACGATTCGGGCAACACGAAATAGCCATAGACAAAATTGCCCATCGCCAGCGCGGCCGACAACAGGAATGGCACTTCGGAGCCATATTTTGCCACCAGCCCGCCCAGCGCCGGCCCGATGATGAAGCCAAAGCCGAACGCCATGCCGATCACCCCGAAATTCGCCGCGCGCTTTTCCGGAGCTGACACATCGGCGATATAGGCATAGGCAGTGGGAAAGGTGGCGCCGGTGATGCCGGCAATCACCCGTGCCAACACCAGCCACGCCAGCGTGGGGGCAAAGGCCATGACCAGATAATCGAGGCTGAAGGCGGCCAGGCTGGCCAACAGCACCGGGCGGCGGCCAAAACGATCCGACAGGCCGCCGATCACCGGCCCCATCACGAATTGCACGCTGGCATATAAAAACGCGATCCAGCCCGATACCTGCGCGGCGCTGCCCAGGCCGCGCCCGGTCAATTTCATGATCAGTTCGGGAAACACCGGAATCACGATGCCAAAGCCAATGGCATCGATCAGCACCGTGACGAAGATGAATGCCAGCGCGCGGTTCATGCCGGCAGATTTTCGAAG
>NZ_JBBATR010000074.1:7684-10658 GCF_040398645.1 Sandarakinorhabdus sp.
GGTTGCGCCCGAGCAACAAAATATGCTTGTGACTTGCCGCAAAGGAGTGTGCTCCGTGTCGGTGCTCAAGATGCTTTTTACCTGGTGGAACGGCCCCGGCCTGACCACGCGCCTGTTCACCGCGCGCCACGGCATCGAAGTCGGCCGCGACGGCCAAGGCAATATCTATTACCGCCGCGGCGATGGCCGCACCCAAAAGCGCTGGGTGATCTACAATGGCGAACCCGAAGCCACACGCATCCCCCCGGAATGGCATTTGTGGATGCACCGCACCACCAACGAACCGCCCAGCACCCGCCCGCTGGTAACGCGCGCCTGGGAACGCGACTGGACGCCCACGGCCACCGGCACGGCGCTGGCCTATCGGCCCAGCGGTGCCCTGATTGCCGGCGGCCAGCGCGCCGCCACCACCGGCGATTATCGCGCCTGGACCCCCGATACCTGAAGGAGCGCTTGTCATGACCAGCACCCTCAAGGACAATCTGATCGAAGCCATCATCGGCCTGCTGGTCGTGGTGATGGCGGTGGGCTTTGTCGGCTATGCGTGGGCGCGCACTGGCGCGGCTGGCGGCAGCGACGGCGTCAGCTTTGTGGCACGCTTTCCCAATATCGGCGGCGTCACGCTGGGCACCGATGTGAAGGTGGCCGGCGTCAAGGTTGGCAAGGTCGCCGGGTTGGAGCTTGATCCGACCAGCTATCAGGCGGTGCTGCGGCTGACCGTGGACCCGGGGCTGAAACTGCCGGTGGACAGTTCCGCTGCCGTCACCGCCGAAGGCTTGCTGGGCGGCAATTTCATCGCGCTGACCCCGGGCGGCGAGACGATGTTGCTGAAAAACGGTGACGAAATCACCGAAACTTCCGGAGCCGCCGATCTGATGGGCCTGATCGGCAGCGTGGTGAACCGCAGCGGCGGCGATGCCCCGGCACCTGCCTCGGCGCCGGCACCGATCAGTGATGCAGCGCCGAAATAAGCTGCTGGCAGCTTTGGTGCTGGTTGCTGCCCCCGTTCTGGCGCAACCGGCTGCTGCCCCGCCCGCAACTGGCCTGACGCCGGTGAAGGACCGCGTGCTGATCATCGGCGCCTTGGCCAAGCGCACCGGGCAGACGCGGTTTTTCAGCATGAAGCCCGGGCAGTTCATCGATTTTGCCGGCATCCGCATCACGGCGCGCACCTGCGAAACCACGCCGCCATGGGAATCGCCGCCGCTATCGGGCGGCTTTGTGCAAGTGGATGAACAATTGCGCGGGCAGCCGGCGCGGCGCGTGTTTTCCGGCTGGCTGTATGCCCAATCGCCCAGCCTGAACGTGATGGAACACCCGCGTTACGACGTCTGGCTCAAAAGCTGCACGATGCGCTTTCCAGATGGGCCAAAGCCGGGGCCGCCGGAACCGGCATCGTCGCCAGCAAAAAAATCGCCAGAACCAGCCACAGCCGCTGCCAACTGAAGCCGATATTCGCGCGTGGTGATTTCAATGGCGCCAAAACCGGCCAGATGGCTGGTGAGAAACTGGGTGTCGAGCAACTGGAAGCCCCCCAGCCGCAGCCGCGCCAGCAACGCCGCCAGGCAGCATTTGCTGGCATCGCGCACCCGCGTGAACATCGATTCGCCAAAAAATGCCGCGCCCAGCCGCACCCCATACAGCCCGCCGGCAAGCTCGCCGGTTGGTGTCCAGGCTTCGATACTGTGGGCGCGGCCCTGCTCGTGCAGCGCCAGATAGGCCTGCGCAATCAGCGGATTGATCCAGGTTTCGCTGCGCCCCGGCCCCGGCTCTGCGCAGCCGGCCAGCACATCGGCAAAGGCATGATCGGCCGTAAAGCGCAGATTTTGCTGTTTGAGCGTCTTGGCGAGGCTGCGCGGCAGATGAAAGCCATCCAGCGGCAGCACCCCGCGCCGTTTTGGCTCCACCCAGAAGATTTCGGTGGAATCCGCGCGTTCGGCCATCGGGAAAATGCCGCTGGCATAGGCGCGCAGCAGCATTTCGGGATCAAGGCGGTGCGAAACCGGCCGGCTCACGCCGTGATCATGCCATCAGGGCAGCACCGGCGCGAACCGGAAATCGCTCAGCCCTCAGTTGCCGCTGCGGCCGCAGCCGCAGCCTCAGCGGCTTTGGCAGCCAGCCAGCGCTCCAGCCACTTGATCGAATAATCGCCCTTCTGAAACTCCGGATCCTCGATCAGCGCCTGGTGCAGCGGAATCGTGGTCTTTGGGCCCTGGATGACGAATTCTTCCAGCGCGCGCCGCAGGCGCATCAGGCATTCATCGCGGGTCGCCCCGTACACGATCAGCTTGGCGATCAGCGAATCATAATAGGGCGGGATGCGATAGCCGTCATAGAGCGCCGAATCGACCCGCACATGCAGGCCGCCGGGCTGGTGAAAATCGGTCACGCGGCCGGGGGACGGCGCAAACGTCACCGGATCTTCGGCATTGATGCGGCATTCGATGGCGTGGCCTTCGAAGTTGATCTGCTCCTGGGTCACCGACAACGGCAGGCCGGATGCCACCCTGATCTGCTCGCGCACCAGATCGAGCCCGGTGATGGCTTCGGTCACCGGATGTTCGACCTGCAGGCGAGTGTTCATCTCGATGAAGAAAAACTCGTTGTTTTCCCACAGAAATTCGATGGTGCCGGCGCCGCGATATTTCAGCGTTGATATCGCCTGCCGCACCACTTCGCCCATATGCGCCCGCATCGGCGCGCTCAGGGCCGGTGACGGCGCTTCTTCCAGTACCTTCTGGTGGCGGCGTTGCAGCGAACAATCGCGTTCGCCCATGTGCACCGCGCCGCCCTGGCCGTCGCCAAACACCTGAAATTCGATGTGGCGCGGTTCGGACAGATATTTTTCGATATAGACCGTATCGTCGCCAAAGGCAGCTTTGGCTTCGGATTTGGCTTGGCTGATCAAACCGGGCAGGCTGGCCGCATCCGGGATCACCTTCATGCCGCGGCCACCGCCGCCCGATGCGGCCTT
>NZ_JBBATR010000075.1:0-3177 GCF_040398645.1 Sandarakinorhabdus sp.
CATCAACGCAGGAGACACGCCATGAAGGGCGACGCCAAGGTCATCGAATATCTCAATGCCGTGCTCAAGGGTGAGCTGACGGCAGTCAACCAATATTGGTTGCATTACCGGCTGCTCGACGATCTCGGCGTGAAAAAGCTCGCCGAATATGAGCGCCACGAATCGATCGACGAAATGAAGCATGCCGACAAGCTGATGGAGCGGATTTTCTTCCTCGATGGCTTTCCGGCCATGCAGTCGCTCAATCGCCTGCGCATCGGCGAGACTGTCGAAGAAGTGCTGCAGGCCGATCTTGAGCTGGAGCACGACGCCGTGGCGCTGCTGCGCGATGCCATCGAACATTGCGAAAGCGTGCGCGATTATCCGTCACGCGACCTGTTTGCCTATATCCTCGCTGCTGAGGAAGAGCATGTCGATTTCATCGAGACCGCACAGTCGATGATCAAGCAGATGGGCATCGCCAATTATATCCAGCTGCAATCCAAGCCGGCCGAAGACGCGCACTGATCTTTGCGCCCAGGCTCGCGCCGAACGACCACAAAAAAGCGCCGCCGTGGTTTCCCACGGCGGCGCTTTTTTGGTTGTGCGATCAGCCGCGGCTGGAAGCGTAGAGGCTCCACAGATCGGCAATATCCTTCATGCCGCTCTTTTCGCCAACGGCCTTGAAACTGGCAACGCCAGCCGCTTTCTGGCCAGATTTCACGGCAGCGATGCCCTTGAACACCCGCGAATAATCGGCATCGACGCCGTTGGCAGCGATGGATTTGTCGTAAGCTGCAATGGCCTTGGCATAATCATTGAGGCCCAGCCAGGCGTTGCCGCCCTTGAAGGCGGTGGCCGGCGCTGCGCTGAGCTTGGCGGCTTCCGGGCCTTCATTGGCAATGCCCTTGGCTGCGGCGGCAGCCAGTTTCTGGCTCATGGCATCGGTGCCGCCACCCGACTTGTCGAGCGCGGCCTTTGCGACCGCAGCCTGTCCAGCCAAGAGGGCAAGACGCGCGAAATCCTGATAATCGACGGTGCGATCCAGCGCGCCCGTGGTCAGCATCAGGTGATACAGCGCCAGCTTGGCTTCGGTGCGCATGTTGTTCTGCTGGAAATTGGTCAGCAGCACTTTCCAGCGGGCCGGTGAGGCATCGACCTTGATCAGCCGCGTCGTGGTGGCCAGATAACCCTTCTTGTCGCCCGACTTGAATTGCGCGCCGGCCAGATTTTCCAGATACAGCGGCTTGGCGCCGTTGCTGGCGATCAGCTTGTTGTAGGCAGCGATGGCGTCCTTGTGGCGGCCCTGGCGGGTGTAGGCCTGTGCAACCAGGATCTGCATGCCTTCGCCGCCGCAGCCCTTGGCAATGCTGACCGCCTTGTCGAGCTGGCCGGCCCGATAATAAAGCGGTGCCAGTTGGTTGCAAGGTGCGCCCACGGTTTCCAGCGCGGCAGCGGCATCGGCATAGCGGCCCACCGCGGTGAAGGCATAGCCGGCCATCTGCGCGGTTTTCTGCTTTTCTTCGGCGCTGCTAGCGGCGCCGCGCGCTTGCGCGATGGCCGAGGCCACACCGGCGGCATTGCCTGATTTGGCAGCGGCAGCAGCGGCGTTCAGCGCCTTGCCGACGGCCGGCGAAACCGCGGCCAGCGCCGGAACGGCGGCGAGCAATGCAGCGGCCACCAGCGGCGCAGCAAATGACAGGCGGGCAGTTTGAACCATGGTGTTTCCTTCTGAAATGCGGCGACGGCGGTTGTGGATCCGAACCCGGTCAGTCGCCAGCGGAAGCCGCGCGCAGCCAAACCGCGCCCACGAATCCCTCCAGCCTCCTCCCCGAGCCTGTTTTTGACCATTAGCGGATTGAAATTCAGGTGCAACCGGGCAAATCGCCCCCAAATGCCAGCCGCGCGCCAACAGAGCGCCGGCCCGCGCGGGATGGTTGCACCGGTGCGGCGAACCGCTTATCCGCGGTGGCTGGCCCGGCGCACGATCCGCCGGCGCCGTGGGGGAGACAGACTATTCGCGCCTTCATCTTTCCGGGCCAGGGCAGCCAATCGGTGGGCATGGGCCAGGGCCTGGCCAACGCCAGCCCGCACGCCCGCGCCGTATTCGAAGAAGTGGACGACGCGCTGGGTGAACGCCTGAGCCGCCTGATGTGGGAGGGGCCGGAGGACGAACTGACGCTGACCGCCAATGCCCAGCCGGCGATCATGGCGCTGAGCATCGCCTGCCTGCGCGTGCTGGAGGCCGAAGCCGGCCTGCGTCTGGCCGACAAGGCAGCGTTTGTCGCCGGGCACAGCCTGGGCGAATATACGGCGCTGTGTGCGGCCGGCAGCCTGGGGCTGGCCGATACGGCGCGGCTGCTGCGGCTGCGCGGGCAGGCGATGCAGGCCGCCGTGCCGCCCGGCGTGGGCGCGATGGCGGCGCTGCTCGGGCTGGATTTCGATGCGGTGGCTGCTGTGGCCGAAGAAGCGGCGCAGGATCAGGTGTGCGCGGCGGCCAATGACAATGCCAATGGCCAGGTGGTGGTGTCCGGCCATGTCGAGGCCGTGGCCCGCGCCATGAGCCTGGCGCGCAGCCGGGGTGCGCGCCATTCGGTGCTGCTGCCGGTGTCGGCGCCGTTTCACTGTGCATTGATGCAGCCGGCGGCCGATGCGATGGCAATTGCGCTGGCGGCAGCGCCGCTGCACGCGCCGCTGGTGCCATTGGTGGCCAATGTCACGGCGGCGGTGGTGAGCGATCCCGATGAAATTCGCGCGCTGTTGGTGGCCCAGGTGTGCGGCACGGTGCGCTGGCGCGAATCGGTGCTGGCGATGGCAGCGATGGGTGTGACAGGCTTTGTGGAATTGGGCGGCAAGGTGCTGGGCCCGATGATCCGCCGTATCACGCCCGATGTGCCCACCATCACGGCAGCGGATATGTCCGGCGTGGAAGCAATCGTTAAGTCGCTGTAATCCGGTACTTTGGAGGAATATATGTTCGATCTTGCCGGAATGACCGCGCTGGTCACGGGCGCTTCGGGCGGCATTGGCAGCGCGATTGCGCGCAGCCTGGCGGCGCGCGGCGCGCGGGTGGCGCTGTCGGGCACGCGCGCCGACGCGCTGGCAGCGGTTGCTGCTGACTGCGGCCCGGATGCCGTGGTGCTGCCTTGCGATTTGTCCGATGCTGCGGCGGTGGATGCGCTGGTGCCAGCGGCGGTG
>NZ_JBBATR010000075.1:3277-7199 GCF_040398645.1 Sandarakinorhabdus sp.
ATTCCGGCTGGCCGTTTGGGTGAGGGCGGGGATATTGCGGCGGCTGTGGTGTATCTGGCGTCGCGTGAGGCTGGGTATGTGACGGGGCAGACGCTGCATGTGAATGGCGGGATGGTGATGCCGTGAAGCGCCGCGAGCGCGCATTGCAAGCAATGCGCGCCGACAGGCGCAAACGCGGCCGGGCTGGCTGACGGGCATCAGCCCGGCAGAACAGCTTCGACGGCGCGGCTCCGCCGCGCTCTTTCTTACTTGCTTTAGAATACAGCGGACTCGGCGGCTTTGCCGCCGGCCGCGCGCTGCTGGACGGACGCAGCGGCGTTGGCACGTTCCGAGCTTTGTCGCGCGGCCGGCGGCGGAGCCGCCGAGTCCGCTTCGGGTGCAAGAAAGAGCAGGAAGAAAGAGCGCGGCGGAGCCGCGCCGTCGAAGCGGTTCGGTCGGCCTGATGGCCGTCCGCCCGCCCGGCCGTGCTTGCGCCTGTCGGCGCGCGGCACGCGCGCTCGCGGCGCTGCGCTCTTGCCACCCTTTCCCCATCGGGCTATCGCCACGAAGCAATCCGCCGGCACAACACAGCCGTAACCTAGGGGAATGAAGATGAGTGACGTCGCCGAACGCGTGAAGAAGATCGTGATTGAGCATCTGGGCGTGGAAGCCGAAAAGGTCACCGAAGCCGCCAGCTTCATCGACGATCTGGGCGCGGACAGCCTCGACACGGTGGAACTGGTGATGGCGTTCGAAGAAGAATTCGGCGTCGAAATTCCGGATGATGCCGCTGAAAAAATCCTCACCGTGGCTGATGCCATTGGTTTCATTGCTGAAAACAGCAAGGGCTGATCGTGCGGCAGGCGGTGCGCGGCGCAAGCTGCGCGCGGCCGGGCCGGCATTGTCGGCTGCACAGCAAACGGTCCTTCGCTTGGCACGAGCGAAGGGCCGTTTTGCGCTTTTGGTGTCGATGTGCGAAACAAGGCCCCTTCATGTTGAGGGTAACGCAGACGCCAGCAACGAATGGCCAGCATTGCCTGGCCAGCAACGAACGGAATGCCAATGCGCCGAGTAGTGGTCACCGGTCTGGGCCTTGTCACCCCGCTGGGCAGTGATGTCGAAACCGTCTGGGCGAATATCCTTGCCGCCCGCTCTGGCGCTGGCCCGATCACCCGCTTTGATGCCAGCAACCAGGCCTGCCGCATCGCCTGTGAAGTCAAGCCCGGGGACGGCACCGGCATGACCTTCGACGCGAACAAGCGTGTCGATTACAAGGTGCAGCGCCAGGTCGATCCGTTCATCATCTTCGGCATCGATGCTGCCGGCCAGGCCATCGAAGATGCCGGCCTGACCGACATGACCGAGGAACAGCGCTTCCGCGCCGGCTGCTCGATCGGCAGCGGCATCGGCGGTTTGCCCGGCATCGAAGCCGAATCGATCGTGCTCCATGAAAAAGGCCCGCGCCGGGTCAGCCCACATTTCGTGCATGGCCGGCTGATCAATCTGATTTCGGGGCAGGTTTCGATCAAATACGGCCTGATGGGCCCCAATCATGCTGTGGTGACCGCTTGCTCGACGGGCGCGCATGCCATTGGCGACGCTGCGCGCATGATTGCGCTGGATGATGCCGATGTCATGCTGGCCGGCGGCGCCGAAAGCGCGTTGTGCCCGCTCGGCATCGCCGGTTTTGCGCAGGCCCGCGCGCTGTCCACCAATTTCAACGATGATCCCACCCGCGCCAGCCGGCCCTGGGACAAGGCCCGCGATGGTTTCGTGATGGGCGAAGGCGCCGGGGTGGTGGTGCTGGAAGAATATGAACATGCCAAGGCGCGCGGCGCCAAAATCTATGGCGAAGTGATCGGCTATGGCCTGACCGGCGATGCCTGGCACGTGACGGCGCCGCACCCGGAAGGTTCGGGCGCCTTTCGGTCGATGGCCATGGCCCTCAAGCGCGCTGGCCTGAATCCCGAAGACATTGATTATATCAACGCGCACGGCACATCGACTCCGATGGGCGATGAGCTGGAGCTGGGCGCGGTGCGGCGGCTGTTTGGTGATGCCATCGGCAATGTGTCGATGTCGTCGACCAAATCGGCCATCGGCCATCTGCTCGGCGGCGCTGGCGCGGTCGAAGCGATTTTCTGCCTGCTGGCCATGCGCGATCAGGTCGCGCCGCCCACGCTCAACCTTGATAATCCGTCCGACGCCTGTGCGGGCATTGATCTGGTGCCGCATGTCGCCAAGCCGCGCCGCATCCGCGCCGTGCTCAACAACAGCTTCGGGTTTGGCGGCACCAATGCCACGCTGGTGATGCGCGGCGTGTGATGGACTAGTGTTGCGCCGCGCACTTCTGGCTTTTTTCGGGCTGCTTTTGCTGCTCGGCGTGCCGCTGGCAGTTGCGCCATGGTTTGGCATTGGACTGGCTAGCGGCCCGGCGCAGCGCTTCGTGGTTGCGCCCGGCAGCGGCCTGAACCGCGTCGCTGCTGATCTGCAACGCGCCGGGGTGGTGGGTTCGGCGGGGCATTTGCGCCTGCTGGTGCGCGTGCTGGGCGATGCGGCGCCGGTGCAGGCCGGCACCTACCGTCTGGCTGCGGGCACGCCATGGCGTGACATCATCGCAAAATTGCAGCAGGGCCGCACCGAGCGTCTTTCGGTGACCATCCCCGAAGGCTGGCCGGCCGTGCTGGTTGCGCAGCGCATCAACGCGCTGCCCGGCCTGACCGGCACCGCTGCGCCGCCGCCGGAAGGCAGCGTCCTGCCCGACACCTATGAATATCAGCCCGGCGAGGACCGCGCCGTGGTAATGAAGCGCATGCAGACGGCGATGATCACCACCCTGTCTGAACTGTGGCCAAGGCGCAGCAAGACCAGCGTGGTGACCAGCCCGGCCGCTGCCGTGATCCTGGCCAGCATCGTGGAAAAGGAAACCGGCAAGCCGTCCGAACGGCGCACCATCGCCGGCGTCTACAGCAACCGGCTGCGCATCGGCATGAAACTGGATGCCGATCCGACCGTGATCTACCCGATCACCAGGGGCAAGCCGCTGGGCCGCCGCATCCGCCGTTCGGAATTGCAGCGCGATACCGGCTATAACACCTATCTCAAGCCCGGCCTGCCCGCCGGCCCGATTGCCAATCCTGGCCGCGCGTCGATCGAGGCGGTGCTGGACCCTGCAAAGACGCCGGCGCTGTATTTTGTCGCCGATGGCAGCGGCGGCCATGTCTTTGCGCAGACCCTGGCCGAACAGAACCGCAATCGTGACAAATGGTTTGCCATCCGCCGCCAGCGCGGTGAGATGTGAGCCGCAAGCCCGCCTATCGCGCGCCGCCCGCCCGGCCGATGCCCAAGCCGCGGCCTTATGGGGCCAATGCCCCGCGTCGCAATGGGCGCACTGGGCGCGCCGGGGCGGGCCTGTGGCTGGCGCGGCTGGCGGCGCTGCCGCTGCTGGCGTGGTGCCTGGGCCTCATTTGGTTCAGCCTGGCGCTGCCGGGCGCGGCGCCGTTGGCCGTGAAGACGGACGGCGTGGTGGTGCTGACCGGCGGCGCGGGGCGCTTCCGGCGCGGGCTAGGTGTGGTGGAATCGGGGTCGGCGCGGCGGATGCTGGTGTCGGGGGTTGGGGCCAACACCAGCCGCCGGCAACTGGCGGCGGCCTTTGGCGTGGCGACACGGCGGCTGGACAGCACCGATCTGGGCTATGAAGCCATCGATACCCGTTCAAATGCCGAGGAAACCGCGCGCTGGGCGGCGAAAAACCAGTTCACATCGATCCGGCTGGTGACATCGGCCGGGCATATGCGGCGTGCACGGCTGGAATTGGCGCGGGTGCTGCCGGCCGGCGTGACCGTGCTGCCCGATGCCGTGCCATCCGAACCGCACGCGCCGGGATTGGCGTTTGAATATTCCAAATATCTGCTGCGGCGCGGCGCGCTGCTGGCGGGTGTGC
>NZ_JBBATR010000075.1:7299-10328 GCF_040398645.1 Sandarakinorhabdus sp.
GCGCCGGCACCGCTGGCCACACTGGTGGCCTTTGTGCGCACATTGTTGTTTCAGATCATCTTTCTGGGCGGTTCGTTGGTGCTGGTGCCGCTGGCGCTGCTGATGGGCCTGATCGGGCCGGGTGCGCTGCTGTTTGCCGGGCCGCAATTGTGGGCGGGCTGGTTCCGGCTGACCAGCCGGGTGGTGGCCGGCGTGCGGCTGGAGATTGACGGCGAGATTCCGCCCGGCCCGCATCTGTTTGCCCTGAAACACGAAAGCGCCTTTGAAGCGATCCTGACGTTGTGGTGGTTCGATCGGCCGGCGGTGGTGATGAAGCAGGAATTGCGCGCCATTCCGATCTGGGGGCTGGCGGCGGCGCGGCATGGATCGATCTTTGTTGATCGGGCCGGCACATCGGGCATGCTGCGCGAGATGATGCGCCGGGCGCAGGCGGCGGTGGCGCAGGGCCGGCCGGTGGTGATTTTCCCGGAAGGCACCCGCGTCGATGTGGGCGACACTCCGCCGCTGGCGGCTGGATTTGCCGGCCTCTACAAGATGCTCAAGCTGCCGGTGGTGCCGATCGCACTCGATTCGGGCAGCACCTGGCCCAAAAGCTTCATCAAATACCCGGGAACCATCCACATGAAATTGGGCGCCACCATTCCGCCGGGCCTGCCGCGCGCCGAAGCGGAAGGCCGCGTGCATGCCGCGATCAATGCGCTGCAGGCGCTCGACAGGACCGGGTCATGACCGTAGCGGTTCCCCGGCGGCGCTGGCCGCTGTTGCTGGCGGTGCTGCCGCTGCTGCTGGGCCTCGCGGTTTACGGGCAGCTTTGGCGCGGCTGGGCGGCGGAATTCGAAACCACGCTGGCCGACTGGTTTCCAAGCCGGCGCCCGGCGGTGTCGGGCTTTCCGTATCGGCTGGAAACCACGGTGGATGCTCCGATGCTGGTGCACGAAGGCACCGTGCAATTGCGCTTCATCGCAGACCGGCTGCGGCTGAACCGCGGGCCGTGGCGGCCGGAATTGACCGTTATGCAGAGCGAATGGCTGAAGCTGTCAGCGATCTTGCCCGGCCTCAGCCCGCGTGTGCAGGCACCGGCCGGCACGGCGAGCCTGAAGCTTGACCGGGATGATCAAGGGCAAATGCGGCTGGCGCGGCTGTCGATCGTGCTGCCAAATGCGGTGGGCAGCACCGGGCTCGGCCCGACGTTTCAAGCGGACCGGTTGGAATTGCACGGCCGCGAGCTTGAACCCGTGGCCGCGCCGCCAGCCAGCGATCCGCGCCTGCCGCAGCGCGGGCAAGTGGTGATCGGTGCCGAAGGGCTGCGCTTCGGGCGGCGTGGGGAGCAGGGCACCGCCATCAGCATGACCGGTGAAGCCAAGCTGCGCGCAGCGGGCCGGCTGCGCGATTGGGCGGCGTGGGCAGCCGGCGGCGGCAGCATCGATCTGGTGTTGAGCGGCCGCGATGCCACCGGCGAATTGTTTGCGCTGGATGCCAGCATCGTGCCGCTTGGTGCCGGATTGCGGCTGGCGGGCACGATCCGCACCGTGTGCCCGCTGGCTGTGCAGGCTGCATTAAATGGCACAAAAGCAGCGCCGGAACTGCGCCTGCGCGCGCCGGTGCAACTGTCGCTGCAAACATATCTGCCGACTGCAAACGCGCCGATTGTGCAGGGCCTGCCCGCCAATCTGGCTGGCCGCCCACGGCGTGCCCAGCTGCCGCCATGCCCCAGATTGGCGTGACTTCAGCCAGCGGGAGCCAAACGCAGTAACGATGGGCCGGCCTGCTGTGCTTACCGCGCCACGCCGATCGCGACTTCGCTCACCCAGCCTTTGGTGCCGAGTTCGTCGGTCACTTCCCAGAAGCCGCCTTGTTTCTGGCCAGTCGGGTACAGCATGGCGCCGCCATCGAGTGGCTTGATCAGCTGGGCGCTCAGCGATGGGCCAGCGAACATGCGGCCGGCATTTTTCATCACCACCGCCTTTTGTTCAGCCGCGCCGCCGATTGCTGCTTCCATGCCGCCCAGATCGGACACGAGCTTGGTGAACGCATCCAGATACGCCAGCGCGACAACCTGGCCGATTTCCGTTTCCGCATAGCCGCTGGCGCCGCCAGCACCAAGAAAACCGCCAGCAAAAATTCCGCCGCCGGCCCCAAAGCCCACATCGGTCTTGGTGGAACGGCCTTCAGCAACAAATTCTTCGGACGATTTGTTGTTGACCACATTGAGGACGACGTTGGCTGTGCGCTTCTTGATACTGATGCCGCCCAGCAACGCGCCACCAATCCCTGGCACGAACGCGCCCAACAGGCCGCCAATATTGCTGCCGCTTCGGTTGCTGTTGGCCGTGACGATATCGGGAATCAGCGTGAAATCGGCTTCAACCATCTGGCCCAAGCCGACGACGCCGCCGCGGCGCAGTTCGCCGCCTGATGCCAGCGCGCGTTCCTGCTGCATTGCTGCCATGCCGCGCTGCGAACGGTTTACCAGCTTGAAGCAGCCGGATTTCTGCGCATAGACGCGCAGCAGCAATTCAGGCGACCCCAAGCCCAGATCGACCCACCAGCGGTTTTCAGGCTCATTCAGCGCCAGGGTGCCAATTGGCTTTGCGCACGTCGGCAATTCGGCGACTTTTTTGTCGCGGGCCTTTTCAATGCCGCCTCTGCGGCCGGCGTTGGTCTGGGCCGCCGCGGGCGCAGCAGCAACAACAAAGCTCGCCGCAGCGACCAACATGACGATTTTGAAGTTGCTCAAGTTATTGCCTTTCCCTGTTTTGCGCCAGCGCAGTCATTCTATTGGCACGCTGATCGCACCCGCCGTGCGATAATAGCAATTTACGTCGCGAGCGCCAGACAGTTGCACAGCAAAACACGCAGTTAACTTGGCGGCCCGCGCCCAAAATCGGCTTGGTCGGTGTCCTGGCCTTCATCGACGATGCTGCGCCTGATGGTGCGGGTGCGGCTGAACAAGGCTTCGAGGGTGTCGCCTTCGCCCCAGCGGATGGCGCGTTGCAGGGCGACCAGATCTTCGGTGAAGCGGCCCAGCA
>NZ_JBBATR010000076.1:0-4787 GCF_040398645.1 Sandarakinorhabdus sp.
CGCTACGGCCTGAAAATCAACATCGTGCAGGTCAATGACTACGCCGAATCGGTCAACCAGTTCACCGCTGGCAAGCTGGACGGCGTGACCGTGGCCAGCATGGACGCGCTGACCATCCCGGCCGCCGCCGGCAAGGACAGCAGTGCCATCATCATCGGCGATTATTCCAACGGCAATGACGGCGTGGTTGCCAAGGGCATCAGCAGCATGGCCGCGTTGAAAGCCCGGTCGGTTCACCTCGTGGAATTGTCGGTCTCGCATTATCTGCTGGCGCGCGGGCTCGACAAGGCCGGGATGACGCTGCGCGATATCAAGACGATCAACACCGCCGATGCCGATATCGTCGCGGCCTTTGCCAGCCCCGATGTCGAAGCCGCCGTAACCTGGAATCCGCAGCTTTCGGCCATCACGGCGCAGCCCGGCGCCCGCATGTTGTTCAGCTCGGCCGATGTGCCCGGCGAGATCATCGATCTGCTGGTGGTGGACACCGCCGCGCTGAAGGCCAATCCCGATCTCGGCAAGGCCCTGGCCGGCATCTGGTTTGAAACCCTGGCCCTGATGCAAAAACAGGATGCTGCCGGCAAGGCCGCCCGCGCCGCCATGGCGCAGCTGGCTGGCGCAAGCCCGGCGGTGTTTGATGCCCAGTTGGCCACCACCTTCTTCTATGCCGATCCCAAGGCCGCCGTGGCCGCCGCCGCCAGCCCGGCGCTGGTGACCACCATGACCCGCGTGCGCGATTTCTCCTTCTCACGCGGGCTGTTCAAGGGTGCGGCCAGCGCCGACGCTGTCGGCATCGGTTTCCCGGGCGGCAAGTCGCTCGGCGATCCGGCGCGCATCACGTTGCGCTTTGACAATCGGTTCATGCAAATGGCGGCTGACGGCAGCCTGTGATGGCCGCAGCCCATGTCTTGCAGCGCCCAATAGGGAGCGCGCCGCCTTGCGCTGGATAAGCCGCAAGATGAACCAGCGCGAGCGGGTGCTGCTCGGCGCCGTGCCGATCATCGCGCTGGTGATTGCCTATCTGGTGTTTGCCGCGCTGCGCCATGCTGCCAATCCGGCTGATCGCATCGCGCCGCTGCCGGGCGCCATGGCGTCGGCCATCTGGGCGCTGGCGGCGCAGCCGGATCCGCTGACCGGCAGTTTGCTGTTCTGGGCGGACACGCTGGCCAGCATGCAGCGCCTGCTGCTGGGCATGAGCATCGCTACGGGTTGCGCGCTGGTGGTGGGCTTGGCGCTTGGCGCGCTGCCGCCGGTGCGCGCGGCGCTGGGGCCGCTGGTGGTTGGCGTGGCGGTGATCCCGCCGATTGCGCTGCTGCCGATTCTGTTCATTGCGCTTGGCCTGGGGGAAACGGCCAAGGTGGCGCTGATCGTGATTGGCGTGGCGCCGGTGATGATCCGCGATCTCGCCGGCCAGGTCGCGGGCCTGCCCACCGAGCAGATCGTCAAGGCCGAAACTTTGGGCGCGAGCAGCTGGCAGATGATCCTGCGCATTGCGCTGCCGCAGGCGATGCCGCGGCTGGTGCAGGCGGCGCGGCTGGCGCTGGGCCCGGCCTTCGTGTTTCTGATCACCGCCGAAGCCATCGCGGCCGATATCGGGCTGGGCTACCGCATTTTTCTGGTGCGCCGCTATTTGTCGATGGACGTGATCATTCCCTATGTGGCGTGGATCGCGCTGCTCGCCATTTTGATGGACATGGCGCTGGTCGCCACTGGGCGCCGGCTGTTCCCATGGGCGGACAATCAGGCCGGGGGCACGCCGGCATGACCGCCCTGCTGCAAATGCGCGACGTGTGGGTCGAATATGGTGACCGCGTTGTGCTGGAACGCCTGAACCTGAGCATCGAAGCGGGATCGTTCGTGTCCATCGTCGGGCCATCGGGCGCGGGGAAAAGCAGCCTGCTGCGGCTCGTGCTCGGCCAGGAAGCGCCAACGCGCGGCACGATATTGCTCGATGGCAAGCTGCTGGCGGCACAATGCGGGCCAGACCGCGGGGTGGTGTTTCAGCGTTATTCGGTGTTCCCGCATTTGTCGGCGCTGGGCAATCTGCTGCTGGCCGGCGAATTTGCTGCCAGCCCGCTGCTGGCGCGCCTGTTTGGCGCCGCCCGCCGCCGCGCGCAGGACGATGCGATGGCCATGCTGGCGGCGGTGGGCTTGCAGGACGCAGCCGCGCTCTATCCGGCGCAAATGTCGGGCGGGATGCAGCAGCGCCTGGCCATCGCGCAGGCGCTGATGATGAAGCCGCGCATCCTGCTGCTCGATGAACCCTTTGGCGCGCTCGATCCCGGCATTCGCGCCGACATGCATGTGCTGATCCGGCGGCTGTGGCAGCAGCAGCAATTGACGATCATCATGGTTACCCACGATATCCGCGAAGCCTTCACGCTGGGCACCCGCCTGATCGCGCTGGACAAGCGCCGCCACGATCCGCATGCGCCGCACCGCTACGGCGCGGTAGCCACTTATGATCTGCCGCTGCGGGGCAAGCCGGACGAGCTGGTCTTTGCCGGTGGCGAAGCGCAGGCCCTGTTATGACGGGGGTGTCATGACCGCACCGTCCAACCCGGCGATATCGCTGCTGGCGCGGCTGAGCATCAGTCTGCCCGCCGCGCTCATGCACAAATTGGACGCGATGGTGATCAAACGCCAACTGCCGTCGCGCTCGCAACTGATCTCGGAGTTGATCAGCCACGCGGTCGCCGAACATGAAGCGCTGACCAACCCGGAGGCGATTTTTGCCGGCACGATCACGCTGGTCTACCGCGCCGATCGCGGCCGGGTGCGCCAGCAATTGGCCCAGATCGAAGCAGCCTACCTGAAGGAAGTGATTTCCGTTCAGCACGTGTTTCTGGAAGATGATCAATCGCTTGAGGTGCTGCTCCTCCAGGGCCCGGCGCTGCGGCTGCGCACATTGGCCGATGCCTTGCGCGCGGTGCGCGGTGTGCAACGGCTCGATCTGATCACCACCACGGCGCTGCTGCCGCCGCTGCACGAACAGCATGAAAAGGGGATTGCCGCGCATGGCTGAACAACCTGCATCTTTGGCCAATCCGCTGGCGGCGCGTGACCATGCGCGGGCGCAGGGCGGCACCGTGGTGGAAGCCATGCCGGTCCTGCCGCCAACCGCTGGCGATTTGCCGGCATCCGTGTCCACCGAAGATTTGCTGTGGGAGGAAACCATCGCGGCCGGCGGCTATGGCGCGCGCCGCCTGCCGCGCGGTGCCCGGCTGCGCCTGATCGATCTGCACGGCGACGCGGCCGCCACCATCCAGATCTTCAACGCCGCCATGCCCAGCGAACGGCTGAACGTCGCCGATACGGTCAAGATCCAGTGGAACGCCTATCTGGGCGCTGGCAAGCTGCTGCTGTCCGATATGGGCCGGGTGCTGATGAGCATCACCGAAGACAGCGCCGCCACCCATGACTGTTTCTGCGGCGCGTCGACTCCGGCCAGCAATGCGGCGCGCTACGGCGCGGGCAGCAACAGCGGCGATTTCCCGTCCGCCCGCGACCGGCTGCTGCTCGGCGCGGCCAAGCATGGCCTGGGCCGGCGCGACGTGCACCCGTCGATCACCTTGTTCAAGGGCGCGCGTGTCGGCCCGGACGGCAGCATCACCCCTGACATCGGCCCGTTTGCACCCGGCCGCCAGATTGTGCTGCGCGCCGAGATGGACGTGATCATCGTCATCGCCAATTGCCCGCACGTGCTCGATCCGCGCCCTGACTATAGCGTCACGCCGCTGCGCGCCACCGCCTGGCGTGGGCCGATCACGCCAGAGGGCGATGATATTCGCAACGCCACGCCAGAAGGGCTGCGCGCCTTTTTGAACGTGGAAGATCATTACCGCTGCTAAGGGCGCCTGACATGACAGTTGATCCCCATCTGGACGGCCTGCCCGGCGCTGTGGTGCACGATGAAATCGTGCCGGCGCGGGCGCCCTGGCTGCACGCGGTTGCCGCCGGGCAGACGCTGCGCATTGTCGATCTGGAAGGCAACCAGGCGGTGGATTTCCTGATCTACGCCGCCGCCGACGATGCCGAGCGTTATTCGGCGCAGGACACGGTGGCGGCTCAGGCCAATTTGTTCCTGCGCACCGGCACGCGGCTGCTTTCGAATGAAGGCCGGCCGATGATGACCATCACCGCCAGCGCAATCCCCTATCACGACACCATCGGCGGCGCGTGTTCGTGCGAATCCAATACGCTGCGCTATGGCCACCACACCAAATCCCAGCATGCCTGTGTGGAAAATTTCCTGGAGGCCAATCTGGGCCAGGGCCGTGCCAAGCGTGATATCGTCTCCAACATCAATTTCTTCATGAACGTGCCGGTCGAGCCGGACGGCGCGCTCGGCATTGTCGATGGGCTGTCGGCGCCGGGCCTGACCGTCGATCTGCGCGCGGACATGGATGTGATCGTGGTTGTGTCCAACTGCCCGCAGATCAACAATCCGTGCAACGCCTTCAACCCCACCCCGGTTCGGATGATCATTTGCGCATGAGTTTTGACACTGTCCTGGTCGCCAATCGCGGCGCCATCGCCGTGCGGATCATTCGCACCATCAAGGCGATGGGCCTGCGCTCGGTCGCGGTGTTTTCCGACGCCGATGAAGCCTCCGCGCATGTCGCGGCGGCTGACATTTCGGTGCGCCTGCCCGGGGACCGCCCGGCGGACACCTATCTGGACGGCGCGGCGATCATTGCTGCCGCGCTGGCCACCGGGGCGGGCGCGATCCACCCCGGCTATGGCTTTCTGGCCGAAAATGCCGATTTTGCCGAGGCGTGCGCGGC
>NZ_JBBATR010000076.1:4887-10299 GCF_040398645.1 Sandarakinorhabdus sp.
ACCCCGGCTATGGCTTTCTGGCCGAAAATGCCGATTTTGCCGAGGCGTGCGCGGCGGCTGGCCTGATCTTCATCGGGCCGACGCCGGACAATATCCGCATCTTTGGCCTGAAACACAGTGCGCGTGCGTTGGCGCAGGCCAATGGCGTGCCGCTGGCGCCGGGCAGCAATCTGCTGCGTGATGCCGCCGAAGCGGTGATTGCAGCGCGCACCGTCGGCTATCCGGTGATGCTGAAGGCCACGGCCGGCGGCGGCGGTATCGGCATGCGCGTGTGCGCTGATGAGGCCGCGCTGGTGGGTGCTTTTGATGCCGTCGCGCGGCTGGGCGCGAGCAATTTTGGCGATGCCGGCGTGTTTCTGGAGCGGTTTGTCGCCCGCGCCCGCCATGTCGAAGTGCAGATTTTCGGCGACGGCAAGGGCCGGGTGATGCCGCTGGGCGAGCGCGATTGCTCGCTGCAACGCCGCAATCAAAAAGTCGTCGAAGAAGCCCCGGCCCCCAATCTGCCCGATGCCGTGCGCGCCCGCCTGATCGAAGCGGCGGTGCGGCTCGGTGAAGCTGCGCATTACCGAAACGCCGGCACGGTGGAATTTCTCTACGATGCCGATGCGCAGGATTTCTTCTTCCTGGAAATGAACACCCGCCTTCAGGTCGAGCATGGCGTCACCGAAGCGGTGATGGGCATCGATCTGGTCGAGTGGATGATCCGCGGTGCAGCGGGTGATTTTGCGTTCCTGAACGCCGCCCCGCCCGCGCCCAATGGTCATGCCGTGCAGGTGCGCGTCTATGCCGAAGATCCGGCGCTGGATTATCGCCCCACCACCGGGCTCCTCACCGCGGTGGAATTTCCGCTAAGCATCCGCATCGAAACCTGGGTGATGGCCGGCAGCGTGATCAGCGCCTGGTATGATCCGATGCTGGCCAAGCTGATCGTGCACGCGCCCAGCCGCGATGCCGCCGTGGCCGGCATGGCCGCCGCGCTGGACAGCAGCCGCATCGATGGCATCGAAACCAATTTGCGCTGGCTGCGCGCGGTGGTGCGCATGCCGGCGTTTGTTACGGGCGCCGTGTCCACCCGCGCGTTGAATGATGTGGTGTATGCGCCGCGCGCCATTCGCGTGATTGCCGGCGGCACCGCCACCAGCGTGCAGGATTGGCCGGGCCGGCAGCATTATTGGGCGGTTGGGGTGCCGCCGTCCGGCCCGATGGATGATCGCTCGTTCCGGCTGGGCAATCGCCTCGTGGGCAACGCCGAAGGCACGGCCGGGCTGGAAATCACGGTAACAGGCCCTAGCCTGGCCTTCACGGCGCCGGCGCGCATCTGCCTGATGGGCGCGGATTTCGGCGCCACACTGGACGGTGTGCCGCTGCCACGCGGCCAGGCGATCAGCGTCGCCGCCGGGCAAGTGCTGGCCATGGGCCGGGCACAGGCGGGCGGCATTCGCGGCTATTTGCTGGTGGCGGGCGGGTTTGATATCGCGCCCTATCTCGGCAGCCGCGCCACCTTCGATCTCGGCGGCTTTGGCGGCCACGGTGCGCGGCGGCTGCTGGCCGGCGATCTGCTGCATCTGGGCCAGGAGCCTGTCGGCGATGAACTGCCGGCCGCCGCCCTGCCCGTGCTGCCCAGCAATTGGCAGGTGCGGGTGATGTACGGCCCGCACGGCGCGCCGGATTTCTTCACCGCGGATGATATCGCCGCCATCGTCGCGGCCGATTGGCAGGTGCATTACAACAGCAATCGCACCGGTGTGCGCCTGATCGGCCCCAAGCCGGCCTGGGCGCGCCGCGACGGCGGGGAGGCCGGGCTGCACCCGTCCAACATTCACGACAATCCCTATGCCATTGGCGCCGTTGATTTTACCGGCGACATGCCGATCATATTGGGGCCGGACGGGCCATCGCTGGGCGGCTTTGTCTGTCCGTTTGTGGTGATTGCAGCCGATCTGTGGAAGATCGGCCAGCTCGTGCCGGGGGACACGCTGCGCTTTGTGCCCGTCACGCTGGCCGATGCGCAGGCGGCCGACGCAGCGGCGCAGGCGCTGCTGGCGACCGGCATTGCCAGCAATGAAACCCCTGCCCGCCCCATCGCGGCACTGTCCCCGATCCTCGCGCAAACACCGGCCACCGGTGCCCGCCCGCGCGCGGTGTACCGCAGCCAAGGCGACCGCAATATCCTCGTCGAATATGGCGAGATCGTGCTGGATATCGAACTGCGCATCCGCATCGAGGCGCTGGCGACGGCGCTGACCGCGCTGGCCCTGCCCGGCGTCATCGATATCGTGCCCGGCATCCGCTCCCTGCAACTGCATTTCGATGGCCGCGCGCTGGACCAGGCCGGCGCGCTGGCGGCGATGCTGGCCGCCGATGACCAGCTTGGCGAGCTTGCGGATTTCGCCATCCCGTCCCGCATCGTGCATCTGCCGCTGAGCTGGCGCGATCCGGCGACGCTGGAAACCATCGCCAAATATATGTCGGCGGTGCGCGATGATGCGCCGTGGTGCCCGGACAATATCGAATTCATCCGCCGCATCAACGGCCTGCCCGATGTGGCGGCAGTGGAGCAGGTGATTTTCGAGGCCAATTATCTGGTGCTCGGCCTGGGCGATGTCTATCTCGGCGCGCCGGTGGCGACGCCGGTCGATCCGCGCCACCGGCTGGTGACCACCAAATACAACCCGGCGCGCACCTGGACGCCGCCCAATGTCGTCGGCATCGGCGGCGCCTATATGTGCATTTATGGCATGGAGGGGCCGGGCGGCTACCAGTTGTTCGGCCGCACCGTGCAGGTGTGGAACACCCACCGCCAGACCGATGCGTTTACGGATGGCAAGCCGTGGCTGCTGCGCTTTTTCGATCAGATCAGATTCTTCCCGGTCAGCGCCGAAGAATTGGTGGAATGGCGGCGCGATGTGCCGAGCGGGCGGCGCGCCATCCGCATCGAGCCATCGGAATTTCGGCTGGCGGATTACCGGCAATTTCTGGCCGATAATGCGGCGGGCATCGCGGCCTTTGCCGCCACCCGCCAGGCGGCCTTTGCCGATGAGCGCGCCGATTGGCAGCGGCGCGGCGAATTTGACCGGATTGCCAGCGATGCCGGCGGCGCGGGCGAACCCGCCGCTGCAATCGACGTGCCGGACGGCTGCGACCTGGTGGAATCGCCGTTTGGCGGCAGCGTCTGGAAATTGCTGGTGGCGCCGGGCGACCACATCAACGCCGGTGACACGATCGCGATCATCGAAGCCATGAAAACCGAATGCCCGGTCGAAAGCCCGGTCGCTGGCACCGTGGCGGCGCTCTATCTGGAAGAGGGCCGCGCGGTGCAGCCGGGCGCGCCGATGCTGGCGATCAGGAAAAACCCATGACCCGCCAGCACGTCGCCGCCATCGCCGCCGCCGTCAGCAGCCGCGCCGTCAGCGCGCAAACGGTGATGGCAGGCACGCTGGCGCGCATCGCCGCCTATGACGCGGTGCAGCCGCAAGCCTGGATCAGCCACGCCGATGCGGCCGATCTGCTGGCGCAGGCCCGCGCCGTGGATGCGCGCGTGACAGCCGGCGAAACGCTGGCGCTGGCCGGCGTGCCCTACGCCGCCAAGGACAATATCGATGTGGCGGGGCTGGCTACCACCGCCGCCTGCCCGGACTTTGCCTATCAGCCGGCGGCGGATGCAGCCGTGATTGCGCGCCTGCGGGCAGCGGGCGCGATTTGTGTGGGCAAGACCAATCTCGACCAGTTCGCCACCGGCCTCAACGGCACGCGCAGCCCGCACGGCGCCCCGCGCAATGCCCATAATCTGGCATGGGTGAGCGGCGGGTCCTCGTCCGGTTCATCCGTTGCGGTCGCGGCCGGGCTGGTGCCGTTTGCACTGGGCACCGACACGGCGGGCTCCGGCCGGGTGCCGGCGGCCTTCCAGCATCTGATCGGGTTCAAACCCAGCCGCGGGCGCTGGAGCAGCACGGGCCTGGTGCCGGCCTGCCGCACGCTGGATTGCATCACCATATTCACCAACGACGCCGCCGATGCCGGCCTGATCGACAGCGTGGTCGCTGGCTTTGACGTGGTGGACGCTTACTCCAAGCCGCTGGCCGACCGCGCGCTCAGCCCGCGCCGCTACGGTGTGCCGCGCCGGGACCAGCGCAATTGGTTTGGCGATGGCGAGGCGGAGCATCTCTATGATGGCGCGCTGGTGACGCTGGCGACGCTGGGCGAAGTGGTGGCGATTGATATCGAGCCGCTGCTGGAGGCGGCGCAATTGCTCTATGGCGGGCCGTGGGTGGCGGAGCGCACCGCCGCCATGGCCGCGCTGCTGGCCAGCAACCCCGATGCCATCGATCCCACGGTGCGCACCGTCGTCGAGCAAGGCTGGCAGCACAGCGCCGTCGATCTGTGGAATGCCGTCTACCGCCTGGCCGATATCAAGCGCGGCAGCGATCTGATGTGGCAAGACATTGATGTGCTGGCCTTTCCGACCACACCGACCAGCTACCGTGTTGCCGAAATGCTGGCCGCGCCGGTGGGGCTGAACAGCAATCTGGGGTTGTACACGAATTTCGTGAACCTGCTCGACATGGCGGCGGTGGCGGTGCCGGCCGGCGTCAAGGCCAATGGCGTCGGCTTTGGCATCAGCTTCATCGCGCCGGCCGATACGGACCGGGCGCTGCTCGATCTCGCCGAAACCTGGGCCACGGCGACCGGCCGCCCCGCACCACCACCGCTCGATCTGGAGGGCAAGATGCAGACTGTGAAACTGGCCGTTGTTGGCGCGCACCTGAAGGATATGCCGCTGCACTGGCAGCTGACCTCGCGGGGTGCCGTGTTCGTCGGCGCGTATGAAACCGCGCCGAGCTACCGCCTCTATGCCATGGCGGACAGCACGCCGCCCAAGCCGGCGCTTGTGTTCAGCGAGGGCGGCGCGGCCATCAAGGTCGAGGTGTATGAGCTTGGCGTCGCCGAATTTGGCAGTTTCGTCGTCGATGTGCCGCCGCCGCTGGCGATTGGCACGGTGACGCTGGCCGATGGCAGCGCTGTGAAGGGCTTTGTCGCCGAACCGCGCGCCTTGACGGGTGCGGCCGATATCACCCATCTGGGCGGCTGGCGCGCCTATATCGCCCAACGCTCCGCCTGAAAGGACCCATCAGATGCGCATACTGGCTCTGCTTGCGACCGCACTTCTGGCTGGGCCGGCACTGGCGCAATCGGCGCAAGTCCAGACGGTTCCCGATTTTGGCGATTTCCTGGTCGTTGATGGCGCCGGCGTGTGGATGACCAATCGCGGCCGTGTCGAGCATTGGTCGCGCACCGGCAAGATCGCCAGTACGGCCATCGCCCGGCCGTGCGGCGCGATGGCGCTGGTGAAGGGCGGGGTGTGGGTCGCCGATTGCACGCTGGGCGCGATCCACCGCATCGACACCAAGACCG
>NZ_JBBATR010000077.1:0-4206 GCF_040398645.1 Sandarakinorhabdus sp.
CCTGATCGGCCATGCCGGTCACCCGGTAAAAGCCTTCATCGCGCGGCACCACTGTCGGCCAGTTCAGCAAATTGCCGACGACCATGGCGCCGCTGGCATCGGACAAATGGATCACCAGCGGGCCGGGCACGCCCAGTTCGCCCTGCAGGATGTCCAGCGCGGCGGCCTTGCCCTGGTCACGCCAGGCGGCGGCAGCAACATCGGCAATGGCATCAACTCGGCTGCGCGCTTCGCCCTCCAACTGTGATTTGGTGGCGCGTTCGAGCAGGAGGAGCAACACCGCGCTGCCCGTGACCAGCACCGCAAACAACAACAGGCTGATCCGCGCGGTGGTCGTGCGGGGGAGCATCCTGAACATCATCAGATCATGCTGCTGATCAGGCGGGATCAGGCATGACCCGGCTCACCGCCAACGCGGTAGCCGGCACCGCGCACGGTTTCGACGATCGGACCAGCGCCGCCTTCATCCAGTTTCTTGCGCAGCCGGCTGACATGCACATCAATAACGTTGGTGCCGGGATCGAAATGATAATCCCACACGCCTTCCAGCAGCATCGACCGGGTGACGACCTGCCCGCGGTGACGGACCAGATACTCCAGCAAGCGAAATTCGCGCGGTTGCAATTCGATGCGCCGGCCGTCCCAAGTCACGCGCCGCGCCAGCAGATCCAGCTCAAGCTCGCCTTCCACCAGGCGGGTGATTTCCGCAGCGCCGCCCGCCCGGCGCCGCACCGCATCCAGCCGGGCCAGCAATTCCGGCAATTCAAACGGCTTGGTCACATAATCATCGGACCCGGCGCGCAGGCCGCGCACACGTTCATCCAGGCTGGCCAGTGCCGACAGCATGACCACGGGCGTGTTGTTGCCGGCAGCGCGCATCCGGGTCAGGATGGTCAGTCCGTCCAGGCCGGGCAGCATCCGATCGAGCACAATGGCGGAATGCGGGCCGGCCATCGCCAATTCAAGCCCGCGCTGGCCATCGCTGGCGATTTCCACATCATGCCCGGCATTGCGCAGTCCGCAGGCGACATGGTCGGCCATGGTCGCGTCGTCTTCGATGCATAAAATATTGCCCATGCTGCGATGATATGACGCAAACTGTGTCATTTTCAAGTGAGCCGGGCCACTGCGGCCATTTTTCATCGCATGCTCGGGCGCACGCCTGCTAAGGCAGCCGCATGTTGGCACGTCGATTTTTGTGGGTGGTGGCCATTGCCATCTTCATCGTGGTTGCAGCGGCGATCACCTACCGGCTGGGCGGCAACGCGCTGCTGTCCGCTGCGCTGGTGCCGCGCGGCGAATTTTCGGCCATCGCGGCCGGCACGCCCTATGATTACGCCCTGCCAAAAAGCTGGGCCGCACGGCCGGGCATGGCCGGCGATCCAACGGCGTGGCGGCCAACGGGCGCAGCGGCTGCGCTGCCGGCCACCGGCAAGGCAGCGGTGTTTTTTGTGCC
Source organism: Sandarakinorhabdus sp. (assembly GCF_040398645.1). Taxonomy (GTDB): domain Bacteria; phylum Pseudomonadota; class Alphaproteobacteria; order Sphingomonadales; family Sphingomonadaceae; genus Sandarakinorhabdus. Next base: position 1,457 of record NZ_JBBATR010000077.1, read on the forward strand.
GCCCACCGCCGCATTTGGCAATGATCGCTGGAATGATCGATCCGATAGCGGCGACACCGCCAAGCGGTTGGCGGGGTTCTTGCGCACCCAGGCCAGCGCCTTGGCCGATGCCGGCCCGCTGTGGGCGCCGCATTACCGGCAGGCCGTGCTGGGCAGCTTTCTGGCCAGCGCGCCCGATGCGCGCCGCAACGCGGCCGCCGCGCAGGAACTGGCCTATGCCGATGTGGCGGCTGCATTTGCCGCCTTTGTGGCGGCGCACCCGAGCACTGGGCCCAGCGGTGGCCCGATCATTTTGGCCGGCCATAGCCAGGGCGCGCTGCATCTGCTGCGCCTGCTGAAGGAGCAAGTGGCGGGCACGCCGCTGGCGGGCCGGGTGGCGGCGGTTTATCTGGTGGGCTGGCCGGTATCGGTAACGGCGGATCTGCCGGCGCTTGGCCTGCCGGCGTGCACCGGCCCGGCGCAGGCCGGCTGCATCCTGTCGTGGCAAAGCTTTGCCGAGCCGGCTGATCCCGAAGCCATCTTGTCGGTTTATTATGCCGGCACCGGCCTTGCCGGCTTGCCGCGCGCCGGCACGGCGATGCTGTGCACCAATCCCCTGACGGGCGGCGCGGCTGGGGCGGCGCTGGCGGCGGCCAATCCCGGCAGCCTGCTGCCCACGGCCTTGCTGGACGCTGGCGAGATTATCAGCCCCGGTGTGCCGGCCCGCTGCGATGCCCGCGGGCTGCTGCTGATCGGCGAAGCGCCGTCGGGCTATCCGGCGTTTGTGCTGCCCGGCAACAACTACCATGTGTTTGATTATCCACTGTTCTGGCAGGCCGTGCGGCAGGACGCAGCGGCAAGGGTGCAGGCGTGGACGCCAGCGCCCTGATCGCTGGCAACATCGCGGAATTTGCCGCCGCTCTGCCGGATGGGGGCCGGCTGGGCGGGCTTGATGTCGGCACCAAGACCATCGGCCTTGCCACGTGCGATGCCAGCTGGAGCTTCGCCAGCCCGGCGCGGACCTTGTCCAAGGCGAAATTTGCCGTCGATCTGGCGGCCTTGCAGCTGTGGGCAGCGCAGGAACGGCTGGCTGGGCTGGTGATCGGCCTGCCGCTCAACATGGACGGCACCGACAGTTCGCGCACGCAATCGGTGCGGGCCTTTGCGCGCAATCTGGCCCTGCTGGGCCTGCCGCTGCTGCTGTGGGACGAACGCTGGTCCACCGCCGCCGTGGAACGCGCGATGATCGCCGAGGATTTGTCACGCGCCCGCCGCGCCGAGCGGGTGGACAGGCTGGCGGCTGCCTATATTCTACAGGGTGCAATCGATGCGCTGGCGCGCCACACCAGCGAACCCCACTGGAGCATGTCATGAGCTGTCTTTCCCCCGAAGCCCGCGCCGTTCTGTATGATCACGCCACCGAACGGCCGTTCACCTCGCCGCTGAATGATGAAAAGCGCGCTGGCGATTTTCACTGCGCCGGCTGCGGCGCGCTGCTGTACCGTTCGGCGACAAAATATGATTCCGGCTCCGGCTGGCCGAGCTTCTGGGCAGCGGAGCCCGGCGCTGCTGCCACCACCACCGATACCAGCCACGGCATGGTGCGCACCGAAGTGCACTGCGCCGCCTGCAACGGGCATCTCGGCCATATCTTCCCCGATGGCCCGCCGCCGACCGGGCAGCGCCATTGCATCAACGGGCTGGCGCTGAATTTCGTGGCTGCGGCCTGATGCGCGCCGCGCTGTTGGCGATCGCGGCGGCGCCGTTGATCATGGCGCAAGCGCCTGCTGCGCTAACGGCCGATGAGATTGCGGCAAAGGCACCGGCAGCGCATTGGCTGGCCATCGATCCCGATGATATCATGGTGATGGACAGTGCCGCCGGGCGCATGGTCATCCAATTGGCCCCCAGCTTTGCCCCGGCGCATGTCGCTGCCATCAAGGCGCTGGTGCGCGAAGGCCGGTTTGACGGTGGCCGCATCGTCCGGGTGCAGGACAATTATGTCGTGCAATGGGCGGCGCGGCCCGATCCGCTGTGGAAACCGGCGCCGCTGCCGGCCGAATATGAACGCCCTGCCGCTGGCCTCACCTTCACGCCGTCGCCCTATGCCGATACTTATGCGGAAGCTGGCTTCGTCGGCGGCTGGCAGGCCGCGCGGGACAGCAAGGCCGGCACGGTCTGGCTGGCGCACTGCTACGCCGCCGTGGGTGTCGGCCGCGAAAACCCGCCCGACACCGGTGATGGCAGCGAGCTTTACACCGTGATCGGCCACGGCCCGCGCCACCTCGATCGCAACATCGCCAATGTCGGCCGCGTGCTGTCCGGCATCGAGCCCCACGCCGCCCTGCCGCGCGGCAGCGAAGCCATCGGCTTTTACAAGGACGAGGCTGCCCGCGTGAAAATCAGCCGCGTGCGCCTGGCCAGCCAGATCGCCGGCTTCCCGCGCTGGCAGATGATGGACACCGGCTCGGCCAGCTTCGCCGCCGTCAACACCGCCCGCGCCAACCGCACCGGTTTCTTCGTGCGCCCGGCCGGCGCTGCCGATCTGTGCACATTGAAGGTGCCGGTTCGAGAAGCGAAGTGACGCCGATCATCAAGCTGCTGCGCGCAGCGGAATGGGCGCAGTTTCAGGCGGATGGCGTGTTTATCGGGTCGCCGGATGATTTCCGCGACGGCTACATCCACATGTCCACGCCCGATCAGGTGTCCGGCACCGCCGCCAAATATTTCGCCGGTGAAGTTGGTGCGGTGGCGCTGACGTTCGATGCCGA
>NZ_JBBATR010000077.1:4306-5898 GCF_040398645.1 Sandarakinorhabdus sp.
GCACAGCCACTGCCGGCCATCGGCCAGCGCGGTTTCCACCCAGATGGTGCGGGCGACGAACCAGCGCTGATAATCGCTGGCCACCTTGGGAATGCGGTTTTCGGGCTTTTCCAGCCGCGTGTAGCGCAGCACCAGTGTTTGCGGAAACGTCAGCGTCGCATCGGACTGGTGCAGGAAATTCAGATAATCACCATAGCGCGGATCGCCCGGCAGCACTCGCAGCGCGCCAGTCTTGTCGGCCAGATACTGGCAGATCGCTGCGCTTTCGGTCATGCGCACCGCGCCATCGGTGAAAAACGGAATCGTGCCCAAGGGATTGATCGCCAGAAATTCCGGTTCCAGCCAGCGCGGCGGGAAGGGCAGCAGCGCCAGTTCATAGGGCAGGCCCAGTTCCTCCAGCGCCCACAGGCAGCGAAAGCTGCGCGCATCGCGGCAGTGCCATAATTTCATCATGCCCAGCCCCTTAACCAACACGCAGCGCTCCCCATATTCATGGCTGCTTAAACTTGCCTCTGCAATCTGCGCGGAATGAACAGGATATTGACCCTCATGGTGGACAAACTCAAATTGCTGGGCGGTGTCGCGCTCGGGCTGGCGGGCGGGGCCGCCATTGCGCTGGCCGTGGTCAATATGTCCGATACGGGGCGCGTTGCAGCGCAAATCCCGCCGATGGACAGCAGCGATGTGCAGCGCAGCGTGCCCGCCGCTGGCCAGGTCGCGCTCAGCTTTGCGCCCGTGGTCAAATCAGCGGCGCCGGCGGTGGTCAATATCTACACGGCCAAAGTCGATCGCCAGCCGCGCAATATGAACGAGGAATTCATGCAGCGGTTTTTCGGCGGTGCGCCGGTGCAGCCGCGTGTGCAGCAATCGCTGGGTTCCGGCGTGATCGTTGGCGCCGATGGCCTGATCATCACCAACAATCATGTCGTCGAAGGCGCCGATCAGATATTGGTGGCGCTGGGTGATCGCCGCGAGTTCAAGGCCAAGATCCTGTTTGCCGATCCCCGCCTCGATCTCGCGCTGCTCAAGGTCGATACCGAAGGTGCGGTGCTGCCGGTGATTCGCATGGCCGACAGCGACCGGGTCGAGGTTGGGGATGTCACGGTGGCCATCGGCAATCCGTTCGGTGTTGGCCAAACCGTGACCACCGGCATCGTGTCCGGCCTGGCGCGCACCGGCATCGGCGTATCGGATTGGCAGTTCTTCATTCAGACCGATGCCGCGATCAATCCCGGCAACAGCGGCGGCGCGCTGCTCGATGCGCAGGGCCGGCTGATCGGCGTGCCCACCGCCATTTTCAGCCGCACCGGGGCCTCCAACGGCATCGGCTTTGCCATCCCATCGAAAATGGTGCGCGTGTTCCTCACCGCGGCCGACAAGGGCAAGCTGGTATCGGGCTGGATCGGCGTCGAAGGCGAAGCGCTCACCACCGATACGGCAAAGCAACTGGGCCTTGATCGCCCGGGCGGCCTGCTGGTCACCGGCGTGGTGGCCGGCAGCCCCGGCGCGCGGGCCGGCATCAAGATCGGCGATGTGCTGCGCAGCGTGGACGGCAAGGAAGTCGCCAATGGCGGCCAGCTCCGCTACAGCCT
>NZ_JBBATR010000077.1:5998-9569 GCF_040398645.1 Sandarakinorhabdus sp.
GCGCTGATCGTGCGCTTTTCTGCCGGCGAACAGCGCGCCGAATGCGGGGTGAACAACATGGGCGGGCTCAGCTGCCGCAGCTGAAAAACAGCAGGGCGCAATTCCGCCAGCCACGGCGGCGCACCGCCCTTATGATGATGTGGTGATTCCGGCCTTCGCCTGCGTCATCTGATTGGAACGCGCCCATGCACATAATGTCCCGCATCCCGTCCCCGATCGGCGATCTGTTGGCGATCACGGCGCCGGGTGGCACGCTGCACGCACTGGAATTTGCCGATTTCGCCGAACGCCTGCAACGCGTGTTCGCCCGCCGCGTGCCCGGCACCACGCTGGCGCCCGGCGCTGCGCCGCCCACGGTGGCCGCTGCTGTCCACGCCTATTTCACCGGTGATTTACGCGCCATCGCTGCCTTACCGATAGCCTGCATCGGCACTGCATTTCAACAACGCGTGTGGGCAGCACTGCGGCAGATCCCAGCTGGCGAAACATTCAGCTACAGCCGGTTGGCCGCGCACATCGGCCAACCATCGGCCAGCCGCGCCGTCGCCACTGCCAATTGCGCAAATGCCATGGCCATTGCTGTGCCCTGCCACCGCGTGATTTGCAGCAATGGTGCCCTGTCCGGCTATAATGGCGGCGTGGACCGCAAGGCGTGGCTGCTGCGGCACGAGGGCGCTTTGTTGTAGGCCGGCCGCCGGCGGGCTTGACCGTTCGGGTGCAATGGCCGAATTATTTGCCATGCGCGCAATCTTGTTGTTGTTTTGGCTGCTGTCGATGGCAGCGCCGGCCGCTGCGGAGTGGCGCGTTGCAGAATCCGCGCATTTTCGCGTCTACGCCAATATGAATGCCGAGGCCCTGCGGGGACGCGTGGAGTTGCTCGAAGACTATCGCAATCTTCTGGAAATGTTCACCACGGCCAAGGTCGACGAACTGGCCCCGAAGCTGGATATCTACTTGGTCGATCGCATCGAAAAGGCCGTGCCGTTCGGCACTGTTCCGCCAACCGTGGCCGGCTTTTACAATGCGGGTGACAGCGGCATCGCCGCTTATGCCGTCAAAGGTGATTTCGGCCAGAAGGTGCTGCTGCATGAATATGCGCATCACCATATGTTTGCTTCAACCGGGCAAAGCTATCCAACCTGGTATGCCGAGGGCTTTGCCGAATATTTCATGACCGCAACGTTTGCGCCCAACCGCGTTGAATTCGGGCTGCTTGATCCCGGCCGCGTCTACAGTCTCCAGCAGCCTTGGTTGGCTTGGGACAAGTTGATCGAAAGCGCAACAGGCGAACTGCGCTCACAGGAACGCTACATGTTCTATGCGCAAAGCTGGCTGCTCACCCATTATATGTTCCGTGTGCCCGAAATGCGCGAGAAATTGACTGCGCATCTCAAGGCTATTGCGGGCGGCAGCGGCTCTTTGGCTGCCTTCAAGGCACATATATTGCCGGAACCACGCCAGCTGAACAGCATTTTGAAAAACTACAGCAGCGGGCGCAGCTTTACCTACAGCCGGCTTGCCCGCACGGCACCCGCCCCCGTAGCGGTCAAGGTGCAAGACCTGCCGGAATCCGCCGATGCGATGATGATGTATTATGCCGCGTTCGATAATCGCGGCAGCGCCGTCACGGACCGCAGCAAGGCGCTGGCCGCGGTGCAAGCGGCGGCCAAGCGCTATGACGGGGATGCATTTGCGGCCCGCACGCTGGCCATGGCCGAATTATACCTGGGCGATCCTGCCCGCGCTGTCACCGTGCTGAGGCCCTTGCTGGCAAAGTCGCCGGCTGATCCCGAGCTGATGCGATTGCAGGCGTCGGCTCTGCTGGCAATCGACGCGGCGGCCAATCGCCGTGAAGCGCGGCGCTTGCTGGTGCAGGCGGTGAAGGCTGCGCCCAATGATTGGCGGGCCATGCATGTGTATGTGCATACCCACAATATCGAAACCGGCACGGTGGACGACAATCTGTTCGCGGTGGTGCAGCTGATGTGGTCGCTGGCGCCGCAGGTGCCGGGCATTGTGCTGGATATGGCCAGCGTGCTTGCCGGCCGCGGCCGGCTGGCCGAGGCTGCCAAGGTGCTGGAACCAGTGGCGTTTGATCCGCACGGCAGCCGATATGCCAGCTTCGCGCGCTTGCTCCGCGATGCGGCGCTGGCGGGCGATGCCAAGGCTTACCAGCAGTTGCTGACCGAAGGCCCGCCCAAAACACCGCCGCCTGAAACGGTAATTCCTGCGCCGTAAGGTTACCGGGCACAATCCCACCAGCGCCTACCCAGGGCCGCCGGAGGCTCCGCTCCCGTTTCTAACTGCCGGCCCATGCCGGGACGGCCGGCGGCATAGCCGCGTCGTCGAACGGGTTCAGGCGGCTTTGGGCCGCCCGCCCCGCCGGCCGGGCTTCGCGGAGTCCGTGGCCGGGGCGGCCACGGCCTGCTTAGCCAAACTCCATAATAACCGCATCCACCGCCAGCGAATCACCGGCCTTGGCCAGCAACTTGGCCACCACGCCGGATTTTTCGGCGCGCAGGATGTTTTCCATCTTCATGGCTTCCACCGTGGCCAATTGCTGGCCCGCTTCAACCTTGTCGCCTTCGGCCACGGCGATGGAGACGACCAGGCCGGGCATCGGGCAGAGCAGATATTTGCTCATGTCCGGCGGCACTTTGGCGATCATGTGGCCAGCTAGTTCGGCGGCGCGCGGGGTCAGCACGCGGCATTTGTGGGCGGCGCCGCGGGTGGTGAGCGTGATGAAGCTGCCCTTGCGGTCAGCGGTAATGGCGATGGGGCTGCCATCGATGCTGCCGGCGAACAGCGCGTCGCCGACGCGCCAGCCCGATTGCACGATCGTGTCATGACCGGCGATCAGCACTTCGTGGCTGCCGGCTTCGCCGGTGACCTCCACGGGCACCTGTTCGCCGCCCAATTCCACCACCCATTTGATACCATATTCGGCGCCGTCGCCGGACAATTGGCCATCGATCAGCTGTTCACGGGCCACGGTTTCGGTGTGGATCACGGCGGCGGCGGCGATCAGGGCGGTGCGCGTGTCGCCTGACATCGGCGCGCCGTGGAAGCCATCGGGATATTCCTCGGCAATGAAGCCGGTGGTGACATTGGCGCCGGCCTTGAAGCGATCATGCTGCATGATTGCCGACAGGAAATCGATATTGTGGTTGATGCCCTTGATCAGATAGCGATCGAGCGCATCGGCCTGCGCGGCGATGGCGTCGGCGCGGGTGGGGGCCCAGGTGATCAGCTTGGCGATCATCGGATCGTAAAACATGCTGATTTCAGCGCCTTCGACCACGCCGGTATCGATGCGCACCAGCCGGCCTTCGTCGTCACGGCCAGGGGCGGGCGGCTGGCAGCGGCTGAGGCGGCCGATTGAGGGCAAGAATCCGCGATAGGGATCTTCGGCATAGACGCGGGTTTCGATGGCGTGGCCATCCAGGCGCACATCGTCCTGGCCAAACGGCAGCGCTTCACCGGCGGCGACGCGGATCATCAATTCGACCAGATCGAGCCCGGTTATGCATTCCGTAACCGGGTGCTCAACCTGCAGGCGGGTGTTCATTTC
>NZ_JBBATR010000078.1:0-4437 GCF_040398645.1 Sandarakinorhabdus sp.
CCGCTGTTCCAGGGCGGCCGGCCATCGGCGCAGATCAGGCAGGCGCAGGCCCGCCGCACCGCAGCAATGGAGAACCAGATCGGCACCGAACGCGGCGTGATCAGCCAGGTTCGCTCGGCCTTTGCCAGCTGGCGCGCCAGCCTGGATGTGATCAAATCCGCCGAAGCCGCCATCGCCGCCAACAGCCTGTCGCTGGAAGGCGTGCGCGCTGAAAACGGTGTCGGCAATCGCACCATCATCGAAGTGCTGAATGCCGAACAGGAATTGATCAACGCCCGCGTCACGCTCGCCACCGCCAAGCGCAACGCCTATGTCGCTGGTTTCACACTGCTTGCCGCCACCGGCAATGCCGAAGCGCGCGATCTCGATCTGGAAGGTCTGGCGCTTTATGATGCCAAGGCCAATTACCAGAAGGTGCGCGGCAACATCATGGATTGGTCGGGCCGCGATGCGCCGATGATCCGTTCCACCCGCACCGTGACCACCCCGGCGCAGGATGCCATCCCCGCCCCCACTGCCCCGACTGCCCCGACTTCCTCGCCTGCCCCGCAGGACTGACCAAAAAAATTCATCGGCCTGACATCAGCCCTTGCGTGCTGCATTGCAGCATGACAGAAAGGTAAAGAAGAAAAATTCTTCTTGGGGATGTGCTGTGCAGTTACTGGTGATTGGCGCGTCCGGCCGCCTGGGCGGCGCCATCGTGAGCGAAGCCTTGAGCCGCGGCCATCAGGTCACCGCGCAAAGCCGTGAACGCCGCCGGGTTCCTGCCGGCGCCTTGCCAGCCGTTGGACAACCGGGCTGCCCGCAGCTGCTGGCCGAAATCGTCCCCGGCCATGATGCCGTGGTGTTTGCCGTGGGGCGGGACCGGGACGCGCCAGACACCCTGCTTTCTGATGCAACCCGGGCGCTGATTGCCGCCATGCCCGCCGCCGGGCCGCGCCGATTGGTGGCAATCACCGGCGCCCCCAGCGACCAGATCGGCAGCCGCAGCCGCTGGCTGCCGAGCCGCCTGCTCTCCCCGCTGTTTGCGCGCCCGCGCCACCCCGACAAGGATGTGCAGGAAGACGTGATTGCCGCCAGCGATCTGGATTGGACGATCATTCGCCCCGGCCCGATTGCCGACGGGCCGTTGCCCGGCGGCCTGCATGCATTGTGGCCGGTACCGCCAAATGTTCAGGTGGCGGGCGTGACCAGCGCCGAAGTGGCGCAATTCGCACTGGACGCCGTGGAACACCGCCGCTGGCAGCGCAGCCGGCCACTGGTTGGCCATTTCGCCTGAGCCGTGGCGTAAGCGTCGGCGGCGAAATGATTGAGAAGAAAATGGCCTCCGGCGGGCAAGGCTGAGCCCTGCACCACTTTCGGTTTGGCTTGGCTCATGGCTCTGAGACAAGGGACCGAACCAGCAGTCGGGTGCAGGGGTCACCCCTGCCCGCCGGAGGCTCCAATTTTCTTTATAATCAGGCAGGCGAGCGTTCAGGCTGCCAGCCAGCTGCCGTGAAAGCTGTGCGGCAACGCCACATTGGCCCGCCATGTCACCACCGGGCCATCCGCCACCCGCGCCGCGTCCATCACGTGCAGTTCGCTGGCCTTGGCCTGCAGATTGATGGTGGTGCCGATCAGCCAGCGCCCGGCCGGCACGAATTCCTCGACGATCTGGTGCGCGCCAAAATCGTGGGCATCATCCCGGCCCGTCTGCCAATCCCAGATGCCAATGGTGCGCGCAAACGGCCGCGCCGGGCCATAGCCGCCGACATGCACGGTGCGGGTGCGGCGCAGCCCGGCCAGCGCCGGATCGCTGCGCGGAAACTCGGCGGTGATGCCGGCATCATCCACGCTGGCGCGGCCATTGGCGTGTAGCGTGACCAGGCGCAGCACCGGCCGATCGGTGCGGACCGTGCGCGCATCGATCAACGCGCTGGCGGTGTCGCGAGCGAAGGCCGGATCGCTTTCGAAACAGCCATCAAACCGGATGCTGCCATCGTTGTCTTCCCAGGCGTCGCCAAGGTGGAAGAAAAACAGCGGCGGCAATTCAAACACCCGGCGCTTTGACAGATCGGCCTTGTCGATCACCAGCACCTTGGTGCCCAATTGCGGCCGCCATTCCAGCGATGCGACAAACGGCAGCGCATTGCGTTCCTGCACCCACGGTTGCAGCACAATCACCAGGTGCCGCGCCGTGGCGGTGAAATCATGGACATAGCTGGCCATTGGCAGCGGGATCGATTGGCCGGCTTCGAAACTGCCATCCTTTGACAGGCGCCAGATGAAGGCCATTTTGCCGCCCATGCCCAGATTCCAGATACGGCCATCAGGCTCGATGCGCGGGTGGGCCAGGAACGGCATGCCGGCCAGATCCGGCCGAAACGTCAGTGGGCCCTTGGTGGCCAGCGTTTGCGCATCGAGCGCATAGGCCGAACCAGCCTCCCACAGCGCCAGCAATTGCCCGCCCGCCACGATCACCGAGGTGTTGGCGGCATTGGTATCATCGGCGCTGGTGACCACGGCGCCCGGCCGGGCCAGCGTGTTGAAGCCCGGCTGCACCATGGCACCCGCCGCGGTATCGGTGCGGCGCTTGGTGGTGTCCACAAAACGCGCCTGCAATTGCGCCTGGCCATCCCGCAGCTGCCAGGCGCGGATCAGGCCATCACCATCAAACCAATGCCCCACCGCCGTGCCGCCGAGGCGGAACCGTGCCGGGCCGTTGCGATACAGCGTGCCATCAAGGCCGGCCGGCGCACGGCCGTGCACGCGGCGCAGGCCTTGCGGTGCGATATCGGCGGTGATGTCGCCCACGGCGGCAAACCAATCGGGGCGCGCCGGCGCCGCCGCACGGGCCGCAGCCGGCAGCGCTGCCGCAGTTGCAACCAGCCCGGCCTGGCCCAGAAAATTGCGGCGATCGATCATGACATGCACTCCGTTCCGGCTGACGATCAGCGAAAGCTGATGGTGACGGTGGCGGCGCCGGGCGCAACCTCGAAACCGGCATCGGCCCAGCTTGGCGGCCCGCCCACGGCCTTGGCACCGTTGGAAAAGGCGAAGGGCTCCAGCGGCATGCCAAAGGGATTGCTGTCCATTTCGCCATTGCCGTTGATATCGTGATAGGCCTTGATTGCATAACGGCCGGGCTTCAGGCCGGGGATGACCAGTTCGGCCGTGGTGCCAGCAACCTTGGCCATGCCGCCGCGGACCGGGGCGCCGCCCTTGTCATGCGCGGCTTCGCTATCGAACAGCGCCACCATCACCGCACCGGTCGGGGCCATCGCGCCATCGAACTTGATGGTCAGTGTGGCGGGCGCAGCAGCAGCAGCGGTTTGCGCGGCAACCGGCGCCGGCACAGCCGCGGTGGCAACAGCGAACAGGGCGGTAACGGTGGCCGAATAAAGGGCGGCGCGGATCATCATCTTGGCTCTCCTGATGGCCCGGCGGGGTGGGAAAGTGTGCGCCGGGTTGTGGATTTGCTTGTGGCCGGGCAAAGACTTGCCGTCCTGGAGAGATGCGCGAACATGACGGCCGAACTTCGCGAGCTGCTGCCAAAAACCGTTGACGCTGCGTGGGCGGTCGATCGCCTGCGCGCCCGCGCCATCCGCGCGCTGATCATCGGGCTGGTGGCGGCGCTGGTGCTCGCGGTGGTCGGCGCGCTGGGCACGCAGGACGCACCATTTGGCCGGCGACTGGTCTATTGGCTGTGCGTGGTGATGCCGGGCAGCCTGCTTGGGCTGATGTTTTCCTATGCCGTGCAGAGCTGGGGCGGCTTGCAGCGCTGGCGCTGGCTGGAAATCCTGCTGGTGTCTGTGCTGGTGGCGTTGCCGCATACCTTTGTGGTGGTGGTGGCCAGCGCGATGATGTTCGGGCTGTCGGCGATCACGCCGGATGTGGTGCTGTGGTTTGGTGTGGTGGTGCTGTTTGTGTCGCTGGTGTTGACCACGATCAATTTCGCAACTGCGCCAGTGGCCGTGGTGGTCAGGACGGTTGTAGAGCCTGCTTCAACGCCGGTGTTGGCCGAGGCAGGGGCCAAGGCAGGGGACGAGCCGCCCGGCGAATCAGCTGCAATTGCTGCCGCTGATCCTGCCCCACCGTCGCAGACGCTAGCTGGGCCACCCCTCATGCCGCCGGCGCTCGCCGAACGCCTGCCGCTGCGCCTGCAATCGGGCCGCTTGCTGGCCTTGCAGGCGGAGGATCATTATCTGCGCATCCACACCGATCTGGGCAGCGATCTGGTGCTGATGCGCATGACCGATGCTGCTGCGCTGCTGGCCGATGTGCCGGGCGCGCGGGTGCACCGCAGCTGGTGGGTGGCGCGCGGCGCGGTCGCCAGCATCAGCAGCGACGGCGCCCGCACCGCCCTGCGCCTTGCCGGCGGGCCGGAGGTGCCAGTCAGCCGCACCGCCCGCCGCGAATTGGCGGCGGCGGGCTGGCTGTGAAGCGTCAGGGTTTGGC
>NZ_JBBATR010000078.1:4537-6873 GCF_040398645.1 Sandarakinorhabdus sp.
ACCGCCCGCCGCGAATTGGCGGCGGCGGGCTGGCTGTGAAGCGTCAGGGTTTGGCTGGCTGAGCGGTGTTCAGATAGGGCTTCAACCAATCCACCCAGCGCCGCCATACATCGCGTGACCGGATCGGATCGGCCGGGCTGTGGCCGGGCACCGGATAGGCAATGAATTTCACCGGCACGTTGTTGTCGCTGAGCGCGCGGTACAATTTATAGGCCTGCGGAATCGTCACCCGCCAATCGCCGACATCGGCCATGATCAGCGTGGGGGCCTTGGCGCGCCAGGCCGAAAAAATCGGCGATTGCCGCGAATAGCTGGCCATATTGTCACCCACGAACGGCGACGGCCCATATTGGGCGGCGCGGACGCGATTGCCGTCGGCGGTGGTATATTGATCGACGATATCGGTCACCGGCGCACCGGCCACCGCCGCCGCCCAGGCTTCGGGATAGGCGCCGATCAGCCAGCTGGTCATCATGCCGCCGTAGGACCAGCCGGTGGCGGCCACCCGCGCCGGATCGATCAGGCCGCGCTGGTTCAACAGCGCCACGCCGGCCATTATATCGCGGCCCGGCCCGGCCACGGCATCGCCCAGGATGGCCTCCTGAAAGCGGTGGCCGCGGTTGTTGCTGCCGCGGTAATTGGGCTCCAGCACCAACCAGCCCTGCGCGGCCAGCAGCTGCGGCGACATGCTGAACGATTGCCGGGAGGCCGCGACCGGCCCGCCGTGGATATAGAGCACCAGCGGCAGGCGCGTTCCGGGCGTGTAGCCCGGCGGGTAGGTGAGCACGCCATCGGCGGTAAGTTCGTCGGATTTCCAGCTGATGCTTTCCTGCCGGCCCAGCGCCGCGCCGTCCGTGACTGTCTGCAGCCTGGTCAGGGCGGCGGGCTTGGCGGTGATGCTGGCCATGGTGAACAATTCCGGCGGACGGTCAGCGGTGGTGGCGGTGAAGGTGACGGCGCCGCCTTGCACGCTGGCCTGCACGGGATCGAGATCGCCGAGATTGATGCGGGCCGCCTTGCCATCGCGCGCCGCCCACAGGCCGCTGCGCGTGCCATCGGTGCCGCTGAGCAGCAGCGTCTTGTTGTCGGGCAGCCAGCCGACCACGTCGAGTGCCACATCCAGATCCGGCGCGGCATCGCGGGCCGGTCCGCCACTGGTGGCCGCGATCATCACCCGGTCCTGATGCGCGGCCATACCGGCGCGCGCCGTTACAAAGGCCATGACGCGGCCATCGGGCGACAGGATCGGCTGCGATTGCCGGGCCGGGCTGGGCAACGCGCTCGGCAGTGCTGGCCGCACCGCGCCACTTGCCACGTCGATCATGGCCAGCCGGGTGCTGCTGGCATCGCCGCCTGCAGACGTGTCGGCCTGCGCAAACAGGATGCTGGCACCGTCCGGCGTCCAGCGCAGTTGCGGCGGCGGCCCGGATGGCGCGAGGCCGATCGGAATGGAGCGCACGCCGCTGGTCAGGCGTTTGACCGCGCCGTCAGCCACGGCAACCGTCCAGACATGGGTGGGCTGGCGCGCGGCGCGCTCCAGAAAGCCGTTGTTGCCGACTTCAAAGCCATCTTCAAAGCGGGCTTCGCCGGTGCGTTCAGGCTCGGCATCGGCGGCGGCATAGGCCAGCGCGGCGCCATCGGGCCGCCACGACACATGGGTCACGCTGGTTTTGCTGGATGTAAGCTGCCGGGCATCGCCGCCGGCCATCGCCATCAGGTGGACCTGCGCGCGCCCGCCGGCATCATTGGCCAGAAACGCCAGCGTCTGGCCATCGGGCGACCAGCGCAGGCTGGACAGGCCGCGGCGATCCCGGCTGAGCACCCGCTGCGCGCCGGTGGCGACATCGATCAGCGTGAGCTGCCCATCCCAGCGATTGTCGATCATATTGGCGCGGGAAATCACCACGGCAACCGATTTGCCATCCGGGGACAGCTGCGGATCGGCCATGCGCACCACCCGCTGCATATCGTCGGGGGACAGGCGGCGCTCCTGCGCCAGTGCCGCCGCCGGGAAGGCTAGCGCCGGCGCCAGCGTGACGAGCAGCAACGACCTCAGGCCGATGCCAAGCATGGTTGGACGCGTTGATACCGTTTGCATATTTTCCCCCAATATTCGCCTGAGGTTAGCAGTGAGCGGTAGTGCCGGCAATGGCCCTGGGCCCCTTGCGGATGGCGGGCAGGCTGATAAGTTCAGTGCATCGAGGGAGAGTATGAATGTTTGATCGCACCATCCTGCTGGCGCTGCTCTTGGCTGGCGGGGCGCCAGCCGCAGCGCAGACAACGCCCGCGGCAGCTCAAACAGCGCCCGCGGCAGCGCAATCAGCGCCCGCGGCAGC
>NZ_JBBATR010000078.1:6973-9371 GCF_040398645.1 Sandarakinorhabdus sp.
CAGCGCCCGCGGCAGCGCAATCAGCGCCGACCACGACCATCGCCGAAAACCCCGATGTGCAGGCGGCGCAGCGGTTGTTCAGCGCCTGGCTGGAAGGGCAAATGGCCTATCGCGGCCTGCCCGGCGTGGCGGTGGGCGTGGTGCATGATCAGCAACTCGTGTGGTCCAAGGGCTTCGGCTTTGCCGATGTCGCCGCCAAAAAGCCGATGACCGCCGACACGCGCTTTCGCATCGCATCCAATTCCAAACTGTTCGCCGCCATCGCCATCCTGCAACTGCGCGAAGCCGGCAAGCTGCGGCTGGATGATCCGGTGGTGAAATATCTGCCCTGGTTCACGCCCAAGCCCGCCGGGCCGGACGATGGCCCGATCACCATCGAACAATTGCTGTCCCACTCCTCCGGCCTGCAGCGCGAAGCGGGCGATCATTGGGCCAGCTATGACTTCCCGACCGAGGCCGAGCTGATCAAGCTGATGCCGGGTCGCCAGGCCGCCTTCCCGCCGCAGACGCGCTGGAAATACTCCAATCTGGCCTTTGCCGTCGCCGGGCTGGTGGTGGAAAAAATCACCGGCAAGCGCTGGGCCGATTATGTGACGGCCAATATCACCACGCCGCTGGGCATGGCCGCGACCAGCATCGACAAGCCCGATCCCGGCCTTGCCACGCCCTATGCCAGCCGCACGCCGGAAGGCACGCGGCGCATCCTGCCGTTCATGGATGCCCGCGGCATGGCGGCGGCGACGGGGATGACAAGCAATGTCAATGATCTGGCCAAGTTCATCTCCGCCCAGTTGCGCACCAGCGGGCCGAACGTGCTGTCAGCCGGATCGTGGCGCGAGGCGCTGCGGGTGCGCAGTGTGGATGAAACCTGGGAAAGCGGCTCTGGCCTTGGCTTTGACCATAGCCGCGTGAAGGGCCGCACGTTTGTGGGCCATGGCGGCGGCTACCCCGGCAACACGACGATGACGCGCGTGCAGCTGAACGACAAGGTGGGCGTGGTGGTGTTGACCAACACCAATGATTCAAACCCCGGCGATATCGCCAACCAGCTGCTGGCCACTGTCGGCGACGCCGTGGCCAAGGCCGCCAAACCCAAGCCGACGCCGCTGTGGGACGATGCATGGGCGCGTTTCGCCGGCCGTTATCGCAGCCCCTATGACGACGGCGTGACCCAGGTGGTGCTGCTGAACAAGCAACTGGTGCTGCTGTCGGACAATGGCCCGGCGGCGGAAACCAAGGTGGTGCTGGAGCCTCTGGGCGCAGGCCGTTTCAAGTTGATGGCACCCACCGGCGGCGGCCCGGTTGGCGAAGTGGTGCAATTTGAAGAGAAGGACGGCAAGATCACCCGCATGTATCTGGGCGACGGCTGGAGCACGCGCATCGACGCTTTCTGACGCTGCCCCTTCCCCGCTTCCACCCATCTGCTAGAAGGCGCGCGTGCACCGTTATGCAAACCCCACGCGATTCCTGAAGATCGCCCGTGTCGCCACGCCCATCGCGGCGCTGCTCGGCCTTTTGCTCACCGCAGCAGGGGTGTGGATCGGGCTGTTTGCCAGCCCGCCGGATTACCAACAGGGCGAAAGCGTGCGCATCATGTATGTGCATGTGCCCGCCGCGTGGCTGGGTGCCGGCGGCTACATGTCGCTCGCCATCGCGTCGGCCACGGCGCTGATCTGGCGTCACCCGCTGGCCACCATCGCAGCGCGCGCCATCGCGCCGGCGGGGGCGGCGTTCACTGCCATCTGCCTGGTGTCCGGCGCGCTGTGGGGCAAGCCGACATGGGGCACTTACTGGGTGTGGGACGCGCGGCTGACATCGATGCTGGTGCTGCTGTTCCTGTATCTGGGCTATCTGGCGCTGAGTGCCAGCGAAGCCGAAAAGGGCGGGGAGCAGCGCGCCGCGGCCATTTTGGCGCTGGTGGGCGTGATCAACCTGCCGATCATCAAATATTCGGTGGAATGGTGGAACACGCTGCACCAGGGCAGCAGCATTTCGGTGCTCAAGGCCAAATCGTCGATCGCGCCGGAATTGCTGACGCCGCTGCTGCTGTCGGTGGCGGGGTTCAGCTTTCTGTTTGCCGCCATCGTGCTGATGCGGATGCGGGCGATGCTGGCGCAGCAGCGCATCGACGCGCGCAGCCGGCGGCTGGCCGAGGCGCTGGCATGATGGCTGATCCGATCACCGGTGTTGTGGCCCGGCCGGACCTGTGGGCCAATTTCATCTGGCCGGCCTACGGCCTGACTCTGGCCGGCCTGATCGGGCTGCTGATCTGGGCCTTTTGGTCCATGCACAGTGCCGAGAAAAAAGCCGAAGAAGCGAGGCGCAAATGACAGCGTCAAGACCAAGGGTCCTTCAGCCATGAAAGCGTCAAGACCGGAGGTCCTTCAGCCATGAAAGC
>NZ_JBBATR010000079.1:0-8985 GCF_040398645.1 Sandarakinorhabdus sp.
TACAGCAGGCCGTCCAGCAGGCGTTCGGTGTTCATTTCTTGGGGGTTGATATCGGGATGGAACGGCATCACGCGGGCATAATCCACGCGCAGATTGGCCCCGGCGGCGGCCCACGCCGTGCCGCCATCTGCCGGCGTCAGCACCGCCCGCGTGCCCGATGCGGCCAGCGCCACCGTGAAGCCGCTGCTGGTGAACGCCGCGCCGTTGTTGGTGCTCACTTCAAACGCTGCCGCGTAGATCGCTGCGCCGCCCAGGGTGCGCACCGTGCGGCCCAGCTCGATCTGCACCGTCGCGCGGCCGTTGTCGCTCCAGGCGGCAACCAGGCGCGGGCCATTGGCCTTGATCGTGCGATCAAACACCCACGCCAGCGCCCGGCCAAAGGTGGCACCGCCGCGCGACACGCCAACCATGTTGGTGTCCGGCACGGGCTGGAAAGACGGCGTGCCGGCGGGATTGGCATAGGCGCCGTGCCCGCTGCCGTCGCTGTCATCGACATTGTCCGCCCACTGCGGCCCCAAAACGCCGCGCGCACCAAGTTCCTGAAAGAACAGCACACTGCGGTCACGCGGCCCCACCGAACCAACCGTATCGGTGGGGTTGCGGTGCATCCGCCACGGTGGGATCACCAGCCAGGGCGCGCTGGCCGCATTGCTGAACCGCGCGTCGATGCCCGCCACATAATCGGCGCGCACTGTGCTATCGAGGCCCATGTTCGGCGACCACATGATGGTGTGGACATCAACGTGGCGGCGCAGCAGCGCGGCATAGGTTTCCACCACGCCGCTGTTGTTGCCGCTGCTGGCCCCGGCCACTGCACCGATGGTGCCCATATAAAACCACGATGCGTGGCCCGTCCCGGCGCGGTGAACCGTAAGCGATTGGTTCGATGCCCAATTGCTCATGAAGCTGCCTTCGATGGCCATGTTGGCAATCAGCAACGGGTGGCCCGGATTGTGGGCATTCCACTCGTTCAGGCAGGCCACGCTGCCTTGTCCGCACACCGGCGTTTGCCCGCCGATCAGCCGCACCGCCGCCAGTGACGGCTGCAAATAGGCGGTCGGCTCCCCGCCGTAGATTTCGCCAAGGCGCAGCAGCACGCCTTGCGCGCCGGCCGAAAGCACCGTGTTGGTGCGATTGACGCCAAGCGTGGTGCCGGTGCCGCCCGATGTCCACGTGAGCTGCATTGCGCTTTGGGCGTGGGTGAGCATCACGGTGCCAACCAGCCAATCGGCCGAGGAGGCGAGATTGGCCGGCACGGCGGTGTCACGAACCTCCAGGCGATACGGCCCGCCCACCGGCAGCACGTCGCTGGTTTGCCACGCGCCTGCCGTTACGGTCAGTCCGGCCCAGTCAAATCCGGCCAGCGACGTGCCTGCCGCTTCGTTAACCCAGCGCCGCTGCACCGGCCCGGTGTGGGTGCCGGCCACAACCAGCGCCCGCGCGCCGCGCCCGCCATGGAATTTGACCGCCGGTTCGGTAATTGCCGGAACCGCGCCAGCCCAATGTGTCGGCGCGATGGTGGCGGCGCTGCCGTCCAGGCCGCCGCTCAAGGTGTTCCAGTTGGTCACCGCCAGGGCATTGGCGCTGTTGCTGCCGTTGTTGGCCAGGCCGCCGGCGGTCAGATCGGCCAGCGTCCACCAATGGGTCAGATCAGCCTTCGCAGCGCCGCGCAAATTGCCATAGCCCAGCGATCCAGCATTTTGCGCAGCCACCAGGCTGGCATAGGTGTGCAGCGTGCCGGCCCCGGTGCCATTGGCCAGCGCCAGCAGCGCGGCGTGATGGGGGCGATTGTTGGCGGTATCCCACGGGAAATCGCCGTCGCAGTGCGCGGCGTGCTGCAAAATCGTGCCGGCAGGCGTGTGCGTTGACGTGCTGGCCGTTGCGCCGTGAAACACCTGCCGGAGCAGGATGCCAGTTGCCGCACTCAGATAGCCGGCGGTGATCGGCGCAGCAATCACCTCGCTGGATGCGTCCCCGCCAACCCGGCACATCGCGGACCAGCCTTGCCACACCGGCGCGGCATCGGTGCCGGTGTTGCTGATGCCCCACAGCAGCAGATGCGTATTTGCCGCGCGGGTAAGCGCCGGCAGATTGGCGAACGGCTGTGTGGTCGCGGCAAAGGCCGCCGTGCCGCCCGAGCGGGCGTGCACCCGCGGCTTGAGCCGGAATGTGCCGTTGGCCGCGTTGTCGCCGCCAACGGCGAACACATGGTCGTTGGTCCCGTTGAAAATGCCGCCGCCGCTGCCATCGGCAGCCAGCAAGGGCAGCGCCGCGCCATTGTTAAAACCGCTGGCCGGGATTTGCAGGAACACTGCCTGCCAGAAACCAGCCACCTTTCCGCTGGTGCCCGCGATGGTGATGGCGGTGTTCAGGTTGCGCTTGACGATATCGGTGGTGACGCGAAGATCGGTCGCGCCGGTGGTTTGAACCCGAATAGCCATCAGCCGTTCACCACTGCGAGGCCGGCAGGTTCACCCACCAGCACGAAATAGGCCCCGGCCGGCGCATTTGTCGCCTTTAATGCACCGATCATTGCTGTTCCCCATCTGGTGTTCGCATTTGTTACAGAAAGTATGAAGTCCACACCGCCGCCCTGCACCGGGTGGCCATCATCTGGCGGCACCAACGCCGCGCCAATCGCAGCCAGCACGTCGGGCGCACCGATTGCCGACAACACCGCGCCAACAGCGCCCGCCTTCACCAAATCCCTGCGATCGATCATGCTCACGTCCTTCATGCCGCCTGTGGCGCCAATCTGGCCGCGATGCACGTCCGCTGCAATGCTTTGTCAGCCTCAGCCGTTGACCACGGCCAGGCCGGCAGGCTCAAAGGCCAGCACGAAATAGCTGCCGGGCGGCGCACCGATCGGCACCAGTTCGCCCACCGCCGCCGTGTCCCACAGCGTGATCAAACTGGCCGCAGACAGGCTGAAATCGGCTGAGCCAACAACGGCGATCCGCCGCGCGCCCATCCCGGCCCGGCCGACACCGCCGCCCACAAAGCCGCTCATCAGGCCACCGGCATGATGGTCAGGCTGCCATCGGCGGCGGCGTCGCGCACAAAGCTGACAAATTGCCCGCTGGTGATCTGCAGGTGGAATTTTTCATCGGCAGCCAGCGGAATCGATCCTGCCGCCACACCGGCAACCACAGTGCCGTCACCCACCCGGAAAAACCCGCGCACCGATGCGTGCAGCAGCACCTCGGTTGCCGCCACAGCCGCGCTTCGCACCTGGCCGGCGCCGGCCGTGGTCAAGCGCTGGCCAGCGGCATAGCCATAGGCGCGGGTGGTGGTCGCGGTGCGCTGGGTTGCCACCGACGCGCGCCCGCCATCCAGCGCCGCCAGCTTGCCATCGATGCTGGCCAGGCTGGAAATGGCGGTCGCTTGCGCCGCGCTGGTGGCCGCGCCGTTCAAACTGCCCAAATTCACCGTCGGCACCGCTGCAAAGGCCGGCAATGTGCCGCCAATCAGCACCGGCAACGCCGCCGCGCGCAACTGCACATCCGTCAGCGGCCCTGCCACGTTGATCGTCGGCGCTGTGCCGATGTTGACCGTTGGCGTGGCCGCAAAGGCCGGCAATGTGCCGCCAATCTGCACCGGCAGCCGCGCGCCGTTCGCATCGGCCACCGGCACCGCCGCGCCGTCGGGGCCAAAGGCCAGCTTGGCATAAGGCCAGTTCACACCCGCCAGATCATCAGTTGCAAACACCAGGCCAGTCGCTGGTGCTGTCACATTATCGGCCATCATCATTCTCCTGCGCGCACCAATATTGCGGAGGCTTGCTGCCGGGGCCGAAGCTCCGCCCCGGCCCCGGCAGCATCCCGATCAGATCAAGCCGAAAACCGCATCAGCTTGATGGCGCGGCTGTCCAGCACCGCGCCGCCCAAGCGCCGCGTGGCATAAAAATGCACATAGGGCTTGTTGCTGTAGGGGTCCTTCAGCACCGTGGTCTCGGCCCGCTGCGCAATCAGATAACCGGCGGTGAAGTTGCCGAAGGCGATCGACAGGCTGTCGGCGGCCACATCCGGCATCGCTTCCGCTTCAACGACCGGATAGCCCAGCAGCGTTTGCGGCTGTTCCGGCCCCAGGCCAGGCTGCCAGATAAAGGCGCCGTCGCTGGTCTTGAATTTGCGGATGCGCGCCAGCGTGGCACTGTTCATCACCCACACCGCGCCCTGGCGGTACGGGCTGGCCAGCGCATGCACCAGATCGATCAGGCGATCCTGCGGATTGGCCGCCGCAAAATTGCCCGCCGCCCCCGACGTGACGAACTGCAACGTGCCAAACGGGCGCGTGACGTCCCCGGTGGCCGCCACCGGAACGGTCAGGAACCCGCGTGGTTTGTTGATGCCATCGCCGGCAACAAACGCCACGCCTTCGGCCCGGGCAAATTCGCGGCCGATTTCCTCGCCCAGCCAGGTTTCCACATCAAAGCTGGCATCGTCCAGCATGGCCTGGCTCGCCGCCGGATTGGCATAAAGCTCCCCCATCACCGGGGCGATTTCGGCAAAATCCGGCGTTTCGGTTTCCGGCCGGCCCGCGGTTTCGGCCACCCAGCCCGATACAACACCGCTGGTCGTAACCAGCCGGCGATAATTGGCCGAACCCACATCCACCACCTGCGCAATCGAACGGATCGGCGATGATGCGGCCAGCACGCGGCTGATCACATCATCGATTTCGCGCGGCACCGCCAGCCCGCCCTTTGATGGCGCGGCGATGGTGGCGGCCTTGGCCTCCAGCGCCGGGCGAGAAATTATTTCGGCAGCATCAAAAACCGCTGCCAGGCTTTCAGATTTCACGTCATGCATCATGTTCACTCTCCTCTTGCCAGCCCAGCACCCGTGCCTCCCGCTGCATCGGGAAGGTCACCAGTGACACCTCAACAAGTTCCAGCCGGTCGAGCCGGCGGCCAGTCCGGGCCGGACTGGCCGCCTTCACCCGGTAACCGAAACTCAATCCCGTGATCGCGCCGGCCTTCACCAGCGCCGCCGCCTCCAGCCCGCGGCCCTGGCCCACGATCCGCGCCATGATCCGCAGGCCGCGGCCATCTTCGGCCAGCGACTCCACGATCCCGATTGGTTCGTTCGTTCGGTGCTGCCACAGCAGCGGGATCGGCGCGGCGGCATCGGCAAAGGCACCGCGCGCCACCACATCACCGCTGCGATCGGCGACATCGAACACACTGGCATAGCCCGCGACGTGAAGGTCGCTCATGGCCGCTCCCCGCGCACCAGCCCCAGCTTGAAGGCCAGGCCAAACAGCAGCGCGGCCACCATGGTGCGCACCAGCCAGCTCACCAGGCTTTTGACGGCGGATGATTTCACATCGCGCCAGCCCTGCACCAATTGGCGCAGCTCCTTGATGTCATGGCCGGCATGGTCATCCATCAGGCCGATGCGGCGCAGCGCGCGCTCGGCGCCGGTGTCCGCCGCTTCCTCGATAATGGCCTGCACGGTCACCCGCGCCGCGCCCTGGGCTTCGGCCTGCGCCACCAATCCTGCTAATATTCCGCTCATGCCGCTTGCTCCTCCAGTCCCAAAATTCGCCGTTTTTCAGCTGGTTCCAGAAAATCAGCCGCGTTCACGCTGGCCCACAGCCGCTCGCGATCTTCGGCCAGCGCCGGGATGCCATCGCGGTCGATGGCGAGGCTCAGCCCCGGCCACCACCAGCCCAAATGCGCCGCCAGCGCGCCCAGCAGCCGCGACAGCAGCGGCAACAGCGTCTGCCGCCACAGCGCGACATTGGCCTCGCGGTAATTGGCGTGGGTATTGTCACCCTTCAGCCCGAGCAGCAGCGGCGGCACGCCCAGCGCCAGCGCGATATCGCGCGCCGCCGCCTCCCGCATGCCGGCAAAATCCATCTCCGCTGGCGACAGGCTGAGCGCTTGCCAGTTCAGCCCGCCTTCCAGCAGCATCGGCCGCCCGGCATTGGCCGCGCCGCTGAACGCCGCCTCCATCTCATCACGCAGCCGGTCATATTGCGCCGGGCTGAGCGTCGATCCATCACCAGGCTGGTACATCAGCGCCCCCGAAGGCCGGGCGGCATTGTCCAGCAGCGCCTTGTTCCAGCGGGTGGCGGCATTGTGCACCGCCACCGCCGCCGATGCCGCACTCAGGCAGCCAGCGCCGTGGTGATCATCGAGCGGATGGAAGCTGCGAATGTGCAGCAGGCCGCCACCAGCTCCCACCGGATAGCGCCGAACCGCGCCGCCGGCACGGTACAGATGCGCCGCCGGCCAGCCATTGCTGTCCACCTCGATGCTCACCCGCTCCGGGCGCAACGCAAACAGCGCAGCCGGCAGGCCATCATCGCCGCACGCCACATCCACATAGGCATTGCCGTGCAACAACAAATGCCCGGCCAGCGTTTCGATCAGGCTGGGGCCGGACGCGCCAAAGCCGCAACTGCCCAGCAGCGCCAGCGCCGGATGGCCGGGCGGATTGCTGGTGATCGGCGCACCGCCGGCGCCTTCGGTCACCATCCGGATCGCCCGCGCCGCCACCGGATTGTCCAGATAGGCGGCGCGCACCTGGCCGGCAAAGCTGCCCGCCGCATCCGTCACCGGCGTCGCCCACACCGGAATGCGCGGGGCCGGCGGGCCGGAACCCGGCGCAGCAGCTTTTGTCCGCATGAACGGCAATCGCATACATTGTCCTCTCTGGTTAAAGTTGGCGAACGCCGGGGAGCGCAGCACGCGGGCCAAGCATCAAGGCCGATAGCGCCCACACCGCCGCATCGGCCCGGTCCGGCGAAGCCCCCGGCCCGGCATAGCGGCCATCATTCAGCAGCCCGCACAATTGATCTTCCAGCGCGGGAAACACACCAACATGCCAAACCCTGCCCTCGGCATACAGCGCCGCCACCGGTTCGGCCCGCGCCACCTTCCCGCGCGCGGCGCGCACCGCCGTCACCGGCAGCGCACTGTCCACCGATTTCAGCATCGCCATGACCATGGTACCGCCCTGGTTAATTTCTGCCACCACACGGTCCGCCCGCCATTGATCGGCAGCCGCCACCACCGCCCGCGCCCATTGTTCCGGCGCAACATTGCCCACGCTGCGATCATCGAGCAGATAGGCACTGCCATCACTGCCCAGCGCCGCCACGATGATGCCGCAGGTGCCGCCGCCCGCTGGCGGATCCACGCCGACCACCACCCGCACCAGCTCTGGCGCAGCCGGCCGGCGCTGGCGATCGATCAACGTCCGCGTCCACAATGCGCCGTCCAGATCATCAACAATCTCGCCGGCCAGCTCCTGCCGGCCCGTGATCGTGCCGCCAAAGCGCCGTTCCAGCCGCGCCAGAAATCCGCGCGGCAGATTGGTGTGATTGTCACCAGTGCGGCCGTGCGTCAGCACCACCCCAGGCTCGGCGATCAGATTCTTCAACCAATTCAGCGGCAACGGCGTGGTGGTCAGCATGATCTGCGGCGCCGCGCCCAGCCGGGTCGCCATGCGCAAATTCATCACCGTGTCCTCCCCGCCGGCCCAATGCGCAAATTCATCGCCCCATGCATAATCAAACTGGCCGCCGCGCAAGGCATCCGGCTCCGCCCCCGAAAACAGCCGCGCCTCGCTGCCATTGCCCCAGCGCAAGCGCTTGGCACCGGCCTGCCAGGTCAGCTCCACACCGGGCGGCAACCGGGCCAGCAGGCCGGATTGGCCTTCCACCATCACGGCGCGCGCGGCATCCAGCGTCGGCGCCACCAGCGCAAAGCGGCGCGGCTTCGCGCCGGTGGCGCGGGCATGCACCCATTGCGCCCCGGCATGCGTCTTGCCAAAACCACGCCCGGCCAGGATCACCCAGATGCTCCAATCACCACCGGGCGCGCGCTGCGCCGGCCGCAAACTGGCTTCACCCAACAGGTGCGTCAGCAAGCGGTCCTCGCCATAGCGGCGCAGAAATCGGCGCTGCTGGTGCAACGTCTGGGCGCGAAACAGCTCGATCAGTGGCTCTGTGTCGCCTGCATCTGCCATGGGCACATACTCCGGCTGCACCGGCGGCAACCGGATGGGTAAGGGAAAATGATGAAGGCCGAAACAGGCCAGAACAGCCTCCGGCGGGCAGGGCTGAGCCCTGCACCATTTTCGTTCTGGTTCGTTCCCAGCCTTCGAAACATGGCGCCAAACCAACAATCGGGTGCAGGGGTCACCCCTGCCCGCCGGAGGCTCTGGTGATTTTCTCTATTGTTCACCGGGCGCCCGGCACTCCGGCCAGCGCCCGCAGCTCGGCCCGCAACTGCGCCGCGCCGGCGCCATCGGCCGGGCGAGCGGCGCCGGTGCGCGTCACCGGCTTGTCACGCCGGTTGACGATGGCCAGCGCCAGCCTGATATCGATCTGGGTGGTGCGCGCCGTCTTGCTACTGCCTGTTGCCAATTTCGGATCCGGCTCCGGAGCGTCATCGGTGTCTTCAAGCAACGCCGCGAGCACCCGGCTTTCCACCCGTTCCCAGGCATAGTTCACCGCGGCCAGCCATTCGGCGGCAAAAGACGGATCGGCATCACGCTGGCGGAACAACATGAACAGCGGCAGGCCTAGCTGATCAGCAGCGACGGCCGGATCGCCGTGGCGGGCGAGCAGTTCCACAAACGCCGTGCGATCCCGGCGCGAACCCACCAACCGCCGCGCTTCCCGCGTGCCCGGCCGATAACGATTGCGCTCCCGAACGCGCACCGTCCCGGTCAGAACCGGATCAACATTGGGCAGATCAATGGGGGTAGACGCGCCAAAATCCTGCGTCGGCGCAGCAAGCATATCAAGCATGAGTTTGGTCCCCGGCTGAGCAGCAGAAGGACCGGTTCAGTCCGATTCCGCAGGCATGCCGGTTATCTAACCCAAAGCGTGACGGTAGTCAAGTTATTTGTGCCTATTTGGTTCGCTGGATGATAGAAGCCAACCCGTCCCGACGCTCCCTCACCCAAACAGGAAATCATTCGCCGCCAGCGCGGCAGGCGCGACGCCGATGATGGTGATGGCGGTGGC
>NZ_JBBATR010000080.1:0-4571 GCF_040398645.1 Sandarakinorhabdus sp.
CGCTTTTGGGCATAGGAGGCGATCACCCGCTCCGGCGCACGGATCAGGAAGGCGTGTTTGAAGCCCCGCAGATCGCCGAGCTGCACCGGCCCGGTCATGTGGTGCACCATATGCTTTTGATACCAGACCGGCTGCGCACACGGGCCGGACAGGGCGGCGGTGACGCTGTGCCAGTCACAGTCCATATCGGCGATCACCTCGGCCGCCATCGGATGATCGTCGCCCGTGTGTTTCAGGTAAGCGCCATAATAGGGCTCATCGCTCACATGGCAGTCCGCCCGCGCGCCAAAGCTGCGCATCATTGCCGTCGACAGGTTGCGCGGCCCCGACCACATGGCAATTCGAAGGGGTTGGGCAATGCGCAGCGTCACCGCGCCGCCACATCCGCTTCGATCAGCGCGCGGTACAGGCCCTGCAAGCGTTCCACCATCGGCCCGCGTGCGTCGGTCAGCTTGCGGCCATCGATGCTGGTGACGGGCACGACGCCGGCAAAGGTGCCGGTCACAAAGGCTTCGCTGGCCGAATAGACGTCGGTCAGCGAGAAATTGCGCTGGAACACGGGGATGCCATTGTCCTCGCACAGCGCAATCACATTGCCGCGCGTGATGCCGGCCAGGCAATAATCGCCGCTGCTGGTCCACACCTCCTCCACCCCGCGGCGGTTCTTCTTGACGATGAAGAAGTGGGTGGAGTTGCACGTCGCCACAAAGCCGTGCGGATCGAGCATCAGCGCTTCATCGGCGCCGGCCTGCGTCGCCTGGATGCAGGCGGTGATGCAATTCAGCTTCGAATGGCTGTTCAGCTTCGGGTCCTGCACGTCCGGATAGCCGCGCCGCACATGGACGGTGGCCAGCCTGATGCCGCGTTCGATGGTGGCCGGCAGCGGGTCCTTGTACTCCGCGATGATGACGATGGTGGCCGGCGACACCACGACGCGCGGATCCTGATAGGGGGTGGAACGCAGGCCGCGCGTCACCATCAGGCGGATGTGGCAGGCGGTCATCGCATTGGCTGCGATGGTGGCATGGAGCCGCTGCGCAAGTTCGGCGCGGGTGATGCCGATGTCCATGTAAATGGCCTTCGCACCCTCCCACAGCCGATCGAGATGCTGATCGAGAAAGGCGATGCGGCCGGCGTGAACGCGCAGGCCCTCCCAGACGCCGTCCCCCAGCATGAAGCCGCTGTCGAACACGCTCACCATCGCTTCGGCGCGGCGCATGAGCTGGCCATTGACGTTGATCAGGATCGTTTCGTTGCGCGTGTCGGCAACGAAATCATGGGTGCCCAAGGATGTTATGGGCGATGTTTGCGGCGCTGTTTGCAGTGGGGTGCTCATTTCTTGAACAGCCCGTCGGCAGCGGCGCGGAAACTGGCGGCGCCGGCGCGCTTGGCCCTGGTGCGCGCCAGTTCGGTTTCCAGCCCGGCGATGCGGTCGTCCAGATCGGCGATGGACAGGCGGTCAAGGTCCTCGCGGGCGAGATCGGCCAGCAGGTCGCTCTTTTTCTTGGGCAGATCGGCTTCGTCGAACATGATGTAACGGTTGACCGGGCGATGCCGGCTGTCAATATCCATCGCCATGATCATCCCCGCCACCATGACTGCCATCGATCCCGCTGCCCCCGGTGGCCCGGAGGT
Organism: Sandarakinorhabdus sp.; assembly: GCF_040398645.1. Taxonomy (GTDB): domain Bacteria; phylum Pseudomonadota; class Alphaproteobacteria; order Sphingomonadales; family Sphingomonadaceae; genus Sandarakinorhabdus. Next base: position 1,636 of record NZ_JBBATR010000080.1, read on the forward strand.
GCTGATACCCGTGACCCGCCCGGTGCCGCAGCCCGGCCCTGACGAGGTGCTCGTCAAGGTGGCGGCGGCCGGGGTGAACCGGCCCGATGTGTTGCAGCGGTTGGGCCTGTATCCGATGCCGCCCGGCACGCCGACGATCATGGGGCTGGAAATCGCCGGCACGGTGGTTGCTGCTGGCGAAGAGGTGACGCGCTGGCGGATCGGCGACGCGGTGTGCGCGCTGGTGGCGGGCGGCGGCTATGCCGAGTATTGCGCGGCGCCGGCCGGCCAGTGTCTGCCGGTGCCCGCAGGCATGCGCATGGCCGATGCCGCCGGCCTGCCCGAAACCTGGTTCACCGTATGGTCCAACGTGATGGACCGCGGCCACGCCAAGCCGGGGGACACGATCCTGATCCATGGCGGCACCAGCGGCATCGGCATCACTGCGCTGCAACTGGCCATCGAAATCGGACTGACCGCGGTTGTCACCTGCGGTAGCGATGAAAAATGCGCCGCCGCCCGGCTGCACGGCGCCCGCCATGCCATCAACTACCGCACGCAGGATTTTGCCGCCGAAACCATGGCGTTTACCGGCGGGCGCGGCGTCAACATCGTGCTCGATATGGTTGGCGGCGATTATGTGCCGAAAAATCTGGCCTGCCTGGCCGATGAAGGCCGCCATGTCTCCATCGCGCTGCAACGCGGCGCCAGTGCCGAGATCAACCTGGGGGTGGTGATGCGAGGGCGCCTGAGCCTGACCGGATCGATGCTGCGCCCGCGCCCGGTCGCGTTCAAGACAGCCATTGCCGAAACACTGGAAGGCACGATCTGGCCGGCGTTTGAAGATGGCCGCCTCAATCCGGTGACCGACAGTATTTTTCCGCTGGCGCAGGCCGCTGCCGCCCATGCCCGCATGGAATCGGGCGCCCATATCGGGAAGATCGTGCTGCAGGTGAGCTGACGGTCACGGAGGGCCACCGCGCTGTCACCGTGGGCCACTCATTGGTGCATAAACGGTCACCCCGCGTCACTGCGCTTGCACCGTTCGCAGCCGTCCACTACAACCATATCGTCCAGCCGTCCCTTCCGGGGCGGCTGTTTGATTTTGACCGACGCACATTTGCCCAAAAAGGAGCACGCCCATGGCCGCGCCCACCCTGCCGTTGATGCCTCATGCCACTGCCGCCTGGCTGGTGGACAACAGCGCGCTAACCTTTTCACAAATTGCGGAATTTTGCGGCCTGCACATCCTGGAGGTGCAGGCGATTGCCGACGATACCGCCGCCACCAAGCTGAAGGGCCGCGATCCGCTGCGGGCGGGCGAACTCACCCGCGAAGAGCTGACCCGCGGTGAGGCCGATGGCGATCATGTCGTGAAAATCTCGCGCATGCCCGAACAGGCGCGGCGCACCTCCGGCCCGCGCTACACCCCGGTGTCGAAGCGGCAGGACAAGCCGGATGGCATCTTGTGGATCATCAAGAACCACCCCGAAATCACCGATGGCCAGATTTCCAAGCTGATCGGCACCACCAAGAACACGATTTCGGATATCCGCAGCAAGGCGCACTGGAATTATGCCAATTTGCAGCCGCGTGATCCGGTCACGCTGGGCCTGACCAGCCAGCGCGAGATGGACGCACTGGTCGCCGCGGCTGCCAAGAAGGCCGGCATCGATCTGAGCGTCGATCCCGAAAAGGTCGCGGCGGACCGCGCAGCGATCATCAACCAGCTGCAGGCCGAGCGCCATGCCGCTGCCAACGCCCCTGAGCCATCGCAAGTGCCCGGCACGGCGCTGGAGCAAGGCGAGGCGCTGTTCCGCCGCTGATGTTGTAATCGCCCCGTAACATGCGTGCGCATTGGTGCAGGCATGCCGGTGTTATTGCCGAGGCAGATGCGGCGGGTGAGCGAACATGCAGGATTTTGATCGGCGCAAATTGCTTGCCGGCTTCGGCCTAGGCGGCCTTGCCGCCGCTGGTTTGCTGCCAGCGGAATTGGCCCGTGCCGGCTCGTTGACCACCGGCGCTGGCCAGCTGAATGTGCCGATTGCGCCGCTGCTCGATCCCGATCGCAAGCTGGTGCGCATCGGCCTTGGGTCATGCTTCAACCAAAATCGCACCGGTGCCTTGCTGGACACCGCGCTGCGCACCCAGCCCGATCTGTTTCTGTTCATGGGCGACAATGTCTATGGCGACACCAACAGCCGCGATCTCGACGAGTTGATTGGCGCCTATGCAGCGGCGCTGGCCCGGCCGGATTATCGCCGCTTTCGCAGTGCCATGCCGATGGCGGCGGTGTGGGATGACCATGATTACGGCTTGAACGACGCCGGCGCGTCCTATGCCTGGAAAGCCGCGACACGCCCGCTGTTTTTCGATTTCTGGAATGTGCCAGCCGATTCGCCGCGTCGCCGCACTGGCGGCATCTATGACAGCTTCATCACCGGGCCGCGCGGCGCGCGGGTGCAGATCATCCTGCTCGACACGCGCAGCTTCCGCAGCGATTGGACGCGCAGCCCACAGCGCGGCACGCCGGGGCAGGAAGCCTATATCGCCAATCCCGATCCCAGCCTGACCATCCTGGGCGAAACCCAATGGCAGTGGCTGGAAGCGCAACTGGCACAGCCTGCTGATCTGCGAATCATTGTTACGTCTTATCAGATGCTTGCTGATGGCCATGGCTATGAATGCTGGCTGCTGTTCCCCCACGAGCGCGCGCGTTTCCATGCGATGGTGGCGCGCACCCGGGCCAATGGCATCGTGCTGGTGTCGGGTGATCGCCACCGTGCCGGCATCTACCGCGAAACCGCCGGCACCGCCTATCCGGTGATCGAGATCACGGCATCGGCCTTCAACATGGGCAGCAACGGTGAACACCGCGAAGAAGCCGGGCCAAACCGGCTGGGGCCAAGCTTTTCGGCCAACAATGTCGGGCTGATCACGCTGGATTGGCAGCGCGG
>NZ_JBBATR010000080.1:4671-5909 GCF_040398645.1 Sandarakinorhabdus sp.
GCAAAGGCCGCGCCCTGCGACAGCGCCAGCCGGCCCTGCCGGGCCAGTTCCAGCGCGGCGACAAAGCTGGAGGCCAGCACGGAGCGGGCATAGGGCTCATCGGCCAGATCGGTGGGCAAAAAGCGTGCAAGTTCAGTCCAATCGGCGCTGCGGCCGATCAGATGCGCCAGCCGCTCCATGGCTTCATCGAGGGTCATCACCTGCCGGCGGCGCACGACATGCACGCTGCGAGTGCGCCGGGCGGTGATGGCGCCATAGGCCGATAGCAGATCATAATAGCTGCAATCGTACACCGGGCGCTGATCTTGCGCCAAACCTTCGGGATTCCTGCGCCGGAAATTGTCCCAGCCCAGTTGCGGGCGGGCCAGCAGGTGCTGGCCGGCGGTGCGCATCGCTTCGAGGCGTTGCAGCTGGAATTGCAATTGTAGAGCCATTTCAGTGGGATCGGGCTCAACGAGGGGATCGCGGGGCAGCAGCAGCGCCGATTTCAGATAGGCCAGCCACGCCGCCATCACCAGATAATCAGCCGCCACTTCCAGGCTGAGCGCCTTGGCATCGCGGATGAAGGCCAGATATTGATCGACCAGTTCCAGGATCGAAATCTGCGCCAGATCGACCTTTTGCGCCCGCGCCAGGCCCAAAAGCAGGTCGAGCGGGCCTTCCCAGCTGCCCAATTGCAGCACCAGGGTGCCATTCGCTGGCGGCGTGCGGACAGCGGTGTCAAAATTGTGGGCTTCGGTGACCGCCATATTTTCAGGCCATGGCGAGCAGCGCATCGCGCGCGGCGGCCCAATCTTTGGGCGGGGTGGTGTCGCCGGACTCCATCCACACCATGGCGGCATCCAGGCGCGCGCTGGCTTCGGCACTCATGCGCGGCGCCGCTTCGGTGATGCTGCGCATTTCAGCAAAATCGCCGGAGCAGTGCAGGGCGATATCGCAGCCGGCATCGATGCAGGCGAGCGCGCGCGCGCCAAAATCCGCCAGCGCGTTGCTGCCCGGCGGGTGCCCGCCCGACAATGGATTGCCCAGCGCGTGCATGCCCAGATCATCGGACATCAGCAGCCCGCCAAAGCCGATGTCGCTGCGGATCAGATCGATCACCGCCGGCGACAGGGTGGCGCAGCGCGCCGCATCGAGCGCGGTGTAGGTGATGTGGGCGGTCATCGCCATCGGTGCCGCTGCCAGCCGGCGGAACGGTTCGAAATCCACCTCAAGCTCCGCGCGGCTGGCGGTGACCA
>NZ_JBBATR010000080.1:6009-8839 GCF_040398645.1 Sandarakinorhabdus sp.
GCGGCGGCTGGTTGCGCTGGGCTGGCTTGGGTGACAGACGGCGCGGCAACGCTCGGCTGCGCGGGCAACACCTGCACCGTCACTGGCTGGCTGCCTGCCGGCACCTGCGGCGGCGGCGCGCTGGCGCCGGGCGGCAGCAGATCGCGCGGCCGGCCAATCGGCTCTTCCGGCACGGCGTTCATATCGATCTGGCTTTGCACATCGTCGCCGCGCACCGCGTCATAGATCACGTCGCCGTCGCCTTCCAGCTCCAGTCCCTGCCGATCCGCCGGGGCCACGCGGTACGGGCCAGCATCCGCTTCGATCAATGGCGCCTGGCTGGCTTCCATATAGCCCTGGCCGTTGCCGCCGTCCTTGCCGCCAAGCATCATGAGCAGGCCGACAGCGGCAATCGCGCCCAGCGCCAGCACGGCAATGGCGATATTGAGCACCGGGCGGCGCTGCGCCGCCGAGTTCGACTGGTTCAGCGGGGCGGCTTCGGCCAGCCAGGGCGCATCTTCATCACGCATCGCGGGTGCTCCGAGCCATCAGTGCCATCAGTGCCATCAGTGCAGTTCTTCGGCGGCGGCGACACCGATCACCGCCAGGCCGTTCTTGATCACTTGCCCGGCAGCGCGTGCCATCGCCAGCCGCGCCGCGGTCAAATCGGGGCGATCGGCGCGCACAAAGCGGCGGGATGCATCGTCATTGCCGGCATTCCACTGGCTGTGAAAGGCCGCCGCCAGATCACCAAGGTAAAACGCGATTCGGTGCGGTTCGCGGGCTTCGGCGGCCTGTTCGATGATGCGCGGGAAATTGGCCGCCATCTTCACCAGCACCAGCTCGTCCGCGTCCAGCAGCGTCAGATCGGGCGGCGGCAAGTCGATGCCGGCTTCAGCCAGCTTGCGGCCCAGCGATGCGATGCGGGCATGGGCATATTGCACATAGAACACCGGATTTTCGCGGCTTTGTTCAACCACATGCGCAAAATCGAAATCCATCATCGATTCCGGCCGCTTGGTCAGCATCACAAAGCGCACGACGTCCTTGCCGACCTCCTCGATCACTTCGTCCAGCGTGACGAAATTGCCAGCCCGCTTCGACATTTTCACCGGTTCACCGCCGCGCAGCAGCTTGACCAGATTGACGATCTTGATGTCCAGCGGCACCTGCCCGTCGCTCAAGGCGCTCACCGCCGCCGTCATGCGCTTGACGTACCCGGCATGATCGGCGCCGAACACGTTGACCAGTGCTGCCGGCACCAGTGCTGCCGGTCCGCGGACCAATTTGTCCCAGTGATAGGCGACATCGCCAGCAAAATAGGTCCAATTGCCGTTGGATTTGCGCATGGCGCGGTCCTGATCGTCACCAAATTGCGTTGACCGGAACAGTGTTTGCGGCCGGGCTTCCCAATCATCGGCAGCCTCGCCCTTGGGCTTTTCTAGCACGCCTTCGTAGATTAGGCCCTTGGCGGTCAGCGTATCCAGCGCCTCCTGCACCCGCGCGCCCAGCGAGGCTTCGGAAAAATACACATCCTGCTTGATACCGAGCAGCGCGAGATCGGCGCGGATCCGCTCCATCATCAGGGCCACAGTGCGGGTGCGAAACAGCACCAGCCAGTCGGTTTCGGGCGCATGGGCATAGGCATCGCCGAATTCAGCAGCAAAGGCCTGGCCAACCGGCACCAGATAATCGCCGGGATACAGGCCTTCCGGGATGGAAATCGCCTCCCCCAGCGCTTCGCGGTAGCGCAGATGCGCCGACCTTGCGAGCGTATCGACTTGGCCGCCGGCATCGTTGATATAATATTCGCGGGTCACGTCCCAGCCGGCATATTCCAGCAGGCCGGCCAGCGCATCGCCCACCACGGCGCCGCGGCAATGGCCCATGTGCATCGGCCCGGTGGGATTGGCCGACACATATTCGACATTGATGCGCTTGGCCTGGCCCACAATGCTGCGGCCATAATCAGCGCCTTCATCCAGCATGGCCTGTGCCTGCGCGTGCCACACATTGTCGGCCAATTTGAGATTGATGAAGCCCGGCCCGGCGACATCGGCAGCGGCAATGCCTGGCTTGGTGCGCAGCACGGCGGCGAGCGCCTCGGCCAGCACACGCGGGTTGCTGCCCGCTGGCTTGGCGAGCGCCATGGCGGCATTGGTGGCCAGATCGCCGTGGCTGGCGTCGCGCGGCGGTTCAAGGGTGACATTGGCAAACGACAGGCCCGGCGGCAGCGTGCCGGCCGCGGTCAGATCGGCAAGCGCGCTGTGGATGATGGCAGCAAAATCGGCAAACAGGTTCACGGCAATGGGCACTTCTTGGCGGAGGAGGTTCGACCAAGCTCTAACGCCTGCCCCCCACCACGTCCATCACCGCGTCCATTGCCTGCCGGCTGCTGGCGGCGCGTTGTTGGCGCGCTCAGGCTTGCCGCGCCAGCCGTGTGGTTTCAAGAATGCGCCATGACCATATTCGATGCCCTGTCTGCCAGCCTCGACATTGCTGCCGATCGCGGCGGCGATCCGGTGACTTCGGTCTATGCGCGCTTGTTTGCGGTGCATCCCGCCATGGAACGCGAATTCTGGCGAGACACATCGGGCAGTGTGCGCGGCGAGATGCTGGCGCGCAGCTTTGAGGTCATCCTTGATCTGGCCGGCGCCAATGGCGTGATCGGCGGCACCTGGGGCGCGCAGTTTCTGGCCACCGAACTGTCCAATCACCACGCCTATGGCATTGCGCCGGCGGTGTTTGGCGATTTTCTGCCCATCATTGCCGATGTGATCCAGGATGCCTGCGGGCCGGAATTTACGGGCGAGATGGCAGCAGCCTGGGCGCAAACCATTGGGATCGCAAA
>NZ_JBBATR010000081.1:0-8486 GCF_040398645.1 Sandarakinorhabdus sp.
GCCGATGTCCATGCCCGGCTGCACCTGCACGCCGGTCTGGCGGCTGTTGCTGCAGAGCGGATTGATATTGGCGACTACCGGCAGTTGCTGCTGCGATTATATGGATTTTACTTGCCGTTCGAAAATGCCGCCGGGCTGGCGCCGGTGCGCAGCGGATGGCTGGCAAGCGATCTGGCGGCGCTGGATACACCCCTCGTTACCGCCGCCCTGTGCGCCGCCCTGCCCAAGCTCGACAGTCCGCAGGCGGTCCTCGGCGCGATGTATGTCGTTGAAGGATCGGCGCTCGGCGGCCGCGGGTTGGCACGGCATTTGAAAGACCTTCTGGGCGATCAAAAAGGTGCGGGCCGACGCTTTTTCGCCAGCGATGGCGCCGATACCGGCCGCACCTGGCGCGCCTTTATGGATCAGCTCGACAGGGTGGCAATCGATGACAGAACGGTGGTGATCGACGCTGCCATCGCAACCTTTTGCTGCTTCGAAACCTGGATGGACGGTTGGGAGGCCGCAGGAAATGCATGAGATCGACCTGGCGCGGGCGCCCGCCAACCTGACGGATTGCGACCGCGAGCCAATCCACATGCCCGGCGCGATCCTGCCGCACGGCGCGATGCTGGTCATCGATTGCGTGACCATGGCGGTTTTGCAAGTTGCCGGTGACACACCGGGGTTGCTCGGCCGAGCCCAGCAAGACCTGCTTGGCACCAGCATCGACGCGATCTTCACCCCGGCGCCGGCGGCGCGGCTGCGGCAATTGTGCGCCGACAGCAACATCACCAAGCCAAGGCACCTGCTCGATCCCCTGTTGCGTGTTGACGCCGATCGGCCGATTGATGCCAGTGTTCACCGCGTCGGCGACTTGTTGGTCATTGAGTTCGAGGCTGCCGAAAGCAGCGACCCCTATGCCAGCGACCCGCTTTCCGCCGTGCAGGAAATGGTGGAAGGTTTCGCTGCTTCGCCGTCCATTGCCGATTTGTGCCAGAAGGCCGCCGAAAGGGTGCGCCGCATCGCGGCCTATGATCGAGTCATGGTCTATCGCTTCATGGCCGATGCGTCGGGCTGGGTGATTGCCGAAGCGCGCAATGCCGATATGCCGGCCTTCCTCGATCTGCATTATCCCGCAACCGACATTCCGCAGCAGGCGCGGGCGCTGTACCTGCAGAACTGGCTGCGGCTGATCACCCAGGTTGATTATGACGCGGCGCCGCTGCAACCGCGGCTCAACCCGAAAACCGGCAAGGCGCTCGACATGAGCCAGGCCGTGCTGCGCGACGTCTCGCCGATCCACCGCCAGTATCTGCGCAACATGGGAATCGACGCTTCCATGTCGATCTCGATCATCGTCGAAGGCCGGTTATGGGGGCTGATCGCCTGCCACCACAACAGCCCGCGCATGCTGCCACGCCATTTGCGCGCGGCGTGCGAATTGTTCGGGGCGATGTTCTCGCTGCAAATCGAAGCGTCGGAACGCACCGAATTGTTCAACGCCCGGCTGGAAAGCCGCAAGGTGTTGCAGCAACTGATGCTCAACCTGTCCGGCGTCGAAAATTACGCGCTGGGGCTTACCCAGCAAACGCCCGACCTGCTGGATTATATCCAGGCGGGAACGATTGGCCCGGATGGGACACGCAGCGGCGGCGTAGCCGTGTGCGTCGATGGCGAGATAACTTTTCTGGGCAAAACGCCAACGCTCGAACAGATCGTCGCGCTGACCATATGGTTGACGACCTACATGGCCGAATTTGACGGCATATTGGCGACCGATCGTTTGGGGGAGACTTGGGAACCGGCGCAGGCATTTGCCGCTGTCGCCTCGGGCCTGCTGGTGATTTCGGTATCGCGTGAACCGTCGGACTTCATCCTGTGGTTTCGTCCGGAACTGGTGGAAACGACGTTCTGGGGCGGCAACCCGGAAAAGAACGCTTCGATCGGCGCCGACGGATTGACGCTCAACCCCAGGAAATCCTTTGCAGCGTGGCGGCAGACCGTACGCGGGCGGGCGATGCCATGGACATCGCCCGAAACCGATGCGGCCTTTGATTTGCGCGTTTCATTGCTGGAAGTCGTGCTGCGCCGGATCAAGGCGGCGGCCGCAGCGCGCGAACGCGCCCATGAACGCGACAAGCTGTTGATGGCCGAGCTTGACCACCGCGTGAAGAACACGCTTGCCAGTATTCAGACGCTGGTGAACCATGCCAGCCGCAGCGCGGAGACGTTGACGGGTTTTGTCGAAGGGCTTGATGGCCGCATCCATTCGATGGCCAAGGCGCACAGCCTGTTGACCCAAAGCCGGTGGGAAGGCGTGTCGATCGAAGGCCTTTTGCACGAGGAACTCGACCCCTACGCCGAGCTCGGCGTGGGCGTCGTGTTCACCGGCACTGAGATCATATTGACGCCGAAATCGGCGCTGGCGCTGTCGCTGGTCATCCATGAACTGGCGACCAATGCGGCGAAGTTCGGGGCGTTTTCGGTGCCGAACGGCGAAATCGGCGTCGACTGGCGACTGCGCGCCGATGGCGGCGTTGCGTTGGTCTGGACGGAACGCGGCGGGCCGTTGGTGACGGCGCCGAGCCGGCGCGGTTTTGGATCGAGCTTGATCGAGCGGGCGCTGGCGCTTGAAACCGGCGGCGAAGCGATTGTCCGCTATGAGCCGACCGGCGTTATCTGCGACATCGGCCTGCCACCCTTTTCCGTTGTCGAGGCGAGTTTCCGGCCAGCACTTCTCGTGTTGAAGCCGGCTGAACCGATTGAAACGCCTGCCCTGCTGCCGATACGGCCGCGAATTCTGGTCGTCGAGGATTCGATCTTCGTCATCATGACGCTCGAGGGCCTGTGCGAAGATCTGGGTTGGGACATGATCGGCCCGGCAACCCGCCTTGAGCAAGGCTTGCAAATGGCGCGCAGCGAGGATTTCGACATCGCGCTGCTCGATGTCAATCTCGATGGCGAAATGTCGTGGGGCATTGCAGCCGTGCTGGCGGCGCGCGGCATCCCCTTTGCCTTTGGCACCGGATATGATGTTGCCAGTATCCTGCCGCCCGAATTTGCCGATGCGACGATTTTGAGCAAGCCGTTCCGCATGTCCGAGGTCGAGAGGCGGTTGCGGCAAATGCTGGCCCAAAGGGCGCAGCTTGAGGAAGCCGGGAACCGGCAGATCGGTTAATTGCGACTGGGCTTGGCAAGCCTCGGTCCGAAAGAACGGCAGGACGGCAAACGACCATAAGCTGCCCGAAAACAATCGGGTGCAGGGGTCACCCCTGCCCGCCGGAGGCCTTCCTGCTTGCCTTCAGTCGTGCTGCGGCACCCGCGTTGTTGCCCATGGCTCACCGATGTCTTCCAGCACCAGATCGGCCACTTCGATGCGGGCGCGCAGGGCGGTGCCGCCGGCGCAGGTGATGACCAGCCAGTCGCCGTCTTGCGCCAGCGACAGGATGACGGTGACGGCGCCCGGATCATCCGGCCAGCCGGCGCGCTGCACGGCGCTGACGGTTTCGACACGCAGGGCGCAGCGGGTGCGGCTGGGGGGCTGACCTGGGTGTTCGCGGCGATAGCGATTGACCAGCAGCGCCAGCCGCCGCGCCTTGCGATCAAAGCCGACATCGGCGAGCCGCAGCGTTGCATCCTGCAGCAGCGCCGAAAACGCCGTGATATCGCCGGGTTCCTGGCCGAGCAGCGCCAGCGGCCCAGAGCCTGGCTCAGCCATCCCCGATCCGTTCGATATCGGCGCCGACGCCCTGCAATTTTTCTTCGAGCCGTTCGTAGCCGCGATCGAGGTGATAGACGCGCGCCACCGTGGTTTCGCCGCTGGCGGCGAGGCCGGCGAGCACCAGGCTCATGGAGGCGCGCAGATCGGTGGCCATCACGGGCGCGCCGGTTAACTGCGGCACGCCGCGCACCACGGCGCTGCGGCCGCGCACGGTGATATCGGCGCCCATGCGCGCCAGTTCCGGCACGTGCATGAAGCGGTTTTCAAAGATGGTTTCGGTCAGCAGCGATGCGCCATTGGCGACACACAGCATCGACATGAATTGCGCCTGCATATCGGTGGCAAAGCCGGGGTAGGGCGCGGTGGAGACATTGATGCCCTTCATCTCGCCGTCGCAGGTCACCCTGATGCCGTCTGGCGTTTCGGCGGTTTCCACGCCGGCTTCGTGCAGGGCATCGATGGTGACGCCAAGATCATTGGCCGATGCGCCGACCAGTTCGATATCGCCGCCGGTGATGGCCGCGGCGCAGGCATAGCTGCCGGCCTCGATCCGGTCCGGCATCACGGCATAGGTGGCGCCGTGCAATTCCTTGACGCCGGTGATCACCAGCTTTTCGGTGCCGATGCCGGCGATCTTGGCGCCCATCGCCACCAGGCAGTTGCACAGATCGACAATCTCCGGCTCCCGCGCGACATTTTCCAGGATCGACACGCCCTTGCACAGCACGGCGGCCATCACGGCATTTTCGGTGGCCCCCACCGACACGATCGGGAACACATAACGCCCGCCGGGCAGGCCGCCCGCCGGCGCGGTGGCCTTCACATAGCCGGCGGCAAGCTCGATCTTGGCGCCGAGATGCTCCAGCGCCTTCAGGTGCAGATCGATCGGTCGATTGCCGATGGCGCAGCCGCCGGGCAGCGACACGGTGGCTTCGCCGGCGCGGGCCAGCAGCGGCCCCAGCACCAGGATGGAGGCGCGCATCTTGCGGACGATGTCATAGGGCGCCACCGTGGAGGTGATGCGGTTGGCACGGATGGTCATCACCCGGCCGAATTCATCGGGGCTGGTGCCTTCGATGGTGGTGGACAGGCCGTGATTGTTGAGCAGATGGCCAAAGCTGTCGATATCGGCCAGCCGCGGCAGGTTGCGCAGCGTGAGCGGTTCATCGGTGAGCAGCGCGCACGGCATCAGCGTGAGCGCGGCGTTCTTGGCCCCGGAAATCTGGATGCGGCCGGAAAGGCGGCGGCCGCCGCGAATGATGATCTGATCCATGTGTGACGCTTTAGCGCGTCGCCGCGGCTTTCGCCACTGGCCGTAATGACCAAGTGTACACCGCCAGCCCGGCCCAGATGCAGCAGAACGCCGCCAGCCGCGCCGGATCGAGCACTTCGCCAAAGATCAGCACGGCCTCGAGCAGCACCATGGTGGGCGCCACATATTGCATCAGGCCCAGTGTGGACAGCGGCAGCCGCCGCGCCGCAATGCCAAACAGCATCAGGGGCACCGCCGTTGCCACGCCGCCCAGCGCCAGCGTGACCAAGGTGGGTGTTGGCCAGCCGGAAAAACCCTGCGGCGTACCCGCGATCCACAGCAGTGCCACCGGGGCCAGCATCAGCGTTTCGATGAACAGGCCAGTGGCGGCATCCACCGCCGCCTGCTTGCGGATCAGGCCATAAAGGCCAAAGGACAAGGCCAGCGACAGGCTGACCAGCGGCAGCGCACCGCGTTCGATGGCGAGCACCGCCACGCCCAGCGCCGCCAGCGCAACGGCCGCCCATTGCAGGCGTTGCAAGCGTTCACCGAGCAGCACCACGCCAAACAGCACCGAAACCAGCGGATTGATGAAATAACCCAGCGAGGTATCGATGACATGGCCGGCGAGCACTGCCCAGGTATAGGCCAGCCAATTGACCGTGATGCACAGCGCCGATGCCAACAGGAGCAGCAGCAAGCGCGGCTGGCGCAGCGCGGCGGCGACCTTGTCCCAGCCCTTGAGCCAGGCGATCAAGCCAACGACCACCACCACCGACCAGATGATCCGGTGCGCCAGCACATCAGCCGCCGGCACGCCCTTGAGCAGCCGCAGATAAAAGGGCAGCACGCCCCAGATCAGATAAGCGCCCATACCGGCAAAAAAACCGATGCGGGCTTCGGAGGGGGCGGGCGTTGTCACAATGTTGCGCTAGCGGGCAATCGGCGAGCGCGCCAGCCCTGTCGGCGTTACAACTTCGGCAACGTTACGCCGCGCTGGCCCATATATTTGCCGGCGCGGTCGGCATAGCTGACCTCGCAGGGTTCATTGCCCTTCAGGAACAGGAACTGGCAGGCGCCTTCATTGGCGTAAATGCGCGCCGGCAGCGGCGTGGTGTTGGAAAATTCCAGCGTGACATGGCCTTCCCAGCCGGGTTCGAGCGGGGTGACATTCACGATGATGCCGCAGCGGGCATAGGTGGATTTGCCCAGGCAGATCACCAGCACGTCGCGCGGAATCCGGAAATATTCCACGGTGCGCGCCAAGGCAAAGCTGTTGGGCGGGATCACGCACACATCGGTCTTGCGATCGACAAAGCTGCTCGGATTGAAATTCTTCGGGTCAACAATGGCGCTATCGACATTGGTGAAGATCTTGAAATCATCGGCCACGCGCGCATCATAGCCATAGCTGGACAGGCCATAGGAAATGCAGCCATCCCGGGTCTGCCGCTCCACAAACGGCTCGATCATGGCTTGCGACAATGCGGTTTCACGTATCCAGCGGTCGGAAAGAACAGACATCAATGGCCTTTTATGTGGAGCACGCAGATCAACGTGAACAGCCGGCGCGCGGTGTCGAAATCGACGATGGCGCGGCTTTCCAGCCGCTCCTTCAGCATTTCGGCTGCATCATTGTGGATGCCGCGCCGCGCCATGTCGATGGTTTCAATCTGCGTGGGGCTGGATTGGCGAATCGCCTGATAATAGCTGTCACAGATGGCGAAATATTCGCGGATGGTGCGCCGAAACGGGCTGAGCGCCACCTGAAACAGATCGACTTGCTGATCGTGCGCATCATTGACGGTCACATCCAGCCGGCCATCTTCCACGCCGAGCAGCAATTTGTAAGGGCCGTGATGGCCAGCCGCGGCAGCGGCAACCGGCTGGAAGACATTGCCTTCCAGCAGATCGAAAATGGCGACCCTGCGTTCCTGTTCGATATCGGCGTTGCGCCACAATATGGTGCGTTCATCCAGTTTGACATCGATGCAGCGATAATCGTTCGGCGCGGCGGTCATTTCGCAGCAACCGGAAATTGATTGACCAGCGCGGCCAGCGCATCGCGCACGGCCTGCAGATCATCATCCTGGGTCTTGCCCAGCCGCACCACCACCAGCCGCCGCGATGGCACCACAATCACATATTGGCCGAGATGACCGAGCGCCGCAAAGGCATCGGCCGGGCCCTTGCGCCAGAACAGCGCATCGTCCTTGCCGCTCACTGGCTTGCGATTCAGCCAGAATTGCCCGCCATAGCCGGCGTTGGTGGGCGACGGCGTCGTCACAAAGCGCACCCAATCCGGGCGGACCACTTGGCTACCCGCCACCACGCCCTTGTCCAGATACATTTGCCCAAATGCCGCCCAATCGCGCGCGGTGGCATGGCAGAGCGAGCCACCATAAAGATTGCCTGCCGGATCAAATTCGCACAGCAGGCTGGCCATGCCCGCCGGCGCTGCCAGCCGCTGGTTGATGAAATCACGCACGGCGCGGCGGCGATCGGCCGGCGATTTCGCGTTAGGCGCGACAGCGTCTGCCACGATTCGCGCCAATATATGGGTTGTCAGCGTGTTGTACGCAAACCGCGTTCCCGACGGCACTTCAGCCGGCTCGGCAACGGCGGCCTTGTAGATATCGGCCGACGTATCGGCGAACAGCGCGCGGTTGGTATCGGCGATTTCCGGCTGCGGCCCGGCTTCGATATGCTTCACGCCCGATGCCATATGCAGCAACTGGCGCAGGGTGATCCGGGCGCGCGGATCGCCCGGTACCGCGCGCCATTCCGGCACCGGAGCCGGCGTGTCCAGCTCCAGCCGGCCATCGGCCACCAACTCACCGATCAGCGTTGCGGTGATCGATTTGGCCATCGACCAGCTGATGAGGCGCGTGCCCGGCCCGATGCCGGTGCCATAACGTTCGTAAATGCGCTTGCCATCCTGTATCACGATCAGCGCGCGGGTTTCGCCCAGCGTTGGATCGGTGAACAGCGCGTCAGCCGCCGGTAGCGCCGATGCCGGCAACACCGCCGGGATTGCAGCGGGCGGGCGCGCGGGGGCGCGGTCAGGGGCCTGTGCAGCCAATTGGCCAGCCAGCAACAGGCTTGAAAGCGCGATCATGATGCTGCACCGTGTCATCTTTCCTACGCTAGAGGCCCTGCCCCCATGCTGGCAAGTGATACGCACAGTTCTGCTGCACCGGCTCCCCCCAGCCGGCGGCGCTGGCTGATCTGGGTGCCGGTGCTGCTGCTGTGTGTGGCCGCGGGCGGCTGGCTGGGCCTGCGCTATTCCACGACCGGCAAGCAGGCCCAGCTGGCGACTGGCTATATCGCCCATGTCGTGTGTTCGTGCCGTTATGTCGGCGGGCGGGACATGGCCAGCTGCGAAACCGACCGTGAGCCGGGCACCGAAATCGTGCAGATCACCGAGGACAGCGCGGCGCGCAGCATCACCGCATCGGTGCCGCTGCTCTCCAGCCGCACCGCGCGTTTTGATCCGGAATATGGCTGCACGCTGGATGCGCCCTGAGCGCT
>NZ_JBBATR010000082.1:0-6199 GCF_040398645.1 Sandarakinorhabdus sp.
TCTGGCAATTGCCGACATCGCAGCCGCCGAGCCGATTTATCAGTTGGTTACCGCTACCGAGGCGCAGGATAGCGAAACGGCTGTTGCCAAGGGCCTGGTGGAAAAATCCACCGTGCCGAAGGCGGTTGATGTGCTGGCACCGCGGATCGAAGTGGTACAACCGACGATGGCGCTGCCGCTGGTCAATCCATTCAACGTGGTCGTGCGCTTCATCACGCAATCCGACGCGCAGCTTGATACGAAGTCTCTGAAAGTGAAATATGGTTTTTTCCGGATCGATGTCACCGAACGAATGATGGCGGCGGCAATCTGGAAAGGAAACGAGGTAACGTCCAACGGTGCCGCAGCACCCAAGGGCAAGCACCGGTTTTATGTGCAGATCGCGGACAGCAAACAGCGGCTGCGCGAAAGTGAAATGGTGATCATCGTACGCTAGATTTTTCTGGCGACTTTGGGCCCAACCGCTGCGCTGCCGCGATGTCTTTTGGCTCAATTATAATGACCCAAGTGCGCGCCGGAAGATCAGTAGCGGTACGCCGAGTTGATCGACGCAGCCTTCAGATATCGGAAATCAGCCAGCGCTGATCTCTATCCGACCATTGGTGCCGACAGCGCGATCGAATGATACGGCGCAGACGGCGCTTGCTGCGATCTGGGCTTGCACTTTGGCGGCCTCAGCTGCGTCTGCATTTCCTGCTCGCACAGTAACGCGAACCGGCTGGTTGCACAGGCCTGGCTGCTGCGCCCACATGGCGACTTCTGCCTGATCAGCATCAGCAAGACCGCGCGGACCAATCGCCAGCACAAGCACTGCCAGTTTTGATGGCTGAGGCCCGGCATCGGCGGCCGTTACCGGCGCGCCGCGATCAGCCGTGGTGAACGGCAGATTGGCGGTGCCGACCACGGTAATCACCGCGATTGCCGCAGCCATGCCCATCCAGGGCTTGAACCAGCGATCATTCGCCGGCGCCGGCAGCTTCGCGATCACGTCGGCTGCGTGCTGCTCGGCAACCCGCTGGAGGATGGCATCACGCAATTCCGGTGGCGGCACTGCATCGGCAGTGCTTGCGGCCAGGAGTTTGCTCCAGACCGTGTCCGCGCCAGATTTGGGTGTGTTTTCAGTCATGACAGATCCATGTGTTCGCGCATTGCCAATTTCAATTTGGCGCAGACACGGCGATAGCGCGTTCGCGCCGTTTCCAGCGGAATGGCAAGTGTCTCGGCTATGTCCTGCCAAGTCATGTCCGCGCCTCGGTCAAGGCCCTCCTTGAGACGGAAAACCGCCTGTTCGTCGGTGGACAGGCCGGCCAATGCCGCAGAGAATGCAGCGACAGCTTCATTTGATTGCGCGACGCTGTCCGGCAGAGGCGCATCTGCTGCTGCCGTGTCAAACTCGGCATCCTCATCGCCAAGATCGTTGGTGACCGGACGGCGGCTGAGCCGCCGCCAATGGTCCGAAGCCCGGCTGCGAATGATCGCGTTGAGATAGGTTCGAAATTGCGCGGTCGGTTCATAGGTGCCCAGGTTCCGCGCAAGCGTAACCCAAACCTCTTGTTGGACTTCCTCAGCATCGGCATCGTTGCGCACCAGACGAGACACTCGGGCAAAACACCATCGACTGTGACGATCATACAGCGCGGCAAATGCCCGCCTGTCGCCTGCAACATGGGCAGCACACAGCTGGGCATCGCCTGCTTGTTCGAGATCGTGCATATCTTCACCCCGGAATGAACGCTCGGACCCCTCCTAAACGTTCATTGCTCTAACATCATATATTATTTGCGAGCGTTCGCAGTTTGGAATCTCAGAATGAAAAATTATTTTTCCGCCGGGGTGGCATTGGCTTGCCTGATGCTGGGATCACCTGGGGCGGCGCAATTGCCGATCAGCCCGCGGCTGCTCGATACTGTTTCAAAGTCGCCGTTCGGGGTGTCGGCATTGTTGATCCCGGCAGACGGAAAACAACTGCCGGCCATTGCCGGCAGCGAAATCCTGCCCGATGGCAGCGTACTTGCCCAATTGCCGATTGCGCAAATCGAAACGATCGCAGCCAGCGGCGCGTTGGGCTGGGCCATGCCGCAGCAGTCAATTTTGCTGCCTGACGATTTTCCAGCGCCGCCGATGCGTTCTGATGCGCAAACCATCGCCAAATCTGCACCGGGGCGTCAGGGCCATGGCAATGGCAGCGGCGTGCGCATCGGGGTGATTGATTTTGCAGCCGTAAGTGCCGGTAACCCTGTTCTGGGGCAACTGCGCGGCACGTGGCCAGCCGGTGGGTTGGCCCCCGCCGGCAGCAACACGCACACCGATCAGGTGCTGGCCATCATCAACGAACTGGCACCCGCGGCCGAATTGCTCCTGTTCCGGCTGCCTGCCAATCCAGTGGATCAAGACGTCCGCCGTGCTGCAAAACGTCTGGCCGAAGAAGGCGCACAGATCATCAACTTTTCCGGCGCGTCTTATGGCGACCGCCGCGACGGCAGAGCGCCGCTCGATCAACTGGCGGATGAACTGTCTGCGCGCGGCATATTGTTCGTCACGGTTTCAGGCAATGATGCGCAGCGCAGCTGGCAAGCGCCGCTGCTGGATGCAGACCGGGATGGAATGGTCGATGTTGCCGGCGGCGGCATCCTGCTGAAAGCCAAGGGCGGCAAGATTACCCTGCAACTCAGCTGGGATGATTGGGGCCTGGCCAGACGAAGGATACCGACAGGCTTCTGGGACATTGATCTTGAATTGTTTGATGCTGCCGGAAAATTGGTCAAAGCACAAAATACCCCGCGCGGCCTGGTCGGTGAACCCATCGAAACACTCGATGTTGGCGCCTTGGCGCCGGGCGACTATATTGTGCGCTTGCCATACCGCATGACCGCGCTCCGCATCGGCCGGCCGATTGTGCAATTGGTAGCGACCGGCGCCGTGGACTCACTGGTGCCGTCGGTTGCGGAGGGCAGCATCGCAATCCCGGGCACTGCGCGCGGCGCACTTACGGTCGGGGCCAGCGATGGACAACGCCCAGCCGCATACAGTGGCCGCGGGCCGACCCTGGATGGCCGTACCAAGCCCGATTTGCTGGCAAACCCGGTTGGCCTATCAGGGCGGGCGGGCACATCATATGCAGCGCCCCGGATTGCCGGCCTCGCCGCCCAACTGCTGTCGAAGCAACCACAACTTGATCTGATGACCCTGCGCGCCACCCTGATCCAGCTGGGATCACAGGTGCCGTGAGTGCCCAAAATGCCCTTGTTTGGGCCAATTGCCGTCACAGCCAGAAGCGCACACCGGTCCGCACCGACCAGCCGCCTGGATTTTCGCCCGCCGCCCGCGCCAAGCGGCTGGATTCGCCCAACCGTCGTTCGAACATCACCGCCACATAAGGCGCGATGCGGCGGGTGACTTCATAGCGGGTGAGGATGCCGGCCTCCAATATGGCCGGGCCGGGCGCGATCAGCCGTTCGGGCTCGCGGGTCAGGTAGATGTCGGTTTCAAACAAGGGCTGCACCACGAAACGGTTGCTGATGCGCAGATCAAAGGACTGGCGCAGGCGAACCAGCACATCGCCTTGCAGCCCGAAAAACGCGTGCGCTTCGGTCTCGAAAAACAGCGGCGCCAAGCCCTGAGCGCCAACCACCACATAGGTGCGCGCGTCGGGCGCGATATCGTGGCGCAGGCCGATTTGCGCATCAAAGAACGTCGCAACATTGCGGCTGTACAGCGCCTGAAACTCGCTTTGCTCCAGCCGCGGCCCCTGGGTTTCGCCTTCGGTGCGCCACCAGAATTTGTCCCGGTCGCTGCCGATCCAGCCCTGTGCTTCCCAATTGGCAACGAGCTTGCCGTTGAAGCGAGTCAGATCGGCTTCTTCGACCAGCGTGTAATTGTTGATGCCGCCATCATGGCCGTGAACCGTCTGAGATGCCGCTGGCCCACACAGAATCGCCGTGAGCCATAACACCCGCATCAATGAACATGCGCCATGGCGGGCGCCGCCTTGCCGTCCGGCCCGGCAACGCTGGCCACCACCAGCTTCTGCATCATGCCGCTGTTCATATGATAAAGCAGATGGCAGTGCAGCGGCCATTCGCCGGCCTCGTTGGCGGTCAGCACGATCGATTGCGTGCGGCCAGGCGCCACCACCACGACATTTTTTTCCGGCGTCAGCCCCGGCGCCTGGCCGTTCTCAACCTCGAAAAACATGCCGTGCAGATGCATTGGGTGCGCCATCATCGTCTCGTTGATGAAGGTGATGCGCACGCGCTCGCCAAATTTCACATCGATTGGCGGGCCTTCGCCGAACTTCTTGCCATTCAGCGTCCAGATATAGCGCTCCATATTGCCTTGCAGCCGAACGACAATCTCGCGGCTGGGCGGCGCAGCGTCGGCGCGCGGCACCAGCGCAGCCAGATCGCGCATCGACAGCACCCGCGCGCCATAGGGTGCACCGGTGGCCCAGCCGAACACGCGGTTGCTGCCATCGGTATCGCCTTCGCGGCCCAGCACGGGCATGCCCTTCATCGGCGGCATCCCGGCCATCGGATCGCGGCCATAGCCATAATCCACCACCGGAAACGGCGTGCCAGCCGCCGGCTTTGCGGCCAGCGCCACCGCTGTGCCAACGCGGAGGTTGTTCACGGCTGGCGCTTTGGGCGTGCAGTGGCCCATCGCAGCATGTTCGGGCGGACAATCGGGATCACCTGCAACCAGCTGCGGCGCTGGCGTCTTTGGCGTGCAATGGCCCATCGCGGCATGTTCGGGCGGGCAATCTGCATCGCCGGCCGCCGCAACAGTCGGTGCAGCCGCCGTGCCGCCGACCACGCAATGGCCCATGGCGGCATGCTCCGCGCTGCACGCCTCGCCCGGTGCCGGCATGCTATGGCCCATTTCACTCAGCAGCAGCACCTGCTTGGGCCGGGCGGCAGGCGCGCTGACGGGCAGGGCCAGATCGCTGGTCAGGCGCACCAGCACGCTCGCCCGGCGATCCAGCGTTTCCACCCACAGCGCGTGCGCGCCCGCTGGCGGCGTGACGATCACGTCCCAGGTTTCCGCCACACCCATGCGCAGTTCATCCACCAGCACCGGCTGCACCGGCCGGCCATCGGCGGCCACCACCGTCATGCTCACGCCGGGAATGCGCACATCCACAAAGCTCATCGCCGAGCCATTGATCAGCCGCAGCCGCACCCGCTGGCCGGGCACAAAGCCCAGCGTCGGCTGCGCAGCCGTGGGCTTGCCATGCGCCAGCAACGTGTAGCCGGTCACATCGGCAATATCGGTGGCATCCATGCGCATCTGCCCCCACGCCTGCCGTTCGGCCAGGGTCGCCTTCAGGCCGAATTTGCGGGCATCACGCAGCATTTCCGGCGCCGTGCGCTTGTTCCAATTATAATAGCCGCTGTCGCTCTTCAGGTTTTTCAAAACGCGGCCCGGATCTTCACGCGTGTGATCGGAAAACAGCACAACATGCTCGGCATCGGCAACGATCGGATCATCCCCGGCCGGCGCAATGATCAGCGCGCCATATTGGCCGGCCTGTTCCTGGCCTTCGCTGTGGGCATGATACCAATAGGTGCCGCTCTGGCGGATCTTGATGCGGTAGCTGTAGGTCTCGCCGGGCTTGATGCCGGCAAAGCCATTAAACCCCGGCGCGCCATCGTTCGGCCCATCCACCAACAGGCCATGCCAGTGAATGGAGGTGCTGCTGGCCAGCCGGTTGGTCACGCGCACCACCGCCTCCTCGCCCTCGCGAAAGCGCAAGGTCGGGCCGGGCACGCTGCCATTGATGGCGATCACGCTGTCGCTGCGGCCGGGCACGACCGCCATGGTGCGCCGCTCCACCACCAGATCGTAGGTGCCGGCCTGCGCCGCCGCCGGAAGCACAAACAGCAAGAGCGCGAAGATTTGCCTGAACCACATCCTGCTGCCATAGCGTGCGGACCATGGTACGGAGTCAAGCCCCATCACGGCTCACCATCGCGCATCTTGCCGCAGCGGCCGGCGTGGGCGTGGAAACCGTGCGCTTTTATCACCGCAAGGGCCTGCTGCCGATCCCGGCCAGCAGCGGCGCCGTTCGCCATTATGACGACGCTGATATTCAGCGCCTGCGCTTCATTCGCACCGCGCAGCGCGCCGGATTCAGCCTGAAGGAAATCGCCGAGCTGCTGGCGCTGGATGCCAGCCATGATCGTGCCCGCGTGCAGGCGCT
>NZ_JBBATR010000082.1:6299-7867 GCF_040398645.1 Sandarakinorhabdus sp.
GGCATGATCGCCGCCGCCGCCGCCGGGCGCCTGTGGATCGGCGTGCTGCTGGCGCTGCTGGCCGGCGTTGGCCTCATGCAGCTGGCCCGCGCGCTTGGCATGCCGGCGCTGCCGCACCCGGTTTCCACCGGGCTGGCCGTCGTCATCGCCAGCGTCAGCTTTGCGGCCCGCGGCGCGCTGTTTTCCCGCGCCATCCCCAAATATCCGTGGGCGATGGCGCTGTTTGTCGTTGCCGGCGAGGCATCCATGCTGTTCGTCGCCGCGGCCGATCCGGATGTTCTGCCGGCCTGGCTGCTGGTGCTGCTGCCCGCGCAATGGGCCAGCACGGCGATCCAGACGGCGCTGACCGGAACCGGCACCCGCGCTGCCAGCTCGGCCCTGTTCGCCCTTGCCGGCACTGCTGCCTCCACACTGGTGGTCGCCCGGCTGTGGCCGCGCCGCTGGCCCTATCTGCTGATGTTCACGGCGTGGGCCGGCCTGTCCGCACTGGTCTGGTATCAGCCCGGCCCACCGATGCCGCGCGCTGACCTGCGCGTTTACACCCTGCCCGCGCTGCTGGACCGCCCGGCCAATGTCGCCCCCATCGCGATCACCCCGCCCGACGCCGCCACCATCAGCGCCCTGGCCCGCATCCAGCGCCAGATCGCGAAATGGCCGCCCGCCGCCGTAGCAGACCCAGCCCAGCGCGCCCGCAACCTGCTGCTCATCGCCGCCGTCCCCGATCTCTACGATAGCGAACCCCTGCAATCCCAACTGCCCGCGCTGGTGCAGGCCGAATTGCGCGCCCGCATCCCGCCCGCGCAGTTGCGGGGCCTGTTGGTCGCCATCGCGAACAATCCCGCCGCCGGCAGCGTCACCGCCCGCGAAACCCTGCCCGCCCTCGGCCTGCCCGCCAACACCGGCGATGAAGCACAAGTGCGCAGCCGCATGGCGCTCTATGCCGTCCAAATGGCCGCGAGTTAACGAATGGACCGATCATGACATTCCGGCAAATCACCGCCGCGCTGGCTCTGCTGCTGCTGGCAACCGCCGCCCCCGCCGCCGCTCAAACGCCGCCCGCCGCAACCCTCGTGCCCGCCGATTTCACCGTGCCAACGCTGGCCACCGGCCCCGGCTTCAAGCTCGTCCCCCTCGGCCCCGCCGTGGTCAAGATCGATTACGATGCCTACATGGCCTCCATCGAACATCTCCATAAAACCTTCACACGCAGCACGGATTGGCCGCACGCCGGCCTCACCGCCGCCGACGCCATGAAAGACATGGAAGGCGAACAAGCCCGCTTCCAGGCCCGCCAATCCTTCGCCTACGCCGTCCTCACCCCCGACGGCACACGCGAACGCGGCAGCGTCTACGTCGCGCCCAGCCGCGTTGCCGGCTACGACGCCGTCGTCCGCCTCTGGGTCACCAAAGCCGAATACGACGCCGGCTTCGATGCGCAGCTCTACGCCTGGGTCCAAACCTGGCTGCGCACCACCTGGCCCTTCACCCGCATCGCCTACCCCGGCCGCGCCATCGATTGGGCGACGTGGGATGGGCTGGTTGCGAAGGCAAAGAAGTAAGGCGGCCTC
>NZ_JBBATR010000083.1:0-7828 GCF_040398645.1 Sandarakinorhabdus sp.
GCCGCCACCAGGCTGGCCGATCTGAAGATGCCGGCCCCCACCACCATGCCCACCACCACCGAAGCCGCCGCAAACGGCCCAAGAATGCGGCGAGGTGCAGCGGCAACTGCTGTATCGAGGGCGGGTTTCGTCATGGCGTTACGGTGGCGAACCAGGCCCGACACAGCAAGGGCAGATTGCCCTATCTGCATCGGCCTCGGCTCAATCGCGGCGTTTGCGGAAAAACGCCTGCAGCAGCTCTGCGGCGGCAGATTCGGCCACGCCGGAGATCACTTCGGGGCAGTGATGGGCCTGCGCGTGCGCAAACACCCGCGCGCCGTGCGCCACGCCGCCCGATTTGGGATCGGATGCGCCGTAAACCAGCCGCTCAAGCCGTGCCGCCGCAATCGCCGCCGCGCACATGGCGCAAGGCTCCAGCGTCACCGTTAGCGTGCAGCCAATCAGGCGTTCACTGCCCAGCGCAGCGCAAGCGGCGCGAATGGCGAGGATTTCGGCGTGCGCCGTGGGATCATGATGTTCGCGGGTGCGATTGCCCGCCGCCGCCAGCACATCACCTGCCGCATTGGTGATCACCGCGCCGACCGGCACTTCGCCGCGCAAAGCCGCCGCGCGGGCTTCTGCAAGGGCCAATGCCATGGCTTTGGAGGCAGGAAAGGCCATGCCCCCCTCTAGCCCGAAGCGGCAACGCGGCCTAGTCTGCGGGCATGACCAGCAGCATTTACCCTGTTCCCGCTGACGCCTTGGCGATTACCCGCACCACCGCGGCGCGGTATGAGGCGCTGCATGCCCAAAGCCTGGCCGATCCCGATGCATTCTGGCGCGATCAGACTCGCCGGCTCGATTGGTATCGCGCACCCACCATCATGGGCAACTGGCGCTGGGATCCCGTTGAGATCAAATGGTTTGAAGATGGTATTTTGAATGCCAGCTGGAATTGCCTCGATCGCTGGGCCGATCTGGATCCGCAGCGGACGGCAATTGTCTGGGAAGCCGACGATCCCGCCGCTGCTGCCCGCCGCATCAGCTACGGCGAATTGCGCGAAGAAACGGCGCGCATGGCCAATGCGCTGGTGGCGCTGGGCGTGGACAAGGGTGACAGGGTCACGCTGTATTTGCCGATGATCCCCGAAGCCGCCATGGCCATGCTGGCCTGCGCCCGCATTGGCGCGGTGCATTCAGTGGTGTTTGGCGGCTTCTCCGCCGAAAGCCTGGCCGGCCGCATGGCCGATGCCCAAAGCCGCTTTCTGATCACCGCCGATGAAGGCCGGCGCGGCGGCAAGCCCGTGCCGCTGAAATCGGTGGCCGACGCCGCCTGCGAAAAGGCCGAAGCAGCCGGCACACCCATCGAAGCCATGCTGGTGGTGCGCCACACCGGCGGCAAGGTGGTAATGCACGAAGAACGCGATCATTGGTGGCACACGCTGCGCAGCCAGGTGCCCGCCACCTGCACGCCCGAACCAATGGCCGCCGAAGACCCGCTGTTCATCCTGTACACCAGCGGCTCGACCGGCAAGCCCAAGGGCGTGCTGCACAGCACCGCCGGCTATCTGCTGTGGGCCAATCTGACCTTTGAAACCGTGTTCGATTACCAGCCTGGCGAATTGTTCTGGTGCACGGCCGATGTCGGCTGGATCACCGGCCACAGCTATATTGTCTACGGCCCGCTTAGTGCCGGGGCCAGCGTGCTGATGTTCGAAGGGGTGCCGAGCTGGCCAGCCAGCGACCGATTCTGGCAGGTGATTGCCCGCCACAAGGTCAATATCTTCTACACCGCGCCAACGGCGCTTCGCGCGGTCATGCGCGACGGTGATGAACCGGTGGGGCGGCATGATCTGTCCAGCTTGCGCTTGCTCGGCACGGTCGGCGAACCGATCAATCCCGAAGCCTGGAGCTGGTATCACCGCGTGGTCGGAAAGGGGAAGCTGCCCATCGTCGACACCTGGTGGCAGACCGAAACCGGCGGCGCTTTGATCACGCCGCTGCCCGGTGCCACCGCACTGAAGCCGGGCAGCGCATGCCAGCCGTTCTTCGGCATCGAACCGGCCTTGGTGGACGCGGATGGCAGCCCGATTGCCTGGCAGCCGGGCGCGGACATCAGCGGCAATCTGATCCTGCGCGGCAGCTGGCCGGGCCAGGCCCGCACGATCTTTGGCGATCATGAACGCTTCACCCAGACCTATTTCACCGCCTACCGCGGCCAATATTTCACCGGCGATGGTGCCCGCCGTGATGCCGATGGCTATTGGTGGATTACGGGCCGCGTCGACGATGTGATCAATGTGTCGGGCCACCGCATGGGCACGGCCGAAGTCGAATCGGCGCTGGTCGCGCATCCCGATGTTGCCGAAGCCGCCGTGGTCGGCTTCGCGCACGATGTAAAAGGTCAGGCGATTTACGCCTATGTTACGCCAAACGCCGGTATCGAGGCGAGCCCGGCGCTGGTTGATGCACTGAAAGCCATTGTGCGCCGCGAGATCGGCGGCATTGCGGTGCCCGAACATATTCACCTGACCCCGGCGCTGCCCAAAACCCGCAGCGGCAAGATCATGCGCCGCATCCTGCGCAAGATCGCCGAAAATGATTTCGGCGCGCTGGGGGATACATCGACATTGGCGGACCCCTCGGTGGTCGACGCGCTGATCGAAGGCCGGCTCAATCGTTAAAGCGCGCCCCAGCCCGCCAGCAACGCGGCAGCGCCAGCGCTCGCCAATGCTTCGGGCTCAGCCAGATAGGCATCGATGCTCAGCGTGCCGATGCCGTGCACCATCGCCCACATGATCTCGCCAGCAACGATTGGCGAGACCCCGTGCAAGCGATCAGCCGCCGCCAGATCAAGGAGCATGGCGTAAAGTGACGCGCCAGGCCGGGCCGCTGCAGCCGCAAGATCGGGGTGGGCGGCCCGGTCGGACAGTTCCGGGCTTTTCATCAGCCTGTAAAGCTCGGGATGGTCGACCACGAAGCGGACATAAGCGATGGAACCGGCCACGATACGCTGCGCCGGATCGCCTGGCGCGGCGGCCAGCGCAGCGATCTTGTCACTGTAAAGCTGATCAAAACCGGCAGCAGCCACGGCGGCCACCAACGCAGCGCGATCCTTGAAATGGTGATAAGGCGCCATGGCAGACACTCCGGTCGCCCGCGCTAGCGCGCGCAGTGACAGCGCTGCCGCGCCCTCGGTCTCAACGATCAACCGCGCCGCAGTGACCAGCGCCTGCTTCAGATCGCCATCAAAATGCCAGGCTGATTCGGATTTCACCGCTGAACCCTAGCTTGACCACCACAGCAGCGCAATTTATACGGCGTAAACTTTACATTGTAAGGATATGGCGGTTATGCAGATTGTGATGACTGGGGGCAATCGCGGCATTGGCGCTGAAGCATTGCGGCACCTGTTGGCTGCCCCACAGGCCCACATCCTGCTCGGAATGCGCAACGAGGGCGGCCCGGCAGGCGCAACCTGCCTGCCGCTCGATCTTGCCAGCTTTGCCAGCGTTCGCAGCTTTGCCGATGCCGTGGTGGCCACCTTGGGCGGCACCGGGATAGACGTGCTGGTGCTCAACGCAGGCGGTCAACGGCCGGACGTGAGCGAACGATCAATTGACGGTCATGAATTGACCTTTGCGGCCAATCACCTCGGACATTTTCTGCTGCTTCACCGGCTGTGGCCCCATCTGGCGAGCGGAGCTCGGGTGGTGATCACCAGTAGCGGCACCCACGATCCCGCCGAACGCACCGGCGTGCCGCCCCCGCGCCACGCCAACGCGCACTGGCTTGCCGATCCAACCCAGGATGCTCAGCTTGACAGCAACGCGATTACCGCTGGCATGCGTGCCTATTCAGCATCGAAACTCTGCAATCTCATGACAGCGCGCGTGGCAGCCCAGCGCGCAGCCGCCGATCTGCGCGGCATCAGCGTTGTCGCCTATGATCCCGGCTTGACCCCCGGCACCGGCCTGGCGCGCCAGCAGATGTGGGTGGTGCGCACCCTGCTGTGGCCGCTGCTGCCGCTGCTGCTGCCGTTCGGCAAAACGATGAACAGCCTGCGCAATGCGGGCCGCGCTTTGGCCGAACTCGCCGTCAGCCTGCGCCCGCCGCCGGGCCACGTTTACGCGGCGCTGCGCAAGGGGCAACTGGGCTGGCCCGATCCTTCAATTCTCGCCCGCGATGAAGCCAGCTGTGCTGCGCTCTGGCGTGGCAGCCTGACCCTGTGCGGGCTGCCCGATGATGCCTGACCGATCAGGTAGGTGCGCCGCGTTCCCACAAGCCAACCGGATGGTCGGCATAACGCGCATCACCAAAGATCGAAAAGCCGCAGCGGCGGGCCACCGCAATGCTGGCTGCATTGGCGGGATTGATCATCGCAGCTGTACGGTCAAAGCGCGGATCGGCGGCCGTGGCCGCCTGCTTGTCAGCCCAGGCCAGCACGCATGCCACCGCTTCGCCGCCAAAGCCCTGGCCCTGCACATCGGGATGAAACGCCCATGCCGCTTCCGGGCAGCCAAACGCGGGCACACCGGTGCGTTCGCCGTGCAAAAAGCCGACATCACCCAGATGCACATCGTCGCCAGGGCGGGTGACAGCCCACATGCCGTAGCCGAGCAATTGCCAATTACCGGCATAGCGCAGCAGCCGGTTCCAGCTGTCTTCCCGGCTGAACGGCTTACCGCCAAAATGCAGCACCACGCCCGGATGCGACCACATCGCCGCCAGCCGTTCGAAATCACCGTGCCGGTGCGCACGCAGCACCAACCGATCGGATTGCAAAATCAGCGCCATAACGCGGCTCATAAAGGGGCTACTTTGTCAGCGCCAGTGACGGGTTGATGACAGATGGTTAGGCGCTGGAAAAGATGGTAACCAATTGGGCAATGAATGCACCAGCAAGCTGCCAGCCAATTGCATCCAGATTGCAGCGCGGCTGGTTGCGATGCAGATGACCGAACTTGCCTCTCTCGCGGCGTGGTTGTCGGCGCACGGCCTGCAACTTGCGCCGGGCACCACATTGCAGCGGCTGGGCGGCGGCATTGCCAACCGCAATGAAGCCATTGATCTGCTTGGCAATATGCTTGGAATGGGCGGCCCCATCGCCGCCGTGCTGCGCCGCCCGCCTCCCGGGCTGCTGGCGGCCGGCGCCAGCGACATGGCGCGCGAAGCGCGGGTGCTGGCCGCGCTGGCACCGCATTTTCCGCTCGCCCCGCGCCTGATCGCCTTTTGCAGCGATACCGCCGTGCTGGGCACGCCGTTTCAGCTGATCGAACGGCGCGCCGGCATTGCCATTGCCGGATCGCTGCCCGCAGGTTGCGGTGATGGCACGGCGCTGATTGACACCGTATTGTCTGCCATGGCGGCTCTGCACGGGCTTGATCCGCAGGCGATGGGCCTGGGTGATCTCGGCAAGCCCGAAGGCTTCTTCGCGCGCCAGCTCAAAGGCTGGACAGCACGGGCAGCAGCGGTGTGGCCCGATGGTCTGCCCGCCGCAGCCGCAGCGCTGATTGCCGCGCTGGCCGCTGATATTCCAGCAGAATCCGGCACGCCGGTGCTGCTGCACATGGATCTGAAGCCTGACAATCTGCTGGTTGATCCAGCCACCTTGCATCCCGGCGCCATGATCGATTGGGACATGGCCACCCGCGGCCCACGCGCCTTCGATCTGGCCGTGCTGCTCTCCTACTGGATCGAACCGGGCGATCCTGCGGCGCTGAAGTCACTGCAAGCGGTGCCATCGCTCAGCCCCGGCTGGCCGGGCCGGGCCGAGATTGCGGCACACTACCGGGCGATCAGCGGCCATGATGCCGGCGATCTGGTCTGGCCGCTGGCGCTGGCGCGGCTGCGGCTGGCGGTGGCCTGGATGCAACTTTACCGAAAATGGCAGCGCGGCGAAATGGACGGTAACCGCTATCAAGGCTTTGAGCCGTTGGCGTTGGCGATTCTGGGCCACGCCGGCGATCAGCTATCGAAAGGCACATTGTGACCGATTTTACCCTGCCCGAATCCACCAAGCTGCTGGCCCGCCGCGTCCGCCAATTCGTGATCGACAAGATTATCCCGTTCGAACGCGACCAAAGGCTGACCGCACACGGCCCCAACGACGATCTGCGCGCCGAACTGGTCGAACTGGCCCGCACTGAGGGCTTGCTGACGCCGCAGGCTGCCACCGAACTGGGCGGCATGGGCTTTGATCATGCCACGCAGGCCGCGGTGTTCGAAGCAGCGGGCTGGTCGACGCTGGGGCCGGTGGCGATGAACTGCGCCGCGCCCGATGAAGGCAATATGTATCTGCTGTCGCGCATCGCCCGGCCTGATCAGATCAAGCAGTTTCTGGCCCCGATGGTGGCCGGCCTGCGCCGCAGCGTGTTTGCCATGACCGAACCTGACGGCGCCGGCAGCGACCCGGCGCAGCTGAAAACCCGCGCCGAGTTCAACGGCAATGACTATGAGATTTCCGGGCTGAAATGGCTGATCACGGGTGCCAACGGCGCAAAAACCTGGATCATCATGGCCGATGTGCCGCCAAATCCGCACGGCCCGCATGGCCCCAGCCTGTTCCTGTGTGAAGGCGATACGCCCGGCATCCACATCGACCGGGTGATGGATTCGATGGACCGCAATTATGTCGAAGGCCACTGCGTCGTGCGCTTTGAAGGCCTTCGGCTCGGGCCGTCGCATGTGCTCGGCGAAATCGGATCAGCCTTGCGCTATGCCCAGATGCGGCTGGCGCCGGCGCGGCTGACGCATTGCATGCGCTGGCTGGGGGCGGCGGCGCGCTGCCAGCAGATCGCGCTCGATCATGCCCGGGTGCGCACCGCCTTTGGCAAGCCGCTGATCCAGCATCAGGGTGTCAATTTCATGCTGGCCGACAATGAAATCGCCATGCACCAGGCGCGGCTGGCCATCCGCCATGTCGCGTGGATGCTCGATCAAGGCATCCGCGCCCGCCACGAAAGCTCAATCGTCAAAGCCAGCGTGTCCGAAGATCTGTTCAAGGTTGCCGACCGCTGCGTGCAGATATTGGGCGGCATCGGCGTGACATCGGAAACCGTGGTGGAAATGATCTTCCGCGATATGCGGCCGTTCCGCCTGTATGATGGCCCCACCGAAGTGCACAAATTCGCCATCGCCACCCAACTTGAACGGCAGGGCAGCGCCTTTGCCGATCCGGTCAGCTGGTAATATACTATAGCCTCTTGAAAAAGCCTCCGGCGGGCAGGGGTGACCCCTGCACCCATATGTTGATTCGGCGCCCTATTTCAGAGCGTTGGGCCGAACTAAAAAGAGAGTGGTGCAGGGCTCAGCCCTGCCCGCCGGAGGCTGCTTCCTTCTGCCTCGTCTTGCTGCCGCTATGTCAGGTCAGCGCCAGCCCGGTCACGGCGGCAAGCTCGGCCAGCGCCTGGGCTTCGCTGGTTACCTTGATGGCGGTCATGCCCAGTGCGGCAGCTGGCTTGCAGTTGATGCCCAGATCATCGAGGTACACGCACTGGGCCGGGGCCACCCCGAGCGCGTCGCACATCATCATGTAGATGCGCGGATCCGGCTTGCGCACGCCGGCGCGGCTGCTTTCGATGACATGATCGAACAGCGCCATCACGCCGGCCACAGATGGGCCCCAGCCGATATCAGCGTCCGACGCGACATTGTTGGTGATGCAGCCCACCCGGTAAGCCGCCTTGCAGGCGCGCAACGCCGCGACCATGCCGGGCCGCACAGTGCCAGCGAGCAACGGCAGCACGGCGCTGCCCGGCACATCATGGCCCAGCGCCAGCGCTTCGCTGCGAAACGCTGCATCAAACTGGCCCGCATCGATTTCGTTGCGCTCCAGCCGCGCCCAGGC
>NZ_JBBATR010000084.1:0-1827 GCF_040398645.1 Sandarakinorhabdus sp.
CCGATATCAACCCCCAAGAAATGAACACCGAACGCCTGCTGGACGGCCTGCTGTATGACGATCAGCAGCACCGCGGCGCGACCAACTTTGCGCCCGGCAGCCGCGCCGGCAACGTGCTGCAAGGCACCAGCCGTCTGGGTGCCGGCGTCGCCGGCATCGCGGTGGCGACGCGCGGCACGGCCAAGCTGGTGGCCACCGAACGCTGGACCGGCACCCGTAGCGTCACTGTGCGGATGATGGCTGCCGATGGCACCACGGTGCTGGCGGAAAAGACGCTGGCCGTGACGGGCACGTGAGGGTTGGCTGTTGAAGTATGCCAGTTGAAGTTGGGCAGTTAAGGAGGCGCGGCGCATGATCCTGACGCATTTCATCGCCTTTCTGGCGCAGGCGGCCACTGTGGTTGGGTTCGCGCCCACGGCCGCACAAATGGCGCTGGCTGATGCTGGCACAGCGGTAACCCTGCCGCGCCGGCCCTTGGCGGAGGTGCCAGCGCTGACGGTTGGCGCAGCGCCGCTGCTGGCCGTGCGCGGGCCTTAAGACCAGCTTCAAGTCCATTGCAGCGATTGAAAATGCCAGCGGTGCAGCTGCCCTGGCGCGGGCGATTGCCTGCGCTGGTCGCCGGCTGACGCATTCAGAAATTTTCGGGAGAATGATGATGGCGCGATTTGCGGGCCAGCTGGTGCTGGATGCCGGGCTGGATGTGCTGGCCGGAGCTGATCGATTGGTGGTGCTGGCGGGGCAGCCGGCGGATTTTGCAGCAGCCATGGCGGCGCCGCTGGCGCAAACGCCGGTGCTGCCGGGCGATTTTGCCAAGGCGGATGCGCCCGGCGGCGGCCGGCAATTGGCCGTGGCGGCGCGGCCGGGGCTGGCGGCGCTGGCGACTGGCACCGCCGATCACATCGCGCTGATCGATGTGGCGGCGCAGCGCCTGCTGTATGTCACCACCTGTCCGCCGCAGCCGGTTCTGGCCGGTGCCGCCGTGGCCGTGGCGGCGTGGACTGTGACCATCGGCGCACCGATCTGATGCGCGCAAATCCCGAACGACCGCAGCCGCGCCTGCCGCTGCTGCCGGCACCACAAGCGAAAGGCCAGCCATGACCTTGTTTCTGAAAGACCCCGGCGCGCGCGTCGATCACGCGGTGAACTGGGATGCCGGCTATCTGGCCGGGCGCACCATCCTGCAATCGGCGTGGACTGTGCTGCCGGCCGGGGCATTGGAGCTGACTGGCGCGCAAGCAGCGGCCGGCCGCACCGCGATCATGCTGGTGGGCGGCACGGCCGGGCAGATCTGCCGGGTGACCAACCGCGTGACCTTAAGCGACGGCAGCAGCGATGAGCGCAGCCTGACAGTGCGGGTGGAGGAACGGTAATGGCAATCGCGTTGGAAAGCGGCCCGCTGGTGGTGGGCCTCGCCGAATGCAAGGCGGCGTTGCGGCTGGACCGTGACGATGAAGACGCGCTGATCGCCGGGCACATCCGGGCCGCGATGGGCCTGTGTGAAGCGTTTATTGGCCAGTGGCTGATCGTGCGCGAAGGCGAACAGGCATTGGTGCATGATCTGGTGTGGCAGCGGCTGCGCGCCAGCCCCTGCGCGGCGATCAATGGCGTGTTTGTGAACGGCGCGGCGCTGCCGGCCGATCAGTGGGAGGGCGATATCGCCGCCGATGGCACTGGCTGGGTGCGATTGCTGCGGGTGCCAACCAGTGGCCGCGCCGTGGTGCGGTTTCGCGCTGGATTGGGGCTGGATTGGAACGCCGTGCCCGAACCGCTGCGCGCCGGCGTGATCCGCCTGGTCAGCCATTTGTTCACCCACCGCGACGCCGCCGA
>NZ_JBBATR010000084.1:1927-7068 GCF_040398645.1 Sandarakinorhabdus sp.
GGTGAGGCCGCGCGCAGCATGCGGCGCTGGCGGGTGCTGCTGCGCGACCGTGATGATCTTGATCTGCAGATGCGGCTGCGCTGGCGCGGCCAGGTGCTGGCGGTGCTGGCGGTGCTGCGTGATCCGGCGCTGCCGGGGCTGGCGACGCTGCTGTGCGAAGGCCGGTCGGTATGAACACGGCGAATTTGGCCAAGCAGTTGCGGCAGCGCGGCGCGCGTCTGGCTGCGCTGGCGGTGCAGCGAATGGCGGCCCGATTGGCGCAGCAGTGGCAGGACGTTGGCGAGGTGACCGCCGATCAGGGCCGCGTGCAGCTGCGCGGGCGCGGCCTTGCGCGGCGGCGGCGGGGCAGCCGGACGGCGCTGCCCGATGCCGATCTGCTGTGGCCCGATAGCAACGATGGAGGCCGGTGATGAGCATCAATGTCGCCGTGCAAGCGGCTGTGGTGGCAGCGCTGATTGATCTGCCGGGCCTGACCGGCGTTTATGATGGCCCGCCCAGCGATGCCGCCGCGCCTTATGCCGTGATTGGCCCCGATCTGGTGACCGATTGGAGCACCAAGACCGAGATTGGCCATGCCGTGCGGCTGGTGGTGACGATCTGGGATGATCAACCCGGCGCGGCCCGGCTGCGCGGGCTGGTTTCAGCAGCGCAGGCCCGGTTGCGGGCGCTGTCCGGCGTGCACGGCGGGCACCGCATCGTGCTGGTGCAGATGCTGCGCGCCGGCGTGGCGGGGCCTGATGCCGGCTGGCGGCCGGGCAGCATCGAAATGCGACTGTTCACCCATCAACAATAGGAGCCGTGATCATGGCAATGGAAAAAGGTGCTGCCTTCCTGCTCAAGGTTGGCAATGGGTTGGCGCCGCTGGCGTTCATCACGGTGGCCGGGCTGCGCACGACGCAATTGACGCTGAACACCGAAAGCGTGGTGGTGACCAACCAGGGTTCGGGCGGCTGGCGCGAGCTGTTGTCGGGGGCTGGGGTGCGATCGGTCTCCCTGTCGGGGTCGGGGGTGTTCACCGGCGGCGCCGCCGAAGCCCGCATCAAGGCCAGCGCCTTGGGCGGCGCCATCGATGATTATCAGGTGCAATTTGAAAGCGGCGAAACCATCACCGGGCGCTTTCAGATCGGCCGGCTGGATTATGCCGGCGATTTCAATGGCGAACGCACCTACAGCCTCGCGCTGGAAAGCAGCGGCCCGGTGGTGTCGGCATGATCGCCAATCCGGTGCGCGGCGAGGCCGAGCTGATCATCAACGGCCAGCCGGTGCTGCTGCGGCCCAGCTTTGCCGCGCTGGTGGCCGCCGAAGCCGAGCTTGGGCCGTTGTTTGCCTTGTGTGAACGCGCCGCCACCGGGCAATTGACTCTGGCCGAAATGGCGGCGCTGCTGTGGCATTGCCTGGCCCAGCCGATGGAGCGCGGCGCCTTTGCCGAGGCACTGGTGGCCGGCGGGCTGGCCAATGCTGCGCCGGCGCTGCGGGTGCTGCTTGGCCAGATATTGGCTGGAACATGATGTTTGCGGCTGCCGCGCGGCAGGCGGCGCATATCGCTGCCGCCGGGCTGGGCTGGCGGCCGGCCGAGTTCTGGGCGGCAACCCCGGCTGAGCTGATCACCGCGCTGGGGCTTGATGCGGCGCCCGCGGCAGGCCCGGCCGACACGCAAAAACTGGCAGCCCTGATGGAGGCATATCCCGATGCTTGATGGTGGCAGCGATGACCGGATCGATGACCTGGTGATCAAATTGCGGGCCGATACCGGCGGCTTTCTGGCCGGCGTGTCGGAGGTGCAGCGCAGCATTGATGGCCCGCTGGCGGCTGGCATCGACCGCGCCGGTGCCGGGCTGCAACGCTCGCTGGGCCGGGCGTTGGCGGATGGCAAACTGGGCTTTGATGATCTGCGGCGCATCGCGGTGTCGGCGCTGGGCGATATTGCGCAGCAGGCGCTGCGGCTGGATCTGGGCGGGATTTTTGGCGGCGGCGGGAGTGGTGGCGGCGGCTTGCTGGGCGGCTTGCTTGGCGGGCTGCTGGGTGCACCGGGGCGGGCGACAGGTGGGCCGGTCAGTGCGGGCCGCGCCTATATGGTGGGCGAACGCGGCCCGGAATTGTTTGTGCCCACCGCTGCGGGCCGGGTCGAGGCCAATAGCAAAGGCGGGCGGCCGGTGTCGATCACCGTCAATGTCGCCATGCCGCAGGGTGCCAGCCCGGCCATCATGCAGCAAACCGGCAATCAGGTCGCCCGCGCGGTGGCGCGCACGCTCGATCGGTCGCGGCCATGATGCGCTGGTGGCTGGCCGGGCCGCAAGATAGCCCGACGACCGGGGCAGTTCGGCATGTGCGCCGCTTTGATCCGCGCTGGTGGCTGGTGGATTTTCCGCGCCCGATGATGGCCAGCGTGGTCACCGAAGGGCCGGAAACCGTGGCCGTGTCGCTGGAATTTCAGCGCCGGTCCGATCTGGCGGGCTTGATCTGGGAATCAGAGGACCGCTGGAGCCATTCGCTGTGTGCGCTGGAAACGCGGCGCGATTATCGCGGGCTGCTGTGGCGGCTTCGCTGGCAATCGAGCGGCGATGTGCTGCCGTTGGATGAGGTAAACGGCCCGGTGCTGACCATCGAAGGCCGCGATGCCGCCGGCGCGCCGCGCACCTGGTATGTGCGGCTGTGGAATTATGCCGTCGGCCTGCCCACCGACGCGGAGATCACGCTGGATTTCGATGCCCTGGCGGGCGGCTTTCTGCTCCCCGGTGAGGCTGATCCGGTGTGGGCCGGCGATATTGACCGGCTGTTTTTCAGCCTGGTGCCGCCTGGCCATGATGGCAGCGATGCGCCGTTGCCGGCCGTGGCGCGCGGGCAGGTGCGGCTGACGACGTTGGAACTGGACGGGGACGGCGCTGTGCTGGCCGCTGGCCGGCCATCGCTGCCGCCGCATGATTGGCGGCTGTGCACGGCCTATGACGATTTGTACAACCAGTCGCCGGAACGCATCCTGGAACAGGCGCTGCTGCTCGGTTGGCGCGGCGCCATCACCCATTATCTGGGGATGAGCCATTTCATGGCGCTGCTGCCCGCCGCTGATGGCAGCTATCTGGTTGATCGGCAGCGGGCATTTTGTGGGCCGGCTGCGGCGTGGCACGCCGATTTCCTGAGCCGGGCAGCGGCGCTGGGCTTTGCGCCGATCCTGTCGCTGTCGATGGAGTTGTTTGCGGCGCATTGCCCGGCGGATTGGGCGCAGCGCAGCAGTGACGGCGCGATCGGGCTGACCGGCTGGGTGCCGCCGTCCGCGCTGCTGTCGCCGTGTCATCCGGCGGCGCAGGCCTGGCTGCAATCCGTGTCAGCTGCGGCAATGACGCTGGCGCTGGCCGCCGGCGTCGCACCGGCGTTTCAGGTGGGGGAGCCGTGGTGGTGGGTGGGACCAAACCATCGCCCGTGCCTGTATGATGCGGCAACCACGGCGAGCTGGCAGGCGCAAACCGGCCAATCGGCACCGATGATTGCCGATATCCGCGGCGACAAATCGCCAGCCGAGCAAGCCTATCTGGATTGGTGCGGCGTGCGATTGGCCGATGCCACTGCTGGCATGGTGGCCGCGGCGCGCGGCGCTGCGCCGGCAATGCGCAGCCACCTGCTGTTTTACGGGCCGCAGGTGTTGCTGGCGGATCGTCCTGATCTGGCCCGGGCCAATCTGCCGGCGGCGTGGGCGCATCCGGCCTTCGATGTGTTGCAGCTGGAGGATTATAGCTTCGTGACCGGCGCCAACCAGGCCGGGCAGGCCAATGCGCGCGCGGAGGTGGCAGCCCGGCTGAATTACCCGCTGGCGCAGCAGCATTATCTGGCGGGTTTTGTGCTGAACGCAGCCGATGCAGCGGCGCACTGGCCGCTGATCGCCGATGCCGCAGCGGCGGCGCAGGCGCGCGGTGTGGCCGACGTCTTTGTCTGGGCGTGGCCGCAGGCGGCGCGGGACGGGTTTACGCCCTTTGCCCTGGACGGTGATGACAAGGGAGACGAAGATATGCCGGCATTTCATGATGTGCGCTTTCCGCTGTCGCTGGGCTTTGGGGCAGCCGGCGGCCCGGCCTTTTCCACGCAGGTGGTGGTCACTGGGTCGGGCGCGGAGCAGCGCAATGCCGAATGGGCCGATGCGCGGCTGGAATATGATGCCGGCCTGGGTGTCAGGTCCGAAGCCGATCTGGCGCAGCTGCTGGCATTTTTCCGGGCGCGGCGCGGGCAGGCGCACGGATTTCGCTTTCTGGACCCGCTCGACAGTAGCTCGGCGGTTGACGGCAATGAACCCGCTGCCACCGATCAGACGCTGGGCATTGGCGATGGCACCACCACCCGCTTTGCGCTGGTCAAGCATTATGGCGATGACGGGCTGGGCGGCGATCCGCCGCAACGCCGCCGCATCACCCGGGCGTGGCCCGAAACAGTGGTGGTCGCCGTTGCTGGCGCAGCCCAGCCGGCGGGCTGGACGCTGTCACCCGGCGGCCTGATTGATTTTTCCGTGCCGCCGCCGGCCGGTGCCAGCGTCACGGCAGGCTATCGTTTTGACGTGCCGGTGCGCTTTGCCAGCGATCGGCTGTCGGTGTCGATTGCCGGTTGGCGGGCGGGGGAATTGCCGGGCGTGCCACTCATCGAACTGCGTGAGGATTGATGCCGATGAGTACGCCCGATCTTGCTGCCGATCTCACCCATCTGGCGCTGTGCTGGCGGCTGCTGCGCCGTGACGGTGCTGCGCTTGGCTTCACCAGCCATGACAGCGCGCTCATGGTTGATGGTCTGCTGCACCTGGCGCGGCCGGGCATGTCGGCGTCGGCTGTGGTGCTTGGTGACGGCATGGAAGCGGACGATATGGAGGTGACCGGGGCCCTGTCAGCTGGCGCTTTGACGTCAGCGGATTTGCTGGCTGGCCGCTGGGACAGTGCGCGGCTGGAGGTGTTTCTGGTCGATTGGCGCCATCCTGCCGGCGGTCGCCACCGGCTTGCCACCGGCACGCTGGGTGATGTGGCGGTTGGCGAGGGTGCGGATGCCGGCTTTACGGCCGAATTGTTGGGGCCAGGGTCGGCGCTGGCAGCCAGCGCCGTGGAGGTGTCTTCACCGGAATGCCGCGCCGAACTTGGCGATGCGCGCTGCCGGGCCAGCCTGCGCGGCCG
>NZ_JBBATR010000085.1:0-6666 GCF_040398645.1 Sandarakinorhabdus sp.
GCTTTTTTGAACAGGTTTCGGGCCAGGCGTTGTTCCAGAAAACGGCCGATCAGATAGAGGGCGGCAAAGAAACCGGCGAACACATAATGCGGCGTGGCCGACACTGGCTCGTCCTTTTGCTTCAGTTTTTCCGCCTCACGCTCCTTTTTGGTCTTGGGCGGCGGCGCGCCCAGAGCGACATCGATCGGATTGCGCGGCAGTTCCTTGGCATCAGGCTTTTCGGCCTTCTTCTTGGCCTTCTCTTTGGCCTCCTTGGCCTTTTCCAGTTTCTCGGCGGCTTCGGCCTCTGCCTTCTGGTAGGCGCCGGTCACCAGCGCGATTTGGGCGAAGGCCAGAAACAGCAGCGGCGCGGCAAAGCAGGCCAGCATGAACCGGCTGGTCAGATCAAATTTCAAAACCTGCCCGGCCGCAGTGCTGGCAATGCGCAGGCTGCCGGCATTGAACGCCGCCAACTTGTCCTGGGAGGCCGGGTCTTTCTTGGTGAAGATCAGGCTGTCATCGGTGCGTTTGGTGCTGGTCCCGGCTGTGTCCAGCAGCGGCGCCAAGCGATCGATGGCAGCGGCGGCGTCAAGGCCAGTGGGCAGATCGATCTGGCTGCGGATATGCCAGATCAGCCGCACGGTGCGCATGATGGCCGCTGCCGCTCCGGTTGAAGTCATGCCATCAGCAGCCATGGGCTGCCCGTCTGTGACCGGCGTATGTCCGGTCACTCCGCTGGCACGGCGGCTTGTGATTGGGTGCGTTTCTTGTAGCTGGCCCAGCCGTCGGTGAACGGGTGCAGCATTTGTTCACGGATCGACATGCGCCGGCCGCCGTCCTGGCCCAGCAGCTCGGCTTCGCCGTCCACGCAGGTGCCGAAGATGCGATCGATGAAGATATAGATGCCGGAAAAATTGCTGCGCGTGGCTTCATAGTCCTGCGAATGGTGCACGCTGTGGTGTTCGGTGGTATTGAACAGGAAGCGCCACCAGCCCGGCGTGTTGAAGCGCACGTTCAAATGCATGTAGCTGCCAACGGCCATCCCGATTGCGCCAGCGAGCAGAAAGGCCCGCGGCAGGAAATCAAAGAAGCCGCCGATGCCAAGCCCGATCAGGAACAGCTCGATCGGATTGCCCACAGCGCCTTTGTTGATGTTGAACTGGGTGATGTAATGATGCACCGAATGGGTCAGCCACAGCGGGTGCCACTTGTGCATGGCACGGTGCATCCAATATTGGCCAAAATCGAATATGAAGGAAATCATGAAGGCCTGCAGCAGCAACGGCAGGCCGATGAACCAGGCAAATTTGTCCCAGTCAAACGATGCCTGAATGGCCTCAACGGCCACATCGCTGCCGATGAAACCGTCCACGGTTTCAAGGATCGTAATGCCCAGCCCGACATAGAAGAGATCGACGGCAAATTCTTTCCAGGTCAGTTTCCAGCTTTCGTGGCGCGGAAAAAACCATTCGAGCGCGAGCAGAAACAGCCGGAAGCCGATGCCGATGCCGATGGCCACTGAGGCCTTGGCAATTGAATTTGGCGCATAATACCAGAACAGGATGGCGGCGAAGAGCACAGCCGGCTGAAAATACGTGAAGAACGCCACCTTTAGGGGGCTGCCTTCAACCTTGGGGACATTTTCCCAACCGACCGTCACGGGCGCCTCCGCCCCGATCAACCGCTTGCCGACATACACCCCTGCCATCTTGCCCTCGTCGTTCACTGCCGGGTTGGTCTCACCCAAGAATCCACGTCGTCCCTATATGTCAACGGGCGTAGCGCTGAATTTGCCGCACCAGCCGGCGCAGGCTAGCACGACAACATCCTGCCATGCCAGCCTGCGCAGTAGGATCAGAAAATGTAGCGGGCTTCGATGCCCATCACGCGCGGTGTCAGCACACTGCGACCGTAAAAGCGCGAGATGACACCGCCATTGACGAACCCGGCGCGGCTGAGATCGTTGCTCACGGCGGTAACGGCATATTTGTTGAACATGTTGTTGGCGAACAACGACACTTCATATTTGTCGGCGCGGTAGGTGATCGAGGCGCGGTTGGTCAGATAGCCCGGCAGGGTTTCGCCAAAGCCGCGGCCGCCGACACGGGTGAGGATGTCGCCGGTGTAGGTGGCGGTCCAGTTGAACACGGTTTCATTGTCACCGGTGGGCAGCACATAATTGGCCGACAGCGATCCCGAATGGCGGGTCGAACCGGGCAGGCGATCCCCGGCCAGCACATCGATGTTGGAGAATTTCGGCCGCACGCTGGCTGTCTTGCTGGTGCGGATTTGGAGAAGATCGTCCACGCCCGACGTCAGCTTGGCATCAAGGTAGGAATAATTGCCGCGCAGCGTGAAACGATCGCTGACCTGGGCATTGAACGAGAAATCAAAGCCGCGGCTGCGCGCGGTGCCGCCGTTGACGGTGATGCCGATGGCGCCGTTGAGGGTGGTGCCGGACAGTTGCAGGCCATCCCAATCGATCTGGAACACCGACAGGTTGGTGGTCAGGCGATTGTCAAAAAAGCCGGCGCGCACACCGATTTCATAGTTGGTGGTTTCATCCGGGCCGAAGAACAATTCGTTGGGCAGGGCGCAGATATTCTGCTGGTTGGTGTTGAGCGGCAACACGCAGGGCGCCGCGCCGGTGTTGGCACCGCCGATGCGGTAGCCAGTGCTGTAGGTGGCATAGACGAGCGCGTCTGCGCCGATCTTGTAGGACGTGTTGAGCTTGTAGACAAAGCCATTGGCGCTGGCCTCGCCGGCGCTGGATGTAATATCGGCATCGCCGGTGATCGCACCGTCGAAATAGGGCAGGACGGACCCGCCAATGCGGCTGAGATCATAGCTGTAATAGCGCAGACCGCCGGTAATCTGCCATTCCGGCGTGACCTTGTAGGTGGCTTCGCCGAAAACGGCGCGTTCTTTGGTCAGGCTGCGGCCGAAGGAGGCAAATTCATTGTCGTCCACATTCGGGATGACTCCGGCCGCAACGCCGGCGGGGGACAGGCTGTAGCCCGGCAGGAATTCGCGGTAGGAATTGGAGGTGCGAAATTCGTTGTAAAAGCCGCCGAGCACCCAGCTGATCGGGCCGCCGTGCGTGGAGACCAGGCGCAGTTCCTGGTTGAACTGCTTGCTGGATGCACGTGCCCGGGTAAAGCCGGTGAAGGCCGGGAAGGATTCATAGCCATAGTCCAGATCAAGCAGCAGATCGGTGACATCCACCGAGCCGGTGTTTTTCACAAACGTGCCAGCCGTGGCCGAAACCAGCTGCGCAATGTCCCCCAGTTGCGCTTCGACTTCAAGGCTGACCAGCTGGGCGCGGCGGGTGGCCGGTTCCAGCACGCGCCACGGCCCTTCATAACGGCCCTCACCGAGCACGCCGCCACCATTGGCCTGGCGGCCGTTGGTCTTGGTTTCCTGATAGACGTAGCTCAAGTAGACGTTGAGATTGTCGACCGTCAGGCCCAGCTGGTTGCGGGTGGTGAAGGTCTTGCCGAAGTTGACATCCTTCTGGCGCTGAAAATTGTCTTGCTGCTGCTGCGCCGTGCCCAGCGGATTGTTGGCCGGGCCGGGCTGCGGCAATGATGTGCCGATCCGTTTCACGGCGAACGGATAATCAATAAAGCCGGGATCGAAGAAATAACCGGTGGCGCTGCGGAAGGCGAGCACATCCTTGATGATCGGCAGGTTGATGGCCGCATCGGCCACATAGCCGACATCGCCGCCCTTATCGATATCGAACACCCGGCCGTGCACATAGCCGCTGACGCCGCTGGCATCGGGCCGGTTGGGAATATAGCGGATGGCGCCGGCGAGGGTGCCGAGGCCATAGAGCGTGCCCTGCGGCCCGAGCAGCACTTCCACGCGCTGCATGTCGATCAGCCGGAAATCGAGATAAAGCGGCACTTCGCCCAGATAGGTGCCGATGGCGCTGTTGCCGTTGTCGGCAAAGTTGCTGGTATCATCCGCCGACAGCCCGCGCATGACGATGGTGCCAGCGCCGCGCGGGCCGGTATCCGTAACGGTGATGCCGGGCGTGAACGCACCAAGATCGCGAATATCGTTCAGCCGCTGCTGGGCCAGCTGTTCTGAACCGATTGCAGAGATGTTGATTGGCACATCGGCCAGCTTTTCACTGCGGCGGGTGGCGGTGACCACGATGGTTTCGCCATCAGCGGCATCGGCAGCAGCATCGGCTGCGGCTGCGAAGGCTGGGCTGGCCAGGCCAGCCAACATCGATGCCGCCAGCAGATGACCGCGAAGTCCGAAAGCGCGCATTACATTCCCCTGCATTGTTGTTGTGCGATGCAACAACTTGCGGGGATGGCTCTGGATTTGCCAATGGTCGTTTGACGTAGCGATCTTGTCACATCTGTAGGGTGTTTTGCATGCCCGTGTCTTGGCTGGTGCTGCCCAATTGGGTCAGATCGTAATACTGGCGGCGGCAAATATGGCGGCGACGGGCGCCAGCGCCTGTTCGTGGGCGCGCCAGCGGGCGACGGCATCGCCATAGATGGGCCGGCGCACTTGCGCAGCGCTGGGCGTGGCCACGGCGGCGCTGTTGGTGTGAAAATCCAGCGCCGCATCGGTCCATTCCAGGCCGCAATGCGCAAACAGCCGGCGGCTTTGCTGTTCCTGATCGGCGACCAATTCTTCATACCCAAGTTGCAGCACGCGGCCCGGCAACAGACCGTCCCACAGCCGCATCAGCCGATCAAAACGCACAAAATAATGCGCGATATCGATCAGATCATAGCTGTAGGCATAATAGGGCGAGGTGGTGGCGAACAGATTTTTGTAATTGCTCCACACCGTGTCCATCGGATTGCGGCGCAGCGTGACGATGCTGGCGGCTGGCAGCGCGCGGGCGATGTGGCCGATATACAGGAAATTGGCCGGCAATTTGTCGATGAAACGGCCCTCATTGCTGCGGCGGTGCTGGTTGGCGCGGTCCAGATAGGCAGCCGCGATCGCCTGCGGGTCCAGCGCCGCCGATGCCGTGATGGTTTGCGGATCGGTCACCGTGCGGGTGCGGGTGCCGGTGAGCAGCTTGATGGCCAGCGGCATCGCCTGCAATTCGCCGGCGCTGTGCACTTGCCCGTGGGAGGACAGGATACGGTCCACCAAGGTGGTGCCGGTGCGCGGCATGCCGGTGATGAAAATCGGCGCTTCGCGGCTGGTGCTCACGCCGGAGCCTTCGCCGGAGCGGAACACCGCCTCTATGGCGTCAAACATCGCGGCATCAGTGGCGGCATCATATCCGATGCGCTGGCGGTGGGCGGCATTGGCGGCATCCAGATGGGCGCGCGCAGCGGCTGGATCGCCCAAATCTTCATATTCCTTGGCCAGCGCATATCGGATGCGCAGATCATCATCGGGGCCGGGCCGGCGGGCGAGCACCCCGGTCATCCGGGCAATATTGTTGTGCGCTACGGTCGCCTTGCGCAGGCCGGCCAGGGCATAATGCACGCGGCCATTGGCCGGCTGCGCCGCCAAGATGCGCTCATGGCAGGCGGCCGCCTCATCAGCGCGGCCCAGAAAGCCCAGCGAGAGCGCCAGATTGAAGCGATAATCCATGTTGCCGGGGTCGCGCGCCGACGCTGCTGCAAAATTGCGCGCCGCGGCGGCATGATCGCCCAGCCGCGCCTGCACATTGCCGAGCGTGTCGTGCGTCAGCGCATCGTCGGGGCCAAGGGCATCGGCGGCCAGCGCGGCGCTGGCGGCATCACGGTCCCGGCGCAGCAAGATCAGCAGCTTGGCCTGCTGCGCCAGATATTCGGCAGTTGGCGCGGCGGCGATTGCGGCTTCGAGATGGCCCAGGCCGGCAGCGATGCGGCCTTCGGCAGCGTCGGCCATGCCGAGCAGGAACCGGCCTTCGGCGGCATGCGCCCCGCTGCGCGCCATGGCCGCCGCGTGCTGGCGCAGCAGCGCAATATCGCCGCGCGCCAAGGCCATGCGGGCCGGGCTGTCCATGTCAGGCGCCGGCGTTCATGGTTATTTTTCTGGCCCCAGCGCCGGAGCCGGCCACCACGACAGGGTTTTGACGTCATGGGCGCTGGTCCACACGCCGGTGCGGGTGAAGCGCAGCGCGCCGCTGCCTACGGGTTTGCCAACGCGCGCGACGATGGCCAGGCTTTTGGCGTCGATCACGGCATATTCTTGGGTCTCGGTGGTGCGCAGCCACACGCGCCCCGCGCCGGTGTCGATATCGCCATATTTGAGGTTGTTGCCGACCTT
Organism: Sandarakinorhabdus sp.; assembly: GCF_040398645.1. Lineage (GTDB taxonomy): Bacteria > Pseudomonadota > Alphaproteobacteria > Sphingomonadales > Sphingomonadaceae > Sandarakinorhabdus. Next base: position 6,220 of record NZ_JBBATR010000085.1, read on the forward strand.
CACCCGGCCGGTGACCGCATTGCTGGCGGGATCGATGCGCGCCAGCGTGCCGTCGCCCTGTTCCTGCACCCACACCGCGCCCTCGCCGGCCGCGAGGAATCCCGGCATCTGGCCCAGCGGCGTGGTGGCAACCACGCTGTTGCTGGCCGGATCGATGCGTTGCAGGGTGCGTGTGGGGGCGCTGACGGCCCATAGCGCGCCAAAGCCGAACGTCAGATAGGATGTGCCCTTGGCGGCCTTGATGCGTGCGATGATCTCGCCAGTGGCGGGATTGACGCGGGCAATTTCGCCGTCGGCCGCGCTGGCCACCCATACCGAACCAGCGCCGGCGACCACATTCAATTCGCCGGATTTGTCGGCGATGCCGGTTGTGACGGTGCGGGTGATCCTGGCGGTCTTGGTGTCGATGCGGTGGATCGCGCCCAGCGTGCAATCGGCGACCCACAC
>NZ_JBBATR010000086.1:0-6530 GCF_040398645.1 Sandarakinorhabdus sp.
TGCTGTTCTGCTGGACAGAGCCATCGCATCTGCGGCGACGGCGCTCGAGTGGCACTCAAATTCCGGCTTTGCTGGAAGGGCCGAGTTGCGATATGAGAGCGCTTGTATGCGGTGACGTACTTGTGTAGTACACCCGCGCAAAGGATTGTCATGGCCATGAACGCACATACCACTGTTGAACCAACGGTCGACGCCAAGGTCTACGCGTTTGGCGCGTCGGCTGGGTCTGATGTTGCGACATCGGGGCGTGGCCGCTGGCTGAAGCCTGGCTTGATCGCGCTGGCCGTGGCCCTGGCGGGCGTCGCGGCGTGGCAGGCCTTTTCACCGGCGGCGGCGCCGCCTGTGGTTGCGGCCAGCAACCTGCCGGAAGTGACGGTGCTGGTGCCCGGCTCCACGATGGTGGCGGAATCGATCACGGCGCCGGGCAGCATCGCTGCCAAGCGCGATGCTGCGGTGGGCATCCAGGGCGAAGGCGGCCGCGTGCTGCGCGTGCTCGTGGAACCCGGCCAGCGCGTCGGCGCCGGCCAGGTGCTCGCACAGATCGATCGGCAGGTGCAGGTGCAGGAAGTCGCGCAGCTTCAGGCCGGTGTGCGGCTGGCAGAAGCCGATGCGCGGCTGTCGGATGCCAATCTGGCCCGCGCCGAAAGCCTGGTGGCCAAGGGCTTCATCAGCCGGGCCGACATCGATCAACGGCTTGCTACCCGCGATGGTGCGCTGGCCCGCGTTGGCGTGGCCCGTGCCCAATTGGCAGCGGCGCGCGAACGCAACGAGCGGCTGGACGTGCGGGCACCCGCCGCTGGCCTTGTGCTGTCACGCAGCGTCGAAGCCGGGCAAGTGGTTGGCGCTGGTTCGGGCGCATTGTTCCGTCTGGCCGAAGGCGGCACGCTGGAAATGCGTGCACAGCTCGCCGAGCAGGATATTGCCCGGCTGAAGGTCGGCATGCTGGCCAGCGTGACCCCCGTGGGCGCCACCACCAGCTTCAAAGGCCGCGTGTGGCTGGTCGATCCGGTGATCGATGGCGCCACACGCTTGGGTATCGCGCGCATCCAGCTCGATTATGCCCCCGGGCTGCGCGTCGGCGCCTTTGCGCGGGCCAATATTGCAGCAGGCGAATCAAACCGGCCGCTGCTGCCGCAATCGGCCGTGCTGGCCGACGTACAGGGCAATTATGTGTATGTTGTCGGGCAGGACAACCGGGTTGAGCGGCGCGCGATCACGATTGGCACGGTTTCCGATGCTGGCGTCGGTATTTTGTCAGGGCTGTCCGGCACTGAACGGGTTGTGGCCAGCGCGGGCGCCTTTTTGAAGCCAGGTGACCGGATCAAGGCCAACCTTGCTGCAACTGCTCGCTGATCTGACGCCTGGAGCCTGATATGCGCAATATTTCTGCCTGGTCGATCAAGAATCCCGTGCCGCCCCTGGTGGCATTCGCCTTGCTGCTGTTGGCCGGCGTCCTGTCCTTCAGGGCGATGGATGTGAACAACCAGCCTGACGTGGAGTTTCCGGCGGCCCAAGTGGTTGTGGTTCAACCCGGCGCCGCGCCAGCGGAGCTGGAAAGCCAGGTTACCCAACGGGTGGAAGCTGCCATCCGCAACATCAGCGGCGTTGATGAGGTCAACAGCTTTGTCGGCGAAGGCCGCAGCAGCACATCGGTGCAATTTACCATCGGCACCCCGATCGATCGCGCCGTGAACGACGTGCGTGATGCCATTGCCAATATCCGATCCGATCTGCCGCAGGGCATCTTGCAGCCGCAAGTGATGCGTATGGATATCGCTGGCGGCCCTATTGCCTATTTTGCTGTTGAATCAACTGCGATGACTCTCGAAGAGCTCAGCTGGTTTGTCGACAACACAGTTGCCAAGCGCCTGCTGGGCGTACCGGGCATGGCGCAAGTCAGGCGTTCAGGCGGTGTCAGCCGCGAAATCCGGGTGATCCTCGATCCGGATCGCATGCAGGCTTATGGCGTGACCGCCAGCCAAGTGAATGCGCAGCTGCGCCAGACCAATTTGAACGCTGCTGGCGGCCGGGCCGAAATCGCGGGTGCTGAACAGTCCGTGCGGGTGATCGGCAATGCCCGCAACGCAATCGGCTTGGCTGATTCCCAGATCAACCTTGGTATGGGCAGCAGCGTTCGCCTGGGTGACATCGCGCAGGTGCAGGACAGCTATGCCGAACAGCGCGGCATTGCCAAGATGAACGGTCGTCAGGTGCTCAGCTTCTCGATGTCGAAGGCCAAGGGCAGCTCTGATGTGACTGTCTATGATACGGCCCTTGTCGAGATTGAAAAACTCAAGGCCCAATATCCAAATGTCAAATTCAGCCTGATTTTCACGTCGGTGGATTATACCAAGCAGCAATACAAGGGCGCGATCACTGCGATGATCGAAGGGGCCTTGCTGGCTGTGCTGGTGGTGTTCATTTTCTTGCGCGATTGGCGCGCCACCATGATTTCGGCGCTGGCAATCCCGCTTTCGGCGATCCCGACATTCTGGATCCTCGATGCGTGGCTGGGCTTCACGCTCAACCAACTGTCGTTGCTGGCGCTATCGTTGGTGGCTGGTGTTCTGGTTGATGATGCGATCGTCGAGATCGAAAACATCGTCCGCCACATGCGCATGGGCAAATCGGCCTACCAGGCATCGATGGAAGCGGCTGACGAAATTGGTCTTGCTGTCGTGGCCACCACGTTCTCGATTGTGGCCGTGTTCCTGCCAGTGGCGTTGATGCCCGGCATTTCAGGCCAGTTTTTCAAGAATTTCGGCGGCACGGTTGCGGTGTCTGTTTTGATCAGCTTGGCGGTTGCCCGCCTGATCACGCCGATGTTGGCGGCCTATTTCCTCAAGAGCGATGGCGCCGCCGAGCATGGCACTGGCAAGTGGGTCGATGTCTACATGTCGATCCTCAACTGGGCGTTGGCCAACCGCATGAAAACCGTGTTCGGCATCGGCGGCGCATCGTTGATCGCGACTGTGTTGCTGTTCAACGCGATCCCGATGACCTTTCAGCCCGATGCAGATTCAGACAGCAGCCAGGTGACGATCTCGCTGCCGCCGGGCGTCACCTTGGGGCAGACCGAGGCCGCAGTCGACAAGGCCGTGGCCGTGTTGGAGAAGTCGCCCGAGATGGCGCTGGCGTTTGCCAGCATCGAGGTTGGCAGTGCTGATATCTACCTGACCCTGCGCAAGGATCGCGCGATGCACCGCACCAAGTGGGAACGCAGCATTGCACCGCAGCTTTCTGCGATCCCGGATGCTCGGGTCGGCTTTGCCTCTCAAAACGATGGCCCCCCTGGCGGACGCGACGTCCAGATCACGCTGACGGGCACCGACTCCGTGTTGCTTGAACAAACCGCACTAAAGGTTGTTGAGGAAATGCGCGGCGTTAAGGAAGTTCGCCAGGCTCGTATCGATGGTGAGCTCAACCGCCCGGAAATCACCATTCGGCCGCGGCTGGATCTGGCCGCTGAACTGGGCGTCACCACTGCGGCATTGTCCGAAACTATCCGCATTGCCACGCTAGGCGATATTGACCAGAATGTCGCAAAGTTCAGCGTTGCCGATCGCCAAATCCCAATTCGCGTCGCGCTGGTTGAATCGTCACGCCGCAACCTTTCCACCATCGAAAACCTGCCGGTACCAACCTCTCGCGGCGGTACCGTGCCGCTGCGGGTGGTGGCAGATATCAGCTTTGGTGCTGGGCCGACCGAACTCCGCCGCCACAACCAGCAGCGCCGCGTTGCCATCGGCGCCGATCTTGCCCCGGGTATCGTGGCTGGTGAAGCACAGCTGAAGGTGAACGCCCTGCCCAGCCTGGCCAAGCTGCCACCCGGCGTCGAGAAAGTCAGCCTCGGCATGCAGAAGTGGATGGGCGAATTGATCCAGAACTTCATTCTGGCCGTGATCGCCGGCATCATCATGGTGTTTTCGGTGCTGGTGCTGCTCTACAAGCGCGTGCTGCCGCCATTTGTGAATATGGTGTCCCTGTTGCTGGCACCGCTGGGCGGCCTGATTGCAATCTGGGTGACGGGCAATGTCATTTCCATGCCGGTGTTCATCGGCATCCTCATGCTGTTCGGCATCGTCGCCAAGAACAGCATCCTGCTGGTCGACATGGCCATCGAGGAAATGGACAAGGGCGTGCCCAAGCTGGAAGCCATCCTTGAGGCCGGTCACAAGCGGGTGCAGCCAATCGTGATGACCACCATCGCCATGGTGGCCGGCATGATGCCGGTGGCCCTCGCGCTGGGCGGTGACGGATCGTGGCGCGCACCGATGGGTATCGTGGTGATAGGCGGGTTGATCTTGTCGACCGCGCTCACGCTCATTATCGTTCCGGCCGGGTTCTCAATCGCGGTCTCGGTGGAAGAATGGCTGGCGCCGCGCATGAAGCGCTGGTTCACCAACAACGAAGACAGCGCCAAGACCACCCGTCCTGCCGCACAGCCTGCGGAGTAAGCCTGCCCTGAAACAGCTGCTGCCGGAGTCAGAATTTTATCGCATGCGGTTGCTTGCGACGCTTCTGCTGCTGGCAATGGCGTTGCTGTTTGCGGCCACGATGCTGATGCACGGTGCTCATCCGGCGGTGCCGTGGCTGGGGGCATTTGCTGAAGCTGCAATGGTTGGCGGCCTTGCCGACTGGTTTGCCGTGACCGCGCTGTTTCGGCATCCGCTTGGTCTGCCGATCCCGCACACAGCCATCATTCCTCGGCAGAAGGACCAACTGGGCGAGGCACTTGCGCAGTTTTTGAAAGACAATTTTCTAAAACCCCAGGTGGTCGCGCGCCGGCTGGACGAAGCTGATCTTGCCGGCGTACTGGCCGGCTGGCTGTCGGCGCCGCCCGCCACGGCAAAAGGCAACCGCCGCCGCTTGGGGCCGCTGGTCGCGCAGCTGCTGGAGGGGCTGGATGATCCAGCGATTGGCCAGCTGGTGGCGGATGTGGCGCGCGAACGGCTGGGCAGCATGAAGATATCGCCGCTCGTTGCCGACGCTGTCGACACGATGGTCACGCGCGGCCGCCATGAGCCGCTGGTGGATGCAGCCATTGATTGGGGCCTCGCCACCTTGAACGACGAAGGCCCGGTGATCCGATCAATGGTGACAGAGCGCACCAACTGGCTGCTGCGCCTCGCCGGCGCTGACGAAAGCATGTCGGACAGCATGATCGGCGCGGTGCAGCGCCTGCTCGTTGATATGCGGCAAGATCCGCGCCATCCCGTGCGGCAGCGCATCATCGAGGCGCTGAAAACCTGGGCGTTTGATCTGCGCCATTTTCCCGAAACGCAGGCGCGCGTGGAAAGCTACAAAAGCGATCTGCTGGCCAATCCGAAAATGGCAAGCTGGATGCAGGACCTGTGGGGGGCGGCGCGCGGTGCACTGGCCAACAGCCTGACCCAGCCCGGCGGCAACCGGCTGGGCGGCGCATTGGCGGCGGTGGGCAATCGCATCGAAGCCGATACCGGGCTGAAAGCGGCGCTCAACAGCAGCTTGCGCCGGGCGGTAGCCGGCCTTGCCAAGACCCATGGCGACGCTATCGTCACCCTTGTATCCGACACAGTGCGCAGTTGGGATGCCGACACCGTGACCGAGAAGGTGGAGCAGGCCGTGGGGCGCGATCTGCAGTTCATTCGCATCAATGGCACCTTGATCGGCGGTTGCATCGGGCTGGGCATTCACGCCATCACGCTGGCAGCCCAGTGAGCCTGCTGAACCGTCAGCCCAGCCTGGATCACCCGGCCGTGCAGCTGCGGCCCGCCAGGGCGGCCGATTGGCCGGCCTTGTTTGCGGCCGCCAGCGATCCCGGCATCTGGGCTGGCCACCCCGCCAGCGACCGCTGGCAGGAACCGGTGTTCCGCGCCTTCTTCGAAAACGGGCTGGCCAGCGGCGGCATGCTGGTGGCGCGCGCCGGCGGGGCCGTTATCGGTTCCTCCCGCTTTGATTACAGCCGCTGCCTGCCCGGCGAAGTGGAAGTCGGCTGGACGTTTCTGGCCCGCAGCCATTGGGGCGGCGGGGTCAATCACGCGATGAAGGCGTTAATGGTCGGCCACGCCCTCACCAAAGTGGACAGCGTGATGCTGATGATCGGCGACAGCAATTTCCGATCCCGCACCGCCGCCGAACGCATCGGCGCCGTTTTGAGCGCCCGCACAGCCACCGCCGAGCTTTCGACCGGACCGGTTGTCCACGTCATCTACTCAATCGGCCGCGCTGGCTTTGTTGCCGGGCCGCTGGCGCCGCTGTGGGCGCAGCGGATCAGCTGATATCTACCAGATTGTCGTCGGAATTGCGGTCGACATATTTGTTGTAGGGATCGATCTCAGCCACCGTCGGGCTGGTCTTGCCGATCAACACCAGCACCTGCTTTCCGGATTTTACCGGCATCCGCGTCATCGCCAGCACATCCTTCTTGCTGAATGCGCCCTGCCCCGGCTAGGCCGTGAACAGTCCAACGTCGATGCTGTCGGCCATCGCCGTGGCCGTTCTACGCCCTTGCCATCGTAAGCGCGGTCTGAAGGCCGCCTTGCGCGTGC
>NZ_JBBATR010000087.1:0-6440 GCF_040398645.1 Sandarakinorhabdus sp.
GCCGATCTGCTGATCTTGAATCGTCAAATTCCGCGCAGCCTGGCGGCCTGCTATGATGAAATTCAACGTCACCTCGATCTGCTGGCCAGCAAGAGCGGCCGGCGCGGGCCGGCACACCGCCTGGCCAGTGCCGGGCACGCCCGCCTGGCCGGCGGCACGATCGAAGCCATTTTCGGTGAAGGCCTGCATGAGTTTCTCACGCAGTTCATTGCCGACAACAACCGGCTTGGCGAAGCTGTCGCCGAACAATATCTGTTCTGAAGGCTGTTATGCGGATCCGCGTCGATTATTCCACTGTTTATGAATATGCCCGTGAGGCCAATGACGTGTTGCAACTGCTGCGCGTGCAGCCGGCCGGGCATGACAGCCAGCATGTCGTGCATTGGCGCATCGATACCGACATGAACGGCCACCTGCGCAGCAGCCAGGATGCCTATGGCAACATCACCCACATGTTCTACCCGGACGGGCCGGTGCGGCGGTTGACCCTTCATGTCACCGGCGAAGTTGATACGCTCGAAAGCCACGGCATCGTCAGCGGCAGCAACGAACCGCTGCCGCCGCTCATATTCCTGCGGCAAACCGATCTGACACAACCGGATGAAGCGTTGCGCAATTTTGCCCGCCGCATCGATACCAGCGACGCGCTAGCCACCTGCCACCGGCTGACGACGCATTTGTATGACCACATGGTGTTTGATGCCGATGTCACCCATGCCTATACCGGTGCGGCCCATGCCTTTGCCATCAAAGCGGGGGTTTGCCAGGATTATGCCCATATCTTCCTGAGCGTGACGCGCCTGCTGGGCATCCCGGCTCGCTATGTTTCCGGGCATTTGTTGCGGCAGGACGGCATGATCACCCAGCCGGCGGCGCATGCCTGGGCCGAAGTGATGATCCCTGATCTCGGCTGGGTGGCATTTGATCCCACCAACGGCATGTGCGCCACCCAGGCCTATCTGCGGGTCGCGGTTGGCCTTGATTATCGCGACGCTGCCCCGGTGCGCGGCGCGCGGCGCGGCGGCGGCATGGAAACCATGGCAGTGGCGGTGACCACGCAGGCCAGCCTGCATCACCCCGGCCTCAGCGCACTTGGCGATCCTGTTGCCAGCCAACAGCAGCAACAACAGCAGCAGCAACTGCCGGTCAATTGAACGCGGTTGCCCGCTGGCGTGACGATAGGCAGACTTGAGCAAAGCTCACGTATTTTGGGGAGCAAACATGACCTATTGTGTGGGCATATTGGTGCGCGAAGGCATGGTCTTGATGGCAGACACGCGCACCAACGCCGGCGTGGACAATATCTCCACCTACCGAAAATTGCGTGTGATGGAGCATGGCCCTGACCGAGTGATCCTGTGCACGTCAGCAGGCTCCCTGTCTGTCACCCAGAGCGCGTTGTCGCGGGTAGCGCTGGGCGTGACCATGCCCGACACCGGCGACAAGGAGTTTCTGGCCGACGTGCCAACCGTGTTTCGCGCCGCACAACTGGTTGGCCAGGCCCTGTCGGATGCCAAAACGGAAGTCGACAAGGTGGTCAAGGATGCAGACGTCTACACTGATGCCACGCTGCTGCTGGCAGGCTCCATCGGCGGGCGCCGGCCGCGCTTGTTTCTGATTTACGGGGCCGGCAATTTCATCGAATGCCAACAGGACACGCCATTCCTGCAAATTGGCGAGAACAAATATGGCAAGCCAGTGCTGGACCGCATGCTCACCCATGAAACGCCGATGTCGGAAGCAATGAAGATCGCCTTGATCAGCTTTTCCGCAACCATGCGCTCCAATCTGGCGGTGGGATTGCCTATCGATGTGGCCACCATCCGCACTGGCGTGTCCGATCTGGAATTGATTCACCGCATCGAAGTTGACGATGAATATTATTCCGAGCTCAACAGCCGCTGGAGCAACGCCCTGCGCGCAGCGGCGGCTGCGATCCCCCTGCCCCAATTTGCCAGCGAACCAGAACAGGAGCAGCGTAACTGATGATCATGGGCCACAGGCCGGACGCTCAAGCCGGAGCGAGGCCTGACACAGGCTTGTCCCGCCGCAACCACAGCAGCGAGGCCAGCGCCACGCCGACGAAGGCCACGGCGGTCATCGAATAATAGCCCCAGGCCGCGTGGCCTTCGCCCTTCAGGCGTTCATAGAGTTCGCCGGACAGCAATGTGGTCAAGGCCTGCGCCGGTGCCGAGGCAAGTGCCATGTAAATCATTTGTGCTGTCGGCGTGCGCTCATCACCATGAAGTGCCTGGATCATGCGCATGGCACCAAGGAAGGTGGCGGCAAATGTGCCGGCGTGCATGATCTGCAGGCCATACAGCGCCCAAACCGGCGGCAACGACGCCATGGCCGTCCAGCGCACCACAGCTGAGATGCCGCCGATCAGGATCAGCGTTTCCGGCGCAAAGCGTTCCGTCCAACGCGCCATGAAAATCAGAAAGCCAACTTCGGCAATCACGCCGATCGACCAGAGATTTCCGGACAAGGTTGAGGAAATCTGTTGGTCATTGGTCCAGATCAGTGTGCCTGCGACATAAAAATAACTGTGAGTCGCCTGGATCAGGCCGGCCGAGAAAATCAGAAGTGCAAACTTGCGATCCTTGAGCATGCCAACGCCTGCAGCCAGACGCTGGCCAAAGGGCGCTTCCGTGTCTCCGGCCACCGGTTCGGCCGGCATCCATGCCGCCGCAGCGATCAGCATGATGGACACACCCAGCAGCCAGGCCCAAACCGCCCACGGCCCGAAACCGCCAATCAGCGCACCCACCGCCGACGAACCAACCACAAAGGCCGCCGATGCCAAGCCGCGCGCCAGGCCGTAGCGCGGCCAGCCATATTTGGTGAGCCGCAGCAAGGCAGCCTCCACCACCGGTAACAGGCCCCAGAATGCCACGTCCATCAGCAAGATGATGGTGAAGATCGCCGCAAACCCCGTGACAAACAACAACAGGCCAAAACCAAGCGTGAGGATGGCGGCAAACAGGAAAAGGGGCGCGCGCCGATCCTTGCGGCCATCGGCCCAGGCTGCAGTCAGCGGCCCGGCGATGATCCGCGAGAAGCCACCAATGGCCAGCACCAGACCGATCTGCGACCCTGAAAAACCCTGCGCCTTTTCGAGCCACAACGGCAGGAAGGGAATCAGGCAGCCGAACCCGGAGAAAAACAGACAGGACAACATGGTGGCACGCACGCCGCCCGTGGTCAGCTTCGTTAGGATCGATTCGGCCATGGCGTTAGATGGCAGGCTGCAATCATCCTGTCATCTATGCGGCGTGACAATCGCCGGGACGACTGGCTACACCCTCTTGAGTAACAACTTGGAGATCCGCGACATGACCTTGCCAATCCTATTCGATCTGACCGGACAAACCGCCCTGATCACCGGTTCCAGCCGCGGCATCGGCAAGGCCATTGCGCACCGCATGGCCGAACACGGCGCCAACGTTGTGATTTCCAGCCGCAAGGCCGATGTGTGCGAGGCCGCGCGCGACGAAATCAACGCCGCCGTCGGCCGCGAAGCCGCGATCAGCGTGCCGGCCAATATCGCGAGCAAAGAAAGTCTGCAGGCACTGGTCGATGCCACGATCGCCAAATGGGGCCAGATCGATCATCTGGTCTGCAACGCCGCTTCCAACCCCTATTATGGCCCGCAGGCCGGCATCAGCGATGATGCCTTCACCAAGATATTGCAGAACAATATCGTTTCAAACCATTGGCTGATCACCATGGTTGCGCCAGCGATGCGTGCCCGCAAGGATGGCACCATAACCATCATCAGCTCAATCGGCGGCCTGCGCGGATCGACGATCATCGGCGCCTATTGCATTTCCAAGGCCGCCGACATGCAGCTTACCCGCAATCTGGCCTGCGAATACGGGCCAGACAATGTGCGCGTCAATTGCATCGCACCCGGCCTGATCAAGACCGATTTCGCCAAGGCGCTGTGGGATGATCCCGCCACGCTGCAACGCTCCACGGCCACCGCGCCGCTGCAGCGGATTGGTGTGCCCGATGAAATTGCCGGTATGGCAGTGTTCCTGGCCGGCAAGGCTGGCGCATTCACCACTGGCCAGAATTTCGTGATCGATGGCGGCGTCACGGCCGCGTGACGCTTCTGTTTGTGTGCGGCACGCCAACGCCAGTTTGATGCGGCTTTCGCTGTGTCTTCTGGCGTTTCTGAGTATCCTGCCGATTGGCAACTGAGCGAAGGCAACGCAATGCGGAAACATTCCGGTCCGGCAAATCGCAACCTCTTCCTGCAGATTGCTGGACCGCTGGCGGCGGGGTTGATGACGGTCGGCGCTGCGTTGGCAATGCCAGTCGCAGCGCAAGTCACTGCGCAGCCAGCTGCCAAATTTGCAACGCCGCGTCAGGCCATCGCGATGGCCACGGTGTCCAATCCGCGTTTGTCGCCTGACGGCCGCAGGGTGGTGTACGAACAGACCAGAACAGATTGGCAAGGCAATGTTTTTGCCACTGATCTCTGGCTGGCAGACAGCTTGGGCAACGCGCGGCAGCGGCTAACGCAAGGCAGCGGTTCGGCGGGCGATGCCGCATGGTCGCCAGACGGCCGCTGGATTGCCTTTCTTGCCGAACGACCGGGTGTTTCAGCCGGGGCCCCAGCTGCTGCCGGCTCTGGCCCAGTGACTGGCCCGGCCAGCCGGCAATTGCTGCTCATTCCAGCAAGCGGCGGCGAAGCCGTGGTCATTACCAATATGGCCGGCGGGATCAGCAGCTTTGAATGGGCCCCAGATGGCAACAGCATCGCCTTTCTGGCAGCCGGCGAACGCCCAGCCCGCCTGAGAGACCGTGACAAGGCGCTGGGCAGCTACCGCATCATTCGCAGCGATCGTGTGCCGGTGCGGCTTTGGCTGATCGGGGTGGACATGGTCCTCGCCGGCAACACAGGTCCATTGCCCAAAGCGCGGGCGCTCACGGCCGACGATGGCCGCAGCGTGACCGCGCTGGATTTTGCACCAGACAGCGCCAGCATTGCCTTTGCTGCGCAGCTTGATCCTGATCCGGTGTCGTCGGGAACGTCCGAAATTTTTCGGGTTGCTGTTGGCGGCGGCCCGATCCGCCAGATCACCGATGGGCGCGGGCCGCACGGATCGCCGCGATTCTCCCCCGACGGCCGGTCAATCGCATTTGCCACCAGCGCTGGCGCTGCGAATTATTTCTTTGCCAATCGTCTGATTGCGCGGATTTCGGCCGACGGCGGCCCCATCGAAATTCTCACGCGCAGCTTTGACGAAGACGCCCAGTTGCTGGATTGGCAGGCAGACGGCATCAAATTTGCCGCCCGCGCCCGCACGCAATCGGGGCTTTGGCGCATCGATCCCACCAGCGGCGCCATTGGCCGTGTGGACGCAGGCGATAGCAGTATCGCCGGCGGATTCAGCTTCAGTGCAGATGGGCAAGCCGCTGCCTTCGTTGGATCAGCGGCCAATCAAGTCCCCGAAGTCATTGTGGCGTCGGGCGGACTGCATCGGCGCATCACCGACATGGCAGCGCAATGGCAAGGCCTGACCCCTGCTCGGCGCGAACTGGTCAGTTGGTCAGCCACTGACGGCGCCCGCATCGAAGGCGTGCTGTACAAGCCGGCGGATTTTGATCCAGGGCGCCGCTATCCCCTGCTGGTCGTCATCCACGGTGGCCCCACCGGCATTGATGTGCCCGATATTCGCCCAGACCGTTATTATCCGGTGGAACAGTTTGTTGCCCGCGGCGCGCTGGTGTTGCGGCCAAATTATCGCGGTTCTGCCGGATATGGCGCCAAGTTCCGTGCGCTGAATTATCGGAATCTTGGTGTGGGCGATTACGCTGATGTGATCGGCGGCGTCGACATGTTGCTTCGGCAGGGCCATATTGATGCAGGCAAGGTCGGTGCGATGGGCTGGAGCCAGGGCGGCTATATTTCGGCCTTCATTACCACGAATTCGACTCGCTTTAAGGCGGTTTCCGTGGGCGCCGGCATATCGGACTGGATGACCTACTATGCCAACACCGATATCACCAATTTCACCCGTCAATATCTTGGCGCAACACCGTGGCGCGACCCGCAAATCTATGCCCGCACCTCGCCGATCAGCAATGTGACCAAGGCGCAAACCCCAACCCTGATCCAACACGGATCAGATGACCCGCGCGTGCCAATTGCCAACGCATATGAACTCCGCCTCGCGCTGGAAGATCAAGGCGTGCCCGTGAAAATGGTGGTTTATGATGGCTTTGGCCACGCCATCAACAAGCCCCGCCAAGCGCTTGCGGTGCTCGCCGAAAATCAGGCGTGGTTCGGGCAGTATATTTTTGGTGACAAGCCGATCAGCGATCTCAATCCGGCCGACGACGGGCTGAAACTGGAAACCCCCGCCGATCCGAAATGATCGCATGCCCAGAACCGATACTCGGCTGCAATATCCGCAGGAAAATGGTGC
>NZ_JBBATR010000088.1:0-4820 GCF_040398645.1 Sandarakinorhabdus sp.
CCGCCAACGCGCGGATTTTCGGCAAACACGATTCTGTCAAAGCTGGTGTTGCCGCGGGCGTAGAAATTGAGAAAAGCATAGGGCTCACCGCAGTTTCTCGCAGCAAAGGCGGCGTTCGGATTGCATTTGTAGCTGGCAGCGCTCGGCAATTGGCTGATGAAGTTGCTGGCCAGGTCTGCCGTGAAGGCAAACAGCAATTTGCCTTGCTGATAGAAATTCACCGTGTTGCCGCGGTCCAAAGCGGACAACCAGAAACCGAAATAGGTCACGCCGCCCGGCTGGGATGACGCCAGATCAAGGCTGTAACCCGTGCTTGCAAAGGTGACTGCATATCTTCCGGTGCCGCCAGCGCCGCCATATTGATCGGCCGATTTGATGTCGACGCCGGAATAGGTGCCGGAAAACACCGAGCCGCCAAAATTGCTGACGAAATTCTGGCCATTGACAGTGCGCCGCGCATCGAATGTTTCAATGCCGACCGCCGAAAATTTCGATTGGCTGTTCTGGATGCCGGGCTTTTCACTTTCCAGGCTGACGGTGAAGGGGATGGTGGCATGTGCCATTGGCGCTGCGAGAGCGGCGAGGGCGAAGATCGTGATTTTGTGCATCTACAAGGCTCCTGCGATATTGCGGCGCCGGGGCGCCAATGCAGGCAGGAATGCAGAAACCGTGCCAGTTGGTTCACCTGTTGAACATAAACAACAATTTCTGAAATGTTAACTCTAATGAACGATTATCGTTGCAAAATGCGACGTTCCGGCCGTTGCTTTTCGCAAATTCTATCGCAATTTGGCACATTGCACTGATCAACAGATGTGCAGTTTGCCGATGTGCACCGTGCGGCAGCCCGGCCGATGCCCAAGCCGATCAGCGCAGCGCGTCAATCTCCCGCTCAACGGCCGGCAGGATGCGCGCCACCATCACGGCGACGCCCTTGGGATTGGGGTGCATGCCATCGGCCAGTTGCAGCTTTGGCTGCGCTGCCACGCCGTCCAGAAAAAACGGATAGAGCGCCGCGCCATTGGCCTTCGCGATGGCCGGATAAAGCCCTTCGAATTGCGTGACATAGCTGCGGCCCAGATTGGGGCTGGCGCGCATGCCGGCAATCATCACCCGGGCGCCCTTGGACTGGAACGCCTTCACCATCGCATCGATATTGGCAGCGGCGGTGGCCGGCGATTGCCCGCGCAGCATGTCGTTGGCGCCCAGTTCCAGGATCACCAGATCGGGTGCCTGCTTCATGCCAGCGAGCACCCAATTCAGCCGCGCCCGGCCTTGCGTGCTGGTATCACCAGATACGCCGGCGCCCACCACGGTCACGGCGCGGCCTTTGGCCCGCAGTGCGCGCTGCAATTGCGGCGCAAAGCCTTCGCCCGGCCGCAGTTGATAGCCGGCCATCAGCGAATCGCCAAAGGCCAGCACGGTGATCGGCCCAGCTGCTTTTGGCGCTGCTTTTGGCGCGGTTTTTGGTGCAGGGGCGGCGGCCTGCGACATGAACAGCGCGGCTGCGACCAGCATGATCTGGTAAAAGCGCGCTTGAAGGCCTAGCTGCAACACACGATCCTCTTTTGCAAAATTCCGCGGGAACTGATGAGCAACACTATTGTCATTGATGCCCGCGATGTCACCCTTCGGCTCGGCAGCGGCGATGCCGCAGTCGATGTACTGCGCGGTTTCACCCTTGCCGTGCCTGCCGGGCAACGCATTGCCATCCTCGGCCCGTCCGGGTCCGGCAAGTCGTCTGCCATGGCAGTGCTTTCGGGCATGGAGCAAGCCACAACTGGCAAGGTGCTTATCGCAGGCGCCGATTTCAGCGCGATGAACGAAGATGCGCTGGCGCGGGCGCGCCGCGGGCGCATCGGCATCGTGCTGCAGGCCTTTCACCTGATCCCGACGATGACCGCGCTGGAAAATGTCGCGGTGCCGCTGGAATTGGCCGGCGAAGCCGATGCGCCAGGCCGCGCGCGCGCCGAGCTGGAATCGGTCGGCCTCGGCCACCGCCTGACGCATTATCCCACGCAATTGTCCGGCGGTGAACAGCAGCGCGTCGCCATCGCCCGCGCGCTGGTCGGCCGCCCGGCGCTGATCTTTGCCGATGAGCCCACCGGCAATCTCGATGCTGCCACCGGCGAAACAATCGTTGATCTCTTGTATGGCCGCCTGGCCGAGACCGGCGCTACGCTGGTGCTGATCACCCACGATGCCGATCTGGCAGCACGCTGTGATCGCATCATCACCATGCGCGATGGCCGGATTGTTGATGACCGCATGACCCTGGCC
This sequence comes from Sandarakinorhabdus sp., assembly GCF_040398645.1. Taxonomy (GTDB): domain Bacteria; phylum Pseudomonadota; class Alphaproteobacteria; order Sphingomonadales; family Sphingomonadaceae; genus Sandarakinorhabdus. The sequence continues at coordinate 2,281 of NZ_JBBATR010000088.1, forward strand.
CGCGCGGCCGCTTGAGGAGAGACGTTACGTGACATTGTTCAGCTATTTTGACGACACCGAAGAACTCGAAGGCTTTCTGGCGTTACCCGAAGGCCTTGGCCCGCACCCGTGCGTGCTGATTGCCCACAATTGGGCCGGCCAATCCGAGGCCGACAACGGCGTCGCCCGCCGGCTGGCGGCGCTGGGCTATGCCGGCTTTGCCATCGATGTCTATGGCAAGGGCACGCGCGGCGATCCGATGGGCGACAACAGCCATTTGATGAACCCGTGGATGGCCGACCGCGCCGGCCTGCAAGCCCGGCTGCTGGCGGCTGTCGATGCGGCGGTGGCCAATCCGGCAATTGATTCAGATCGTATTGCCATCATCGGCTATTGCTTCGGCGGCCTGTGCGCGCTTGATGTCGCCCGCAGCGGCGATGCCCGCGTCAAGGCTGCGGTCAGCTTCCACGGCGTTTATGCCCCCAGCGGCCTGCCGGCCGAGCCGATCAGCGCCAAAGTGCTGGTGCTGCACGGCTGGGACGATCCGATGACCCCGCCGGCCGCCACCGTGGCGCTTGGCCATGAGCTGAATGCCGCCGGCGCCGATTGGCAGATCCACGCCTATGGCCACACCATGCACGCCTTCACCGCGCCGCAGGCCAACAATCCCGCCGGCGGCATCCAGTATAGCGCCGATGCCGATCGCCGGTCGTGGGCCGCGATGACCAGCCTGCTGGCCGAAGTCCTCTGAGCCTCGCTTTACGCCTCGCACTGCGGGAATTGCGCGGCGGCCTGGCCGGCTTGCGCATTCTTGCCGTGTGCCTGGTGCTTGGGGTGGCGGCGCTGGCCGGCGTCGGCAGCCTGGCCAGCGCCATCAATGCTGGCCTCGCCGAGCGCGGGCAATTGCTGCTCGGCGGCGATGTCGCGCTGCGCCTGTCTGGCGCGACCGCGAATGATGCACAGCGCGCGGTGGCGGCCGAACTGGGCCGCGTTGGCGAAGTGGTCAAATTGCGCGGAATGGTGTCGCGCCAAAATGGCGGCGATGCCGTGCTCGCCGAAATCAAGGCCGTCGATGCCAGCTGGCCGCTCTATGGGCGCACCGTTCTGGCAGGCGGCGGCCGTGTGCGGCCCGGCTATGCCGCCGCGCAGCCGGCGCTGGCCGACAAGCTCGGCCTGAAGCCCGGCGATGTGCTGGCGCTCGGCCAGGCCCGGCTGGTCTTTGCTGGCACCCTCATCGAAGAGCCTGACCGCGCCGGCGACGGCTTCGGCTTTGGCCCCGGGCTGGTCATCCACCGCGCCGATCTCGCCAAAGCTGGCCTGATCACGCTGGGCAGCCTCTACACCAGCGAACTGCGCATCCGCCTGAAGCCGGGCGTGACCACCGCGGCTGCCCGGACGCGCCTGGAAACCGTGGCCGAAGGCGCCCGCATCCGCGACCGCAGCAACGGCGCGCCGGGCACCCGCAATTTCATCAATCAATTGGGCCAGTTTCTCACCCTGGTCGGCCTTACGGCGCTGGTGGTGGCCGGGGTTGGCGTTGCCGGCGGCGTTTCGGCCTATCTGGCGGCGCGCACCCGCACCATCGCCACGCTGAAAACCCTGGGCGCCGACAGCGCCACGGTGCGCGCCATCTATCTCTGGCAATTGGCGCTGGTGGCCATTGGCGCCGTGCTGATCGGCCTGGCCATCGGCGCAGCCACGCCGGCGCTGGTCGCGCGCCTCGCCGCTGCCAGCCTGCCAGTGCCGCCAGCGACCGGGCTGCAATGGGCGGCGCTGGGGCAGGCGGCCTTTTACGGCCTGGCGATTGCACTGGCCTTTGCGCTGTGGCCGTTGGCGCAGGGCGCGCGCATGCCCGCCGCCCGCTTGCTGCGCAGCCTGACCGAAGCCCGCGCCCGGCCCGATGCCGGCACCATCGCCATCATCGCGGCGGTGGCGGCGGCCGTGCTGGCCCTGCTGATCGGCTTCGCGGAGCAGCGCATCTTCGTGATCGGCTTTGTTGGCGGCGCATTGGGCCTGCTGCTGGTGCTGTGGCTGCTGGCCGGCGCCATCACCTGGGGCGCGGCGCGATTGCCGCGCCCGCGCGGCACACTGGCCCGGCTGGCGCTGGCCAATCTGCACCGGCCCGGCGCGCCCACCCGCAATCTGGTGGTGGCGCTGGGGCTGGGGCTGACGCTGTTTGCCGCGCTGGCCACCATCGAAGGCAATCTGGCCGGGCAGATCAACCGCAGCATTCCCGCCCGTGCGCCCAGCTTCTTCGTGCTCGATATCCCCAATGATGGCCGCGATGCCTTTCTGGCGCGCCTGGCCACGGTCGCGCCCGGCGCACAAATCGTCACCGTGCCCAGCATGCGCGGCCCGATCACTGCCGTAAATGCGGTGCCTTCCGAACGCATCAACGCCCCCGAAGCCTGGATCTTGCGCGGCGATCGCGGCCTGTCCTACGCCGCCGAATTCCCGCCCGGCAACACATTGGTGCAGGGCAAATGGTGGCCAAAGGATTATGCCGGGCCGCCGCTGATCTCCATCGATGAAGACGCCGCCCGCGCCCTCGATCTGAAAAT
>NZ_JBBATR010000088.1:4920-6106 GCF_040398645.1 Sandarakinorhabdus sp.
GTGCAGGCGCTGCTCGGGCAATTGTCCGCCGCCATCCGCGCCGCCGCCAGCGTGACGGTTGCCGCCGGCATTGCCGTCCTCGTCGGCGCGCTCGCGGCCGGCGCCCGCGCCCGCACCTATGATGCCGTGCTGCTCAAGCTGCTCGGCGCCACGCGCGGGCAGGTGGCGGCGGCCACGCTGGCCGAATATGGCCTGCTGGCGCTGATCGTGTCCGGGCTGGCGCTGGCGCTGGGCAGCGCGGCGGGCTGGTTCGTCGTCACCCAGGTGTTCAGCCTGGACTGGACGCCGGATTGGGCCGGCGTTATCGCCACCGTCGCCGTCGGCGCGCTCGTCACCGTGCTCTTGGGCCTCCTCGGCAATTTCCAGGCGCTGTCGGCGCGGCCTGCGGCGGTGCTGCGACAACTCTGATGACAGGGCGGTAATGCCCGGCCATTGAAAATCGCCGCGAAATGCATATTATCCTACATATGCCGGCCAATCGCCGGCTTGAGGAGGAAAGACCAATGGCCATCAATATGGACCGACGGCCTGCTGCCACGCGGGCCCAAGCCGGAGCAGACGCAGGCTTCGATGCCGGCCTGCGTTCCTACATGCTCAGCATTTACAACTACATGGCATCCGGCGTGCTGCTCACCGGCATCGTCGCGCTGTTCATCTTCTCGACGCCGTCGCTGTTCGCCGTGTTCTTTAACGAACTCGGCCGCCCGACCATCCTCGGCTGGGTCGCCATGCTGTCGCCGCTCGGCATGATCCTCGCCATGAACTTCGGCCTCAGCCGCATGAGCGAATCCACCCTCAAGGCGCTGTATTTCGCCTTCGCCGCCGTGATGGGCGTCTCGATGAGCGTGATCTTCGCCCGCTACACCGGCGCTTCGATCGCCCAAACCTTCTTCGTCACCTCGGCCTCGTTCGCCGGCCTCAGCCTCTATGGCTACACCACCAAGAAGGACCTGTCGGCCATGGGCCGCTTCCTGATGATGGGCCTCATCGGCATCATGGTGGCGATGATCGCCAACATCTTCATCCAGTCCAGCGGGCTGCAACTGGCCGTGAACATCCTGGGCGTGCTGATCTTCGCCGGCCTCACCGCCTACGACACCCAGCGCCTGCGCGACCTCTACTACCAGGTCGCCGGCAGCGATTTCGCCGGCAAGTCCGCCATCCTCGGCGCACTCACCCTGTACCT
>NZ_JBBATR010000089.1:0-1558 GCF_040398645.1 Sandarakinorhabdus sp.
CGCGTCCCAAATCCGCCGCAAAGCACCCCCCGCAAACAATCGGGTGCAGGGGTCACCCCTGCCCGCCGGAGGCTCCCCTTTTCAGCCTCTTTGCCTCCGCCGGCCAGCGCGCTAAAGCCAAGGTGACATTGGAGAGAAGCACCATGAACAATATCCGCCTGCTGGCCCTTGCTGCCACTGCGCTTGCCGCGCCCGCCATCGCGCAGGAAATCCCGCTGGGCCGGCTTTCGGATGCGGTGCGGCCCACCGCCTATCGCATCGATCTGAAGGTTGATCCGGCGCTGGCGGATTATAGCGGCCATGCCGAGATTGATGCGGTGGTGAAGGCGGCGACGCGGCGGGTGTATCTGCATGGGCTGGGCCTGAAAATCGGCAAGGTCGATGTGGTGGCCGGCGGCAAGACCTATGGGGCGCGCTACAGCGAAGTTGATCCGTCGGGCGTGGCGCAGCTTGATCTGACCGGCGTGTTGCCGGCCGGGAAGGTGCGGTTCCGCTTTGATTACAGCACCGGCTTTCGCAGCGGCGCCGAAGGCCTGTTTCGCGCCAAGGTTGGGGACAGCTGGTATGCCTGGACCCAGATGGAGCCATTGGATGCCCGCCGCATGTTCCCCGGCTTTGATGAGCCCGGTTTCAAGGTGCCCTTCACCGTCAGTGTGACGGCGCCGGCCGCGCTGAAGGCGTTTGGCAACACGCCCGAAACCGCCGCCACCACCGCTGCTGGCTGGACCACCCACCGTTTTGCGCCGTCCAAACCGCTGCCCACCTATCTGGTGTCGATCGGCGTGGGCAATTTCGATGTGCGCGAAACCGTGATTGCGCCCAACGCCGTGCGCAAAACGCCGTTGAATTTCCGGGTGATCGCCGCCAGCGGCCAGGCCGGCCGCATGGGCACCACGCTTGCCGAAGTGCCCAAGATCGTTGGCATCCTCGAAGATTATTTCGGCATCGCATATCCATACGAGAAACTGGATTTCATCGCATCGCCAGTGATGGGCGGCGCGATGGAAAATGCCGGCCTGATCCTGTTTCAGGACACGCTGATCCTGCTCGGCGATGCGCCGCCGCCCAGCCAGTTGCAATCCTTCGGCATCGTGTCAGCCCATGAACTGGCGCACCAGTGGTTTGGCGATCTCGTCACGCCCAGCTGGTGGACGGATATCTGGCTGAACGAAAGCTTTGCCGAATGGATGGGCAACAAGGCCGCGCAGCGCTGGAACCCCGAATTGGGCATTGCCGCGGGCGAACTGGCCGGCGCGTTCAGCGCCATGGACACCGATTCGCTGGGCCGCGGGCGCCCCATTCGCCAGACCATCACCCGCAACGATCAGGTGATCAGCGCCTTTGATCTGATCACCTATCAAAAGGGCGCCCAGACGGTTTCGATGTTCGAAAGCTTTGTTGGCGCCGAAAATTTCCGCAAGGGCGTGCAGCTGCACCTGAACCGTTATGCCTACAAGAACGCCACTGCCGAAGATTTCTTCGCCAGCGTCGCCGAAGCCAGCGGCAATGCCCAGGTGGTGCCGGCGCTGCGCAGCTTCACCGATCAAACCGGCGTGCC
>NZ_JBBATR010000089.1:1658-5997 GCF_040398645.1 Sandarakinorhabdus sp.
GGCGCGCTGGTGCCCAACGCCAATGGCGCCGGCTATTACCGGTTCAGCATGGACAACGCCGGCTGGGACCAGTTGATCGCCGCCGCCAGCCGCCTGCCCGAACGCGAAGCCATGGCGGTTGCCGATTCGATCTGGGCCGATTTTGCCGCTGGCCGCATCGATTTTGGCCGCGTGATGAAAGCCGCCGAGCAATTGGCGCAGCACAAGGACAAATTGCCGGCGCTGGTGCTGGGCCGGCAAATCGGCGGCCTGGCCAGCACCCTGCTGGCCGACAGCGAACTGCCCGCCTATCGCGCGCTGATGCTGCGGCTGTATGCGGGCCGGCCCGAAATGCAGGGCTTTGATCCATCGGTGGCCGCGGCCGCAACCGGCAGCGCCGCCGCCCAGGGCTGGCGCGAATCGCTGGTGCCGCTGGTGGCGCTGTCGGGCCGCGATCCGGCCTTGCGCACCGCCCTGAAGGACGCTGCAATGCGCAGCCTGGCCGGTGACGGCGCGGCGCTGGCCCCGGTGTTCCGCCGCGCGGCACTGGCCGTGGCCGTGCAGGATGGCGGCATCGCCTTTGCCGATCAACTGTTTGCCGCGCTGAAGGCCAGCAACGATCCGCTGTTTCGCGCCCATGCCGCCGCGGCGCTGGGCAGCATCGAAGGCGCAGCGGGCGCGGCCCATGTGCAGGGCCTGTCGCGGGCCGAAGGGCTGATCAGCCGCGAACGCACCACCATCCTGGCCGTGCTGGCCAATAACCGCGCCAGCCGCGATGCCACCACGCAATATGTCGCCAGCAATTTCAAGCAGGTGGTCGAAAGCTTCCCCGGCTTTGCCCGCGCCGGCATCATCGGCTTCTTTGATGGCTATTGCAGCGCCGACGCCATCGCCCGCGTCGAAGGCCTGATCCAGCCCAATCTGGCGCTGCTGGGCGGCGGCGAACTGGAACTGTCGCAAACCCGCGAACGCATCGGCCAATGCGCCGCGCTGAAAGCCGCCAAGGGCGCCGAAATCAGCGCCGCACTGGCGGTTGGACGATGAAAGATAAAGCCTCCGGCGGGCAGGGGTGACCCCTGCACCCGATTGTTGGTTCGGGCCCGTGTTTCGAAGGTCTGGACCGAATTAAATCGAAAGTGGTGCAGGGCTCAGCCCTGCCCGCCGGAGGCATTTTTCTTCTGCTTTGACCTTGGCTTAGCTGGCCCGACTCACGCCGGGTCGGCCGCTGGTTTCTTGGCAGGCGCTTTCTTCGCCGCAGGCTTCTTCGCTGCTGCCTTCTTCGCCGGAGCTTTCTTTGCCGGTGCTTTCTTCGCCGCTGGTTTCTTGCCCTTCTTGGCCGGGGCTGCTGCCGCCCGTGCGGCCAGCAACACCACGGCTTCGGCCAGGGTCAGATCGGCGGGTTCGCTGCCCTTGGGCAGGGTGGCGTTGGTGGTGCCGTCGGACACATAGGCGCCGTAACGCCCCGCCAGCACGCGCACGGCCACCCCGGTTTCGGGATGTGCGCCCAGTTCCGCCAGCGCGGTTGCTACCCCGCGCTGCGGCCGCCCGCCGCTGGCCTTGGCAGCCGCGGCTTCGGCCAGATTGACCACGGCGGCATTCATGCCGATTTCAAACACGTCGGCGGTTGATGTCAGCCGGCCATATTTGCCGGCGTGCGCCAGATAGGGGCCGTACCGCCCGATGCTGGCGGTGATGGTTTCGCCGGTTTCCGGATGCGTGCCCACGGTGCGCGGCAGATTGAGCAATTTCACCGCCCAATCCAGATCCTCCGGCCCGGTGATGCTCACGTCCTTGGGGATGGAGGCGCGCGCCGGCTTTTCGCCCTCGCTGCCTTCGCCGCGCTGCACAAAGCGGCCAAAGCGGCCCGAACGCAGCGTGATCAGCTCGGCGGTCACCGGGTCCGCGCCCAGCTCCACCGGGCCTTCGCTGGCGCCGCCTTCGCTGGCGAACGGCCGCGTATATTTGCATTCCGGATAATTGGAACACGCCACAAACGCCCCGAACCGCCCGGTTTTCAAGCTCAGCCGGCCGGCGCTGCAGCGCGGGCACAGGCGCGGATCGCTGTCGTCGCCGGTTTCAGGAAACAGGAACGGTGCCAGATATTCATCCAGCGCGGCGGTCACATCCGATGGCCGCTGCTCCATGATCTCGGCGGTCTTGGGCTGAAAATCCGCCCAGAAGGCGCGCAGCAATTCCAGATAGGATGCATCGCCGGCCGACACATCATCCAGCTGCGTTTCCAGCCCGGCGGTGAAATCATATTCCACATAGCGCGCAAAGAACCGCTCCAGAAACGCCGTGACCAGCCGGCCCTTTTCCTCGGCATGGAAACGATTTTTCTCCACCCGCACATAGGCACGGTCGCGCAGCGTGGTCAGGATGGAGGCATAGGTGGATGGGCGGCCGATGCCCAATTCCTCCATGCGCTTGACCAGCGTGGCTTCGCTGAAACGCGGCGGCGGTTCGGTGAAATGCTGGGTGGCCGCCACATGCTTGGATGCGCAGCGATCGCCGCCGGCCAGGCGCGGCAGCCGGGCTTCATCATCCTCATCATCGGCCATTGCGTCCTTGGGCTTTTCATCGCGGGCTTCGCTGTACAGCACCAGAAAGCCCGGTGTGATCACCACCTGGCCGGTGGCGCGCAGACCGTGGCGGCCATCATCGTCGTACAGATCGATGCTGGTGCGCTCCAGCCGGGCGCTGGCCATCTGGCTGGCGACGGTGCGGTTCCAGATCAGCGCATACAGCTTCTCCGCATCACCATCCGGCCGGCCGGGCCGACGCGAGAAATCGGTGGGGCGGATGGCCTCGTGGGCTTCCTGGGCATTCTTGGCCTTGGCGGTGTAGATACGCGGTTTTTCGGGCAGCACATCGGGCGAGCTGCCATAATCATTGGCGATCAGATCGCGCACCGCGTGCATGGCTTCGGCGGCAATCTGCACGCCATCGGTGCGCATATAGGTGATGCGGCCATCTTCATACAGGCCCTGCGCCACGCGCATCGTGTGGCTGGCATTAAAGCCCAGCCGCCGCGAAGCCTCCTGCTGCAGCGTCGATGTGGTGAACGGAGGTGCCGGGTTGCGGCTGACCGGCTTGGTTTCAACGGTTCGCACCGTAAAGCCATTTTTCTCAATGGCTTCCCGCGCAGCATTTGCTGCAACATTGTCCAGATCGAACTGGCCCAATTTCTTGCCGTCCAGCACCGCAAGGCGGGCGCGGAAGGTCTGGCCGGCGGGCGCGATCATGTCCGCCTCCACCCGCCAATATTCGCGTGGGCGATGCGCTTCGATATCGCGTTCGCGCTCCACCACCAGGCGCAGCGCCACCGATTGCACACGGCCCGCTGATTTCGCCCCCGGCAATTTGCGCCACAGCACCGGGGACAGGGTGAAGCCCACCAGATAATCCAGCGCGCGCCGCGCCAGATAGGCATCGATCAGCGGCTGATCGAGATCGCGCGGCGCCGCCATGGCGCGCGTCACGGCGGATTTGGTAATCTCGTTGAACGTCACCCGGCTCGCCCCGCCCTTGGGCAGCGCGCGCTTTTCCTTCAGCCACTCCAGCAAATGCCACGAAATCGCTTCGCCTTCGCGGTCAGGGTCAGTCGCCAGGATCACCGAATCGGCCCGCTTGGCCGCCTCGCGAATCGCGCTGAGCTGCTTGGCCCGGTCCCCCGAAACCTCCCACGCCATGGCAAAATCCGCTTCGGGGTTCACCGAACCATCACGCGGCGGCAGATCGCGCACATGGCCAAAACTGGCCAGCACCTCATAGCTGGGCCCAAGATATTTGTTGATGGTCTTGGCCTTGGCCGGCGATTCAACGATGACTAGCTGCATATGATCCTCACGTGTACGCGCGAGGGTGGCGGGGCAGAGCGAGCGGCGTCAAGGGGTGAGGGGTCGCAGGGCGCGCGATCCCGCTTTAATTCGTCCGGGTCCAATCCTGGCTCTTGCACAGGGCATCGCCGAGCAGGCAGCCTTCCACTTTGAGAGTGCGGCCATTGAGCGTGGCCGTCCCGCTGACCACCCTGTCCTTGTCGGGGATATAGACCTGGCCTTCCCAACGCTGCCCGGCCGCTCCCGGTTGGCCAGTCTTGAGCTGCACAGTCTTGGGCTGAACAGCCCGTGTCATGTTGCGGAACAGCTGCATGCCGATCAATCTGGTCTGGCCGGCATCGGCGGCATCGGCGCGGGCCTTGCGGGAAGCCGCCACGATGGTGCCGCACAGCAACGCCCCGCAATCGGCCAGCCGCACCTGCACGCTGCCCGACGGATTGCGGAACACGCCGTAGGTGGCGGCCTGGGCGGTGCCGGCACCACAGCCGATCATCGCGGCCAGCAGCGCCGTGAGCAGATGT
>NZ_JBBATR010000090.1:0-5860 GCF_040398645.1 Sandarakinorhabdus sp.
AAAACCGTTGTGGGTGTAAGCTCACCGTGGGTTCGAATCCCACCCTCTCCGCCATTGCCCTACTAACTACCTGAATTAGTGAAACCCGTTGCAAAATCTGGCCTTTTGAGCGAAGTTTGCCACAAACTTTGCTACAAAATGCCGGAAGGAATGGGGCAGGTGCAGCGCATAAAGCACCATCGCTATCTGTATCTGCGGGGCGGGGCTTGGGTGTTCCGTCGCGCTGAGATGGTCCCGGAAAACTGGACAGGGTGTTAAGCTATTCCCGATCTGAAGGACGGACGGGAATGAAGACGACGAGAAAGCGCTACAGCGCGGATTTCAAGGCCAAGGTTGCGCTGGAGGCGATCCGCGGTGACCTGACGCTGGCGGAACTGGGCGCCAAGCACGGCATCCATCACACGATGATCGCGGCGTGGAAGCGGCAGGCGATCGACGGGATGGTCTCGACTTTTGCTGGCGCCTCGGAGGTGGCACGGGCAAGCGGCGAGGCGGAGATCGACAAGCTGCATTCCAAGATCGGGCAGTTGGTCGTGGAACGGGATTTTTTAGCCAAAGCGTGTCGTCGATGAGCGTGGATCGAAGGCGCGGGATGATCGAGGCGGTGCACGCCGATCTGTCGATCTCGGCGCAATGCCGCCTGCTGTCGATCAGCCGATCGTCGTTTTACTATGCGCCGCAGCCGGAGTCCGACGAGACCCCGGATCAAGTCCGGGGCAGGCTGCTGGCGCTGATGCGGGTAATCGACGCGGCGTTCCTCGACATGCCCTGGTATGGCAGCCGGCAGATGGTACGTCATCTGCGGCGCCAGGGCGTGAACATCGGGCGCCGGCGGGTGCGGAGGTTGATGACGAAGATGGGGCTGTCGCCGATCTACCAACGGCCCCGAACCAGTGACCCGCACCCGCAGCATCGGATTTACCCCTATCTGCTGCGGCATCTGGCGATTGATCGACCGAACCATGTGTGGTGCGCCGACATCACCTACATCCCGATGCGGCGTGGCTTCCTGTATCTGGTCGCCATCATGGACTGGGCAACCCGCAAGGTGCTGGCCTGGCGGCTGTCGAACACGATGCCAAGAACCTGGGGATGTCGGCTTTTGCGTGATGGCATTGGAAGAAGCGCTGGCGCGCTTCGGGCCACCCGATATCTTCAACACCGACCAGGGCAGCCAGTTCAGCAGCTTTGCCTTCACGGCCGTGCTGAAGGACGCCGAAATCCGGATCAGCATGGATGGCCGTGGACGCTGGATGGATAACGTGTTCATCGAACGCTTGTGGCGATCACTGAAGTACGAGTGCGTCTATCTCCATGCGTTCGAGACTGGCTCGGAGCTGCGGGTCGGCCTGACCCGCTGGATAGGCTATTACAACGCCGACCGGCCGCACTCGGGACTTGCAGGCCAGACCCCGGATGAGGCCTATAGCGCGAACGAAAATCTTCCGTTGCCGGGGCATGCCCCGGCAACGCGAACACTCCAACTGGCGGCATGATCAAAACCCGGGATTAGCTTAACTTCGCCGCCAAACTGTCCAAACAGGCGAGGCCACCGCATTCGAGACGGGCTCAGGTGAGACCGCCTCCGAGCTAAGGGTCGGGCTGACGCGCTAGATCGGCCCCCACTGAGTGGGAACTGGCCGCCTAGGGCAACAGCTTGAACGTAAGTCCGGCATGCGCCTGCAGCCGCTCGGTCAGTATATCCCCCATGATCGTTGCTGGCGTCCAGAATCCTCCCGCCACATCGGCAGAGACGTCTTTGGCAAGGCAGGCGGCGGCCTGAGACAACATCTTGGCGGTTGATCCGTAGCCGGGATCGCGGTCCCCCGTGACCCGGCACCCTATAGTGTCGCCCTTTGCAGTCGACCCGAGGAAAACAAGATCAAAGCCGCCCTCCAGTTGCGCCTTTTCGCTTGGTCCTTCGCCCGGCTTTGGCAGCACCATGGTCTCAAGCAGCCAACGCAGAGGAGGCACAGCCAGGCCGACCATAAGCGCATTCACGCCCCAAGTCGCCGCTTGGGCCATCCGCTTGCCTTTCGCACCCTCACCCGTCACCAAAGCTTCCTCATACTGGAATTCAGCACCATAGCTCTTGTTGCTCAGAGCGTTGGAGCGATGCACGACCCGTGTGTTGATCCCCGCCATGACGAAGGGGGCAAGCCAGCCGCCATAGACATCATCATATGCGATCTTCACATCCGGCTGTGTAATCGAGAAGCTATGGCCAGGCGGGCAAAGGCTATAGGGGTCTTTCAACTGGCGCCGCAGATCAGCGTCGCCGACAGCTTCCTTGACCATGTTGATCATGCTCGCGATCGTGCCCCCCGACGCGCCGCCCTTGATGCTGACGACGCGCATCGCGATACGGTCGCAGGGTTGACCGAACTGTTCCAACGCACGGCCCTGCAGAAAATGGACGCCCAGATCGGAGGGGATGGAGTCGAAACCGCAGCAATGCACGATCCGTGCGCCGCTTTTTATTGCATCGGCCTCGTGCCGCAATTGCATCTTGCGGATCCACTGGGGTTCGCCCGTCAGGTCGCAATAGTGGGTGCCGGTCGAGGCACACACCCGCACCAGCAAATCACCATATAGCGCATATGGGCCGACGGTCGACATGACCACATTGGTCTGCGCGCACATTTGCCTTAAGGTGTTTTCATCCCCGGCGTCAGCGACGATGAGTTGGACTCCCGATAACCCGATCGTATCGCTGAGCTGCTGCAGCTTGCTGAGTGAACGCCCGGCGATTGCCCATTTGATGGACCCGTCCGTAAACTGCTCGTGCATATAGCGCGTAATGATCTGGCCGACGAAGCTGGTGGCCCCGTAAACGATAATGTCGAATGTCTTGTCTGCCATTTTATCCTGCTGCGTCCGTTGCTGCTGTCTGATCATGAAGTTTATGGTCCCGCTCGGACTGCAGACGTTTGGCTGGCAGCACCGGCGGGCGGCCTATCGCTGATAAACCAGCTTGCCGCCAACGATAGTCGCCCGAATCCTGCCGCCCAGGATTTTTTCTGGCGCGGATCCGGCAAGGGCGAAGGGATCAATATCCATGACGGTCAGATCAGCCCATCGCCCCTTGGCAATGATCCCCGTCTGGCCTTCGCGGAAGGCGGCATAGGCCGACCAGCTGGTATAGGCCCGGATCGCTTCTTCGATCGTCAGCCGCTCTGCCGGATACCAGCCGCCGGGGGGCTGAAGCTGCTTGTCCTGGCGGGTGATCGCAGAATGGAGGCCGTAGAAGATGCTGTGGTCGGAGCCCGGATTGTCGGCATTAAAGGTCAGTCGCGCGCCGCCTGTGCGCAGCGAGCGCCAGGCATAGGCACCAAGGATGCGCTGCGGGCCGAGGCGAACTTCGGCCCAGCTCTTGTCCTCCACCGCGTGGGGCGGTTCCATTGAGGCAATAACACCCAGCCGGGCAAAGCGCGGCTGGTCTTGCGGAGAGATGACCTGCGCGTGTTCGATCCGGTGGCGGCTCTGTGCGGTGGCCGGATCGGCCTTGAACTCCGCTTCAAGGAAATCGAGCGCTTCGCGGTTGCCCGCATCGCCGATGGCATGGATCCCGAGCTGGAAGCCGGCCTTCATCGCCGCCTTGGCCAAATCCTGGTCAAAGCCATAACCGCCGCCGCTGATCCCGCGGTGGCCCGGCTTGTCTTCATAGTCGGCCAGCAGCCGCGCCCCGCGCGATCCCAGCGCGCCGTCGTAATAGGCCTTGACCGCGCGCGTCACGAGCATGCTCTCACTGTCCCGGTCCGGCCCCCGGGCGATCCACTGCCGCATCAGGGGCGGATCGCGCAGCGAGAGCATGGCATAGACCCGGATCGGCAGGCGGTGCTGGTCCTCCAGCTGCTGGAGTGCGGCCATCGCTTGGGCAGGCACACCGGCCTCGTGCACCGAAACATAGCCGTCGGTGGCCATCTGCGTGAGGCCCTTCAGCGCATGGCGCGCGACAACCGCCTGCGGCTCGGGCGGCACCGCCGCTTCGACCATCGCCGCCGCGCGGTTCAGAAACAGGCCACTCGGCTGGCCATCCGTGCCCAGCCGCATCTCACCCCCGACCGGAACCGGGCTGGCCTTGGTGATCTTGCCGGCATCGAGCGCGGCCTGGTTGGTCCAGATTGCAAAACCGTGCAGACTGCGCAGCACCACCGGATGATCGGGCACCGCGGCGCTCAACTGCTGCTTGTCCGGATAGCGGTTGGCCCAGGCACCCTCGTCCCACCCGGCACCGAAGATCCATTCGCCCTTGGGGACGGACTTCGCCCGCTCGGCCACCAGCGCGACCGCCTGCGCTTCGGTGGTGACATGGGTGAGGTCGACCGATTCCAGCTTGGCGCCCAGTTCGATGAAATGGGTGTGCGAATCGACCAGCCCGGGGATCACGGTCGCGCCGTTCAGATCGATCACCCGGGTCCGCTTGCCGCGCAACGCCAGCGCACCCTTGTCGCTGCCGACATAGACGATCTTGCCGCTGCGGATCGCCACCGCTGCGGCATCGGGGTGCCACTTGCCGTCTGTGGTGGGCGCATCGGGCGCAGGCTTGCCGTCGCGCGCGGGCTCGCCCCAGCGCAGCGTGTAGACATGGGCGTCGGTCAGAATCAGATCCGCGACGCCGGACGCGGCCTTGGCCGTTGACTGGGTAGCACTGACGGAGATCAGGAAGACGCCGAGCCAGCGTGCGAATAGACCCGCCTTCATGTTCGTCTACTCCTTGGCATGTTCGTCGTCAGATTATTTGAGACAGCTGGCGGCGCAGATTAGCGGAGTGTCGGCCTCCTCTGTGGTTGATATTAGGCGGCGATCTTGCGGTGTTGCAAGCGCCGATGCCGAGCGGGACATTGCCCGACACATTGACGGCTTCTACAACCCCGTTCGGTGCCATTCTGCGCTCGACTACCTCAGCCCCACACAGTTCGAAAAACTAGCGGTCAGTTGAGGCAATGCCTCTCCACTTTATCGGGGCAAGTCCACGTTGCATTCTGTTTTGGCTGGTTGCCGCAACGGTCTTGCCTGGTGAGGCCAGGCCGGGGGTGGATGGATGGCCTGTGGGCGGATTGGCCGCTGAAAAGCGGGCGGGCACGGCATGAACGCCGTGTCGGCGCATCAGCGATGATCGGTGCGTGACGTTGCTTGCGGTTGCGGCCGCGCTTCAGGTGGCTTGTTGATGATCGTGGTCACTGGCGGCGCCCGCCATATCAGCTCGTACATTTTGTCGGGTAGGTCCGCCCGGCATCGCATGATTGCACAAGACTGCCCGCCGCAGCATAGCTGCGCCATGAGTGTGGCCTTCACCAAGGAATCCGATGCCGAGGCGGTGGCCGCCGATCTGCCCGACCGGCCGATCCCGGCGCATGCCAATCTGGTAACCCCCGCCGGGCTTGCGCAGATCGATGCAGCGCTCACGCGGGCGCGCGCTGCCTATGCCGCGGCGCAGGCGGGCGATGCGATCAGTGCCGATCGCACCGCCATGGCCCGCGCCACGCGCGATCTGCGCTACTGGTCGGCGCGGCGTGCATCGGCGCAATGTATCGAGTCCAGGCCTGATAACCACAGCGTCGTGTTTGGCAGCCGCGTCACCTTCGAGCGCGAAGATGGCCGCGTCCAGACCTACGCCATTGTGGGCGACGACGAAGCCGACCCAGCGCAGGGCAGCGTCAGCTATGTCTCACCGCTGGCCCGCGCCATGATCGGCAAAAGTGTTGGCGATGTCGTCATGCTGGCCGGGCAAGCCGCCGAGGTTACAGCCATAAGCTGACGCGGCTACTGTCACGTTCAGCGAGCAGGCAATGCTGCGAGCCAGTCGTGCACGCGCGCCGCCAGCGCCAGCCGGGCATCGGACCAGCTGTGATCGGTT
>NZ_JBBATR010000091.1:0-5613 GCF_040398645.1 Sandarakinorhabdus sp.
TCGTTCATCGCCTTCATGGCGTGATAGTTGAAGCAATAGCGGCTGTTTTCGCTTTTTGAGGCCCAGATCATCGTTTCATGAGCGTTGGTGAAGCGGGTGCCCTTGAAATTCGGCATCGGATTGGCCTTGCGCCAGACGATATCGTTCAAGATCCAAAAGCCTTCGTCCTGCAGCGCCGCGCCAACGCGGAAGATATTGTGATAGGAACCGATGGTCCAGATCGCTCCGTCGGGCTTGAGCAGGCGGCGAGCCGCCTTCAGCCAGGCGCGGGTGAAATCATCATAAGTCTGGAAACTGGCAAATTTGTCCCAATCATCGTCGCAGGCATCCACTTGGCTGCCATCGGGCCGGTGCAGATCGCCGCCCAATTGCAGATTATAGGGCGGATCGGCAAAGATCAGATCGACACTGCCAGCCGGCAAATCGTTCATCGCCTTTATGCAATCGCCGATGATGATGCGGTTGATGTCGATCCTGGGCGCAGTCTTGCGGCCACCGGCGCCGCCTGCTGTGGGCAGACGCTCGGCATCGCGCGCATCTGTCTCTCTGAACGCCGTCATCACACTGCTCCACCCAAGGCTGTGGATAAATGATGATTCAATGCGGAGTCGTGGTCAAGAATCATTTGGAATCAGCATGATTCCTCGATTCGCTGCATTTGCGAATCAAACCGGGAACAACACCATATCTTGAGTCCCTGCGGGCATGTTGGACTCAATCCCTAGTGGTGTGACTCAAAAGACTCACCAGCCCGGCAATCACAGCAGCGCGCGGATCGGTGCAAAACTGCGGCGATGATGGATGCACGGCCCGTGGATTTTCAAGGCGGCGGCATGAAATGCGGTGCCATAGCCCTGGTTTGTGGCCCAGCCATAATGCGGGTGGGCCGCATGCAGATCGGCCATGATCGCATCGCGCGTCACCTTGGCGATAATTGAAGCGGCGGCAATGGCCGGCACGCTGGCATCACCGCCAATTATCGCACGCGCCGGCCAGCGCCATTTCGGCAAGCGATTGCCATCGACGAGCACTTCCGCAGGCTCGATGCCCAGAGCCGCAACAGCGCGAGTCATGGCGAGATATGTGGCCTGCAAGATGTTGATCGCATCAATTTCCGCGACGCTGGCCTGACCAACGCCGATCAACGCATCGCTGGCCCGGAGCGCAGCAAACAGCGTTTCGCGCCGCTTGGCCGAGAGTTTCTTGCTGTCGTCCAGCCCGGCCGGGATGCTGCCGCGCAGCACCACCGCCGCCGCCGCCACCGGCCCCGCCCATGGCCCGCGTCCGGCTTCGTCAACGCCGGCAACGATCATCCCGGCAACGCAAAGAAACCCAACGGCCCATGCCCCACATCCGGCTGGCTGCCCAGGCCGGGCGCGCGTTCGAGTCCCTGCCGGACAAAGGCCCGCGCCCGCGCCGCGGCCTCGGGCAGGGACAGCCCCTGCCCCAGCCCGCAGGCCAGAGCACTGGCCAGCGTGCAGCCGGTGCCGTGGCTGTGCCGTGTCATTATGCGCGTGTCGCTGAACACCTGGTGGCCCTGGCGCGTCACCAGCCAATCGGTGACCAGATCGCCGTCCAGATGCCCGCCCTTGGCCAGCACTGCGCGCGGGCCACTGTTGAGCAATTCCTGCGCCGCCAGCAGCATATCGGCGCTGTCTTCGACCTCGGTTTCCGTCAGTGCAATCAATTCGGGAATATTGGGCGTGATCACCCGCGCCATCGGCACCAGCCGCTGCATCAACGCCCACACCGCTTCTTCATCAATGAGCGCCGTGCCGCCCTTGGCCAGCATCACCGGATCGAGCACGACCGGCACCGTGACGCCGGCCAGCGCATCGGCCACCGCATTAATGGTGGCTTCGTTGCCCAGCATGCCGATCTTGATGGCGTCCACGCCGATATCGTCGATGCAGGCGCGTATCTGCGCGGCGACAATCTCCGGCGGCACCGCGTGAATGGCGCTCACCCCGAGCGTGTTCTGCACGGTGATGGCTGTCACCGCCGTCATCGCATAGCCGCCCAGCATGGTGATCGTCTTGATATCGGCCTGGATGCCAGCGCCGCCACCACTATCCGAACCGGCGACGGCGAGAATCCTAGCGGCCATGCTTACGCTCCGTGGACGATGGATATTTGGCCAACGCCGCCCCTATCCGCAATGGCCGAACCTGCAGATCGCCGCCACAATTCGGGCAACGCCCGGCCAGCGGTCCGGCCGTGCAGCTTGTGCAAAATGTGCATTCGAACGAGCAGACATGGGCCCCTGCCGCATCGGCAGGCAGATCGATGCCGCAGCGTTCACAATCGGGCCGCATTTCGAGCATCAGGCCGCCGCCGCTGCCACGGCAGCGCAGATATCGTCCACCACCGCCATCACCAGCGCCTTGTCCTCACCCTCGGCCATCACGCGGATCAGCGGCTCGGTGCCGCTCTTGCGAATGAGCAGTCGGCCCTTGCCAGCAAGCGCCGCCTCGCCCGCTGCAATGGCGGCTTTCACGATTTGGGCTGCCAGCGGCGCACCGCCCTTGAAGCGCACGTTTTTCAGCAGTTGTGGCAAGGGATCAAACAGATGCAGCAGTTCGCTCGCCGGCTTGCCGCTGGCCACGAGCGCCGCAAGCACTTGCAGCGCCGCCACCAGGCCATCGCCGGTGGTGGCATGATCGGCCATGATGATGTGGCCCGATTGCTCACCGCCCACGTTGCAGCCGTGCACACGCATCAATTCAAGCACATGCCTATCACCCACCGCCGCGCGCAGCATGGCGATGCCGTGGCCAGCCAGATAGCGTTCCAGCCCCAGATTTGACATTACCGTCGCCACCAGCGCGCCGCCGCGCAGCGTTCCCGCCGCCGCTGCGCGCGTGGTGATCAAGGCCATCAGTTGATCGCCGTCCACAATCTGGCCGCGTTCATCCACCACGATCAGCCGGTCAGCATCGCCATCCAGCGCGATTCCGATATCCGCGTTGCTGTCCAGCACCTTCATTTGCAACGCTTTTGGATATGTGGAGCCGACATTGTCGTTCACATTCACTCCATCGGGAGCGACACCAATGGCGATCACCTCGGCGCCAAGCTCCCACAAGGCCTTGGGCGCCACCTTGTAGGCAGCGCCGTGCGCGCAATCGATGACGATCTTCAAACCATCCAGGCGCAGGTGTTCGGGAAATGTCGCCTTGGCAAAGTGGATATAACGGCCCTGCGCGTCTTCGATACGGCGCGCGCGCCCGATGGCGTGCGGCTCGGCCAGTGCGATCTCTTCAGCCAGCAAGGCTTCGATGGCGGCTTCGTCGCCGTCTGACAATTTATAGCCATCTGGGCCGAACAATTTGATGCCATTGTCATCATAAGGATTGTGGCTGGCCGAAATCATCACGCCCAGATCGGCCCGCATCGAGCGTGTCAGCATCGCCACCGCCGGCGTTGGCATCGGGCCAAGCAGCGTCACATCCATGCCCACGCTGGTAAAACCGGCTGTCAGCGCCGATTCCATCATATAGCCGGACAGGCGCGTGTCCTTGCCGATCACCACCCGGTGCAAATGCGCCCCGCGCAGGAAATGTCGGCCAGCCGCCTGGCCGACTTTCATCGCAATGGCGGCCGTCATCGGCGGCGTGTTGGTGCGGCCCCTTATGCCATCGGTGCCAAAATAGCGGCGCGGTTGATTTGCTGTCATGATGCCAGCGTGTAGCGTTTCGCTGGCCACTTGCCAAAGGAGGATATCAGATGGAAACCCGCAAAATCGGCCCGCTCAGCGTTTCGGCAATCGGGCTGGGCTGCATGGGCATGGCGGGCACCGCTGGCCAGGCCGCCATGTATGGCCCGGTTGACCGCACTGAGGCCATCGCCACCATCCACCATGCGCTCGATATCGGCATCAATTTCTTCGATACCGCCGAAGTCTATGGCCCGTTTGCCAACGAGCTTTTGCTGGCAGAGGCCCTCGCGGACCGGCGCAGCCAGGCGGTGATCGCCACCAAATTCGGGTTCAACATTGCCGATGGCCGTGTGGTCGGCGTCAACAGTCAGCCCGGCCATATCCGCGTCGTGTGTGACGCTGCCTTGCAGCGGCTGAACACCGATGTGATCGATCTATTCTACCAGCACCGGGTCGATCCCGCCGTGCCGATCGAAGACGTGATGGGCACGCTGGCCGATCTGGTCAAACAGGGCAAAATCCGTGCAATCGGCCTGTCGGAATGCTCGGCCGCCACGCTGCGCCGCGCCTGCGCCGTGTATCCGGTCGCAGCACTGCAAAGCGAATGGAGCCTGTGGGAGCGCGAAGTCGAAACCGAAATTGCCCTCACTGCCCGCGAACTCGGCGTAACCTTCGTGCCATTTTCACCGCTGGGCCGCGGCTTCCTAACCGGCAGCGTCCCGCGCGCCGAAGCCTTGCCAGAGGGCGATTATCGCAAGCATGATCCGCGCTATCAGGGCGCAAACTATGATGCCAACATGGCCGCCGTCGCCGTGGTCCAAGCAGTTGCGGCTGCCCACGCCGCATCACCGGCGCAGGTGGCAATTGCGTGGTTATTGGCAAAAGGCTCAGACGTCGTACCCATTCCCGGCTGCAAGCGGCGCAGCACGCTTATCGACACCGCCGGCGCGGCGGCCCTGCATCTGGCGCCGGCCGATATCGCCAGGCTCGACACCGCCCTGCCCCACACCGCCGGCGACCGCTATGGCAGCAAGGCCGCGATGGCCATGACCAGGCTATGAAGGAGCGGCTGGCGGCAATCGGCCATTATGTTTGCGCCCCAACTGGCGGTTGGCTGCAGCCGGGCGTAGTCTCTTGCTATGCACGCGCCTGTTTTTCCGCTGGTTCTCGGCCCTGATATTAAGGCGCCTGGTATTAACTGGCCTGATTTTGAGGGACCAGATTTCGATACCCTCGATTTCAAAGTCATGGATCAGGCCCGGCTGCGCCGCGACCCAGCCTACGACGGCGTTTTTTTCATCGCGGTGCGCACCACCGGCATCTATTGCCGGCCGGTGTGCCGGGTGCGCCAGCCGCTCAGCCGGAATATCAGCTTCTTTCCCAGCGCTGCCGCTGCGGAAAAGGCTGGCTACCGCTCCTGTCTGAAATGTCGGCCCGAATCGGCACCGTTTTGCCCGGCGTGGAATGGCACCCGCACCACGGTCGAACGGGCCTGCAAGCTGATCGATGCCGGCGCGCTTGACCGGGACAGCGCGGGCACCGTTGCTGCGCTGGCAGCGCGCTGCGGCGTCGGTGTCCGCCATCTCACCCGCTTGTTCGGGCAGCACCTCGGTGCCAGTCCCTCCGAAGTGGCCCAATCACGCCGCGTTCAACGTGCCTTGCAATTGATCACCAACAGCCAATTGCCGATGGCGCAAATTGCCCTTCAATCAGGGTTCGGATCGCTGCGCCGTTTCAACGAGCTGTTCGTGGCCCGCTACGGCCGCCCACCAACGGCCCTGCGCCGCGTGCGCCCTCATCACATCAGCCCGCCCGCCCCGCTCCCCTCTTGACCATCCCCACCCCAACACTCTAGGCCGGCAAATGGACAGATGGCCGAGTGGTTTAAGGCAACGGTCTTGAAAACCGTCGTGGGGGAAACCTCACCGTGGGTTCGAATCCCACTCTGTCCGCCA
>NZ_JBBATR010000092.1:0-5607 GCF_040398645.1 Sandarakinorhabdus sp.
AAGGGCGAACCAGCGACGCTGTTGTTCGTCAGGGTATGGTGCAACTTCCATTACCGGATGCCTGGCAACCTTGGCCGCATGTCACCTTGGCGCTGTTGCCGCTATCG
Organism: Sandarakinorhabdus sp.; assembly: GCF_040398645.1. Taxonomy (GTDB): domain Bacteria; phylum Pseudomonadota; class Alphaproteobacteria; order Sphingomonadales; family Sphingomonadaceae; genus Sandarakinorhabdus. The sequence goes on from NZ_JBBATR010000092.1 coordinate 108, forward strand.
TCCTTGCATTCAGCGACTACAGCACCTGAACCACATCGGCCATTCTTCCCTGTCCCAACAGAAAGCCGATATTTGACGTTGCCACACATGTAATCAATGGTCGCTTTGCTTTCGCGTTTTGGCACGGCAATTTTGTCGGCCGTTGTTGCGGGCGCTGCGATACTAGGCGAAGCCATTGCGAGACATAGCAGAAATCTGATTTTCATTTCCAGCTCCCCTTGAATGAATGGAAAGCATAACATATTCTCAGCTCTGCACTATCCGGCGTCGGATCGGCGTCTTCGGCCCTGTTCAACAATGATATCGACATTATGCAATCTCCAGCGCCTGCACAGTGCCGCTGACGCGATAGACCAGCCGATATTGCTGCGTCAGTTCCGGGGACACTATACTCAATCCCCTCCCCCCCCCGACGCTGCGAAGAACGAAGTTGACGCCTGCGGACGAGCTGACAGGGGAAGGGCCGCGCAAGGCGCAGCGATGGCCTGTCCTACACGCGGCTGATGCGGGTATGCTGCGGTCGGCGCAAAGGTGACGCGCCATCGTCCAAGGACGCGCCCGCGCATGAAGACCAAATTGTAAACTTTGTAACCTACAACCCCACCAAGCGTGCCGATGGAGATGGTGCGCCATGCCCAGAATAAACTTGTGCAGGGGTCACCCCTGCCCGCCGCGAAGAACGAAGTTGACGCCTGCGCTGGCGCCTCAGGAACATCTGCGCCAAAACCAACCGGCAACGCAGCGGAAATTCACTTGGTCGACGGGTTGGCCTGGCTCACCTTCTTGGGCGCTTCCTTCTTGGGCTTGCGGGTTTCCTTGTTGGATTTTGCCTGACCTTTGGCCATCGTCTGTCTCCTGAACGGACCCATGTCCGTGGCTGACTATGCGACCTTCCCGGCCCGGCGTCACCGGTCAATTGCGGAACGTGGAACAGTTATTCCGGGATTCATGATCTATCCCCACGCTTCAAGGCCCACAGCCTGAACCGGCGCCGCGCCTGTCCTACACCGGCAAAGCCTGTCATCATGGCTTTGCTCGGCGCATCTGTGCCGGGCGTTTTCGAGGGAAAACGAACGCTGAATCCAGCCCGAATCGTCAAAAGTGTCAAATATGAACGCGCCGCGGTAGCGTAGTTCTTCGTCGTTCAGAAATGCCCCAGCCGCCGCATCCCGTTCACGAAGAACGCCGTTGACCAGCCGAGCAGGATGACGCCGTTGATGCCTTCGATGGCCGCCAGCAATCGCCATTGCGGATCGAGCAGATCCGCACCAAAGCCGATGGCAGCATAAGTCTGGGTGGAAAAATACACGGCGGTGCGCAATGTTTCGATCGCCCCAAGCTCAAGATAAAGCGCCGCATACAACCAGATTTCGATGCCGTGGAGCACAAACAGGCCAAGCACCACCGCCATGGTGAATGAAACGCCAGCAAGCGACAACGGCCGGATGTGCTGCTTGTGCTCCTCCCGAGCCTCATACCGAGTCAGCCTGCCCAGCCAGACAAGGCCGACGGCATGAATGAAGACCGTTGCCAGCACCATTGCAGTTGCCGCCAGCAATTCGATCATCATGAGCAGCGGCGCTCTGGGGTGCGGAATGTTTCTGGCTGCATCCTTGGCCTTTCGGGGACGTGCGCCGCCAGCCGGATGGGCAGCACCTGCATAAGCCTGACAACTGCCATGCCTGTCCAGCGCTGTGCCCACCGCGGCGCTGAACAGGCATGCAATTTGCCGCCTGCCCTGTCGTTATCGGGCGTTGCTGCCGACACATCACCGTGCGAGATTGGATTGCAGCGTTAGGCAGGATATTTTGAATGACCTCAATGATCCCTTCGGTCCACGGCCGCATCAACGATCTCGATAGCCATTTGCAGGTGGCTGTATCGCAGTGGGGGGATGTGTTTGGCGAGCAAACGGCGCGGATGGGCGCAATGTTCATCGGCAATCCGTTTTTCGATGACGCCGCCGAGCCTGAGCGCACCACCAAGACGATCTGGCACAAGAAAGGCTCGGCAGCGCCGGGAGCTTCGACCGTTGAAGGCCGGCTTGCGACCATGGACATGATGGGTATCGATCGGCAGTTGATTTTTCCGCAGGTCGTGCTGGCCATTCCGGCGTGGTCGGATGCACCAAATGCTGGCGCGGTGCTGCGCGAATATAATGATGCGGTGCTGCACTGGACCAAGGCTGGCAAGGGCCGTTTGCGCCCGACCGCGCTGCTCAACATGACGACGATTGCCGGCGCCATTGCCGAAGCCGAACGAGTGATCGCCGGCGGTGCTCGCGCGGTGTTCATTCAGGATGGCGTGGCCCCCGGCGGCTTTTCACCCGCCGCGCCGCAACTTGATCCGCTGTGGGCGATGCTGGCCAAGGCCGGCGTGCCGATCACCTTCCATATCGGCGGCCAGCAGGGCTTTTTCGGCACCGATGTCTGGCAAAATGCCGATCTGCTCAAGCCCGGCAGCTTTTCAACGGGTGAGCCGGTCGGCCCACACATGCTGGCGACGATGCATCTGTCGGTGCAGAATTATCTGACCTGCATGATCTTTGGTGGGGTGTTCGAACGCCACCCCGATCTGCGTGTGGGCATCATCGAACTGGGCGCCACCTGGGTTGGGCCGTTTGTTGATTTTCTGGAACACCGCATGGATATTTCCGGCCGCGTGCGCAGCGCACTCAGCCGCCGGCCGACGCAGATTTTCCGTGACCAGATCCGTGTGACGCCGTTTTTCTTTGAAAAGACCGCCCGCCAGATCGAGCGATACGGCATGCCGGAAATCTATGCTTTTTCCACCGATTTCCCGCATCCCGAAGGCGGCACCGATCCGATCGGCATCATGGCTGCCGACATTGCGCCGTTGGGGGACGCCGCGCTGGAAGGCTTTTTTGTGGGCAACGCCGAATTGTTGCTGCCGGCCTGATCAGGCCGAAACGCCCTCGCGCATTTTTTCCTGCACCACCAGTTCCTGTGCCACCAGTTCCGAGACCTTGGGCATCACCGGCACGAATGGCGTTTCGCGGGTCAATCCATAGTCGGCGCGAATGTCGGCCAGCGGGCGGTGCACCTGGTTTTCGAAATCGATAAACTGGATGGACCGCGCCCGCCGGCCCAGCGCCCAGCCGTCGGTGATGGCATCCATCGCCGGCTGGATCAGCCAGGGATCGACCAGCGTGGCATGGCTCAGGATCACGGACAGGGTCATCGCAGAATAAGGATAGTCCATCTGCGCCAGGCTGAAGGCCTGCAGGGCCAGCTCATTGAAGGGATGGGTGGTGTAGCCGGTGAGCACATGGTGCAGATCGTGAGTCTGATAGCCGCGTAACACCTTGTATTTCAACACGGCTGGCAGGCGGGCCAGCTTGCCGCTGGCTTCGAAATCAGCCGTCAGCCCGGCGTACCCTACAGCCAGTTGTTCGGCGAGGCCGTTGGTGACCATATGCTCCCTCCAGACAGCACCCAGCGTGCCCGGCGCGCAATCGGCCAGCTGGGACAGGCTGAACGGCGGCGCCATCCAACCGGCAGCGGCCAGCGGACCCTGCTCGGGATGTTCGGTGATGGCGGCCACATATTTGTCGATGGCGTCTTGCGGGGCCGTTTCCCACCATTCGTTGAACAGCAGGTGCACGCCGTAGGAATAGAAATTGTCGACGGCAATGAGGAATTTTTCCCCGAACACACGATCCACCTTGAGCATGGCCAATTCTCCCAGATGATTTTGCAAACATCGCATGGCCGCCCGGTGCCAACAAGCCATTTGGTGATGGCGGCAGCTGGCGATAGACTGGGTCCCCATGAACAGTGACGCCCCCTCCTCCGCCGGTCACCGCGAACGATTGCGCAGCCGCTTGCTGGCCGGCGGCGGCGACGGCTTTGCCGACTATGAACTACTGGAATATCTGCTGGCGCTGGCCATCCCGCGGCAGGATACCAAGCCATTGGCCAAACGGTTGATCGATGAATTCGGCAGCCTGGCTGCGTTGATTGCGGCCACGCCAGAGGAATTGAAGCGGGTTGATGGCCTGGGCGACGGCACGGCGGCGGCAATCAAGTTTGTCGAGGCGGTGATGCTGCGGGCGCTTCGTACCAAGGCGCTTGATCGGCCGGTGCTGAGCGGTTGGCAGGCGCTGCTGGACTATCTGCATGCCAGCATGGCGCAGCGCACCACCGAGCAGTTTCGCGTGATTTTCCTGAACAACCGCAACATCATGATCCGCGATGAGGTGATGAACGATGGCACCGTGAATGCAGCGCCGGTGTATCCTCGCGAAATCGTCAAGCGCGCGCTCGATCTGGGCGCTGCGGCCGTTGTGCTGGTGCACAATCATCCATCGGGAGACCCCCAGCCTAGCCGCGACGATATACAAATGACCCGCGCCATCATCGAAGCCGGGCGCCATCTGGGCCTGAGCGTGCACGATCATGTCATCATCGGCGCCGGCGGCCATGTCTCGATGCGCGCCGCCGGGCTGATCTGATTGCCGGGTTGAGGCAAGCAACGGGGGGCAGGCCATACGCGAATATGTCCTTGCCATGCCGCGCCGCCGCCCTCAAACGTAACGAAATGACATGCGGGAGGCGCAATGCAGGCTTTGCCGGCTTTTGACGAGATGTTCGGCTCCGGTGACGGCTACAAAAGCCAATCCCCGGACAGCGTGACATCAGCCTATCGTGCGATCCACTCATGGTTGGCCGCATCACCGCCTGAATTGATGGCGGCACGCCGCGCCCAGGCCGAGCTGTTTTTTCGGCGCATCGGGATTACCTTTGCGGTCTATGGCGATGCGCAGGCGTCTGAACGGTTGATCCCGTTTGATATCGTGCCGCGCATCCTGCTTCGCCCCGAGTGGGACCGGCTGGAGCGCGGCCTGAAACAGCGTGTGACCGCGCTGAACATGTTTCTGGCCGATATCTACGGCGCGCAGAACATCCTGAAGGCGGGCGTCGTGCCGTCCGAACTGGTGCTGCTCAATCCAGCCTATTGCCTGCATATGGTGGGCAAGTCACCGCCGGGCGGGATCTGGGTGCACATTGCCGGCATCGATCTGGTGCGCACCGGCCCAGACGAGTTTTTCGTTCTGGAGGACAATGCACGCACGCCGTCCGGTGTGTCGTACATGCTGGAAAACCGCGAAGTCATGCTGAAACTGATGCCTGACCTGTTCGATCAGGTGAAGGTGGCGCCGGTGGAAACATATCCGGAGATGCTGCTGCAAACACTGGCCAGCGTCTCCCCGCGCCGGCAGCGCGGCAGCCAGCCCACCTGCGTGCTGCTCACGCCGGGCCAGTACAACAGCGCCTTTTATGAACATAGTTTTCTGGCCGACAAATTGGGCATCGAATTGGTGGAAGGCAGCGATTTGTTTGTGCACGATGATGTCGTGTTCATGCGCACCACCGAAGGCCCGCAGCGCGTAGACGTGATTTATCGCCGGGTCGACGACGAGTTTATCGATCCGCTGGTGTTCAATCCTGATTCGATGCTGGGGGTTCCGGGCTTGATG
>NZ_JBBATR010000093.1:0-5490 GCF_040398645.1 Sandarakinorhabdus sp.
GCGCCGCCGGCCAGGGCGCGGTTGAGGCGCTCAAGGGTCAGGCGTTCGTGGGCGGCGTGTTGATCGACGATGATCAGCGCGTCTTCGGTTTCGGCGACAATATAGGTTGCCGCCACCTGCCCGCGCGCGGCGCCCAGCGGAAATTGCGCGGGCGGCGGGGCGGCGATGGGGGCGGACGCCGCCGTGGCTGGCGCAAAGGCCGGCGGCAATTGGCTAAACAGGCGCGGCGCTTCGGCCCAGCCGGCCGCCGGCAAGCTGGGGGTCACCAAATCCGGCATTTGGCCAGCGGCGCCCCACGGTGGGACAGCCGGCGGACACGCGGCGCCAGCCGTGGTCAACGGTTCAGCCACAAACGCAGCCAAGGCCGAAGCAGCCACCCGGCTGCTGGCGCGGATGCCAGCCTCATCCAGGGCGCGGCGCAGGCCCGAAACGATCATGCCGCGCACCATGCCGGCATCCTGAAAGCGCACTTCGGTTTTGGCGGGGTGGACGTTCACATCGACAAATTCGGCCGGCACATCCAGGAACAACGCCACCACCGGATGGCGATCGCGGGCCAGCAGATCCTGATAGGCGCCGCGCACCGCGCCAACCAGCAGCCGATCGCGCACAGGCCTTTGATTCACAAACAGATATTGGTGGTCGGCCACACCGCGATTCCAGGTGGGCAGCCCGGCCAGCCCGCCGAGATGCAGCCCCTCCCGCGCAAGCTCGACGGCGACCGCATTGCCGGCAAAATCAGTGCCGATAATCGCCGCCAGCCGCGCCAGGCTGGAGGCCGGCGACTGGTCGGGCAGCGGCGGCAAATTCAGCAAACGCCGGCCTTCATGCTCCAGCACAAAGCCGACCTGCGGATTGGCCATCGCCAGCCGCCGGATATGATCATGGCAGGCCGACAGCTCGCTACGCCCTGATTTCATGAACTTGCGGCGCGCCGGCACCTGAGCGAACAGGCCTTCGACACGCGCCACCGTGCCGGGCGCGGCGCTGGCCGGGCCGTCAGCGATGATGCGGCCATTGTCCACCACCAGCTGCCAGCCTTCGCTGCCGGCCGCCCGGCTGGTGATCGACAGCGTGGCCACCGAACCGATCGACGGCAATGCTTCACCGCGAAAGCCCATGGTGGCGATGGCCGACAAATCGCCATCGGGCAATTTCGATGTGGCATGGCGCTCGATGGCCAGGCGCAGTTGATCGGGCACCATGCCGATCCCGTCGTCGGCCACCTCCAGGCCATCGATGCCGCCATTTCGCAGCACCACGCGGATATGGCGGGCGCCGGCATCCAGCGCGTTTTCAACAAGTTCCTTGGCGGCGCTGGCCGGCCGCTCCACCACTTCGCCAGCAGCGATGCGGTTGATCAGGGTTTCGGGCAGGCGGCGGATCGGCACAACATCCGGCTTATGCCGAACCGGCCACTTTGTCAGCCCCGCGCGCTGGCCGGATTGGTGCCCGGGTCAGCTGCGCAGGTCAGAACTGCGGCGATGGCGGCTGCCCCTTGACTTTAACAGGCTTGCCGCTTGCCGAATCGGTGGTTCAGGGCCAAAGCCGCCCTGCTGACCATTCGTGCCGGCCGTGCCTGCTGCGCGCGCCTCGCGCTCACCCTCCTGCCTGCGGTTGCTTGTCCATGTCACCCTTTTCCCGAATGTTTTCCTTTCTCGCTCAGGACATGGCCATTGATTTGGGCACGGCCAACACGCTGGTTTATGTGCGCGGCCGCGGCATCGTGCTGAATGAGCCCAGCGTGGTCGCCATCGAAACGATCCGCGGCAACAAGATCGTCAAGGCGGTCGGCATGGAAGCCAAGGTGATGATGGGGCGCACACCGGGCAATGTGGAGTGTATCCGCCCCCTGCGCGACGGCGTGATCGCCGATATCGATGTGGCCGAACAAATGATCAAGCACTTCATCCGCAAGGTGCAGACCAGCCGCTTTGGCCGCTACCCGGAAATCGTCATCTGCGTGCCATCAGGATCGACGAGCGTCGAAAAACGCGCCATCCGCGATGCCGCCAACAATGCCGGCGCCACCCAGGTGTTCCTGATCGAAGAACCCATGGCCGCTGCCATCGGTGCTGGCATGCCTGTTACGGAACCGATCGGATCGATGGTGGTGGATATCGGCGGCGGCACCACCGAAGTGGCCGTGCTGTCCCTGAAGGGCCTGGCCTACACCACCAGCGTGCGCGTCGGCGGTGACAAGATGGACGAAGCCATCATCAACTATGTGCGCCGCAACCATAATATGCTGATCGGCGAAGCCACTGCCGAGCGCATCAAGAAGGAAATCGGCACCGCCAAGCGCCCGGCCGACGGTATCGGCCTGACCATCAGCGTGAAGGGCCGCGATCTGATGAACGGCGTGCCCAATGAAATCCAGATCAACCAGGGCCAGATCGCCGAAGCCCTGAGCGAACCGGTTGCCACCATCGTCGAAGGTGTGCGCGCCGCGCTGGAAAACACCCAGCCGGAATTGGCTGCCGACATTGTCGATCAAGGCATCGTGCTCACCGGCGGCGGCGCGCTGCTGGCCAATCTGGATGTCGTGCTGCGCGAAGCCACTGGCCTGCCGGTCAGCGTGGCGGACGAACCCTTGACATGCGTGGCCATCGGCACCGGCCGCGCACTGGAAGATCCCATGTATCGCGGCGTGCTGATCACCGCCTGATCTGCATCCGCACCAATAGCTTGTTTTCGCCTGCACCCCAATTGGCCTGCACCAGGAGCCTGCCGGCACCATGGATTGGACCCCGCCCCCTCGCCGCCCGAGCGCGATGCGCCGCGAACAGAATCTGTCGCTGGTATCGGCTGTGGTATCGGGCGGTGTGATTACGGCCGGGCTGCTGCTGCTGCTCGTGGCCCGGGTGAACCCGCAAACCGCCAGCCGCTTGCGCATGGCGGCCGCAGATGTGGCAGCCCCGCTGTGGAGCGCCGTGCGCGCGCCGGTCGATGGCATGTCGCGGCTGTTTGAGGACGTTGGCGGCTATTTCGGGGCCGTGTCACGCGCGCAGGCCTTGGCCGAGCAGCTTGATCTGGCCAACGCCCGCCTGCGCCAATCCCGGCTGGAGGCGCGCGAATTGGCCCAGCTGAAAAAACTGCTGGCGGTGCGCGAACCGACACGGCGCGTGATTGCCGCCACCCGTATTGCAGCGGCCATGTCGGGCGGTGCCGTGCGTTCGGCGATGCTGGCCGTGGGCAGCAGCAGCGGCGTTGCCCGCGATATGCCCGTGATCGGCAGCGACGGCCTGGTTGGCCGCACCACCGAAACAGGCCGCTATTCCAGCCGCGTGCTGCTGATCACCGATTCGATCAGCCGCGTGCCGGTGATTGTCGAACGCACCGGCCAAGCTGGGCTTCTCGCGGGGCGCGGCGAGCCGACGCTGCTGTTGGTTGACCGGGTTGGCCCCGATCTCCCGCTGCGCATCGGCGATCGCATCGTCACGTCAGGCGATGGCGGCGTGTTCCCGCCCGGCCTGCCGGTGGGCCGGGTGATTGACGCGCACGCCGCCGCGCCGGTGATCCGCCCGGCGCAGCCGCCGCTGGGCGCTGGCTTTGTTACCATCGAAGCCGCGTGGCTGCCGTCTCCAACCCCGGAGCCCACAGGCCCTGTGTTTGATGCGCCGGTGCCAACCGAAGCCCGGCAGCGCGGTGCACCGCGCCCCCGCCTGCGCCCCAGCCCGCGCAGTGCTGATCCTGCCGCGACCGTGCCGTCATGATAACGTCACCGCCGCCCCCTGTCCGGCTGATGTCACCAGATGAACGCCGGCGCTGGCTGCTGTCCACCTGGCGCTACGCTGTACCAACGTTGGTCAGCGCCGCGCTGGTGCTGGTCATGCTGGCGCCGCTGCCGCTGCCGGTGCCGGCGATGCCCCAGCTTGGCCTGATGGCTGTTCTGGCCTGGGCCATGCTGCAACCGGCCTTGATGCCGCCGTGGGCCGCCTTTTTCATCGGTGCGCTTGCCGATATGCTGCTGGGCATGCCTCTGGGCCTGAATGCAACGCTGTTTGCGCTGGCGACGGGCGCGATGCGCCTGATCGATGCCGGAACGGGCGAACGCGGCCACGGCTTTGACTGGGCGGTCGCGGGGGTAATGCTGCTGGCCGTGTTGCTGCTCACGGGTCCGCTGATGGCACTGGCCGGGCAGCCGGTGCCGATGGCGCCCTTGCTGTGGCAACTGCCGGCCAGCCTGCTGATGTGGCCGCTGGTGGTGCGCTTTTGCGCCGATGTTCAACGCCGGCTGGTGGCCTCCGCCAATGCCATGGCTTGATCGCCGCGCGCGCCAAATGCCATTGCGGTTTCGGGCATGAACGACAGCGCACGCCGCTTGGGCTTTTCGCGGCGCGCCTTGCTGCTGGGCGCAGGCATGGCCGGCACCGGCGCGCTGCTGGCCGGGCGCATGGCATGGCTTGCCCTGTTCGAAGGTGAAAACTACCAGCTGAAGGCGCAGGAAAACCGCGTGCAGAACCGGCTGATCCCACCCCGGCGCGGTTGGATTGTTGATCGCAGCGGCAAACCACTGGCGATGAATCGGCCCGATTACCGGCTGGAACTGCGCCCGGCCGAAGTGGAAGATCTGGATGCCACATTGCTGGCCATCCGCGAGGTCGTCGCGATCGAATGGGCCGACGAAGCCCGCATCCGCGACGATTTTCGCAGCCAGCCCAGCTTCATGCCGGTGGTGCTGCGCCAATATATGAGCTGGCCGGAATTTTCGGCGTGCAGCGTGCGCCTGGCCGCCCTACCCGGCGTAACGGCCGTGCAAAGCTTTTCACGCCATTATCCCGAAGCGGACCGCATGGCGCATCTGCTGGGCTATGTGGGCGCGCCCACGCCCGAACAATATCGCGCCGATCGCAATCCGCTGCTGATCTATCCGGGCTTTCGCATCGGCAAGGATGGCATCGAGCGCCACGAGGACAAGCGCCTGCGCGGCGCGGCCGGCGCCTCTCGCGTCGAAGTGACCGCGCGCGGCGAACTGGTCCGCGAACTGGGCACTCGCGCCGATCAGCCCGGCGATACGCTCAAGCTGACGATTGACCGCGATCTGCAGGATTATGCCGCCCGCCGCCTGTCCGACAATTCAGGCAGCGTGATCGTGATCGACTGCCAGACCGGCGATGTGCTGTGCATGGTGTCGATGCCAGCCTATGATCCCAACATATTTTCCCGGCGCGTGCCCACCCGGCTGTGGCAGGAGCTGCAAACCGACGACCACACCCCGCTGCTGAACAAAAGCGCCATGGGGCTCTACCCGCCCGGATCGACCTTCAAGATGGTGACAGCACTGGCCGCCCTCGAGGCCGGCATCGATCCCGATGAAATGGTCGGCTGCAGCGGCGCCTACCGGCTGGGCAACAACACCTGGCATTGCCATGCCCGCCGCGGTCATGGCGGCGTGAACATGCACCGCGCGCTGCCGCTGTCGTGCGATACTTATTTCTATGCGATGGGCCGCCGGGTGGGCATCGATGCCATCGCCGCGATGGCGCG
>NZ_JBBATR010000094.1:0-5380 GCF_040398645.1 Sandarakinorhabdus sp.
ACCGGCACGGTGGCCATGGCGGACGGTACGCAACTTGCGACGGCTGGCGGCACATTCACCGTCGGCAACGCCGTGACGATAACTGGTTCGGCTAGCCTGTTGACGCAAGGTGCGGGTGACGTTTTGACGTTGTCGGGCATCATTGCCGACGGCAGCGGTGCGGGTGCGATCGCGAAGAACGGCCCGGGCACGGTCACGCTGACCGGCACCAACAGCTACACCGGCGGCACCAACATCAACGCCGGCACGCTGGCGATCGACGATGGCGCCGCGATCGGTTCGGGTGCGATTGCGCTTGCCGATGGCACAACGCTGCGCGCCGGGATCGGCGGCGACCAGGCGATCACGCTGACCAACGCGGTGTCTGTGGCCACGGGCACCGGAAACATCGCCCTGAACGGCGGATTCACAGTCGACACCGCCGGCACAGCGACCATTTCCGGCACCCAGTTGACCGTCAGTGGGCCGGCTACCGGCGCCGGCACATTGAGCTTCAGAGGTGGTTCGGCGACACTTGCCAACACCAGCGGCTTCACCGGCAGTGTCGCGCTTCGCGATGCAGTGCTCAATCTGGTTGATGCGACGTCGCTCGGCAACGGGACCTTGCTGATCACTGATGCTGGCGGGATCGCCAACAACAGTGGTTCGGCGTTGAGCTTTGCCAACACCGTAGACGCCGTTGGCGCTGCCTTCGTCGTGATCGGCGCCAACGACGTGTCGCTGAGCGGCGTGACGACCGCCGATGCACTCTTCAAAGCCGGCCCCGGAACGCTGACTTTGGGCAACGGATCCAATGCGTTCAACTTTGTTCAACTGGGCAGCGGCACCCTCGCGGTCGCCGCCAATGGCGCGCTTGGTGCTGGGATCGTGCAAGTCCTGGGCAGCGGCACGCTGCGCGCTGCCGCCGCCGATCTCAGCTTTGGCAACAGCTTCGAGATCTTCATCGGCGACCTGACGGTTGATACCCAGGCCTTCACCCTGACGCTGTCGGGTGACAAATCTGACGCCGGCGGCCTGATCAAGATCGGCACAGGCACGCTGATCCTTGGTGGCACCAACAGCTATGCCGGCGACACCAACGTCAATGTGGGCACCCTTGATCTGCAGGGCAGCATCAGCGGCAACGTCAATGTTGCTGCGGGTGCCGCGATTGTCGGCACCGGCTCCGCCGCCGGAACGGTCACCTTTGCCAATGATGCCATCGTCGGCCCGGGCAACAGCCCCGGCACGCTGAACTTCGGCAGCCTGGTGCTCAACGACACCACGGCTCTCAATTTCGAACTCGCCGGTCTCGCTGCGGTGCCCGGCACCGGTGCCGATCTGATCGTGGTGACCAACGATCTGACGCTGAACGGCGTGCTCAACATCACGGGTCTGCCCGGCTTCAATGTCGGCGTCGGCAACCGGACGATCATCACCTATGGCAATCTGCTCGCAAACAATGACCTGACGGTGGCGACAGCGCCGCCGGTTGACGTGACCTACTCGATCCTGGCTGGCCCGGTCGCTTCGGGTGCCGGCATCGTCCAGTTGAACCTTGCCTTCACCGGCACCTATCGCTGGGATGGCACCGATCTTGCGCCCGATGGCACGATCGATGGCGGCAATGGCATTTTCAACCTGACCAACACCAATTTCACCAATTCCAACGGCACGTTCAACCTCGCCTATGGCAACAATGCCACCGACGATATCGAGTTTGGCGGCGCTGTCGGCAGCGTCGATGTGGCGAGCGTCATCAACTTCGACCAGATGAGCTTCGTGACCGCGGGCTACACGCTGGGTGGGCTTGGTGCCCTCAACGTGAACAACTCCGTGATCAATGTGGTCAACGGGGTCGCGACGGTTGGTGTGGGGATCAGCGGTGTCAATGGCCTGACCAAGGGCGGCGCTGGCGAATTGATTGTAACGACGGTCAATACCTACTCCGGCGGCACCAATGTGACCGGCGGCGTGTTGACCCTGGCGGCCAATTTCGCCACCGGCTCCGGTATGGTCAACCTGGCCAATGGCACCACGCTGCGCAGCGTGAACGCCACCCCGGTAATCGAACACTTCAACGCCGTGGCCATCACCGGCAGCGCGACGTTTGATGTGACCGGCAGCCTGTTCACCCAGAATGCGGTGATTTCGGGCGGTGCGCTGGTGAAAACCGGCACCGGCCAGCTCCAGCTGACAACCAACAACACCTACAATGGCGGCACCGACGTGCAGGTCGGCAGCTTCGGCGCGACTCAAAATGGCTCGCTTGGCACCGGTGCGGTGACCATGGCTGACACGACGTTCGGCAATTTCAGCGGCGGCCTGACCGTCGCCAACAACTTCACCCTGACGTCGGGCATAGTGCAGCTGGGCGTTGGAATTGGTTCGACGACATTGAACGGCACAGTGGCCGGCGGCGCCAATCTCGAGAAGTTCGGCGTCGGCCGCCTGGAACTCGGCAATGCCGGCAACAGCTATTCGGGCGGCACCAACATCACGGCCGGCACGGTTGCAGTCGCAACCGATGGTGCGCTGGGCAGCGGCAACATCCGCTTCTCGGCAGTTCCTGGCGCACTGGAAACGCTGGGCAGCTTCAGCACCGCCAAGACGGTCACGCTGGATGCGGCGGGAACGATCAACACCAATGCCAACACCAACCGGTTTGACGGCGTGATCGCCGGTGCCAATTCCCTCACCAAGACGGGCGCCGGCACGCTGATCCTGACCGGCACCAACGGCTATGCCGCGACGTTGCTGAACGCCGGCACGCTGCAGATCGACGATGGCGCTGCCATCGGCGCAGGTGTGCTGACCACCACCGCCGGCACGACGCTGATTGCCGGGCTGGCAATCAACACCCCGGCTCTGACTCTGGCCAACAACATCGTGCTGGGCGCTGGCGGCAACACCACCATCAACCTGCTCGGCAGCAACTATGGCGTGAACGTCACCACCGGCGCGCTGACCACCAATGGCACCGCGCTGGTGCTGGACGGCGTGATCAGCGGCGATGGCGGCATCGACACGCTGGGCTTCCTGGCCAATGGCGCCGGCAGCATTGCGTTCAACAGCACCAACAGCTTCACCGGCGGCGTCAACCTTGGCAGCGTCATTGCTTATGCCAACGCCAACAATGCCCTGGGCACCGGCACGGTCAATTTGAACGCCTTTGGCGCCGGCATCCAGAACACCAACGTCGGCACCACGCGCTCGCTGGTCAACGCGGTCAACGTCAACGACTTCCAGCATTCGGTCGGCGGTGCCGGCAATCTCGTGCTCTCCGGCGCGGTGGGCGGCAACGGCCAGTTGTTCAAGGTGAACGACGGCACCGTGACCTTCACGGGCGCGGGTTCCAGCTATGGCGGCAATTTCGCCATCAATGATGGCACTGTGCTGGTGAACGGCAGCTTCGTGAACGCGGCAGCCACCTATGTGGTCGCCGGCGGCGCACGCATCGGCGGCACCGGCAGCATCGCCGGCTCGGTCACTGTGGCCAACGGCGCCGATCTGAACCCGGGCATCGCATCGGGGCCGGGCACGCTGACCATCGGCAATCTGTCGCTGGACGCATTCACCAATGTGAATTTCGATCTGGGCGCAGCCAACACGATTGGTGGCCTGCTCAATGACCGTGTGATCGTGACGGGCAATCTCGTGCTCGATGGCTTGCTCAATGTGTCCGAAACGGTCGGCGGCAGCTTCGGCCTCGGCATCTACAATCTGTTCAGCTACGGCACGCTCACCGACAATGGCCTGACCATCAATGGCCTGTTGCCCAATGCGCTGACCGGCACTGTTCAGCACAATGCGACGGCGCAGCAGATCAACCTGGTCGTCGCTGGCCCCGGCAGCGTCGTGCTGAATTGGGATGGCACCGATTTCACCGGCCAGGCGCCGGGCGCGCCGCTGGGCCAGGGCGGCAATGGCGTGTGGAGCACCACCAACACCAACTGGGCCGGCAATGCGCCGGGTGAAGTGAACGCCACGTGGCAGCCGAACGCCGTTGGCATCTTTGGCGGCACCGCTGGCACAGTTGATGTGGCATCGCCGTTTGCGTTTGCTGGTCTGGGCTTCCAGGCTGATGGCTACACGCTGGCCAACGCCGGCGGCAGCCTGACGACCAACGCGGTGACCGGCAGCTTCATCAGTGTCGATGCGGCACTGACTGCAACGATCAACGCCACCATCGCCGGCACCGGCGTGCTGATGAAGCAGGGCGCCGGCACGCTGGTGCTGGGCGGCAACAACACGCTCACCGGCAATGTGAACCTGAACAATGGCACGCTGGCTGTCACCAGCGATGCTGCGCTCGGCCTTGGTTCGCTGGTCTTCACCGGCGGCACCACGCTGCGCGCCGATGCCGGCGTCAGCTTGGCCAACGCCATGACGCTGAACGGCCAGAGCAACATCGACAGCAACGGCAACACGGTCACGCTGGGCGGCGTGCTGTCCGGCCCTGGCGTGCTGATCAAGCAGGGCGCAGGCAGCCTGGTGCTGAACGGCGCCAACGGCTACGCCGGCGGCACCACTGTGGAAGCCGGTTCGGTCGTGGTTGGCAACAATCTGGCGCTGGGCACCGGCGATGCCTTCTTCAACGATGCGACCTCGCTGGTTGCCGGCATCAACGGCCGCACCATCGCCAACAACATCTTCCTGATCAACACGGTCAACATCGACACGCAGGCGTTTGACCTCACCCTGTCGGGTGTGATCGGCGGCACCGGTCCGCTCACCAAGCTGGGCACCGGCAACCTGATCCTCAACGGCAACAACGTCTATGCCGGCGGCTCGATCCTGCTCGACGGCACGGTCACACTGGGCACCAGCTCCGCGCTGGGCAGCGGCCAGGTTGATGTGAACGGCCAGGTGGTGCTGCTGTCGGGCGCGGCTGACCTCAACATCGGCAACGCCGTCGTGCTCAACGATGTCGGCACCTTCGATGTCGCCACCTTCACCACCACCTACAGCGGCGTGATCAGCGGCGCGCAGGCGCTCAACAAGGTCGGTTCCGGCAATCTGATCCTGACCAACGCCAATCTCAACAGCGGCGGCGTCACCCTCGACGAAGGCCGTCTGACGGTGGCCGACGATGCGGCACTGGGCACCGGCGCACTCACCATGGCGGGCGGCACCACGCTGGCGTCGGGCGCGGCTGGCCTCGTGCTGGCCAATGCGATCACCACCAATGGCCTGGGCACCGTCGACACGGCGGGCAATATCTTCACGCTGGACGGTGTCATCGATGGCGCTGGCTCGGTCACCAAGATCGGCAGCGGCAATCTGGTGCTGAACGCTGGCAACAGCTTCAGCGGCGGTAGCTTCATCAACGTTGGCACGGTGACGGTTGGCAACAACGCGGCGCTGGGCACTGCGCTGGTGACGATGGCGAACGGCACGA
>NZ_JBBATR010000095.1:0-5060 GCF_040398645.1 Sandarakinorhabdus sp.
GTGGCCTCTGCCTTCGGAGGGCAGCGCTCTATCCAGCTGAGCTACGGGTGCCAGCAGCGCGTGTTAGCAGTGGTTGCGCGGGGTGGCCAGCCTGTTTCAGCGGTGTTTGGCAGGCGGGGCGGCAGACGCTGTGGGCTGGCGCTCGAATGGGCCGAAGCCGCAGCTGGCGGTGGTCATCTGGCCGCCGCTTTGCAGCACCACCTTGATCAGATCCTGCCGGCACAATTGGCTGATCGATGTCTGGTAGGAAAAGGCCCGCTGCGCGCCAAGTTGTGCGCAGCGAAACGGCAGGATGTTGCGCCAGATGCTGCCGTCGCGCAGCACGAAATCGATGGCGGAATCGCTGCGCACCAGGGTTTGCCGGATGGACGCAATGTTGAGGCAGATCCGGGTTTCGGGCGGTGGCGGTGCATTATCCGCGGCAGCTGGTGCAGCGGCCAGCAAGGCAAACAGGATGAAGGCCGGCTGCTTCATGGCGGCACGCTACGGTGCCGGCGCTGAACCACCGCTTAACCCGCCTCCGCCGGCGTCAGCACCTTGCTGCGAAACTGGCAGACGTCGGCCACCCCGCAGCTGCCGCATTTCGGGCTGCGCGCTGTGCAGGTGTAGCGGCCATGCAGGATCAGCCAGTGGTGGGCATTGCGGCGCCACGGCGGCTTCACGCGTTTCATGATGGCATTTTCCACCAGCAGCGGCGTTTTGCCGGGCGCAAGGCCGGTGCGATTGGCGACGCGGAACACGTGCGTGTCCACGGCGCATGTTTCCTGGCCAAACAGCACGCTGACGACGACATTGGCGGTCTTGCGGCCCACACCGGGCAGGGTTTCCAGCACATCGCGGTCGCTGGGCACCTCGCCGCCGAAATCATCCACCAGCCGCCGCGACAGGGCGATGACGTGGCGGGCCTTGGCATTGAACAGGCCGATGGTGCGAATATGCTGGCGCAGGCCGTCTTCGCCCAGATCGAGCATCTGCTGCGGGGTTTTCACCGCGACAAACAGCGCCCGCGTCGCCTTGTTCACGCCCACATCGGTGGCCTGCGCCGACAACACCACCGCCACCAGCAGGTGATAGCCATTGTCATAGGCCAGTTCCGTCACCGGTTCCGGATTGATCCGGGACAGATAATCAAAAAACTGCGTGATTTCCGGAGCGGTCATCTGCCGGCGAGCGAGCTTGGTCATGCGACGTTGGATGCCGGCAAACCCCATGGCGCGTAAAGGGGCTGCGTCGTAAAGACGTGGGCACAATGGTGTTGGATCTCACCCTCACGCCAAATCGGTCGCTATCGCGGGATCATGCCCGCTGGCTGGTGCTCGCAGTGGGCGGCGTGTTTTTGCTGGGCAGCATCCGCTTCCTGGTGCTGGGCCTGTGGCCGGTCATCCCGTTCATGATTGCCGATGTTGCGCTGCTGGCGTGGGCGCTGCGCAGCAATTTCAAGTCTGGCGGCGGCCATGAGCGGCTGGTGCTGGCGGACGACGCCCTCACCCTCACCCGCGTCTCCGCGCTCGGCGAAGCCTGGGTGGAGCGATTGGAGCCCTGGTACACGCGGGTGCAGATCGAGGAAACGCCGCTGGGCGATGCGCATCTGTTCCTGGCCGCGCATGGCCGGCGGCTGCTGGTGGGGCATTTCCTGTCCGCCCCCGAGCGCCGCGCGGTGGGCGCGGTGATTTCCGATGCGCTTGCCCGCTACCGCGATGGGTCCAGCCCCAACACATCGGCCATGGCGTAACGGCCAGCGGGCTTGCCGGCCAGCCACTGCGCCGCCTTCAGCGCCCCGCGTGCGAATATGCTGCGGTTTTCGGCGCGGTGCCACAATTCGATACGCTCGCCCTCGCTGGCCAGCAGCACCATGTGATCGCCGGCCGCGCTGCCGCCGCGCAGCGCCGCAAAGCCGATGCTGCCGGTTTCGCGCACGCCGGTGATGCCATCGCGGCCGCTTATGCTGTGTGCGGCAAGATCGATGCCGCGCCCGGCCGCCGCCGCCGCGCCCAGCGCCAGCGCTGTGCCAGACGGCGCATCCACCTTCATGCGGTGGTGCAGTTCGGCAATTTCGATATCCCAATCCGGCCCCAGCGCCGCCGCCGCCTGCTGCACCAGTCGGGCCAGCAAGGTGACGCCCAGGCTGGTGTTGGCGGCTTGCAGGACCGCGATATGCTTGGCGGCGGCATCGATGGCGGCGTGATGCGCCGGCTCCAGCCCGGTCGTGCCGATCACCAGCGCGCAGCGCGCGTCCTGCGCGGCCTCAAGCGTCACGGCCAACGCCGCCGGCACCGAAAAATCGATCAGAACATCAACCTTGTGCACGATCGCCCCGATGTTGGAACAAACCGTCAGGATGGCCGGATGGCCCGGCCCAGCGGCGCGCCCGCAGCTGGCATGGCCGGCGCGCTCAACAGCGCCAGCCAGGCTCAGGCCCGGCCAATCAGCCAGCTGCGCGATGATCGCTTCCCCCATGCGCCCGCCGGCACCCAGCACACCCACCTTGATCATGTTCTTCGCCATGGCCTGTTTGTGACGGCTTGGGCGCGGCAGTGCAACCGCCGCATGCCGCGTCTCAGCCGTCATCCTCGTCTTCCCCCTCACCCTCGGCGCTGCGGTGGCAGCGGGCGCATTTGTCGATATTGCCGCGCACCCCTTCCTCGCGGTGCTCGGCCAGCACCTGGGCCGGCTGGTGCGCGTGGCAGCCGTAACAGCTATATTGCTTCAGATTGCCGCCGGTATGGCAGGTTGCGCAGGCGACAGCATGTTCGCCATCCAGCCGGAACAGCCGATCATGGGCAAAGCGGGCAGGTTTCCAGCTGGTGCTGTTATGGCAACTGCCGCAGTTGGCCGTGCCGAACTGGCGGTGCAGCGTGGTGGCGGGCGGCACATGGCAGGCGGCGCATTGGCCGCGCACCGCCGGCCTCAACAGGTCGTGGTGGAAACTGGTCGGGCTGTGCCCGGTCAACGCCGGGCCGGCATGGTCGCTGTGGCAGGCCATGCAATCGGGATTGGCCAGTTGCTGGTGAAACGCCGCCTTGCCGCCGGCAAGCCGTTTGCCCGTGGTGGTGAACAGGCCGATGCGCGCCGGCACGTGGCAGGTGATACAGCGCGGCGCCGCCGCCCCCTGAAACGGCGTGTGGCAGGCAAAGCAATCCCCGGCGATGGCGGCATGGGCGGGCATCACCGGGCCGGGCGCCAGCATTGGCTGCGGATAGAGGATGGCCAGCAAAATCACGCCGATCAGCGCCGCCGCCATCACCAGGGTTGCGGGGCGCGGCATCACTGCCAATCCCAGAACATCGCGGTGGCGACCAGATGCGCCGTCGCCAGCACGGCAAAGGCCAGCGTGATCGGCACATGCACGGTCCGCCATTTCTTCACGAGATCAAAGGTCAGGCTGTCGCGGTACAGCCGCTCCTCGATCTGGGCAGCGTCCATGCCGCTATCGGTCAAGCGGGTTCGCGCCGCCATCAGACGGGTGCGGGCGCGGGCTAGCAGAAATTTCCCGGTCAAGCCGCTGACGATATTCACGCCCATTGCCAGCAGCGCGGCCCACGCCAGCACCGCGTTGAAATGGATGCCGGCATGCACCAGCACCAGCAATGATCCGAACCAGGCCATGCGCTCATGCCGGCGCAGCAAAGCCGCAGGGTTGCCGCGCGTGGTGATCTTGCGCTTGCGCAGCGAATAAGCGAACGATCCCAGGATCAGCGCCAGCCCGGGAATGCCCAGCCAGCGGCCCACCCACACCTGATCGAAATAGTGCAAGGCGGCATCGATCAGCAGCGCCGCTCCGGCCAGCGCCAGCAGCGACGCGGCAAACGGCAGGACTTCGCGGCTGATCAAGCTGGCAGCGCGCTGCGGCATGCTCACCCCCTTCCCCGCAACGTTGCGCCCCGGTGTCATGTGCGTCAACGCCGCAGGCTGGCGAAAGTTGCGCCGCGCTTGCCGCGCGCCGGCGGCCGCCCCTATGCTGGCACCGATGCACCTGCGCCTTGCCCAGCCTGCCGATGCCCCGGCCATCGCCGCCCTGCACACGGCAAGCTGGCAGACGGCCTATGCCCATATCCTGCGCGCCGAATGGCTGGCCAACGATCTGGCAGCAGACCGGCTGCGCGTGTGGAGCGAGCGTTTCGCAGCGCCCGATCCCACCATGCGGGTGCTGCTGGCCGAAGACGCCGCCGGGCTGGCCGGCTTTGTCTGCCTGTTTCTGGCTGCCGATCCGCACTGGGGCAGCCATGTCGACAATCTCCACGTCCGCCCCGGCCAGCAAGGCCAGGGGCTGGGCCGGCATATG
Organism: Sandarakinorhabdus sp.; assembly: GCF_040398645.1. Classification (GTDB taxonomy): domain Bacteria; phylum Pseudomonadota; class Alphaproteobacteria; order Sphingomonadales; family Sphingomonadaceae; genus Sandarakinorhabdus. The sequence continues at coordinate 4,283 of NZ_JBBATR010000095.1, forward strand.
CTGGCCGCCGCCGCACGAATGGCGATTGCTGAAGCCCCGGGCCAGGGCCTCGATCTGCACGTCTACACCGCCAACACCGCCGCGCGCGGCTTCTATGCGCGCCTGGGCGGCGTGGAATCGCCCGCCGAAAAAGAGCTGGCCCCCGATGGCAGCCAGCAATCCTATCTGCGCATCTGGTGGCCCGATCCCACCATCCTGCTGGAGCCTGCCTGATGCCCCGCCACCGCAATATCGTCATCCTCACCGGCGCCGGCATTTCGGCCGAATCGGGCGTGCCCACCTTCCGCGCCGCCGATGGCCTGTGGGAAGGCCATAGCATCGAAGATGTCGCCACCCCGCAGGCGTTCCGGCGCAATCCCGAACTGGTGCAGCGTTTCTACGATGATCGCCGCGCCTTTCTGGGCGCTGTGGTGCCCAATGCGGCGCACGATGCGCTGGCGCGGCTGGATGGCGCGTGGACCGGTGATCTGCTGCTGGTGACGCAGAATGTCGATGATCTGCACAGCCGCGCCGGATCGCAGCGGCTGCTGCACATGCACGGCGAGCTTCTGTCCGCACTGTGCACCGCCTGCGGCGCCGCCAATCGCCACGACGGCCCGCTGCGCACCAATCCGCCCTGCCCGGCCTGCGGACGCGCCGGCGGCAGCCTGCGGCCCGATATCGTGTGGTTCGGCGAAATGCCCTACCATATGGACCGGATCACCGCCGCAATTGCCCGCTGCGATCTGTTCGTGTCCATCGGCACCTCCGGCGCCGTCTATCCCGCCGCCGGCTTCGT
>NZ_JBBATR010000096.1:0-4952 GCF_040398645.1 Sandarakinorhabdus sp.
ACGGTGTCGTTCACTTCGGCGGCGATGCGGGCGATGGCGTCGATGCCGTCTTCGGATACGGCGAGGGTGACGCCTTCGGTGGCGAGCAGGGCGGCGTATTGGCGGATCAAACTGGCTTCGGTGTCGGAGAGGATGCGGCGGAAATCGGCCTGGGTGAGGCCTTTCAGCTCGACGCGGATGGGCAGGCGGCCTTGCAATTCGGGCAGCAGATCGGACGGTTTGGCGACGTGGAACGCGCCGGATGCGATGAACAGCACGTGATCGGTTTTCACCGGGCCATATTTGGTGGAGACGGTGGTGCCTTCGATCAAGGGCAGCAGATCGCGCTGCACGCCTTCGCGGCTGACGCTGCCGCCGCGCACATCGGATACGGCGATCTTGTCGATTTCATCCAGGAACACGATGCCGTTGGCTTCGGCGTTGCGCACCGCTTCGCGCTGGATATCGTCGTCATCCAGACGCTTGTCCGATTCCTCGGCCAGCAGCGCGTCCCAGGCCGCTTCCACCTTCATCTTGCGGCGTTTGGTGCGGCCGCCCATCGCCTTGGCCATCATGTCGGACAGGTTGATCATGCCGACCTGGCCGGGCTGCATGCCGGGCATTTCGAAATTGGGCGCGGTTTCCGCCACTTCGATCTCCACTTCGCGGCCCTTGAGATCGCCGGCTTCGAAGCGTTGGCGGAAGGCCTGGCGCGTGGCTTCGCTGGCATCCTTGCCGACCAGCGCATCCAATAGCCGGGCCATGGCGGCATCCTGCGCCTTGTCCTTCACGGCGCTGCGCCGGGCTTCGCGGACCAGGCGGATGGATTCCTCGACGAGATCGCGGATGATGCTGTCCACATCGCGGCCGACGTAGCCGACTTCGGTGAATTTGGTGGCTTCGATCTTGATGAATGGCGCGCCGGCCAGCTTGGCGAGGCGGCGGCTGATCTCGGTCTTGCCGCAGCCGGTGGGACCGATCATCAGGATATTCTTGGGCACCACTTCGTCGCGCAGATCGTCCGGCAATTGCTGGCGCCGCCAGCGGTTGCGCAGGGCGACCGCAACGGCGCGCTTTGCATCATCCTGGCCGATGATATGGCGATCGAGCGCCGCGACGATGGCGCGCGGCGTCAGTTGGGCATTCAGGGCGTCGATTGGCATGTCGCTCACTTTTCGGTGCCGTCCGCAATGGTTTCCACGGTCAATTCCTCGTTGGTGTAGACGCACAGATCGGCGGCGATCTTCATGGCGCGGCGGGCGATGGCCAGCGCATCATGATCGCTGTCCGCCAGTGCCCGCGCCGCCGCCAGCGCGAAATTGCCGCCCGATCCGATGGCGGCGATGCCGCCCACCGGCTCCAGCACGTCGCCATTGCCGGTGATGACCAGCGTGATCTGGGCATCGGCGACGATCATCATCGCCTCCAGCCGGCGCAGATAGCGATCGCTGCGCCAATCCTTGGCCAGTTCAACGGCGGCGCGCAGCAATTGGCCGGGGTGACGCTCCAGCTTGGCTTCCAGCCGTTCGAACAGGGTGAAGGCATCGGCGGTGGCACCGGCAAAGCCGCCGATCACGTCACCCTTGGGGCCAAGGCGGCGGACTTTCTTGGCATTGGGCTTCATCACGGTCTGGCCCAGCGTGACCTGGCCGTCGCCGGCAATCACCACCTGGCCGGCCTTGCGCACCGAAACGATGGTGGTGCCGTGAAATTGGGGGAGTTCGCTCATCGGGGTGTCCATTGTTGCACAGGAACAATGTAGGACGCGCGCGGCGGGTTGAAAGAGCCCGCGCCATATTGGCAGGATTGGCGATGTCGCAGGCCGGCTGCTAGAGACGTTCATGGCAACACCCGGTACGCTTATCCTCCATGATCTCAGCCGCGCCGTTCCGGCGCCGCCGGGTGGGCTGGGGCTGGCGGTGTGGCATCTGGCCGGGCGGCTGGCGCTGTGGCTGGGCGGCTGGAAAGTGGCCGGCAGCTGGCCTGCCGATGCCAAGATGGTGGTGACGGCGGCGCCGCACACATCAAATTGGGATGGCATCTGGATGCTGGCAGCGGCGGGTGCGTGGCGGGTGCGGCTGCGGTACATGGGCAAGAAAAGCCTGACGCAAGGCCCGTTCGGCTGGCTGGTGCGGTGGACGGGGTGCATCCCCATTGATCGCAGCCAATCCAACGATGTGGTGACCGCCATGCGCGCCGCCTTTGCGCAGGCGGACAGCCTGTTTCTGGTGGTGCCGCCCGAAGGCACGCGCGCCGCGGTGGACAAGTGGAAATCGGGTTTTTATCACATCGCGGTGGGCGCCGGCGTGCCGATCAGCTTTGCAGTGATGGATTATGCCACCAAAACCGTGCGCATGCCGGCAACGCTATGGCCCAGCGGCGATTATGCCGCCGATCTGGCGATCATCCAGGGCTTTTATGCCGATGCGGTTGGCAAGAACGCCGCCGATTTCGTGATGACCGGCAAATAGCGCCCGACTGAGCCGACGCCTTGCCGTAACGGCGGCAATAGCTTACCCGCCGCGGCATGGAACAGCGCATCGCCACCATCCACCGGGCCACCAAGGAAACCGATGTTGCCGTGACCGTCAATCTTGATGGCAGCGGCAATTATGACGTGTCTACGGGCATCGGCTTTCTGGATCATATGCTGGAGCAGCTTTCGCGGCACAGCCTGATCGATCTGACGGTGAAGACCGTGGGCGATCTGCACATCGATGGCCACCACACCACCGAAGACACGGCCATCGCGATTGGCGAAGCGGTGGCCAAGGCGCTTGGGACAAGGCGCGGCATCACGCGTTATGGCGACGCGCTGATCCCGATGGACGAAACCCTCACCCGGGTGGCGCTGGATATTTCCGGGCGGCCCTATCTGGTGTGGCGCACCGCGTTCAGCCAGCCCAAGCTGGGCACGCTGGATACCGAGATGTTCAAGGAATTTTTCGCGGCGTTTGCCGGCGGCGCTGGCATCACCCTGCACATCGAAACGCTGTATGGCGTCAACAATCACCATATCGCCGAAAGCTGCTTCAAGGGGCTGGCGCGCGCGCTGCGGGCGGCGGTTGCGATCGATCCGCGCAAGAGCGATGCGATTCCGTCCACGAAGGGCAGTTTGGGCGGTGTCTGATCTGGTTGCAGTCGTCGATTACGGCGCGGGCAATCTGCGTTCGGCGCAGCGGGCGCTGGAGCGCGCCGGCGCCCATGTTGTCGTTACCGATGATCCAGCCGTGATTGCCGGCGCCGCGCGCATCGTGCTGCCCGGCGTGGGCGCATTTGCGCAGTGCATCCAGCAGCTGCGGGAGCGCACCGGCATCGAAGCGGCGCTGAACGAAGCAGTGAACGCGCGCGGCGTGCCGTTCCTGGGCATTTGTGTGGGCATGCAATTGCTGGCCAGCGAAGGCCATGAGCACGGCATTCACGCCGGGCTGGGCTGGTTGCCCGGTATCGTCAGCCGTCTGCAGCCGGGCGATGCTTCGCTGAAAATCCCGCATATGGGCTGGAACCGGGTGGATTCCGTGAACGGCGCGGCCGTGCCATCGGGCGATGCCTATTTCGTGCACAGCTATGCCTTTGCGCCCAGCGATGCTGCCGATGTGCAGGCGGTATCCGATCATGGCGGGCGCTTTGCCGCCATTGTGCGGCGCGGGCACATCACCGGCGTGCAATTTCACCCGGAAAAATCCCAGGCCTATGGCCAGACATTCTTGCGCAATTGGCTGATATCATGATTATTTTCCCGGCCATCGATCTGAAGGGCGGCCAATGCGTGCGCCTGGCCGAAGGCGACATGAACCGCGCCACGGTCTATGCCGATGATCCAGCGGCACAGGCCGCGCTGTTTCGCAGCGCCGGCGCAACGCATCTGCATGTCGTCGATCTGGACGGGGCTTTTGCTGGCGACAGCCGCAATGCTGCTGGCGTGACAGCCGCGCTTTCCGGCTTTGGCGGCGGTTTCGTGCAAGTGGGCGGCGGCATCCGCACCGCAGCGCATGTCGAGGGCTGGTTGGCAGCGGGCGTGTGGCGGGTGGTGATGGGCACGGCCGCGCTGGAAAATCCCGATCTGGTGCGCGGGCTGGCGGCTGATCATGCCGGGCGCATCGTGGTGGCGGTGGACGCGCGGGACGGCATGGTCGCCACGCGCGGCTGGGCCGATATTTCCACCCTGCCGGTGGCAGATCTGGCGCGCCGCTTTGAAGATGCCGGCGTGGCGGCGGTGTTGTTCACCGATGTTGGGCGCGATGGCATGCTGAAGGGCGTCAATATCGACGCCACGGCGGCGCTGGCGGCGGCCACATCTCTGCCCGTTATTGCGTCCGGCGGGGTGAAGGATATCGGCGACATTCACGCCCTGATCGGCAAGCCCGGCATCGAAGGCGTCATCACTGGCCGCGCGCTTTATGATGGCCGGCTTGATCTTGCAGAAGCGATACGGGTGGCGGCGTGACACTCGCAGTTCGCATCATCCCTTGCCTCGATGTGGCCGGCGGCCGCGTCGTCAAGGGCGTCAATTTCGTGGCGTTGCGCGATGCCGGCGATCCGGTGCAGGCCGCTGCCGCCTATGATGCGGCCGGCGCCGATGAGCTGTGCTTTCTGGATATCACCGCCAGCCATGAAAATCGCGGCACGCTGATCGACATGGTCGAACGCACCGCCGATCAATGCTTCATGCCGCTTACGGTGGGCGGCGGTGTGCGCAGTGTGGCGGATGCCCGCGCGCTGCTGCTGGCCGGAGCGGACAAGGTGGCGGTGAACAGCGCCGCGGTGGCGCGCCCGGCGCTGATCGGCGAACTGGCCATGCGCTTTGGCGATCAATGCGTGGTGGTGGCGGTGGACGCCAAGCAAGTCTCCCCAGGCAAATGGGAGATTTTCACCCACGGCGGCCGAACCGCCACCGGCATCGATGCGGTCGCCTATGCCATCGAGGCCGCAAGGCTCGGCGCCGGCGAAATCCTGCTCACCTCGATGGACCG
>NZ_JBBATR010000097.1:0-4937 GCF_040398645.1 Sandarakinorhabdus sp.
CATGGGTCAAGGGTCCGCGACCCTTGCCGCCGGAGGCCCTGCTTTTCTGCTTCCCGCACCACGCGCTCCGACTTAAGTGCAATGCAAACCAACGGCAGGAGTCGCCGCAATGACCACCGATCCGCCCAATGATCCCATTATCATTTCCGCTTATGCCCGCACGCCGATGGGCGGGTTTCAGGGGGCGCTTTCCGGCGTGAAGGCCACCGATCTGGGCGCGGCCGCCGTGCGGGCGGCGGTGGAGCGGTCGGGCGCAAATCCGGAAACAATCGAACAGATCATCATGGGCTGTGTGCTGCCCGCCGGGCTGGGCCAGGCGCCGGCGCGGCAGGCGGCTTTGGGCGCTGGTTTGCCGTTGGGGGTGGCGGCGACCACGGTGAACAAGATGTGCGGCAGCGGCATGCAGGCGGCGATCATGGCGCATGATGCGATTGCGGCCGGCAGCGCCGATATCATCGTGGCGGGCGGCATGGAGAGCATGACCAATGCGCCCTATCTGCTCACCAAGCATCGCGGCGGCGCGCGCATCGGCCATGATGCCATAAAGGATTCAATGTATCTGGATGGGCTGGAGGATGCCTATGATCCCGGCCGGTTGATGGGCAGTTTTGCCGAAGATTCCGCCCGCGATTACCAGTTCACCCGCGAAGCGCAGGATGATTTCGCCATGGCCAGCCTGGCCCGGGCGCAGGCCGCCATCGCCAGCGGCGCCTTTGTCGCCGAAATCGTGCCGGTCAGCATCAGCGCGCGCGGCGGTGACACTGTGGTGGCCATCGATGAGCAGCCCGGCAAGGCCCGGCCCGACAAGATCCGCGGCCTGAAGCCGGCCTTTGCCAAGGATGGCACCATCACGGCCGCCAACGCCTCGTCCATCTCCGACGGCGCGGCTGCGCTGGTGATCACCCGGGCCAGCGTGGCCGCCGCGCACGGCCTGGCGGTGCAGGCGCGCATCGTCGCCCACGCCGCCCACGCCCACGAACCGGGCAAATTCACCACCGCGCCAGTGCCCGCCATCCGCGCCGTGCTCGCCAAGGCCGGCTGGAGCGTCGCCGATGTCGATCTGTTCGAAATCAACGAGGCCTTTGCGGTGGTGGCGATGATCGCCATGCACGATCTGCACATCCCGCACGAAAAACTGAACATCCACGGCGGCGCCTGCGCGCTGGGCCACCCCATCGGCGCATCCGGCGCGCGCATCATCGCCACGTTGCTGGCCGCGCTGGAACGCACCGGCGGCAAGCGCGGCGTGGCGGCGCTGTGCATCGGCGGCGGTGAGGCGACGGCGATTGCGGTGGAGCGGTTGTAAAGTTTAGAACGCCTCCGGCGGGCAGGGGTGACCCCTGCACCCACTTTTTTGACGCGCGCTCAACCTCTGGGGTGGGCACCGAATAATCGAATGGGTGCAGGGGTCACCCCTGCCCACGTCACCCCGGACTTGATCCGGGGCGGAGGCTATTTCTTATCTTGAAAACTCACGGCTTCACATCCGGCGGCAGTTCGCCGGACATGCCCGTCGCGACCTTCTCAGCTGCTTCCATGGCGCGCAGCAGATTGCCGCCGGCGATTTTCTCGCACTGGCTTTCAGAATAGCCGCGGCGCAGCAGTTCGGCGATCAGCGCCGGGTAGGTTTCGACGCCTTCCAGCCCGGTGGGCGTTGATTCGATGCCGTCCAGATCGCCGCCGATGCCGACATGGTCGATCCCGGCCAGCTTCACGACCTGAGTGATATGATCCGCCACATCGCCGATGCCCACTGCCGGCGGCGGATTTTTGGCGTCCCAATCCGCCATTGCCGTGCCCTGGCGCGGCAGATCGGCGATGTACAGCGCCAGCAGCCGCTGCCGTTCGCCGGCGCGGGCGGCTTCATGGGCCTGGCGGGCGCTGTTGATGAAGCCGGGCACATAAGTGACCATCACGACGCCGCCATTGGCCTTGACCAGCGGCAGCACATCATCGGGCACATTGCGGACATGATCGGCGATGCCGCGCGCGCTGCTGTGGCTGTAGATCACCGGCGCCTTGGTCACGGCCAGCACCGCCTTCATGGTCGCGGGCGACACGTGGGACAGATCGACCAGCATGCCGATGCGGTTCATTTCCCTGATCACCGCCTTGCCATAGGCGGTAAGCGGCTGCGGGCGCGGCGATTCATTGGCGCTGTCGGCCCAATCATTGTGCCTGGTGTGGGTGAGCGTCATGTAGCGCACGCCCAGCGCGTGATACATGCGCAGCACGGGCAGGCTGTTGTCGATCTGGCTGCCGCCTTCCACGCCGAGCAGGCTGGCGACCTTGCCGGTTTTCTGGATGCGGCGGATATCGGCGGCGGTGCCGGCCAGTTCGAAATCGGCTGGATATTTCGCCACGAAGCCGCGCACGATATCGATCTGCTCGATGGTGGCCTTCACCGCCTGCGGGCCGATGACGGTGGCCGGCACATAGACGCTCCAGAATTGCCCGCCCACGCGGCCCTGATGAAGGCGGGTGATATCGGTCATCAACGGGCGCTTGAAGCTGCGGCTGTCGGCTTTCAGGTCCTGCTGCCACCAGCTTTCGCCAAAGCTGCCGCGCAGTGCGCCCGGCCAATCATTGTGGCCATCGATGATCGGCTGGCGTTTCAGCACCGCTTCGGCGCGGCGCATATAGGGGTCTTCCAGCGCGGCGGCGGGAAGTGAGGTGGCGGCCAGCAGGCCGGCGATAACGAGCTTGTGGATCATGGGAAGCGTTGTCGCACCCCTTCCCCCTCTCTTGCAAGAGAGGTGACGGGCACGCCGCAGTGGTCACATAACATATGCTGCAATTTTCCGGAGACTGATCATGCTCGAAGCTGCCGACCGCCGCGTTTACGGCCCCGATGAAACCGCCTTCCGCGACACTGTGCGCAAGGTGTTTGACAAGGAATTGATCCCCAATCTCGACCGCTTCGAGGAAGAGGGCCTGGTCAGCCGCGATTTCTGGCGTGCGTGCGGCGATGCCGGCATGCTGTGCCCCGGTGTGCCGGAGGAATATGGCGGCTTGGGGCTCGATTTTCGGTACAACGCCATCATCGATGAGGAGCTGGCCTATGCCGGATCATCGGCGGGCATCACCCTGCAATCCGATATCATCGCCGATTATCTGATCGCCTATGGCAGCCCGGAGCAGAAGGCAAAATATCTGCCCAAGATGATCAGCGGCGAAGTGATCACCGCCATCGCCATGACCGAGCCCGGCGCCGGCAGCGATTTGCAGGGCATCAAGACCACCGCCCGCAAGGACGGCAATCACTATGTGATCAACGGCAGCAAGACCTATATCACCAACGGCCAGCACGCCGATCTGATCATCGTGGTTGCCAAGACCGATCCGGAAAAGGGCGCCAAGGGCACCTCGCTGATCCTCGTGGATGCGACAAGCGAAGGCTTTGCCCGCGGCCGCAACCTCGACAAGATCGGCCAGAACAGCGCCGACACCTCGGAACTCTTCTTCAACGATGTGCGCGTGCCGATGACCAACTGCCTGGGCGAGGAAAACAAGGGCTTCATCTACCTGATGAGCCAGCTGCCGCAGGAGCGGCTGTCCATCGCCATTTCCGCGCAGGCCGGCGCCCAGCGCGCCTTTGATGAAGCGGTGAAATTCGTCAAGGAACGCAAGGCCTTCGGCAAGACCGTGTGGGAGTTTCAGAACACCCAGTTCGTGCTTGCCGGCCTGAAAACCGAATTGCAGGTGGGCTGGGCGCATATCGATTGGGGCCTGCAGAAGCTGATCGAAGGCCGGCTGACCGACGCCGAAGCCAGCGCTGCCAAATTGTGGCACACCGAACTGCAAGGCCGCGTGTGCGATGAAGCGCTGCAACTGCACGGCGGCGCTGGGTACATGAACGAATATCCCATCGCCCGCCTGTGGCGCGATGCGCGCGTGCAACGGATTTACGGCGGGACGAGCGAAATCATGAAGCTGGTGGTGTCGCGCACGATCTGAGGCGCGCCGCCTTCACGGACGCGGGGCGGGCAGCATGGATTCCGCGCCGCGCGGCGTCGTGATCGGATCCGCATGGCGGTGAACAAGCCGCCATTGCCGGCCCGTTCGCCCATAAACGCTGGTCACCCGCGCCGAAAAATCGGCAAAATCGGGGCTGCTGCCCAATCTGGCGCGGCCATGTTCGATCTCGACCAGCACAAACATGTCGCCGCTGCCATAAACGGCGATGCGGTCCACACCTCGCACCGTGCCATCGCGATATTTGGTGGCGGCATTTGCCAGGCGGCTGCGCACTTCGTTTGGCCCCTTGCCGAAAGGCCCGAACGGATTGCCCAGCGTGATGTCGTCGGACTCGGCAAACAGCGCGGCATAGCCTGACGGATCGCCATTGAGAATCTTGCGCAACGCCTCGTGGCTTTGCGACACCGCCTGTTCGAGCGCGGGCGGCAGAGCGGGGGCTTTTGCCAGCGCGCCACTCGCCAGCAGCGCCCACACGCTGGCAACGATCAAAACTGTGCTTTTCATGCCCATCCCCCGATTTCGGGCCAAAGCTACCCAAACCGCGACACGCGGGCCAGCCAAATGCGGCATTTTCCGGAATGGCGCTGCCGGGTTTCTGCCCTTAACCGGTCGCAATCCTCTGCCATAGCGGACTCCATGAACATGATTGCTGCTGTTTCACATTCCAACCCGGCAAGGGCGCTGGGTACGCGCGGCGGCGCGCAGACCGGTGAGGATATGGCGATGATCACGCTCGCTGCCGGGATCGGCCGCGAACTCGGGGCGTACAAGCCTGCCATCTATTGGGCGGATACGCTGGCTTCGGCTGCACTGGGCTGGGGCGCGCTGGCGGCGTTGATCTTGCTGCCTGGCCTGCCCGTGGCGGCTATAGCGGCGCTGGCGGTGGTGGCTGTGCTGGCATTGTACCGGCTGGGCAGTTTCATTCACGAAATCACCCATATGAAGGACGACAGCGTGCC
>NZ_JBBATR010000098.1:0-3020 GCF_040398645.1 Sandarakinorhabdus sp.
GCGGCGATGAAGGCTTCCTGCGGGATGTCGACATTCCCGTACTGGCGCATCCGCTTTTTGCCTTCTTTCTGCTTGTCCAGCAGCTTGCGTTTGCGGGACGCGTCGCCGCCGTAGCATTTTGCCGTCACGTCCTTGCGCAGGGCGGCGATGGTTTCGCGGGCGATGACTTTGCCGCCGATGGCGGCCTGGATCGGGATTTTGAAGAGGTGGCGGGGGATGAGGTCTTTCATGCGTTCGCACATGTGGCGGCCGCGGGTGTCGGCGGCGGCGCGGTGGACGATCATGCTGAGCGCGTCGACGGGTTCGTTGTTGACCATGATGCTCATTTTCACCAGATCGCCTTCGCGGTGGCCGATCTGGTGGTAATCGAAGCTGGCGTAGCCGCGGCTGATGGATTTGAGGCGGTCGTAGAAATCGAAGACGACTTCGTTGAGCGGCAGTTCGTAGACGACCTGGGCGCGGCCGCCGACATACGTCAGGTTTTTCTGGATGCCGCGGCGATCCTGGCAGAGTTTGAGGATGCTGCCGAGATGTTCGTCGGGGACGTAGATGGTGGCTTCGATCCACGGCTCGTCGATTTGCAGGATCGTGGAGGGATCGGGCATGTCGGCGGGGTTGTGCAGTTGCAGCTGGGTGCCGTCGCGCTGCACGAGGTGATAGACCACGGACGGCGCGGTGGTGATCAGATCGAGATCATATTCGCGGGTCAGGCGTTCCTGGATGATTTCGAGGTGGAGCAGGCCGAGGAAACCGCAGCGGAAGCCGAAGCCCAGTGCAGCGCTGGTTTCCATTTCGAAGCTGAAGCTGGCGTCGTTGAGGCGCAGGCGCGAGATGGATTCGCGCAGCTTTTCGAAATCGGCGGCATCGGTGGGGAACAGGCCGCAGAAGACGACCGGCTGCACTTCCTTGAAGCCGGGCAGGGCGTCGTTGGCCGGGCGCTTGGCATCGGTGATGGTGTCCCCGACGCGGGCCTGCGCGACCTCTTTGATCTGCGCGGTGATGAAGCCGATTTCGCCGGGGCCAAGCTCACCAAGCTGCTCGATCTTGGGCCGGAACGCGCCGACACGGTCGACGAGGTGCACACTGTCGGCGGCCATGAACTTGATCATCTGGCCTTTCTTGATGACGCCATCGATGATGCGCACCAGCACGACGACGCCGAGATAGGGATCATACCAGCTATCGACCAGCATGGCCTTCAGCGGCCGTTCGGAATCGCCCTTGGGCGGCGGGATGCGGGTGACGATGGCTTCGAGGACTTCGGTGATGCCGATGCCGGATTTGGCGCTGGCCAGCACGGCGCCGCTGGCATCGAGGCCGATGATATCCTCGATCTCCTTCTTGACCTTTTCGGGATCGGCGGAGGGCAGATCGATCTTGTTGATCACCGGCACGATTTCATGATCATGTTCGATGCTTTGATAGACGTTGGCCAGCGTTTGCGCCTCCACGCCTTGGGCCGCGTCCACCACCAGCAGTGCGCCTTCGCAGGCGGCCAGGGAGCGTGACACTTCATAGGCGAAATCGACGTGGCCGGGCGTGTCCATCAGGTTGAGGATATAATCCTTGCCGTCCTTGGCGCGGTAATCCAGGCGCACGGTTTGCGCCTTGATGGTGATGCCGCGTTCCTTTTCGATGTCCATATTGTCGAGCACCTGCTCGGACATTTCGCGCAGTTGCAGCCCGCCGGTCGCCTGAATCAACCGGTCAGCCAGAGTCGATTTGCCATGATCGATGTGGGCAATGATCGAAAAATTGCGGATACGGCTTTGGTCTGCGCTCATGCTGATGGCGGTAGCAGGGGCCGGGCGCAGGCGCAAATTGCGCTGCGTCGCAGGCGGTGTTGTTGATGCACTTGGTTGATGGACTTGACCGGGGCGGGCGTGCTGGCCAAAGCCGGCGGGTGCATTTCGCGTGGGAGCTGCAAACTTGACCCTGTCCATCGCTATCGTCGGCGCCGGCCCGGCCGGTTACTACACAGCCGAAGCCGCCCAGAAAAAATGGGGCGCAGATGTGCGGATCGACATCATCGATCGCCTGCCGACGCCCTATGGCCTGATCCGTGCCGGCGTGGCGCCCGATCACCAATCGATCAAGGCGGTGACGCGGCGCTATGAGGCGACCAATCTGGCGGCGGGCACGCGGCTGGTCGGCAATGTCATGGTTGGCCGCGATGTGTCGGTGGATGAATTGCTGGCGATTTATGACGCCGTGGTGCTGTCGGTGGGGGCGCCGCTGGACAAGCCGATCGGCATTCCAGGTGATGATCTGCCCGGTGTGGTGGGATCAGCGGCGTTTGTGGGCTGGTACAATGGCCATCCCGATCATGCCGGGCTGGCGGTGGACCTGTCGCACCATGGCGCGGCGATCATCGGCAACGGCAATGTGGCGATTGATTGTGCGCGCATCCTGGCCAAGACCACCGAGGAGCTGGCGAGCACCGATATCGCCGACCATGCGCTGCGCGTGCTGAGCGGTAGCGCCGTGCGCGATGTGCATATTGTCGGCCGGCGCGGGCCGCATCAGGCCAGCTTTACCACCAAGGAAGCCGGGGAGCTTGGCCATCTGGTGCGCGCGCAGCCGGTGCTGCGGCCCGCCGATCTGCCGCCGATTGCCGACGATGCCGCCCTTGAGCCGGGGCACCGCAAGATGGTGACGCATTTGCGAAACTTTGCCGAGCAGCCGCGCGGCGACAAGCCGGTGAGCATCAATTTCGAATTTTATCGCCGTCCGGTCGCAGTGGAAGGCCAGCACCGCGCGCAGCGGCTGATCGTGGAAACCACCCGGCTGGAGGATGGCCGTGCAGTGGGCACTGGCGAACTTCATGCGATCCCGTGCGGGCTGGTGATTGCCTGCATCGGCTACCGCACGCAGCCGATCCCCGGCGTGGACTGGTCCGAGGCGTTGGGGCGTTTTCCCACCAGCGACGCGGGCAAGATTGCGCCTGGGCTTTATGCCAGCGGCTGGGCGCGGCGCGGGCCATCGGGCACGATCGGCACCAACCGGCCCGATGGGTTTTC
>NZ_JBBATR010000098.1:3120-4467 GCF_040398645.1 Sandarakinorhabdus sp.
GATGGTTCGCAGATCATCACGATGGATGCCGGCCAGCTCAGCAGCGTTGCGGCCCTGGCTGGGCGCGGTCTTGGCCAGCGCCGCGCTGCCGCCAGTCTTGATACAGGCGGCGTCACGGCTGCTCTCAGCGTCGATTTGCCGGCGGGCCTGTGGCTGAATTTGTCGGCGCGGGTGCTGGTCAGCAAGGGTGTATTTCCGCCGCTGGAATTGCGGGCGGGCGATTTGCGGATCAGCGGCTGGCCGGCACGCGCACTGGTGCTTGCGGCCCGGCAGGTGCTGGTGTGGCGCGGGCTGCCGCTACAACCGCTCGATGCCATGGTGCGCAGTTTCGCAACGGATAATGGCATTTTGCGCGTGCAGCCGGGGAAGGGCATTGGCCAGACCGGCCTGGTCAGCGCCTTGATCGGCCTGGGCGGCCGGCAGATCGATCAGGCCCGCGTCACGTTGATTTACTGTGCGCTGGCCAGTCAGCAGCGCGCCAAGCCATCCAATGATCTGGCCGTGCAGGTGCACCGCATGATTGCCGCGACGCAGGCGGACAGCGCCCAGCAGGCCGCGACCGATCACGCCAATGGTCTGGTGGCATTGGCGCTGGTGGTGGCCGGCAAATCGGCGCTGAGCCTGACCGACAAGGCGCTTTCGCCGCTGGCGGGATGCCCGAAGCCGCGTGTGCAAGTGCTGCTGGCCGGGCGCATTGATCTGGCCAAGCATTGGTCTGTTTCGGCGGCATTGGCGGCGGCCGGCGGGGTGCGCACCGGGCGATTGATGGGCGAATGGAAGGAATTGGCCGACAGCATGGCCGGCGGCTCCGGTTTTTCCTTTGCCGATCTGGCGGCAGACCGGGCCGGCCTGCGGGTGGGCACGGCAGCGGTTGATCCGGCCCTGGCCCTTGCGCTGCGCGCGGATCTGCGCGGGCGGGACAATGCAGGGCTGCTGCCGCCATCGGTGCTGAAGCTGGCCGAAGGCCTGAGCGAGCAACGCTTTGTGGCGCAATATCGCGACACCGAAAGCGCGCGCTTTGCCGCCGCCGTGCGGGTGGTGGATGGCCTGTTGGCGCGCGGCAAGGTGCCGGGCGCTGCCCTTCCCGCCGGGCAGTAGCGGCTCGGCGCAATTTAGATCGGGCGTATTCTGCTTTAAAAAGCGCGGTCACCCCCTGATCTGCGGTTGCGTGCCGGACACGGCATCGGTATACGCCCGGTTCCGCAGAAGTCGGGGCGTAGCTCAGCCTGGTAGAGCGCTGTCTTCGGGAGGCAGAGGCCGGAGGTTCGATTCCTCTCGCCCCGACCAGCGGTTTTGGAGGTTCGGACCCGTCGAACCTCCGCCCTCTGCACTGATGAGGGCTTTGGG
>NZ_JBBATR010000099.1:0-3944 GCF_040398645.1 Sandarakinorhabdus sp.
TTGCGCGGGCCGGTTGATGCGTTTTTCACCGAAGTGATGGTCAATGATCCCGATCCCCACGTGCGCGCGCGGCGATTGGCGTTGTTGGCGCGCTTCCGCGATGCTGTGCATGGCGTGGCGGATTTTTCGAAGATTGAAGGTTGATGGCAATTGACGTTGCGGGCAGGGGTGGCCCTTCGCGGATGAGGGATTAAGGGCAGCATGACCAAATCAGTGTATAAATTCGGTGGCGGCTTGGCCGAAGGTGATGCCCGCCAGAAGGAATTGCTGGGCGGCAAGGGTGCCAACCTGGCCGAAATGGCGGGCATCGGGCTTCCCGTTCCTCCCGGGCTGACCATCGCCACCCATGTGTGTGCGGCCTATTATGATGCCGGCGGGCGCTTGCCGGATGATGTGCAGGAACAGGTGCTGGCGGCACTGACGTTCATCGAGGCCACCACAGGCAAGAATTTCGGCGATCCGGCCAATCCGCTGCTGGTGTCCGTTCGCTCCGGCGCGCGCGTGTCGATGCCGGGCATGATGGACACGGTGCTCAATCTGGGCCTGAATGACAGCACGGTGGCCGGGCTGGCTGCGGCATCGGGCAATCCCCGTTTTGCTTGGGACAGCTATCGCCGTTTCATCCAGATGTACGGCGATGTCGTGCTGGAGCTGGATCATTATCTGTTCGAAGACGCGCTGGAAATCGCCAAGGAAGACAAGGGTGTCAGCCAGGACACTGGGCTCGATGCGGGCGATTTGCAGGCGCTGGTGGCCCGTTACAAGGCCATTGTGGAGCAGGCATGGGGCAAGCCGTTTCCGCAGGACCCGCACGAGCAATTGTGGGGCGCGATCGGCGCGGTGTTTGGTTCGTGGCGCAGCGACCGGGCGCGCACCTATCGCCGGCTGAATGATATCCCCGAAAGCTGGGGCACTGCCGTGAATGTGCAGGCGATGGTGTTCGGCAATCTGGGCGACACCTCGGCCACCGGCGTGGCCTTCACGCGCGATCCGTCCACCGGCGAACGCGCCTGGTACGGCGAATATCTGATCAACGCGCAGGGCGAAGACGTGGTGGCCGGCATCCGCACGCCGCAATATCTGACGATGGCGGCGCGCGAGAAGGCCGGCGCCAAGGCCGCTTCGATGGAAGAGGCGATGCCGGTGGTGTTCACCGAGCTTGGCAAGGTGTTCGACCTCCTCGAAGGCCATTACCGCGACATGCAGGACATTGAATTCACGGTTGAGGACAATCGCCTGTGGATGCTGCAAACCCGCGCCGGCAAGCGCACGGCGCGTGCAGCCCTGAAAATCGCCGTGGACATGGTGGGCGAAGGCCTGATCACCGAAGCCGAAGCCGTGCTGCGCGTGGAGGCCAGCGCGCTTGACCAGTTGCTGCACCCGACATTGGATCCCAAGGCGCCGCGCGATGTGATTGCGCGCGGCCTGCCGGCCAGCCCCGGCGCGGCCAGCGGCACCGTGGTGTTTGACAGCGACACCGCCGAGATGAAGGCCAAGCTGGGTGATGCCGTGATCCTGGTGCGCACCGAAACCAGCCCCGAAGATATTCACGGAATGCACGCGGCGCGCGGCATCCTGACAGCGCGCGGCGGCATGACCAGCCACGCCGCCGTGGTGGCGCGCGGCATGGGCCGGCCCTGCGTGTCGGGCGCGGGCAGCATCAGCATCGATCTGGTCGGCCGCACGTTTCTTGCGGGCGGCCGCCGCATCGCCGAGGGCGAGCGGATCACCATCGATGGCGCCACAGGCGAAGTGATGATCGGCGACGTGGCCACCGTAGAGCCGGATTTGTCAGGCGATTTCGGTATCTTGATGCTGTGGGCCGACAAACACCGCCGCATGAAGGTGCGCACCAACGCCGAAACGCCGGCCGATTGCCGGGTGGCCCGGCAATTTGGCGCCGAAGGCATCGGCCTGTGCCGCACCGAACATATGTTTTTCGAACCCAGCCGCATCACCGCGGTGCGCCGCATGATCCTGGCCGAAGACACCGCCGGGCGCGAAGAAGCGTTGGCCGAGCTGCTGCCCGAACAGCGCGCCGATTTTGCCGAGATTTTCCGGGTGATGGCCGGCCTGCCGTGCACGATCCGGCTGCTCGATCCGCCGCTGCATGAATTTCTGCCGCATGATGATGCCGGGTTTGTGGATGTGGCGGCGGCGACCGGCCTGTCGGAGGCGCTGGTGCGCCGGCGCATTGGCGAGCTGCACGAATTTAATCCGATGCTGGGCCACCGTGGCTGCCGGCTGGGCATCACCTATCCCGAAATCTACGCCATGCAGGCCCGCGCCATTTTCGAAGCGGCGGTGATGGTGGCGCAGGAAACCGGCGAGGCGGTGGTGCCCGAGGTGATGGTGCCGCTGGTGGCGGCGCCCAAGGAACTGGAGCTGACCAAGGCGGCCATCGATGCCGAGGCGGAGCTGGTGTTTGCCGCATCTGGCACGCGGCTGGACTATCTGGTGGGCACCATGATCGAATTGCCGCGCGCTGCATTGCGGGCGGCGGAAATTGCGCACTCGGCCGAGTTTTTCAGCTTTGGCACCAATGATTTGACGCAGACCACGCTGGGCATCAGCCGCGATGATGCGGCGCGGTTTTTGGGGCCTTATGTGGAAAAGGGCATTTACCCCAAGGACCCGTTTGTTTCGATCGACGAAGAGGGCGTGGGTGAACTGGTCGCCATCGCTGCCGAGCGTGGCCGCCGCACCAAGCCTGATTTGAAGCTGGGCATTTGCGGCGAACATGGCGGCGACCCGGCCAGCATCTTGTTCTGCGAGGGCCTGGGCCTGGATTACGTGAGTTGTTCGCCCTACCGCGTGCCGATCGCGCGGTTGGCGGCAGCGCAGGCGGCGTTGAAGAAGCGTTAACGCCGCCAGATCCACCAGCCGGTGGCCAGTCCGATGGCAAAGCCGGCCAGCACCAGCAGCCAGATCTCGCCGAGCAGCCAGGTCATGGGGCAGCGGCCGGTCGTTCGACCCACCAGGCATCCACGATGCCGGGGTGCTGGCGCAGGCGGGCGATCACGGCGGCGCGGGCAGGCGCATCGGCGGTGCCGGACAGACGCGCTGCCCGCCCGCTCACACCGCCGGGCGCGCGGAAATTGACGCTGCCGTCGGCAACGCCCGCTGCGATCATGGCATCGGCGGCTGCGCCCGACAGCTGCGCCATTACGCGCTGGCCATAGACGAAATCGCCGGCGCGCGCTGCCAGCACGGTGGCGGCCAGACCGGCGAGAAGCTTGAAGGCGGCATGCATCACCGACTGCCTATGGCGGCAGCAAGTCACTGGCAAGTGGGCGCGTGCCGGGCTATTTGCGGGCGATGATTGATGATGAATCAAACGCGGCTGAACCGGATTTTGATGATCCGGCGGTGCAGGCCGATGCAACGACCGATCCTGGCTTGGGCGGGCTGGCAGAGGCCTGGTTGAGCAGCGCAGGGCGCAGCAAGCCGGATTGGCGCAATCCGTTGGTCCGCCGGCGCATGCTGCCGCCGGGCGGCACCAGCGCCTATGTGACGCTGCGCGATGGCTGGCCGGTGCGCACGCTGTGCTGGCCGCGCCGGGCGGGTGGGCCGGGCACCATCCTGCTGCTGACCGGGCGCGGCGATTTTGCCGAGAAATACACCGAAACCCTGCACGATCTGACCGAGGCAGGCTGGGGCGTGGCGATGTTCGATTGGCGGGGGCAGGGCCTGTCGCGCCGGTTGGGCAAAACGCCGCATCATGGCGCATCGCCGGGCTTTGGCGTCTGGTTGGATGATCTGGGCGAAATGGTGGAGTGGGCCGCGAGCGACGGCCCGGTGCATGTGATCGGCCATTCGATGGGCGGGCATCTGCTGCTGCGCCATCTGGCGGCGGGCGGCCGCAATGTGGCGCGCGCGGTGGTGCTGGCGCCGATGGTGGGTTTGGCGGCGCGGCCGCTGGGCGCTTGGCTCACGCGGCTGCT
>NZ_JBBATR010000100.1:0-3876 GCF_040398645.1 Sandarakinorhabdus sp.
TTGCTGTGGTTGCTGGTCGGGGTGGTCGCATGGCTGCGGTGATGGTGCAGGGCACCGGCTCCGATGTCGGCAAATCGGTGCTGGTTGCCGGCCTGTGCCGGCTATTCACCAACCAGGGCCTGGCCGTGCGGCCATTCAAGCCGCAGAACATGTCGAACAACGCCGCAGTAACCGCGGATGGCGGCGAGATCGGCCGGGCACAGGCGTTGCAGGCGCTGGCCTGCCGGGTGCCGCCGATCACCGATATGAACCCGGTGCTGATCAAGCCGCAATCCGATACCGGGGCACAGCTCGTGGTCCATGGCCGGGTGGTGGGGTCGATCGGCGCCGGTGATTACCAGCGCCGCAAGGGCGAATTGCTCGGTGCCGTGCTGGAGAGCTATTCCAGGCTGCAAGCCGCTGCCGACCTCGTGATCGTCGAAGGTGCCGGCAGCCCGGCGGAAACCAACCTGCGGCACGGCGACATCGCCAACATGGGCTTTGCCCGTGCGGCGCAGGTGCCGGTGGTGCTGGTCGGGGATATTGATCGCGGCGGCGTGATCGCGTCGATCGTCGGGACAAAGGCAGTGATCGAGGCAGCGGATGCGGCGATGATCAAGGGCTTCCTGATCAACAAGTTTCGCGGTGATGTTCGGCTGTTCGATGATGGCTATGCCGATATCGCCCGCCGTACCGGCTGGCCGGGGCTGGGCGTCGTGCCGTGGATCGCGGCGGCGCGTGCCCTGCCGGCCGAAGATGGCGTGGTGCTGGAAACCGCGCGCCCTGCCGTCGGCAGCATCACCATCGCCGTGCCGATGCTGTCACGCATCGCCAATTTCGATGATTTCGATCCGTTCATCCACGAACCCGGTGTGCGGTTGCTGTTCGTGCCGCCTGGCCAACCCATCCCGGCAGAAGCCGCCATGGTCATCATTCCCGGCACCAAGGCGACGATTGCCGACCTGGCGTTCCTGCGCGCCCAAGGGTGGGATATCGATATCGCCGCCCATGTCCGGCGTGGCGGCTGGTTGCTGGGCATCTGCGGTGGCTACCAGATGTTGGGCACGGTGATTGCCGACCCCGAAGGCATCGAAGGGCCGGCGCAGAGCGTCACCGGGCTGGGACACCTGCCGGTTGAAACCCGATTAAGCGCCGACAAGCGTCTGACCGCCGTGACCGGCACGAGCATCGCCGACGGCGCCGGGTTCAGCGGCTATGAAATCCATTCCGGCCGCAGCGTCGTCGCCCCGGGCACGGCGCCGCTGTTGCGGCTGGCTGATGGCGCGGTCGATGGCGCCGTCAATGGCTCCGGCCGGATCGCTGGCTGCTACATCCACGGCCTGTTCAACGACCCGGCACAGCGCGCGGCATGGCTGGCGCGGCTGGGGGCGGGGTCGGACGGTGTTGATCAGGCCCGGCGCGTCGATGCAGCGCTGGATGACCTTGCCGCTGCGTTGGCCGATTGCATCGACACCGAACAGCTTCTTGGCATCGCAAGGACAGGCGCATGATCAGCAAGGCCATGGCGCAGGCGCATCTCGACGCGCTGGCAAAGCCGATCGGCAGCCTGGGCGCGCTGGAGGCGCTGGCCGTGCAGTTGGCGGTGGTCCAGCAACGCCTCGATCCGGCAACACGGCCGCGCAGCATCACTTTGTTCGCTGCCGATCATGGGGTTGTCGCCCAAGGCGTTTCGGCCTGGCCCGCGGCGGTCACCGGCTTGATGATGGCGACAATCCTTGCGGGCAGGGCCAGCAGCACGGCGCTGGCAGCAGCGCAGGATTGCACGTTGCGGCTGGTCGATGTTGGCGCCGTTTCGCCGCCGCCGCCGCCATGGCCGGCGCATTACCGCGCTGCGCCGGTTGCCGCCGGCAGCGCCGATCTGGCGCTGGGGCCGGCGATGACGTGTGCACAATTCGATGCTGCCTGGGCCATCGGCGCCGACGAGGCGGTGCGCGCCGTTGCGGCGGGCAATGCCATTCTCATGACCGGGGAAATGGGGATCGGCAACACCACGTCGGCCGCCTGCCTGACCATGCTGCTGGCGGGGGCCACAGCCGATATTACCGTCGGGCGCGGTGCCGGCGCCGATGATGCGGTGCTGGCCGTCAAGACGCGCATCGTGGCAGAGGCCGCCGCGCGGGCACTGCCGCTGCTGGCGGCTGATCCCCGCGCCGCGATCGCAGCGGTGGCGGGTTTCGAGATCATTGCCATGGCGGGGTTTTTTGCAGCCGGAGCCGCGGCCGGTGCAACGCTGCTGCTGGATGGCTATGTCGCAACGGCGGCGGCGCTTGTCGCCGAAAAGCTGGCGCCGGGCACTGCCCGCCAGATAATCGCGGCGCATCGATCCGCCGAACCCGGGCATGGCGCCGCGCTGGCAAAGCTGGGGCTGGTGCCGCTGCTCGATTGGCAGATGCGGCTCGGCGAAGGCAGCGGCGCGCTGGTGGCGTTGCCGTTGCTCGACAGCGCGGCGGCGATCCTGCGCGATGTGGCGTTGCTGGCCGATCTGTTGCCGCCGGCGCCATGACCGACGATCGCTGTCCCTGGTGGGCGCCGCCGCTGCTGGCGGTGCAGTTCCTGACACGGGTGCCGGTGCCGTGGCTCGATCGGCTATCGGGCGCACAGGTCGCCACCGGCCTGGTGCGGGCCGTGGGCTGGTTTCCGCTGGTCGGGGCGCTGGTCGGCGGGGTCACGGCGGCTGTGGCGCTGGCGGCGGGAACCCTGTGGCCGGCGACTGTCGCAGTGCTGTTGGCGTTGGCGGTCGAAGCCCGGCTGACCGGCGCCTTTCACGAGGATGCGGTTGCCGACTTTTGTGATGCCTTTGGCGGCGGCCATAGCGCCGACGACGTGCGCCGGATCATGAAGGACAGCCGCATCGGCAGCTATGGTGCCGTTGGCCTTTTCCTCGCGCTGGGGTTGCGCGCGGCGTTGCTGGTGGCGGTCATCGGCCGGTTCGGTGCGCTGGACGCAGCGATCGTCATCATCGCATCGGCGGCTTTCGGCCGGTTGCTGGCAGCCGTGCTGATGGCCGTGGTGCCGCCGGCACCGGCCGGCACCGGGCTGGCCAAGGATATCGCATCGGGCGTCGGGCCGGGCGTGCTGGCGCTTGCCCTTGCAACGGCCCTGCCCGTTGTTGCGCCATTCGCGATTATCGCGCCAGCGGCTGCGCTTGCCGGCGTGGCGGCGGGGGTGGGTTTCGTCTTGTGGTTCCGCACGCTCTTGATCCGCCGGATCGGCGGCAGCACCGGGGATTGCCTGGGCTTCGGGGCCTATGCCGGCCAGTTGCTGGTGTTGCTGGCGGCAACGGCCGCACCGTGATGCGGCACCTGTTGCTGGTACGGCATACCGAGGTGGCACGGCGATGGCGCGGTCGCTGCTACGGCACCAGCGACGCCGGGTTGAGCCAGGCAGGCAGCGCCCATGCAATTGCCATCGCTCCGCAATTGGCGGCGTGGCGACCCGATATCGTCATCCATTCCGACCGGCGCCGCACACGCGACCTGGCAAGGCGGGTGGCGACGCTGGCAGGTGTCGACTGCCTGCCCGATGCGCAATGGCGGGAACGCGACTTCGGCGAATGGGAAGGTAGAACCTGGAACGCCATCTACCGCGCCACCGGCAGCGCCATGGATGGCATGATCGATGCCCCGGACAGCTTTCGCCCCGGCGGCGGTGAAACTACCACCGAAATGCTCGAACGCATTGCGCTGGCGCTGTCCCGCTTGCCCGCCGGCCGGATCGCCGTGGTGACGCATGGTGGCCCCGTCGCTGCCGCCCGCTGGCTTGACGCCGGCCTGGCGGTATCGATGTTGCCGACGCTGATCCCCGGTCATGGGGAAACATGGGAGATGGCTCAAGGCGCAGTGCGGTAATGAGCACACCGGAAAAAGAATGATCTGG
>NZ_JBBATR010000101.1:0-3499 GCF_040398645.1 Sandarakinorhabdus sp.
GGGCTGCATCATGGTGCGCCAGTGCCACAGCAACACCTGCCCGGTGGGCGTGTGCACCCAGGACGATGCGCTGCGCCAGAAATTCGTTGGCACGCCGGAAAAGGTCATCAACCTGATGAGCTTCATCGCCGAAGAGGTGCGCGAGATCCTGGCGCGGCTTGGCTGCCGCAGCCTGGATGAGGTGATCGGGCGCACCGAATTGCTGCGTCAGGTCAATCGCGGCGCTGAGCATCTTGATGATCTGGATCTCAATCCGATCCTCGCCAAGGTCGATGCGCCGGACCATCAGCGGCGCTGGGGCCTGGGCAATGGCCGCAACGAGGTGCCGGACAGCCTGGATGCCGACATGCTGCGCGACGCTGCGCATCTGTTCGAACGCGGCGAGAAAATGCAGCTGGCCTACACGGTGCGCAACACGCACCGGGCGGTGGGCACGCGGCTTTCGGGCGAAATCACCCGGCGCTTTGGCATGAAGGGCCTGCAGCCGGGGCATGTTCATGTCCGCCTGCGCGGTTCGGCCGGGCAATCGCTCGGTGCGTTTGCGGTGCAGGGCGTCAAGCTGGAGGTGTTTGGCGAGGCCAATGACTATGTCGGCAAGGGCCTGTCGGGCGCCACCATCGTGGTGCGGCCGTTCCCGTCGTCGCTGCTGGTCAGCCAGGACAATGCCATCATCGGCAACACCGTGCTTTATGGCGCCACCGCTGGCCGGCTGTTTGCTGCCGGGCGCGCCGGCGAACGCTTTGCGGTGCGCAACAGCGGTGCCACCACCGTTGTCGAAGGCTGCGGCGCCAACGGCTGTGAATATATGACCGGCGGCACGGCCGTGATCCTCGGCAAGACTGGCGCCAATTTCGGGGCTGGCATGTCGGGCGGCATGGCCTTTGTTTATGATCAGGATGGCGGCTTTGAACGGCTGGTCAACCACGAGACGGTGGTGGTGCAGCGGCTGGCATCGGCGCACTGGGAAGGGGTTGTCCACGATCTCATCGCCGAACATGCCAGCGAAACCGGATCGAAATGGGCGACCGGCCTGCTGGCGGAATGGGACCGCACCCGCACCCGCATCTGGCAGGTCTGCCCGAAGGAAATGCTCAGCCGGCTGGCGCAGCCGCTGGACGACAATCCGGGCAGCATCGCGGCCGAATAAGCAGGCCTTGAAACCGGCGCCTTCGCTGCTATATTCAGCTAAGACAGTTGAAGCGCCGGTTTTGAAGGATGAACGATGGCCAAGAGCAATGACCCGCTGATCGAAAGCCTGATGCAGCTTGCCGTGTCGGCCGCGCCGCTGATCCGCAAGGCGCGCGAGGCCGGCATTTTCCGTGACCGTGACGGCATGGTGGACGCCGAAATCGTGACGCCGACGGCCAAACCGGCACCGCCAGAATCCCCTGCCGCCCCCGCTGCACCGGAGATGGCGCAAACAGCGGCGTTGCAGGATATCGTCGTGCGGCAGGCGCTGCGCATCAACGAGCTGGAAAACGAACTGGCGGCCCTGAAAGCCGCCAAGCCGTGATCAGCCCTTCTTGAACAATATTTTGCCGCGCTGTTCGACATAGAGCTTCTCGAAGCTGATCGGATCGAAATGGGCTTCGACGCGGCCTGAGGTCGAGCGCCGCCGCCGCTCACGCCAAGCGTTGCAGCGGCTTCCAAGCGCCGCGCAGCGCCGCACCGCTGCATCATTGTTGGCCAATGGTTTGCAATAACCGAGCGCCACTGCCTGCGACCTTTTCAAGCGGGCAAACATGGCTATGACAGGGTGCAGCATGTGGCGGCTTCATCATTTCATCTTGTGCCCGTTCAGCCGCAAAGTGCGCTTTGCGCTGGCGGTAAAGGGCGTCACCCACGATCTGGTGCAGGAATTGCCGTGGGAAAAGCGCGCGGCGTTCACCGCGCTCAATCCGGCCGGGCAAACCCCGGTGCTGCTGCAGGGCGGGCTGGTGCTGGTCGATTCCGCTGCCATCGTCGAACATTTCGAAGAAACGCTGGACCGCACGCCGCTGCTGGGCAGCACACCCGAAGCCCGCGCCGAAACGCGCCGCTTGCTGGCGTGGTTCGATCAGAAATTCTACGCCGAAGTCGGCGCGCCGCTGCTGGGCGAGCGCATGTACAAGCGGGCGGTGATCAAGGGTGCACCGGATGGCAGCATCATCCGCCAGGCCAGCCGCAACGCCGATATGCATCTGGAATATATCGATTTCCTGCTGGAACAGCGCGCCTGGTTGGGCGGCGGGCAGTTTGGTCTGGCCGATATTGCCGCTGCCGCGCATCTGTCGGTCGCCGATTATCTGGGCGGGCTGGAATGGGATGGCCATGATCCGGCGCGCACCTGGTATTCGGCGATCAAATCGCGGCCCACGTTTCGGCCCTTGCTGGCCGAGCGGCTGGAGGGCCTGCCGCCGCCGCTGCATTACGACAAGCTGGATTTTTAGAAAATAAAAGGGGGGGACATGCAGACCGAGCGAGCCACCGATGCCGGCGCCCGCCGCATGCTGATCACGCTGCTGTTTGTCGGCACTGCGCTGAACTATGTCGATCGGCAGGTGCTGGCGCTGCTCAAGCCGACGCTTGAGGTGGAATTCGGCTGGACCGATCAGGAATTTGCCCATCTTGGCAGCGTGTTTCAATTGTCGGCGGCGTTTGCGCTGCTGGCGGTGGGCTGGTTCGTGGACAAGTTCGGCGTGCGGCTGGCGTACGGCGTCGCCGTTGCCGTCTGGAGCGCCGCCGGCATGGCCCACGCCGCCGCCGCCAATGTCGGGCAATTCGTGGTGGCGCGCAGCGTGCTGGCGGTGGCCGAAAGCGTCAACACGCCCGCCGCGGTAAAGGCCGCCGCCACCTACCTGCCGCTCACGCAGCGCAGCCTGGGGCTGGGGCTGGTCAACACCGCGCCCAACATCGGCGCCATCCTCACCCCGCTGCTGATTCCGCCGCTGGCGCTGGCCTTTGGCTGGAAATCGGCGTTCGTTGTTACCGGCGCATTGGGCTTTGTCTGGCTGGCATTCTGGATTGTCGGCACGCGCCGGCTGGTGCCAGTGGCGGTGGCCAAGAAGGCCGCATTGGACGGCAATTGGAGCGAGCTGCTGAAAGACCACCGCACCTGGACCATCGTTGGCGCCAAGGCCTTCACCGATTGCGTGTGGTGGTTCGTGCTGTTCTGGTCGCCCGATTTCCTCGCCAAGACCTTCGGCCTGTCCCAAGGCCAAATCGGCGTGCCCACCGCGATCATCTTCACCCTGGCCGGGCTGGGCGCCTTAAGCTCCGGCTTCCTGTTCCCGGCGCTGCTGCGGCGCGGCATGACCGTAAACCGCGCCCGCAAATCGAGCATGCTCTTCTACGCCGTGCTCATCCTGCCAATCCCGCTGGCCATGCAGGCCCCCGGCGCAATCGTGGCGGCGCTGATCATCGGGCTGGCCCTGTTCGCCCACCAGGGCTTCTCCACCAACATCTTCGGCCTGGCCGCCGACACCGTGCCCACCTCCCGCGTGGCGGGCGTGATGGCGCT
>NZ_JBBATR010000102.1:0-1630 GCF_040398645.1 Sandarakinorhabdus sp.
CCTTCCGGATCGGGCGCGCCGCCCAGCCAGGCGGTCTTGTCGGTCCCGCCAAAGCCATCGCGCGGGCTGTGGCATTCCCCGCAATGCCCCGGCCCTTCCACCAGATATTGGCCGGCCATCACTTCGGGTGATGCTCCGGCCGGCAAGGCCGCCACCGGCGCCGCATCCAGATACAGGCGCTTCCACAGGCCGATGCCGCGGCGGATGTTGAACGGAAACGCGATCTTGCCTTCCGGCGGGGTGCCGGCCACCGCGGGCAGCGTGTTCAAATAGGCAAACAGATCAGCCACATCGCCGGCCCGCATCCTGGCATAACTGGTGTAGGGAAAGGCCGGATAATAATGCCGGCCATCGGGCGACACGCCGCGGCGCATGGCGTTGTCAAACTCCGCCAGCGTCCAGCCGCCGATGCCGTCCGCGCCGGGCGAGATGTTCGGCGGCTGGAAATCACCAAATTGCGTGGCCAGCACGGCGCCCCCGCCCAGCCGCAGCTTGGCGTCGTCCTTGGCGCCCTTGGCCGCATGGCAGGATGCGCAGCCGCCAGCCCAGAAAATCCGTGCCCCGCGCGCGGCATCGCCGGGGCCTTGTGCCGCTTGCGCATCAGACAGACGCTGCGGCGCCGTGATGAACAAACTCACCACGACGCTCAGCAAGATCAGCCCGGCCAGGCCGGCAAGCAGACGCTTCACGCCGGCTCAGCTCTTTTTGATTCTAAAGCCTTCGTGGCAGCTCTTGCAATTTGCGGTGACCATACCGAACGCCTTGCCGAAGCTGGCCGCATCGGTGACCG
Organism: Sandarakinorhabdus sp.; assembly: GCF_040398645.1. Lineage (GTDB taxonomy): Bacteria > Pseudomonadota > Alphaproteobacteria > Sphingomonadales > Sphingomonadaceae > Sandarakinorhabdus. The sequence goes on from NZ_JBBATR010000102.1 coordinate 791, forward strand.
TCATCGCGGCCGCAGCAGCGGTGTCCTTCTGGAATTTGTCAGTGGCGATCTTCCAATCGGCTGCCATCGTCCAGATTGCCGGGGAGGCTTCGGTTTCGCCGCCAGTCTTGCTGCTGGCCGGGAAATGCGTCGGAAACGCCTTGGCGGCGGCCGCATAGTTGGCGAGGATCTTGTTTGCCGTGGCGGCATCGAACGGCACCGCGCCCTTCAGCATGTCGCCGCCCATCTTGGTGTCGCGGCCATTGCCCTTCATGATCGCCTGGCGATCTTCGATCGGGCCGGCCAGGGCGATGGATGGCAAAATGACGGCGGTCGCCAATATGGCAGCAAGCATCGGACGCAGCATCATGTGTCTCCCGGTTGGAATCAAACCCATCGTCACCTTAACGCGCCCCCGCTGTGCGCGCCAATGGTGTATTTGCCGCTTTGCAGCGCTCAACGCAGATCGGGCGGCAACGCATCCGCCGCAATCAGCGCCACCGCCTCGGCCAGCGGCATCACCTTCTGCTCGCCGCCTTTCAGGCTGCGCAGCGCCACTGTGCCTTCTTCGGCTTCGCGGCGGCCAACAACCAGCATGTAGGGCGCTTTTTGCAGGCTGTGCTCGCGCACCTTCAGGTTGATCTTCTCGTTGCGCAGATCGGTTTCCACACGGATGCCGGCCTTGCGCAGCAACTCGCTCACCTGCCCGGCATAATCGTCCGCATCCGAAACGATGGTCGCCACCACCGCCTGGCACGGCGCCAGCCAGGTCGGGAACCAGCCGGCAAAATGCTCGATCAAGATGCCGATGAAGCGTTCATAACTGCCCAATATGGCGCGGTGCAGCATCACCGGGCGGTG
>NZ_JBBATR010000102.1:1730-3223 GCF_040398645.1 Sandarakinorhabdus sp.
TCCCACATCGCATCGCTGCCGAAGCGTTTTTCCGGGCGCAGCGCCAGCTTGATGGCATAGTCGAACCCGCCCAGATCCTTGTAGACCACATCAAGCAGATCGCAGAAGCGCGCGATTTCGCCGACGATCTGGTCGTCGCGGCAGAAGATATGGGCATCATCCTGCGTGAACTGGCGCACGCGCATCAGGCCATGCAGCGCGCCGTGCGGCTCGTTGCGGTGGCAGCAACCCATTTCGGCCAGCCGCAGCGGCAGATCGCGGTAGCTCTTGATGCCCTGCCGGAAAATCAGCACATGCGCCGGGCAGTTCATCGGCTTCAGCGCCATCCACTGCGCCTTGTCGCTCACCACCGGGCCGTCATCCTCGGTATTGGGCACTTCGTCGGGGATCACGAACATATTCTCGCGATATTTGCCCCAGTGGCCCGATTGCTCCCACTGGCGCGCGTCCATGATCTGCGGCGTCTTCACTTCCTGATAGCCGGCGGCGTCCAGCCGGCGGCGCATATAGGCCTCCAGCGCGCGGTAGATCACGAAACCGCGCGGGTGCCAGAACACGCTGCCGTGCGCGACCTCCTCCAGGTGAAACAAGTCCATCTCGCGGCCCAGCTTGCGGTGGTCGCGCTTGGCGGCTTCTTCCAGGCGCGTCAGATGCGCATCAAGCTGCTTCTTGTTCAGCCAGCCGGTGCCATAGATGCGGCTGAGCATGGCGTTGTTCTGATCGCCGCGCCAATAGGCGCCCGATACCCGCGTCAGCTTGAAGGCCTGCGCATCGAGCTTGCCGGTGGCGGGCAGATGCGGCCCGCGGCACATGTCCAGCCAGTCATCACCCGACCAATAGACGGTCAGATCCTCATCACCCGGCAATTCGGCGGCCCACTCAGCCTTGAAGCCTTCGCCCTGTTGCTGCCAGCGGCTGATCAGCTGGGCGCGGCTCCACACTTCGCGGCGCAGCGGCTTGTTGGCCGCGATGATGGCGCGCATCGCTGCTTCGATGGCGGGCAAATCTTCTTCGGTGAACGGGCCGCGGTCGGCTGGCGGCGCGAAATCATAATAGAATCCGTCGTCCGTCGATGGCCCGAAGGTGATCTGCGTGCCGGGAAACAGGCCCTGCACGGCCTCGGCCAGCACATGCGCGAAATCGTGGCGCGCCAGCTCCAGCGCGTCGGCTTCGTCCTTGGCCGTCACCAGCGCCAATTGCGCATCGGCCATGATCGGCAGCGACAGATCGACCAGCTCGCCGTTCACCTTCGCGGCCAGCGCCGCCTTGGCCAGGCCGGGGCCGATGGCTGCCGCCACATCGCCGCCGGTGGTCCCGCGCGGCATTTCGCGCACGGATCCGTCGGGAAGCGTCAGGGCAATAAGGTCAGACATGGTGGCCTTCGATCATGGCAGCGCTGGCAAAATGACAGCGCTGGCCCGCGTTTAGCCAAATTTCCACCTGGTCGCCACAAGCATCTGGTTCTGGCATCTGGTTCTGGCATCTGGTTCTGG
>NZ_JBBATR010000103.1:0-3218 GCF_040398645.1 Sandarakinorhabdus sp.
GGGGCGATTGCGCGATGGTCATGCCAGGCCGAACAACTGGGTGCGCGCACATGAAGATCATCATTGGCAATCGCAACTATTCCAGCTGGTCCTTGCGCGGCTGGCTCGCCATGCGGCAATCGCTGTTGCCGTTCGAAACCGATCTGCGCGTGATGGATTCGCCCGATTGGGTGTCGGGCGCTTCCAAGCAGGACATGCCATCCGGGCAAGTGCCGGTGCTGTGGGATCACGGCACACCGATCTGGGATTCGATGGCCATCATCCTGTATCTGGCCGACAAGGCCGGGCATGACCGGTTCTGGCCGCGCGAGCCCCGGGAACGCGCGCTGGCCTATGCGATGTGCGCTGAAATGCACAGCGGGTTCAAGGCGTTGCGCAGTGGCTGCCCGATGAATTTGCAATATAATTTCCCGGATTTCGTGCCCGCTGCGGATGTAATGGACGATGTGCACCGCATCGAAGCGCTGTGGCACCAGGCGATCAGCCGCTTTGGCAGCGAAACCGGTGAGCCCTGGCTGTTTGGCCGGTTTGGCGCGGCCGATATCATGTTTGCGCCGGTGTGCACCCGCATCAACAGCTATAACCTGCCGGTCAGTGCGGACGCGCGCGCCTATGTGGGCCGGGTGCTGGCGCACCCGTTCATGGCGGAATGGCACGCATTGGCCATGGCCGAAGATTATCCGTTCACACGTTATGAAATCCCCGGTGGAGTGCGCATCTGATGACAACGACGACCGAAACTGCTGCTGCACCGCGCAAGTCCAGCAATATTGCCCGTGCCACGCTGGCGGCGGCCGTGATGGTGCCGCTGGCGGGACCGTTGCACCGCTTTGATGTGCTGGGCTGGCAGGCCGGGCTCGGCCTGTTTGCCATGGCGGCGCTGCTGGCGGGCATCGGCGCGATCTGGTGCCTGGTGCTGTTGCTGCGCCGGCGCGGCGGCACCATCACGGTGATGGCCGCCGCCGTGGGCCTTGCGGCGCTGGCGGCGCCGGTCACGCTGGTGCTGGCCGCTGGCGACAAGCCGCCGATCAACGACATCAGCACCGATACAGTGTCCCCGCCCGAATTTGTGGCCATCACCGCCGATCTGCGCGGCGATGGTGCATCGCCGATCGGTTACAATCCGGCCTTTGCGCCGCAGCAGGCGCGGGCCTATCCGGAAATCCGCCCGCTTGATCTGCCGGTGCCGCCAGACCGTGCCTTTGAACTGGCGCTGGCCGCCTGCAACGAAAATTGGCAGATCATCGCCAGCGACCGCGCCGCCGGCCGCATCGAAGCCGTGGAGCGCGGCATGTGGTGGGGATTTCGCGATGATGTCGTCATCCGCCTGACTGGCACGCCGGCGGGCACCCGCGTCGATGTCCGCTCAAAAAGCCGCGTCGGGCAAAGCGATCTGGGCGCCAACGCCAAGCGCATCGCCGCCTATCTTGACCGGCTGGCAGCGGGGATGCGCAAAGCCGGCGCATGATTGATCCCATCACGCTTACGCAGCAGCTGATCCGCTGCCCCAGTGTCACCCCGGCCGACGAAGGCGCGCTTGGCGTGCTGGAATCCGCGCTGGCGGGCCTGGGCTTCACCTGCACCCGCCTGCAATTTGGCCACCCGCCTGACGGCCCGATCGACAATCTGTTCGCCACCATCGCCGGCGCGCAGCAAGGCCTTGGCGGGCCGCATTTCGCCTTTGCCGGGCACACAGACGTGGTGCCGGTGGGCGATATCGCCGGCTGGAGCGAGGATCCGTTTGCCGGCGAGATTCGGGGTGGCTTCATCGTCGGCCGCGGCGCTGCGGACATGAAGGGCGCGCTGGCCGCCATGGTCAGCGCCTGCGCCCGCCATCTGGCCAGCGGGCCCTTGGTGGGCCGCATCAGCCTGATCATCACTGGCGACGAAGAAGGCCCCGCCACCTTCGGCACCGCGCCGATGCTGGATTGGCTGGAGGCCAACGCGCTGGTGCCAGACATGTGCCTGGTCGGCGAACCGACGTCGCAGGCCGTGCTGGGTGACATGATGAAGATCGGCCGGCGCGGCAGCCTGAATGCGTGGATCACGGTCAATGGCGCGCAGGGCCATGTCGCCTATCCGCACCGTGCCGCCAATCCGATCACGCCGCTGGTCGCCATCCTGGCCGAACTCAGGGCGCGCACGCTGGATGAGGGCAATGACTGGTTCCAGGCCAGCAATCTGGAAATCACCGATATCAGCGTCGGCAATCCGGCCACCAATCTGATCCCGGCGCAGGCCCGCGCCCGCATCAACATCCGTTTCAATAACCAACACAGCGGCGCAGCGCTGGCCGACTGGATCCGCGCCACCGTCGCCGCCCACGCGCCCAGCAGCCACGTCGAAGTGAAAATCTCCGGCGAAGCCTTCCTGACCGAGCCGGGCGCGCTGTCCACATTGGTGGCCGGCGCCATCCACGACGTCACCGGCCAGACGCCGGAATTGTCCACCACCGGCGGCACCAGCGACGCCCGCTTCATCCGCCGCCTGTGCCCTGTGGTCGAATTCGGCGTGCCCGGCCAATCAATGCACAAGGTGGACGAACACGCCGCCGTGGCCGACATCGCCGGCCTGGCTGCGATTTACGAAGCCGTGCTGGCGCGGGCCTTGGCCGGCTGAGATTGGGGCTGAGATTGGGGCCGGCTTGCTGCGCACATCGCGCGCAGCGCCTGCCATTGCCCGGCGTCAAGCGCCGGCGTCACACCGCTGCTGAGCGCGGCGGTTTTGAACAGGCGGGACCGGCTGCCATCGTCGGGGTGCGACGCGGCAAAATCCGCCAGCCGCGCCAGCCGCTCTGCCGCTGCATCCAGATCGCCCTGCTTGTCTTGCTGCTTTTCCGCCTGTTTGCCTTGCGGCTTGGCGGTCGTCACCGCTTTGCCGGGCGTGGCTTTGCTGGTCTGGCGGTCAAAGAAATCGGCGGTTGGCGCCGTGGCGACCTTGGCCGCCTTCAGCAGGTCAATCGCGCCATCATCGGCCGCCGCCTCCGCCTCCCGCGATGACGACAGCAGCAGCAGCGTATCAGCGCCGGCACCGATATTGCCGCCGAGCGATTGCAGCAGCAGCGACAAGCCGAGCTGCCGCACCAGGGCCCGTTCCGAATCGCGCGCCTTGATGTGCGACAGCTCGTGCGCCAGCACGCCGGCCAGCTCGTCCGGGCTTTGCGCATCGGCAATCAGCTTGTCGAAAATCACCACCTGGCCGCCGGGCAGCGCCATGGC
>NZ_JBBATR010000104.1:0-3161 GCF_040398645.1 Sandarakinorhabdus sp.
GTGCCGATCGAAATGCGCAGGCAGCGCGGCATGTTCTGCACCGCCAGATAACGGCAGATGATGCCGCGTCCGAGCAGATAGTCGTTGCATCCCGCCGCCGTGACCGGGCCATCGGACGGGAATTCGACCAGCAGGAAATTGCAGTCGGACGGGATGGCGCGCAGGCCGGCATTGCCGAGCGCGGCAATCTCCCCAGCCAGAAAATCGCGCAGGCGGATGGTTTCGCGGCGCACCATGTCGATGTGGGCGTCATCGGCCAGGCTGGCGAGCGCGGCGGCCTGGCCGGTGCTGGTGACGTTGAACGGCCCGCGCACCCGGTCCAGCGCGGCGATGATCGCCAGCGGTGCCACTGCCCAGCCGATGCGCTGCGCCGCCAGCCCGTGGATTTTCGAAAATGTGCGCGTCACGATCAGGTTTGGCGTCGTTTGTGCCAGCGCAAAGCCGTCCTCATAATCGCCTTCGACAAATTCGGCATAGGCGCAGTCCAGCACCAGGATCACATCGGCCGGCAGCGCCGCGTGCAGGCGGCGGATGTCGCCAGCGGGCAGCAGCGTGCCGGTGGGATTGTTGGGATTGGCCAGATAGATGATGCGGGTTGCCGGCGTGACTGCCGCCAGAACCGCATCAATATCGGCGGTGTAGTCTACATCGGCCACCACCACCGGCGTCGCCCCCACCCGCCGCGTGGCGCCGTCATAGACCGCAAAGCCGTGGCGAACGTGGATGATCTCGTCGCCCGGGCCGGCAAAGGCGCTGGCGATCATGTGCAAAATCTCGTCGCTGCCGGTGCCGCAGATGATGTGGGCGGGATCGACGCCAAATTTGGCGCCCAGCGCGCCGCGCAGCGCCGTGCTGGCCGGATCGGGATAGCGGTGGCCCTGCGCCACCACATCCTGCATCGCCGCGACCGCCAGCGGCGACGGCCCCCACGGATTTTCATTCGACGACAGCTTGGCAACGACAGGCGCGCCGCCGGTATTGGCCTTGCCGGGCACATAGGCGTGCATGGCGGCAATCCACGGCTTCATTTGCGGGGCGGTTGGGGAGGCAGCGATGGTCGTCATCATCGCGGGTTAGCGAATATTGCTGGCACAGTCACCCCCGCGCCAGTATGGCGCGCCATCCATGGATGCACGTTTTGGCCTTGATAAACATGTTACCCTGCCCGGCGATTTCGCGCTGGCCGGCGGCGCCGTGCTGCCCGAACTCACCATCGCCTATGAAACCTATGGCCGCCTGAATGCCAATGCCAGCAACGCCATATTGATCTGCCACGCGCTCACCGGCGATCAATATGTCGCCAGTACCCATCCCATGACGGGCAAGCCGGGCTGGTGGCAGCGGCTGGTCGGGGCAAACAAGCCCGTGGACCCCGAAGATTATTTCATCATCTGCGCCAATGTGCTGGGCGGCTGCATGGGCAGCAGCGGGCCGGCCAGCATCGATCCGCGGGGTGGCCGGCCCTATGCTATGGCTTTTCCGGTAATTACCATTTCCGACATGGTGGCGGCGCAGGCGCGGCTGCTCGATCATCTGGGCGTGGCAAGGCTGGCGGCAGTGATCGGCGGATCGATGGGCGGCATGCAGGCGCTCAGCTGGGCGGTGCAATATCCGGACCGGGTCGGCAAGGTGGTGGCGATTGCCAGCGCCGCCCGCCATTCGGCGCAGAATATCGCCTTCCACGAAGTCGGCCGGCAGGCGATCATGGCCGATCCGATGTGGGCCGGCGGCGATTATGCCCCCGATGCGCCGCCCGCCGCCGGGCTGGCGGTGGCGCGCATGGCGGCGCACATCACCTATCTCTCCGAGGAAGGCCTGACCGAGAAATTCGGGCGCCGCCTGCAGGACCGAGCGGCAGTGTCGTTCGGGTTTGACGCGGATTTTCAGGTGGAATCCTATCTGCGCCACCAGGGCCTCAGCTTTGTCGAGCGGTTTGATGCCAACTCCTATCTCTACATCACTCGCGCCATGGATTATTTCGATCTGGCCAATACCCACGACGGCAATCTGGCGCGGGCCTTTGCCGCCGCGCGCTGCCGCTTCTGCCTGGTCAGCTTCACCTCCGATTGGCTGTATCCCACCACCGAAAGCCGCCGCATCGTGCGCGCGCTGAATGCCGCCGGCGCGCCGGTGTCGTTCGTGGAGCTGGAAAGCCCGTTCGGCCATGATGCCTTCCTGCTGGACGCGCCGGAGATGAACCGGGTGATCAGCGGATTTTTGTCCGCATGACGCCGATCCTGTTGCGGCCCGATCTGGCGGCGGTGGCAGCGGCGGTGCCGCAGGGCGCCCGCGTGCTCGATATCGGCTGCGGCGATGGGCAATTGCTGGCCTGGCTGCGCGATACCAAGGGCGTGGAGGGCCGCGGGATCGAGCTGGACGCTGGCGATGTGGCTAGCGCCGTCGGGCGCGGGCTGGCGGTGGTGCAGGGCGATGCCGATACCGATCTGGGCGATTATCCCGACGGGGCGTTCGATGTGGTGATCTTGTCCAACGCCTTGCAGGCGATGCAGCGGCCATCGGCGGTGCTGGCGCAATTGGTGCGCATCGGGCGCAGCGCGGTGGTGAGCTTTCCCAATTTCGGCCATTGGCGGGTGCGCATGAGCCTGGCGATTTCGGGGCGCATGCCGGTCACGCGCAGCCTGCCCGTAAGCTGGCATGAAACGCCCAATATCCATTTCTGCACGATCAGCGATTTTGAAGCGCTGGCGCAGCAGATGGGCCTGACCGTGCAAGGCCGCACCGCGCTGCGCGGCGGCCAGCCGGTGACGCTGTGGCCCAATCTGCTTGGTGATACCGGGGTGTTCGTGCTCGCCAAATAAGGCATGATGGCCGGCGATGGACGATCTGACTGGCCTTGATCCCGAACTGATCCGCTTCCTGCGCGAAGAACTGGGCGTTGAAGCGCAGAACGCTGGACCATGGCAGTTCAGCGGGCCGCTGTGGCTGTGGCGCGGCAAGGACGGTGCTGGCGCCGCTGACAAAAGCAGCTCGTCCTGGCATTTCGTCACCATTGATGGCGGCGTCGCAGCAGGGTTGCGCGGTGCGGGTTCGGCAGCGTGGGGTTCGGTGCCGGTCACGGTGACGCTGGGCGCTTCGACGTGGAAAACGTCGTTGTTCCCCAGCAAGGAGGTGCAGGGCTATCTGCTGCCGATCAAGGCCGC
>NZ_JBBATR010000105.1:0-2951 GCF_040398645.1 Sandarakinorhabdus sp.
GGCGCGGCCTGGCGGTCCGGCGGGCAATCTGGACGTGCAGAATGTCGAGTTTCGCGCCGAGCTTGCGGCGATCGCCAAGGCGATTACCGGCGCCTATCTTTCCAGCAGCGGCAACGCTTTTTCGACGCGCACAGCATCGATGATCGTGCAGGAGCATTTTCCGCCCAGCGCCAACGCGCGTGGACTGGAATCGGGTCCGCTGTTTGGTGTGCAGTTTTCGCAGTTGCCCTGCTCGGATTTGAACACCCGCTTCGAGGTTGGGTCTCCTTTGATCGGGCCGAAGCGCTCGCCGCTCGGCCTGGCTGCAGATGCCGGGGGCTTTCCGCTTTACAAGAACGGTGTGGTTGTCGGCGGCGTTGGCGTTATGGCCGACGGTGACTATGGCTTTGATACCGAAGTTGTCGATGTCGATGCCGATGACGAGGAATTTGTTGCGCTGGCCGGCACAACGGCGTTTCCGGCGGCCGAGACCGTGCGGGCGGAGCGGATTTCGGTCGATGGAACTTTGTTGCGTTACAGCGATGCGACGTCTGCCCGGCTGCGGTCCAGCCCGGCAAGTGCCGGCACGGGCGTGCTGGCCGGAGCGGGATCGCTGGTTGCGGTCCAGGGCTATTCGGCCGGGAGGATCACCGCCGGGACGCCCTACGGCGGGGAGGCGAGCGGGCTGCGGCCGGCGACGGCGAGCGAATTCAGCAACCCCGATGCCTATGTGCTGAGCGATGGCGCCGGCAACAATCGCTTTCCGGTGCGGGCCGGCACGGACGGTGCCGAGGTGGCGCAGCCATTGACGGCTACGGAGGCGCGCACTGTTCTGGAAGAAGCGTTCAAGATCATGAGCCGGGCGCGGGCACAGATTCGCCAACCGCTGGACAGCCGGGCGCAAGTGTCGATTTCGGTGGTCGATACGCGCGGGGTCTCGCTTGGGCTAGTGCGATCGCCCGATGCCCCGATTTTCGGTATCGATGTCAGCTTGCAAAAAGCACGCACGGCAGCGTTTTTTTCGAGCGGGAATGTGGCGGCCGAACTTGGCGCAGTGCAGACTGCGATTGGCACACCAGACGCCAATGTTCGCGATTTTGCAGCACGGCTGGCGTTTTTCTTCGCGCCGGCCAATGGTTCGTTCAATGGGCAGTTTGCCGTGAGCAATCGCGCTGTGGGGTTGGTGGCGCGGCCTTATTTTCCGGATGGTGAAGTGGCCCAGACACCGGGACCGCTCTCAAGGCCGATCTCGTTGTTTTCGCCGTTTTCAAACGGGCTTCAATCAGCGCTGATCGTGCAGAATTTGGCTGCGGCTCTGGCAAATATCAACTTGCCGCGGTGCACTTTCTTGCCCAACCACGCGGGTGGATCAAACCGGCTGGCTAATGGCTTGCAGATTTTTCCAGGTGCGGTGCCGATCTATCGCGGCAGCGTGCTGGTGGGCGCGATCGGGGTGTCGGGAGACGGCATCGATCAGGATGACATGGTGAGTTTTCTGGGCGTGAGCAACGCCGGGCTGCGGGTGGGGGGAATCGGCCTGCCGGCAGCGTCGGTGCGGTCGGACCAGATCACGGTGCCGGTGCCGGGCGGCACCAGGGTGAGGCTGCGCTTTGTGGGCTGCCCGTTTGCACCCTTTGTCGATACGGCTGAAAACAATGTCTGTCAGGCGCGCTGAGATGGCAGGGCGGCGCCTTGTCATGATCGCGCTGCTGGCCAGCGCTGCGCCGGTGCAAGCCAAATTGTTCGGCAAATGGTTTGATTGTTACGCCAAATTCGAGCCGCCCAAGGATCGTTTGCCCGCCGAGGACGCTCGCAGCGCGGCTGATCCAAATCAGGAAGCACTGCCCGGCCGGCGGGTGCCCGGCCCCGGCGGCGCGCAGACCTGGGATCCGATCATGCAGGCCAATGACGGCGCTGTCGCCTGGCCCAAGCAAGGCGATTTTCCCGCCGATCACTTGCCTGTGCCCGATCGCTGGCGGCTGATCGAAACCCTGGGCCTGGTCAAATCCAATTGGAAAGACCCGTATAATCAGAACACCTTGAAGGGCGATCGGCCGATTTGCGGCACAGATGATCTGTTTGTGCAGCTGGCGGCGATTTCCGATACGCTGGCCGAGCCGCGCAGTTTCCCGACCCCGGTTGGCGTGCAAACCACCGAGCGGCCGGGCAATAACGATGTGTTTGGCCGGCAATATAGCGAAGTGTTTGCGCAGACGTTCATTGTGGGCGCTGCGCTGATCAAGGGCAGCACCAATTTCAAGCCGCCGGAATATGAGCTGCGCGCCGCGATTGCGTTCAATTTCAATCATGTCGATGTGCCGGAGCAGCGCGTGCTGTCGGTGCTGCCGTCGCGCCGTTCGCTCAGGTCCGATGCCTTCATCGGTGTGCAGGAATTGTTCTTCGATTATCACCTGCGCAACACGTCGGATCGCTATGATTTCGATTCGATCCGTATCGGTATCCAGCCATTTTCCAGTGATTTTCGCGGCTTTCTGTTTCAGGACAATCAGCTCGGCGTGCGGTTGTTCGGCAACCGTGACAACAACCGCATTCAATATAATCTGGCGGCCTTCCTGCGGCTGGAAAAAGACACCAACAGCGGCCTGAACGCGATTCTGCGCCGCCCGCGGGAAGATTATGTGCTGGTGGCGAACCTGTATCGGCAGGATCTGCCGCTGCCCGGCATGACCAGCCAGGTCAGCGTGACCTGGAATATCAACCGCGAACGCGATGATATCCAGGTGGACACCAATGGCTTTCCGGCGCGCCCGGGGCTGCTCGGCACGCTGCGGGGCCGTGCCTATGATGTCGTTTATCTTGGCTACAATGCCGATGGTCATATTGGCCGGCTGAACCTGACCTTCAGTGCGACGCATGCCGTGGGGAGTAATCGCAACAATATCTTCACCGACCGGCGCGCCAAGATCAACAGCTGGTTTGCCGCCTTCGAACCCAGCTATGATCGCGGCTGG
>NZ_JBBATR010000106.1:0-2699 GCF_040398645.1 Sandarakinorhabdus sp.
CAGATTACCGCCGCCGTGCTTGCCAGCACCCTTGCCGCCCGCCTTCGGCCTGGTGAGACGTTGGTGGTGGGCATCACGGGATCGGTGGCGGTGGGCAAGACGGTGTTGGCGCAGCAGATTGCGGCGGCGTTGCCGGGCCGGGTGGAGATTTTGTCCACGGATGGCTTTTTGAAGCCCAATGCGGTGTTGGAGGCGCAGGGGCTGTTGATGCGCAAGGGGTTTCCGGAGAGCTATGATGCGCCGGCGTTGGCGGGGGTGTTGGCGGGCTTGAAAACTGGCGCGGTGACGGTGCCGGCCTATAGCCACAGTCTTTATGATGTTGATCCGGCGGCGGCGCGCAGCATCGCCGGGGCGGATGTCGTGTTGGTGGAGGGGCTGGGCCTGGCGCCGGCTGATGATGGGACACGGCCGCCGCTGGATCTGTTGATTTATATCGATGCGGCGGAGGCTGATATTGCCCAATGGTATGTGGCGCGCTTCATGGCATTGTGGGCGGCGGCGGCGGATGATGCGGCGAGTTTCTACACGCGCTTTCGCCACATGAGCGCGGCGGAGGCCGAGCAGTTTGCGCTCGGTATCTGGCAGGCGATCAACCGGCCCAACTGGCTGGACCATATCAGCCGTGCCCGGCCGGTGGCCGATCTGGTGATCAACAAGGCCGGCAATCATGATCTTTGGCTGTTGCAGGGGATTGGCGGCGCGGCTGCGTAGTAAGTGCCGCATGGTGTTTCGCCATGCTGCCAAAGCCTTTAGGGGCTGCGCACGGCATTCACATCATCCCTTCGGCCCGCCCCCGCCAAATACAGGACTGCCCGTTTGACCCGAATGACCTCATTTTTCGTGCTGCTGGCTGCAGCGGCGCCGGCTGCCATTGTGTCCGCACAGGTGCTGCCGCCGCCTCTGAAAGTTGCTCAGGCCGCGCCGGAGGAGGAAGAGGCGATTACCGTCACCACCCAGCGGCTGCCCGGCCAGGTGGTGGGTGATATCAAGCCGGAACTGGTGCTGGGCACGCAGGAATTGCGCGCGATTGGTGCTGGTTCGATCACCGATTTGCTGGGGGAGCTGGCGCCGCAAACCCGCTCTGGCCGCGGCCGCGGCGGCGGCGCGCCGGCGGTGCTGATCAATGGCAAGCGCGTGTCCGGCTTTGCCGAAATCCGCAATATTCCGCCCGAAGCCATCGCGCGCGTTGAAGTGCTGCCCGAAGAGGTGAGCTTGAAATACGGTTTCCGCGCCGATCAGCGCGTGATCAATTTCGTGCTGCGCCCGCGCTTTTCGGCGTGGACCGGGGAGCTGGATATCGGCGGGCCAACCGACGGCGGGCGCTTTTCCAGCGAGCTGGAGGTCAATCTGCTCAAGCTGAATAACGGCACCCGCACCAGCATCGAAGCCGAAGTGCAGATCGATACGATGGTGACCGAAGCCGAACGCCGCATCACCACGCCGCCGCAAAGCCGGCCATTCGCGATTGGCGGCAATATCAGCGCGATTGTGCCGGGCGCTGCGATCCTGCCGGGCGGGCCGGCGGTGCTGGGCATACCGGACGGCGCCGCAAGCCCGACGCTGGCGCAATTTCTGGCCGCGCCGGTGAACAGCACCGATATCCGCCCGTTCCGCAGCCTGTTGCCCGATAGCCGCACCGCCAGCCTGAACGGCACCGTGTCTGGACCTGTCGGCAAGGGCAATGCCACGCTGACCGGCGGCATTGAGCGCACGCAGACCGAGAGTTTTGTCGGCCTGCCCTCCGCCAGCCTGACTGTGCCGGGCAACAACCCGTTTTCGCCGTTCGGGCGGGACGTGCTGGTCAATCGCCAGGCGCCGGACCCGCTGGGCCGCAACGCCGAAAATTGGTCGAGCCGGCTGGGCAGCGTGTTTGATGGCAATATCGGCAAATGGCGCTGGAACCTCACCGGCAACTGGAACCATGCCGAAAGCCGCACGCGCATCGATCGCGGCATCGACACCAGCGCCGTGCAGGCGCAAATATTGGCCGGCAGCACCGCCGTGTCGCCATTTGGCGCCGGCGTGCTGGCCGGGCCACTGTTGACGGACACGGCGAGCAGCATTTCCGACAATGCCAGCGCCGATCTGCTGCTGAATGGCACTGCGTTTGCGCTGCCGGCTGGCGCGGTGGCGGTGTCGCTGAAGGCGCAGGTGCAGCATCTGGCGCTGGATACGCGCGCGCTGCGGGCCGGGGTGGCGACCAGTGCCGATCTGGCGCGCACGCAGGGCAATTTTCAGGCCAATTTCGATCTGCCAATCGCGTCGGTGCGCGACAATGTGCTGTCGGCGCTCGGCAAATTGACGTTGAATGGCAATATCGCGGTGGATAAGCTGTCGGATTTCGGCACGCTGATCGCCTGGGGCACCGGCGTGAACTGGGAGCCCAAGGACGGCTATGCCATCATCGCCAGCTTCACCCGTGAACAAGGCGCGCCCAGCGTTGGCCAGTTGGGCGATCCGGCAATCATCACGCCAAACGTGCGCGTGTTTGATTTCATTCGCGGCGAAACCGTGGATATCAACCGGCTGGACGGCGGCAATGCTGCCCTGCGCAACGACACGCGCCGGGTGTGGAAACTGGGCTTGAACCTGAAGCCGTGGGAAGAAACGGATCTGGTGTTCAACGCCAATTTCATCGACACGCGCATCGATGATCCGATCGCGGCCTTTCCGACCGCCACCGCCGAACTGCAAGCGGC
>NZ_JBBATR010000107.1:0-2399 GCF_040398645.1 Sandarakinorhabdus sp.
GCAGCGATCGGCGCAGCGATCGGCGCGGCGATTACACTGGGTCTGGGTATGCCGGAGACGGTTGCTGCCGCAGAAGCCGAGGCGATCGACGCCGCCAGCGTTCCGGAGATACTGGTCACCGCGCGGCGCCGCGTCGAGAATGCCCAAGCAGTGCCGGCAGCGCTTTCGACTGTTGACGGCGACCTGATCGGGCGCAGTTACACCGTCAACACGGCCCAGCTGAGCCTGCTGGTGCCATCCTTGAATCACAGCTCGGCGAATCCCCGCAACACCGCCGTCACCATTCGCGGGCTTGGCAGCAGTGTTGTTGCCGTCAGCCAGGCCAATGACGGGCTTGAACCTGGCGTCGGCTTCTATGTCGATCAGGTCTACCATGCCCGCCCGGCGACCGCCGCGTTCGACTTTGTCGACATCGACCAGATTGAGGTGCTGCGCGGGCCGCAGGGCACTTTATTTGGCAAGAACACCACGGCCGGTGCCATCCACATCATTACCCGGGCGCCGACGTTCGATTGGGAGGCACGGGGCGAAACCTCGTATGGCGAGTACAACTTTGTCCAGGCGCGGGCAGCAGTGTCGGGACCGCTTGTCGCCAACAAGCTGGCGTTCCGTGTCTCTGGCCTGCTTACCCGGCGCGATGGCGTTCTCCACAACGTTACCACCGACACCGACCAGAACACCCTCAATAACCAGGCGGTGCGCGGCCAGCTGTTGTGGAAGCCCGGCGATACACTAACCTTCCGGCTCACGGGCGATTGGAGCAACTTCAAGAGCGAGTGTTGCACCCAGGTCTATCTGCGCACCGGCTCCTCGCTGCGGCCGGCGGCGCGCCAGTTTCCGGCGCTTGCTGCCGGGATCGGCTATGCGCCGCCTAGCACCAACCCCTATGACCGGCTGACTGACATCGATGCGCGACTGGCGGTCGACACCAACGAGGGTGGCGTGTCGCTCGTCGCGGACTGGGACCTCGGTTACGCCACCATCACGTCCGTCACGGCCTGGCGCTTCTGGAACTGGAATGCCGCCAACGACCGCGACTACACCAGCCTCAAGATCCAGCTGCAGCAGGGCATCCCGTCGCGGCAGGACCAGATCAGCCAGGAATTCCGCATGGCATCGAACGGCGATGGGCCGCTCGGTTATGTCTGGGGGCTCTACTATTTCCGGCAGGTCATCACTGGCAGGCCGATCTCCATCTACGGTCCGGACGCCGCCTATTGGCTGCTCGGGCCGACGACCGGAACACCTGCGGTGTCGGTGCCAGCGAACTTGCTGGACGGCTATGGCCAGGATGGACAGACGCGCTTTGCCACCGACAGCTATGCGACGTTCGGCGAGATGAACTGGCAGGCGACCGAACGTCTGACGCTGACCGCCGGGCTGCGCTACACGATCGAGAGCAAGGTCGGGGACTATTCGATCTTCGTCTTCGGCGGCCTTGCGACGACCGTCCCGGCGCTGTTCAATGCCAAGCTCTCGATCCTGCGACCGCAGACCTATTCGGCGCGCGACGACGATGGCAGCCTGTCTGGCCGGGCCAATATATCCTATGCGGTCACCCACGGCATCTTTACCTATGCGAGCTACGCCCGCGGCTTCAAATCCGGCGGCATCAACATGTCGGGGCTGCCGCTCAATGCTCAAAACCAACCTGTGCTGGCCACCGCTGTCGTCGAGCCCGAGCGCAATACCACTTATGAGGGCGGTCTGAAGACCGACCTGTTCGACAGGCGGCTCCGGCTCAATGTCGCCGGCTACTATACCGAAGTACGCAACTTCCAGGCGACATTTGTCGACTCCACCCAGACCGTCGCGCTGCGTGGCTATCTGGCAAACATCCCGCGAGTGACGGTCAAGGGCTTCGAGGCCGATGCGAGCGCTGCGCCCATCGCCGGGCTCCAGTTGCGCGCCTCAGTGGCCTTCGCCGATGGAAAATATGCTGAATACCCCAAGGGTCCGTGCCCGCTCGAACGCCAAGGCAGCGCAACGACGGCTTGCGACTTGACTGGCGGCCGTCTGTCCGGCCTGCCGCGATGGTCGACGACGATCGGCGCCGATTACGCCGTGCCTCTATTTGGCAACGGTGAGGGGTTCGTCCATGCGGACTCCAGCTGGCGCAGCAGCTATTATGGCGACCCGACGCTCTCGCGGTTCACGCTCATCGACGGCTACAACGTCACGAACGCTTCGATTGGCTATCGCAGCCCCAAGGGATGGAGCGCGGCGCTGTTCGCCCGCAACCTGGTCAATAGCAACTACATCCAAAACCTGACGACCCAAGCCGGCAACTCCGGCCTTATCATTGGAACGCCGAGCGAGCCGCGCATGATCGGTGCTACGCTGGGGTTCAGCATCTAGGGCGGTGCGGTCGGTGAAAAAGTCTTGCACCGTGCAAGACC
>NZ_JBBATR010000108.1:0-2317 GCF_040398645.1 Sandarakinorhabdus sp.
GAGGGGGCCGCCAGCAGCATCGCCCGCCAATCCACCGCGCTCATCCGCCTGTCGCGGCGCTGGCCGGCGCTGGAGCTGGCGGGCCTGCTGCGGCTGGATGATGAACGCGGCAGCCTGGCCGGCACGCGCCTGTCCAGCGGCTTTGGCCTGAATGGCGGCAGCAGCATCAGCATCGGCGTGGCGGCGCGGCTGCTGATCGGCGGGTTTGAACTGGCCGGCGATTGGCGTCGGGCGCGCAGCCGGCTGGCGCTTGGCCCCGGCCTGATCACCGCCGCTGGCCCGCTGCACGGCGATGCCGGCAGCCTGATGCTCAGCCGCGGCCATCTGCTGCTGCCCGGCGACCGTTTCAGCCTCGCCGTCACGCGCCCGCTGGCCATCGCTGGGCCATTGTGGCTCGCTGGCGGCGCTGCGCCGGTGCGTTTTGGGCCCAACAGCCGCGAAACCGCGCTGGAGGCTACCTATCTGCGGCCACTGCCGGCTGGCGGCACGCTGCAATTTGCGCTGTTTCACCGCGATCATCCCGGCCATATCGCTGCCGCGCCGCCCGATCAGGGCGCGGCGCTGCGGCTGTGGTGGGGCTGGTAGCCCACCTGTCCACAGGCAAATCGGTCCACCGGTCACGCGGGGGCTGGCGCAGATGGGTGGAATTGGCGTAACGCTCTCCTCCCATGACGCGGTATATTTTCATCACCGGCGGTGTGGTTTCATCGCTTGGCAAAGGCCTCATGGGTGCGTCGCTGGCGGCGCTGTTGCAGGCGCGCGGCTACCGCGTGCGCATCCGCAAATTCGATCCCTATCTGAATGTCGATCCCGGCACGATGAGCCCCTATCAGCACGGCGAAGTCTTCGTGACCGATGATGGCGCGGAAACCGATCTCGATCTTGGCCATTACGAACGCTTTACCGGCGTGCCGTCGCTGAAGACCGACAATAT
Source organism: Sandarakinorhabdus sp. (assembly GCF_040398645.1). Taxonomy (GTDB): domain Bacteria; phylum Pseudomonadota; class Alphaproteobacteria; order Sphingomonadales; family Sphingomonadaceae; genus Sandarakinorhabdus. The sequence goes on from NZ_JBBATR010000108.1 coordinate 935, forward strand.
CACCTCGGGCCGCATCTATCAGGATATCATCGCCCGCGAACGCCGCGGCGAATTTCTGGGCGGCACCGTGCAGGTGATCCCGCATGTCACCGATGCCATCAAGGAATTTGCCGGCGCGAGTGCCGATGGCCTGGATTTCATGCTTTGCGAAATCGGCGGCACTGTGGGCGATATCGAAGGCCTGCCGTTCCTCGAAGCCATTCGGCAGATGTCTGCCGATCATGGCCGCAGCAATGTCTGCTATATTCACGTCACGCTGGTGCCGTTCATCGCTGCCGCTGGCGAACTGAAAACCAAGCCGACCCAGCACAGCGTGGCGGAATTGCGCGGCATCGGGATTCAGCCGGATGTGCTGGTCTGCCGATCCGAATATCCGCTGCCGGACAGTGACCGTGCGAAGATCGCGCTGTTCTGCAACGTCCGCAAGGAAGCGGTGATTTCCGCGCTCGACGCCGCGTCCATCTACGAAGTGCCGCTGCAATATCATGCCGAAGGGCTGGACGATGAAGTGCTGCGCGCCTTTGGCATCACCGATGCGCCGCGGCCGGACCTGACCCGATGGCTAACGATTTCGGAGCGTATTCAAAACCCCGAAGGCGAAGTAACCATCGGCGTCGTCGGCAAATATACCGGCATGAAAGACGCCTATAAATCACTGACCGAAGCCCTGGTGCACGGCGGCCTGGCCAACCGCGTGAAGGTCAACATCAAATGGCTCGACGCCGAAGAATTTGAAAGCGACGATGTCGCCGCCCGGCTGGAACCGATGCACGGCATCTTGGTGCCCGGCGGCTTTGGCGAACGCGGCAGCGAAGGCAAGATCGCCAGCGTGCGCTTCGCCCGCGAACACCGCGTGCCGTTTTTCGGCATTTGCCTGGGCATGCAGATGGCCTGCATCGAAGCCGCACGCAACGAAGCCGGCATCCCGGCCGCCTCCACCACCGAATTCGGCCCCACCGACGCGCCAATCGTGGGCATGATCACCGAATGGATGAGTGCACAAGGCCTGCAAACCCGTGCAGCCGGCGGCGATCTGGGCGGCACCATGCGCCTGGGCGCCTACCCGGCCGCGCTGGCGCATAACAGCGTGGTGGCCAGCGTCTATGGCAGCACGACAATCGCCGAACGCCACCGCCACCGCTACGAAGTCAACGTCGCCTACCGGCCGCAACTGGAAGCCAGCGGCCTGATCTTCTCCGGCATGTCCCCCGATGGCCTGCTGCCCGAAGTGGTGGAACGCCCCGACCACCCCTGGTTCATCGGCGTGCAGTTCCACCCGGAATTGAAATCCAAACCATTCGAACCACACCCGCTGTTTGCCGGGTTTGTCGCAGCCGCGATTGCGCAGAGCCGGTTGGTGTAAGCGGCTTTGGCGCGGGGCAA
>NZ_JBBATR010000109.1:0-2198 GCF_040398645.1 Sandarakinorhabdus sp.
GCGACATAGGCGGCGTTTGCATGACCGCCAAGCCTCGGCTAAGCCGCGCCTTCGAAAAGGACAGGCTCAATGAGTGACCCAAAGCTTGACACTGCCAGCGAAACCGTCAGCTTCGGGTATGAAGAGGTGGCCCCCGCCGAAAAGACGCGCCGGGTGGGTGAGGTGTTTCGGTCGGTGGCCAAGCGCTACGATGTCATGAACGATCTGATGTCGGCTGGCATGCACCGGGTCTGGAAGGATGATTTCGTGCGGCTGGTGAACCCGCGGGCTGGCGAAACCATCCTCGATATGGCAGGCGGCACTGGCGATATCGCGTTTCGGCTGGCAGCATCGGGCGCCAGCGTCACCGTGGCTGACATCAATGCCGCCATGCTGGAGGTGGGCATGGAGCGTGCCGCCAAGCGCGGCCTGACCAGCCTCAATTGGCGCGAACAAAATGCCGAAGTGCTGGACTTTGCTGATGGCAGCTTTGATGGCTACACGATCGCGTTCGGCATTCGCAACGTCACCGATATTCCGGCCGCACTGGCCGAAGCCCACCGCGTGCTGCGTTATGGCGGGCGGTTTTTCTGCCTCGAATTTTCCACCACCACCTGGCCGGGCTTTGGCGATATCTACGACGTTTATTCCGAGCAGCTGGTGCCGCGCATCGGCGAGCTTGTGGCCAAGGACGGCGATTCCTACCGCTATCTGATCGAATCAATTCGCCGCTTTCCCAAGATGCCGGAATTTGCCGCGATGATCAGGGCGGCCGGCTTTGGCCAGGTGAAATATCGCCCGATCCTGGGCGGCGCTGTTGCCATCCACAGCGGCTGGAAGCTCTGATTTGACGCGCATATGCTGATCGCGGCGCGGCATCTCTGGCGGCTTCTGGTCTGGGGCCGGCGCATGGCGCGGCGCGGCGTGCTGCGCCCGTTCGAAGCGCCGCAGGTGCCGCTGGCCATCCGTGTTGTCGCCAAAGTCGCGCGCTTTGGCAGCGGCGCGCCGATCACGCCCGATTTTGCCGGCGGCCTTGCGGCGGTTGGCCCCGCCGCCATCAAGCTGGGCCAGGCGCTGGCCACGCGTCCCGATCTGATCGGGCTGGCCGCTGCCAGCGATCTGGCCAAGCTGCAGGACAATATCGCGCCTGTGCCGTTCAGCGCGGTCGAAGCCCAGATCAACGCGGCCTGCGGCGGTGCCTGGCAAAGCCGGTTCCAGAGCATCGATCCTGAGGCCGTCGGCGCCGCTTCGATTGCGCAGGTGCACCGCGGCGTCACCACCGATGGCCGCCACGTCGCCATCAAGCTGCTGCGCCCCGGCATCGAAGCTGATGTGGCATCGGCGCTGCAAACCTACGAATGGGCCGCTGGCCATCTCGAGCTGCTCGGCGGCGAATTTGCCCGGCTGCGGCCGCGCGCCATCATCGCCACCTTCAAAAGCTGGATCGAAGCTGAACTGGACCTGCGCCGCGAAGCAGCAAATTGCTCGGAACTGGGCGAGAATCTGGCCGGCGAAGCCGATTTCGTCGTGCCCGGCGTCGATTGGCAGCGATCGACCCGCAAGATGCTGGTGATCGACTGGATTGACGGCGTCAAAGTCTCCGACCGCGCCGGCATTGCCGCACTGGATGTTGACCGGGCGCATCTGGCGCGGGTGCTGGTCAATGGCTTTCTGGCGCAGGCGATTGCCAAGGGATTTTTCCACGCCGATCTGCACCAGGGCAATTTGTTCATCATCCCGCCGTCCGGCCCCGGCGACACTGCCAAGATCGGCGTGATCGATTTTGGCATCGTCGGCCGCATCAATCGCCGGGCGCGGCTGTATCTGGCCGAAATCCTCTATGGTCTGGTCACCGGCAATTATGCCCGAGTGGCCGAGATCCATTTTGAGGCCGGCTATGTGCCGCCGCACCACAATCCTGGCGCCTTCGCCACCGCGCTGCGTTCGGTGGGGGAGCCGATCCGCGGCCGCCAGGCCAAGGATATCGCCATCACCGATCTGCTGGAGGGCCTGTTTTCGATCACCCGCAGCTTTGACATGCCCGTCCAGCCGCACCTGCTGCTGCTGCAAAAGACCATGGTGATGGTCGAAGGCGTGGCGCTCACCATCGATCCGCAGGTCAACATGTGGGCCGTCGCCGAACCCTATGTCCGGGATTGGGTGCGCGACGAAATGGGCCCGGAAGCCTTGATCGCCGACACGCTGGTGCTCAATTTCCG
>NZ_JBBATR010000110.1:0-2055 GCF_040398645.1 Sandarakinorhabdus sp.
TCGCGCTTCATGGCCACCAGGCCGTAGGTGACGGCGCAAAGCTGGCAGGGGTAGGTGGACGGCGACACGATCTTGTGCACGCTGTCCATCACCCCTGCCGCGATGCCGGCATTGGCATTGTAGACAATGACGAGCCGACGCATCGTCGCCTCAGCCTGCTGCCGTGAGCGCCGACTTGCCGCGCTTGACCATCAACTTGTTGAGCGCATTGACATAAGCGCGCGCGCTGGCCACCAGCGTGTCGGTGTGGGCGCCGGTCCCGCGCACCGTGCGGCCGTGTTCGGCGAGCACCACGCTCACCTCGGCCTGGGCATCGGTGCCCGCCGTGACGGCATGCACCTGATACAGATTCAGCACCGCATCCTCGTGCGGCACCAGCTTGCGGATGGCGTTGAACAGGGCATCGACCGGGCCATTGCCGCGCGTTGCCGCCGTCATTTCCTCCCCATCCACCGACAGGCTGAGCACGGCGCGCTGCGGCCCATTGCTGCCGCAATAGACCTCCACTTCCAGCACCTGGATACGGTCATGCCCCCGCAGCACTTCATCATCGACCAGCGCGACGATATCCTCGTCGAAAACCTGCTTCTTGGCGTCGGCCAAGTCCTTGAATCGCTTGAAGGCATCGCCAAATTCATTGTGCGACAGGTCATAGCCCATTTCCGCCAGCTTGGACCGGAAAGCGGCGCGGCCCGAATGCTTGCCGAGCACGAGATTGGTGGCGCCCTGCCCGACGCTGTCCGGCGTCATGATCTCATAGGTGCTGCTGTCCTTGAGCATGCCATCCTGGTGGATGCCGCTTTCGTGGGCAAAGGCGTTGGCGCCCACGATGGCCTTGTTGGCCTGCACGGGCATGCCGGTCACGCCGCTGACCAGCCGGCTGGCACGGGTGATTTCGGTGCTGACGATGCGGGTCTGATAGGGCATCACATCGTGGCGCACCTTCAGCGCCATGGCGATTTCCTCGATGGCGGCATTGCCGGCGCGCTCGCCGATGCCGTTCACCGTGGCCTCCACCTGGCGCGCACCGGCCATGATGGCGCTGAGCGTGTTGGCCACCGCCAGCCCGAGATCATTGTGGCAATGCGTTGAAAATATTGCCTGATCGGCATTCGGCACGCGGGTGATGACGTCGCGGAACATAGCGCCATAGGTTTCCGGCGTGGCATAGCCCACCGTGTCGGGCAGGTTGATGGTGGAAGCGCCTGATTTGATGGCGGTTTCCACCGCCCGGCACAGAAAATCCGGATCGGAACGCGTGGCATCTTCGGCCGACCATTCGACATCGCCGCACAAGTTGCGCGCCAGGCTGACCGACATGCGGATCGCCTCCAGCACTTCGTCAGGCGTCTTGTTCAATTTCACCCGCATGTGCAGCGGCGATGTCGCGATGAAGGTGTGGATGCGCGGATTGCGGGCATCCTTCAGCGCCGCCCAGGCGCGTTCGATATCGGCGGGGGCCGCGCGGGCGAGGCTGGCGACGATGGCGGTGTCGCAGATGCGGGCGACGGCCTGAACGGCTTCGAAATCGCCGTCGCTGGCGATGGCAAAGCCGGCTTCGATGATATCAACGCCCAGCGCCTCCAATTGCGCTGCGACTTTCAGTTTTTCTTCGAGGTTCATCGAGCAGCCAGGCGATTGCTCACCGTCGCGCAAGGTCGTGTCGAAAATTCGGATATGGTTGGTCATGGCTCTGCCTGTCTGATAATGCTGATTGCTGCGGGCGGTTCATCCCCTCAAGGCGCAATGCCGAGGGCACACGCCCTCGCGTCACGCCCGAGGGCGGATAAGTCGCAGGCTGAGCAAGATCGTCATGGAACGCATCATCCGAAGATAACCTCATTTGCCGGCGCAGCGCAAGCCGGTGGCGCTGATTTGGGCGACATGCCGGGTTGCGCGCCGGCCAATTGCACGGCTTGATACTGGCATGCCTAACCTGCTCACCGTGATCGATATCAGTTCAGCCGTTCAGCAGGCACTGGCACCCGTGTTTCTGCTGACGGCGATTGGCGGCATGCTCAATGTGATGGCCAATCGGCTGGCGCGCGTGGTTGA
>NZ_JBBATR010000111.1:0-2041 GCF_040398645.1 Sandarakinorhabdus sp.
ACGCCGCCGACGCCGATGCGGTTCAGCGGCACGCAGCCGTTGGTGGGCGCGGTGAGCGTGGAGCGGCAGACGATGGTGCCGGCCGCGATGCCGGCGGCATTGCCCACCGGCGCGCGCACCGCATCCTGGGCCAGCGTGACGCGGCTGTTGAGCCAGGTGTTGGTGAGCAGTTCGTTGGTGCGGGCGATGCCGGCCTGATAATAGGCGGCATATTTCCAGCTGCCCTTGCCGATTTCGAACTCGCCGTCGGCGCCGGCGACAAAGCGATAAACTTCGCGGCTGTTGTTGGAGCCCGCCGCCGGGAAGCCATTGTTGCTGGTGCCGATGCTGATGTTGGACAGGTTGAGCGCGGTCATCTGCGTTACGATGGCGGTGGGCAGGAAGGCATTGTCGCGCTGGATGGTGATGCCGGTGGACGGGGTTTGCTGGTAAAAGCTGCTGCCGTTGTAGCCGGAGAAGCTGTATTGCACGAACGGCACGAAGGCCGGGCTGACTTCAAAGCTCAATCGCCCGAAGATATTGCCGCGCTCTTCGTCGGGAGACAGGCTGTTGGTGCTGAAATGGCCTTCGCGGCTGATAAGATAATCGCCGCCGATCATCCACTGGCCGCGGTTGGGGCCGTAATTAAACTGGTTCAGGCTGGCTTGGCCATTGGTGATGGCCCCGAAATAGGTGCCGCGCAAAGGCCCGGTGTTGACGATGCCGCCCGGTGTGAATTGATAGGTGCCGATGCCCGAACCAACGAAGCGTTCCGGTTGGCCATTGCCAGCCACGAACGCCGGATTGTCGATCTGGAAGAAGCCGGAATTCTGCCAGGGCCGATCATAGGTATCGACGCCGTTCTGGGTGAAATAGTCGCCGGCCAGCAGCACCTTGCCGCGGCCATCGGCAAAATCGAAGCCGCTGGTGATGCGGAACGTGTGGTTGGGCGTGTCGCCATAATCGGTGATGCCGAATTCATATTCGGCGCGCAGGCCCTTGAAATCACGATTGAGCGAGAAGTTGATGACCCCGGCAACAGCGTCGGAGCCATAGGCCGACGATGCGCCGCCGGTGACGACTTCAACGCCCTTGATCAGGCCCTGCGGCACGGTTTGCGTATCGACGAAGCCGACCGGGGTGGAGGCCACCGAGCGCTGTCCATCGATGAGCACCAGCGTGCGCGCCGCACCAAGGTTGCGCAGATTGACCGTGGCAATGCCGGCCTGGCCATTGGACAGCGAACCCGAATTGGTGGACGAGCTTTGCGAACCGCGCACCGATGGCAGCGTGTTCACATAATCGCCGATATTGGCCTGCGGTTCGGCTTTCAGTTCGGCTTCGCCAATCACCGAAACCGGGATCGGCGAATCGTAACCGGTGCGCGAAATGCGTGAGCCAGTGACGGTGATGACGCTGGTGTCTTCCTCGGCCGCGGCCTGGGCGGTGGTGACTGGCGCGGCTTGCGCCAACACGGCTGCCGGCACCAGCAAGGCCGCAGTGGCTGCGCCCAGCTGCAGCAAGCCACGGAATTGCGCGAGATTACCGCGATTGATCGACATTGTTGCTTCCCCCAATTGCGGCCCGATCTGAAATCGCGCCGCAGCATGACGATCATGCCCGATATGTCATTTGCATGACGCTGCCGCCGGGGCGGTACGTCTTTTGGCGTAGAGCGGGCCATGAACCCGGCCGCGTGGCCGATCTGCCACAGGCAAAATTGTCAGCGGCCCGGCAGCGGCACCAAGCGCGCCGGGTCGCCCGGCCGGAATTGCAGGCTGCGCGTTATGCCGGCCCGGCGCACATTCACCTGGGTGGCATGATCAGGGTGGGTTTCGCCAAACAGGCCGGCGTTGATGGCCAGATTGGCCGGCTTGCCGCGCAGCCGGCCGGCAAAGCGCAGCACGACGACATCGCCGGCCAGCGACTGCCCGCTATAGGCCAGCGGCACGCCAGCGATGCGAAACCGGTCCCCAACATAGAGGATCAGCATTTTCAGCGCATCCGGGTCATCCAGGCTGGGCTGGGCATCGGGGGCGATATTGGCCAGCACCGGCTCCAC
>NZ_JBBATR010000112.1:0-2040 GCF_040398645.1 Sandarakinorhabdus sp.
TCTACAGCGATTCGACCTTTCGAACAACTGCGCTTCATCGCCCCGCTCGCATCGCGCGCTGAACAGGCGCACGATGATATGGTGCCGGATGAGGGGATTGAACCCCCGACCTTCGGTTTACAAAACCGCTGCTCTACCGCTGAGCTAATCCGGCGCGCTGCTGGCGACTTGGCGCGCCATAGCCTGCTGCGCGGCGCAACTCAACAGCCGTTGGTGCAGGCGGGATCGGTTGACCACCACACAATGCGGGCGATGGTGCCGCCCTGATCGATGCGCGGATCGGTGGCAATCATGTTGATGCGGCCATCAACCGGGGCGACGATGGTTTCTATCAGGGTGCCGAAGGCATCGCGCACCTGCGCAATCGCTTGATCCTTTTTCACCAGTGCACCCAGCGGCAGCAACAGCCGCGCCCAGCCAGATTTGGTTGCGCGCACAGCGGCGATATCGTTGGCAACGAGCAGGCTGGCTGGCGGCGGCGTTGCCGTGCCGGGCAGCATTTTAAGCTCGCGCATCAAATTGAGCAGGCCGGCTTCGGCGCGGGCGATCATGGTGTCGTCAAACATTTCTGGCCGGCCCAGTTCGAGGGTGATGGCCGGCACGCCGTCGTCAGTCAGGGTGTTTTCCACCGTGCCCTTGTCGCCCTTGTCCATTTTGATGATATCGGGCGCCACCAGTTCGGCCATCCGCCTTGTGCGGGCATTCGATGCAAATGCGTACATCATATAGGCGGTGCCGCGTGACTGGGTGTGCAGATCAATGGCTGTGTCGGCATTTGGACGGATCAGATGTTGCCACAGCCGGCCAGCAAAATCGGCTATGGCGCTGCCGCCGATCTTGCCGGGCATTTCGCGATTGAGGTTGGGCGCACTGCGCGACCAGTCCGGAGTCCATTGCCGTGTGGATTGCAGCAGGCCGGGCGGGTTAAGGCCCGGCACCAGCGTGAGTGTGCCTGACAGCTTGGCGGGATCAATGCCGGCAGCAAGTTGGTGCAGCACGGCAATGCCGTTCAATTCATCGCCGTGGATGCCGGCCGTGAGCAGCAGGCGCGGGCCGGGCAGAGCCCCTTTCACCACGATCACCGGAACCAGCCACGGCTGCCCAACCGGGCTGGTTCCGGCGCGGAACCAGAAACGCTGCACCGTGCCGGCAGGCACCGCTTGCACATCCAGGGTATCGACGATTGCTGCGCCGTTCAGGCTGCCAACTGTTTGCGTCGCTGCAGCGGCCGGCGTTGCGATCAGCAGCAGCGCAGCGAACAAAAAATGGCGTGTCATGGGGCAGCGGGCAGTTCAGCGATGATGCGCAACGCGTGGATGCGATCGGGCGCGACCAGTTCACCCAAGGCTGCATAAACCGCGCGCTGCCGGGCAACCCGGTTGAGGCCGACAAAGGCCGCTGCGCTGATTTTGACAGTGAAGTGCGATTCACCATCGTCACCGCGGTGGCCGCCGTGACCGCGATGTTCGTGACTGTCGTCAATCACGTCCAGCGCCGATGGCGCCAAAGCGGCAATCAAGCGAGATTCGATTTCTGCGGCAAGTCTGCCCATATGCGCTCCTGTGATGGCCGTTATAATCATGGTCACAACCCAAATAGCAACACGCCAGGGAAGACAGCAATTTCGAACACGGGCAATATGCGCCACAGCCGGTGGCATGGGCGGGTGGAGCAGGCCGATCCGGCCGCTTGCGCGTGGCCAAGCTGCAGCCAGGCTGGAGAATTTCGCGCGCCGCGTTCAAATCGTGTGCCGGGCGATGTTGGCGGCTGGCAGTTTTTGTGCCTTGAGCATGTGCGGGCCTTTAACGCCGGCTATAATTATTTCGACGGCCTGACCCCTGATGAAGTTTATGCGGCGCAATCGCCGCTGGCCGGTTGGGAAAAAGAGGCGGTGCGCGGCGGCCGCATGGCCTTTACCTTTGGCGATCCGCATGGGCTGTTCACGGCGGACAGCAAACCAGCGGCTGGCCCTGCGGCACAACCGCCCAAGGGTCAGTCCGGGCAAACGCCCGGCCGCTGGGCGGGCAGGGGCGACGCGCA
>NZ_JBBATR010000113.1:0-1960 GCF_040398645.1 Sandarakinorhabdus sp.
GTCGCCCCTTCACGGGGGCGTGGATCGAAACAAGGTGAAGATGTACGCGCGCGGCACGGACAGCGTCGCCCCTTCACGGGGGCGTGGATCGAAACAAACCGCTGGCCGACATTCCACGTCTGGCAGCCCCTCCCTTCCCACTCGACATCCGGCTCCAAAAGAGCGTTGGTCGTTGAGCGGCCACAGTGAGTCGCCCCGCCCCGGCTTCCTAACCCCGGGGCATCAGGTCGTGGGAGCCGCGCATTTGGCGCCGCCCCGCCGGAGACCTGAACATGACCGACACAATGATCGCGGCCGCCCAGCCGCCCGCAACCGGAGCGCCCACCGCCCCAGCCCGTCGCGTGTCGAACACCACGCTCGTCACCAAGCTCCTGACCCGCGCCCGCGGCGCCACCATCGCCGAGATGCAGGAGGCGACCGGCTGGCAGCCGCACAGCGCCCGTGCGTTCCTGTCGGGCCTGCGCAAAGCCGGCCGGACCCTGGTGAAGGAAGCGCGCAAGTCCGGCGAGACCAGCTATCGTATCGCTGCTGCCCCTCTTAACCCCGTCTCAGAGGCCTCTGAGTGAGCCTTGAGAGCCAACTGGGCGATCTTGCCGCCATGTCGCCTGCCCAGCTGCGGGCGGCATGGCGGGAGACCTTCCGCCAACCCCCGCCCGATCTGAGCCCGGAGCTGATGGCGCGTGCGATCGCCTGGCGCCTTCAGGAACGCCGCCATGGCGGCCTGCCCGCGTCGGTCCGGCGAGAGCTGGCCAAGGCCACAGAACGCCTGCGCAAGACCGGCGAGGTGACCTCTGCGCATGATATCAGCCTCAAGCCAGGGACCCGGCTGGTGCGCAGTTGGCGCGGCCAGACCATCAACGTGCTGGTGACCGAACAGGGGTTCGAGTTCGACGGCCGGCAGTATCGGTCTCTGACCCATATCAGCGGCGAGGTCACTGGCACCCGCTGGTCGGGGCCGCGGTTCTTTGGGCTGAAGTCGAAGCGGGTGGGCGTCTCACGCACCGCCGGTTTAGGCACTGGCCGCGCCAGCCTCGCAGACTGTGCCAACATCAACGTGGTGGGAACCGCCGATGGCTGAGCGAGCCAAGCTGCGCTGCGCGGTCTATACGCGCAAGTCGACCGAGGAGGGGTTGGAGCAGGCGTTCAACAGCCTCGATGCCCAGCGGGAGGCCTGTGTGGCCTATGTGGGCAGCCAGCGCCACGAAGGCTGGACCCTGGTGCCCGAGTTCTACGACGATGGTGGCTACTCGGGCGGCACCATGGACCGGCCGGGCCTCAAGCAGCTCATGGCAGATGTGGCAGCAGGCAAGGTCGATACCATAGTGGTCTATAAGGTCGATCGGCTGACCCGCAGCCTGGCGGACTTTGCCAAGATCGTCGAGGTGCTCGACAAGGCTGGTGCTTCGTTCGTCAGCGTCACCCAGTCGTTCAATACCACCACCAGCATGGGCCGGCTCACACTGAACGTCCTGCTCAGCTTTGCGCAGTTCGAGCGCGAGGTCACCGGGGAGCGTATTCGCGACAAGGTTGCGGCCTCCAAAGCTAAAGGCATGTGGATGGGTGGTCCGGTGCCGCTGGGTTATGACCTTGGGGACCGCAAGCTGGTGATCAACGAAGCCGAAGCGGAGATCGTACGGCGGATATTTACGCGCTACCGCGAGTTGCGGTCGATCGGCGCTCTGGTCGAGGCGCTGGAATGTGACGGGGTCCGCACCAAGCAGCGGGTCTATAAAGACGGGCGCAGCGTTGGCGGCATCGCGTTCACCAAGGGGCCCCTGGCCTATTTGCTGGCCAACCGCACTTACACCGGTGAGGTCAGTCACAAGGGCAATGTCTATCCCGGCGAGCACGCGGCGATCATTGACCTCGCGCTATGGCAGGAGGTGCAGGCGATCATGGCACACAACCGAGTCGAGCGGCGGCTCGGCACCAAGGCCAAAGCCCCTAGCCTGCTGACTGG
>NZ_JBBATR010000114.1:0-1778 GCF_040398645.1 Sandarakinorhabdus sp.
CCAGTGCGCGGCGCTGCCCGTCCAGCTGCCGAGCTTGACCAGATCGTGCACAACATTGCGGTGCGGCAGGGTGCGGCCGGCATTTTCGCCGGCGCGCACCGGCACTTGCACGATGTTGGGATCATAGCGCACCAGCCAGACGTCGGCTTTGCCAGCGCCCGCGCCCAGATCGATGCGGCCGGCGGCTTCGGTCAGGCTCGGCGCGGCCTCGGTGCGGGCGCCGGCCGTCACGGCACTGCGCAGTTCGGCGGCGCGCACGCCCGTCACATCCACGCGGCCGTTGATCACGGTTTGCGGCGTCCACACATTGTCGTGGCGCAGGCCGTCCCGGTAAGCATATTGGCGCTGGGTGAATTCGGGTTTGGCAAAGCGGTCCTTCCAGCCCAGCCGGTCCCAGTAAGTGACCGCAAAGCTGAGCACCAACAGGTCCGGCCGATCCGCCAGCGCCATGACATTGGCGTTGGCCGGCGGGCAGGATGAGCAGCCCTGGCTCTGGTACAATTCAATCACCGACGGGTGAGCAGCGTCTGCCGCGGCGGCGGGCAGGGAAACCCCGGCGAGGGCAAGGGCGGAAAGGGCAATCAGGAGGCGCATGAAATGGCTTTCGCGTCAGGGGACCGGCGGCCCTTTCACACCCTCAACATGAACAGCGACAAAATGCCTCAGATAATGCCTCAGATATCGATGCAAATCTTGCCGAAGTGCGCGCCCGATGCCTGATGGCGGAAGGCAGCGCCAAGTTCGACAAGCGGGAAGCTGGTGTCGATCACCGGGCGCATGCCGCTCTGGTTTATGGCGCGGATCATGTCCTGCTGCTGGCGGCGGGTGCCCACGGTGATGCCGATCAGGCGGATCTGCTTGGCCATCAATTGCACGGTCGGGATTGGCCCGGCAAAGCCGGCGAGCACGCCGATCAGGCTGATATGCCCGCCCACCGCGCAGGCGATGATGGATTCGGGCATCGTGCCAGCCCCGCCGATTTCAACGATGTGGTCAGCGCCGCGGCCATGGGTGATGCGCATCACTTCGCCGCCCCAGCCGGGCGTGCTCTTGTAATTGATGAGGTGATCGGCGCCCATCGCTTGCAACCGCGCCAGTTTTTCATCGCTGCTGCTGGTGGCAATCACCGTCGCGCCCATCGCCTTGGCAAATTGCAGCGCAAAGATCGACACGCCGCCGGTGCCCTGCACCAGCACGACATCGCCGGCCTTGATCTGGCCTTCGGTGACCAGCGCCCGCCACGCGGTCAGGCCGGCGCAGGTGAGCGTGGCGGCTTCGGCGTGGCTGTAACCAAATGGCGCGTGGGTGAAGCTGGTGGCCGGGGCGACCACTTCTTCGGCAGCATAACCATCGGCGCCGTCGCCGGGCACACCGGCAAAGCCCGCCATGTTGGGCCGGCCATCCAGCCAGGTCGGGAAGAAGGTCGAAACCACCATGTCGCCGGGGCGAAATTCGGTCACGCCCTCTCCCACCGCCAGCACATCGCCGGCGCCGTCGCTCATGGGAATGCGGCCATCCGGGGTGGGGATGCCGCCCATCACCACGATATAATCATGATAATTCAAGCTGGAGGCGCGGATGCGCACCTTGATCTGGCCGGGGCCGGGATCGCCGGGGCTGGCCATATCCTCATATTTCAGATTGTCGATGCCGGCGGGGTGGCGAAGGCGGATGGCTTTCATGGTGTGGCAGGCTCCGGAGGGGTTTGGCACAGAATAGCCCGGGTTTGCCGCCAGACTGCCCTCCTCTTCAGGGGAGGGGCCGGGGGTGGGGACGGG
>NZ_JBBATR010000115.1:0-1775 GCF_040398645.1 Sandarakinorhabdus sp.
AGAAGACTCGAACTTCCACGGCCTTTCGGCCACAACGACCTCAACGTTGCGCGTCTACCAATTCCGCCATGGCCGCACACGATGGAATGGGGCAGCGAGCGCCCCTTCGGCAGATGGCGCGGGTAGCAGGGGAGCGGCGCGGGTGCAAGGTGATTGCGTCTGCAGGCTCAGGAAAAAAGACCACCCCGGATTGCGCCGGGGTGGCCATCGTCGATTTCCTTGGAAGAAGTGCGGCGCAGCGGCAAGTGCTGCGCGCTCAATTATACTTGCGCAGCTCGTTCTTGGCGATTGCCTGGCGGTGCACTTCGTCCGGGCCATCGGCAAGGCGCAGGGTGCGCTGGCCGGCATAGCCTGAGGCCAGGCCATAATCCTGGCACACGCCGCCGCCGCCATGCGCCTGGATGGCCATGTCGTGGATCATGCAGCTCATGTTGGGCGCCACTACCTTGATCATGGCGATTTCGTTGGCCGCAGCCTTGTTGCCGACTGTGTCCATCATGTAAGCGGCCTTCAGGGTGAGCAGGCGCGATTGTTCGATGGCGATGCGCGCATCGGCGATGCGCTCGTGCCACAGGCTGTGTTCCGAAATTGCCTTTCCAAAGGCGACGCGGCTTTTGAGGCGCTTCACCATTTTTTCAAGGGCGCGTTCGGCGGCACCGATCGAGCGCATGCAGTGGTGGATGCGGCCCGGGCCAAGCCGGCCCTGCGCGATTTCAAAGCCGCGGCCTTCGCCCAGCAGCATGTTGGCCACCGGCACGCGCACATTATCAAGGATCACTTCGAAGTGGCCGTGCGGCGCATCATCATAGCCGAAAACGCTGAGCGGGCGCAGCTTGGTGATGCCGGGGGCATCAAGCGGCACCAGCACCTGGCTTTGCTGGCTGTGGCGCGGCGCGCTGGGATCGGTTTTGCCCATCACGATGGCAATGCTGCAGCGCGGATCGCCAACGCCGCTGGACCACCATTTGCGGCCGTTGACGACATATTCATCGCCGACACGCTGAATCGACGTTTCGATGTTGGTGGCATCCGATGAGGCTACGGCCGGTTCGGTCATCAGGAAGGCTGACCGGATTTCGCCGGCCATCAACGGCTTGAGATACTGCTGCTTTTGCGCTTCGGTGCCGTAGGTGCGCAGCACTTCCATGTTGCCGGTGTCGGGCGCGGAGCAGTTGAACACTTCGCTGGACCAGCCGGCCCGGCCCATTTCCTCGGCGAGCGGTGCATATTCAAGATTGGTGAGGCCGGGGCCCTTCCATTCGCCCTTGTCGTGATCGCAGATGTTGAGGAACAGGTTCCACAGTCCGGCTGCGCGGGCCTTTGGCTTAAGCTCTTCGATGATCGGCAGCACTTTCCAGCGCTCGCCGGTGCGCACTTCTTCATGATAACGCTCTTCATTGGGAATGACATGCTCATCCATGAAGCCGCGAACCTGCTCGATCAGGCCTTTGGTTTTGTCGCTATATTCAAAAAACATGACGCATCTCCCTTTCGTGGACTCATATGCAGCTACCACGCTGTCACGCTCGCGCGCGGTTGGCCACTGGCAAAAAAGGAAGAACGCCCAAAAGCCGATCAGCCTGCGCGGCCGGAGCTCATCCGCCAACCCAGCCGCACCAGCGACAGCGCAATGAGGGTTCGTCGGAAGCATTCGTGCAGGCCCATCACCAAGCGGCGCCGGCCGCCATCGGACAGCACAAAACCATGCAGGAAGCCAAGGGCAAGATTGCCGATGCTCATGAACGTCGTCGACCAATGTAACGTGACCGCTGCGC
>NZ_JBBATR010000116.1:0-1655 GCF_040398645.1 Sandarakinorhabdus sp.
CCTACAACATGTTCCGGCTGGCCGGGATCATCCACGGCATCAAGGGCCGGGTGATCCGCGGCACCGCCACATCGGAACATGCGCGCAAATCCGCCGAAGGCTTTGAAGCGCTGGCCGATCTGGCCTGGGATCAAGCCCGGAAACTCGGCGCGCAATAATGACGGCAAACCGCTGGCCGCTGTTCCTGCTCACCCTGCTGGCCGGTCTGGCCTGGGCGGCACTGCGCATTCAGGTGCCGGCCCCGCTGAATGCCGATGCGCCGGCGGATGTGTTCAGCGCCGGGCGCGCCATGGCCGATGTGCGCGTGCTGGCGCGCGAACCCCACCCCACCGGCACGCCGGCTGCCGCTGCCGTGATTGCCCATCTCGAACGCCGGTTGGCCGCACTGGGCTTTGCGGTGCGCCGCGTGGTGACACCGCTGGCCGAACGGCCGGCCAAACGGCTGGCGAAATGGGGCGGCAATCCCGCTGCGCCGTCGATCAGTCTGGTTGCGGTCCGGCCCGGCACTGATCCGGCCAGCCCGGCCATTGTCTTGCTGGCCCATCACGATTCGGTGTGGGCATCGCCCGGCGCGGCCGACGACATCGCCGGCGTATCGGCGGCACTGGAAATCGCGCGCGCCATTCCGCAAGCCAGCCAGCGCCGCGATTTGGTGCTGATCTTTACGGATGCCGAGGAGCTTGGCCTCGTTGGGGCGCGCGCCATTTATGCGCCGGGTGCAGCCGCCGATCCGATCGCAGCGCGCACCGGCGTGCTGATCAACCTCGAATCGCGCGGCGGCGGCGGCCGGGCGATGATGTTTGAAACCGGGCCGGGCAATGGCGATCTGGTGCGCCTGCTGGCGGCCAACGCGCCGGGCGCCGCCGCCAGCAGCCTGGCCGTGACCATTTACGAGCTTCTGCCCAACAGCACCGATTTCACGCCCGTCAAGCTGCGCGGCACAATGGGGCTGAACTTTGCCTTTCTTGGCGAAGCCTGGGGCTATCACAGCCCGCTGATGACGCCTGACCGGCTGGAACAGGGCGCGCTCCAGCATCTCGGCGACAGCGTGCTTGGCGTCACCCGCGCGCTGCTCACGGCGGATGCATTGCCTGGCCCGGCTGAAAATGCGGTGTTTGCTTCGGCGCCCGGCCTGGGCATCATCGTTTATTCTGCCGGCACCGGCTGGGTGCTGGTGGCGGTTACCATCGGCCTGATCGTGGCCGCCGCCCACCGCCGCCGGACGCAATGGCGTATTGGCGACAGCCTGCTGGCGGGCGGGCAGGCGCTGCTGGTGCTGCTGATCGCCGGGCTCTTGATGTTCGGGCTCAATATAGTGTCGGGCAGCGTTGGCGCGGAATATTATGACCGGCTGGCGGCGCTGCCGCGGCTGGAGGCAATGGCCTTGCTGGCGGCGCTGGCGGCGCTGTTGTTTGCTGCATCAGCCGGAGCCGGCACACTGTGGGATCGCTGGATCACGTGGACAGCCCTGAGCACCGCCGCAGCACTGGCTGCGCAAATCTGGTTGCCCGGCGCCGGGCCGGTGTTCGGCTGGCCGGCCCTGCTGGCGGCACTGGGCCTCGCCATCGCGGCTTATGCTGGCGGCCCCCGCACTGGTTCGCGCACTGGTTCACCGTCGGATGCGCCTGGCCTTGCCGAGTTGGCGCCGGCGGCGC
>NZ_JBBATR010000117.1:0-1592 GCF_040398645.1 Sandarakinorhabdus sp.
GTCAGGGCGGCTTGCGAGCCGGCGACGGTGCTCAGGTCCAGAGAAGAGACGCCAGCACCGGCTGTTGTTGACACGGTGGCAGAGCCTTCGCTAAAGCCAGCTGCCCCCAGTGCTGCAGCCGTGCCAGACACGTTGATGCCGCCACTTTGGGTCGACGACAGGGTCACGGACGAACGGTTGGTCAATGAGGTGGCAGTCGTGCCGGCTGCGGTCACTGCTGCACTCACGTCAATACCGGTGTCTGCTGTAGTTGCGGTCGTATTGATCGTGCGGCCGTCCGACACTAGCGTGACCTTGCCGGCAGTCGCAGATGCTGTGACACCCGTTTTGCTGGTCAACAGATTAATCGCTGTTGCCACGTTCAACGCCTTATTTTCAACAGCAGTCACACCAGTCACTGCTGCAACACCTTGCGTGGTCACAGCGGCAGGGGCCGTAGCACCAACAGCGCTCGTAGCTATGTCGGTGACAGGCGCACCAATCGTGGTCGATGTGGCTGTTACTGTAGTTGCTGCGGTGACGTAGGTCGCAGTGCTGAAGCCAGCGGTAAATGTGCCCGAATAGGTTCCTTTTGCGTTCGTCAATGTGCTGCCGGCAGCACCTGACGCAATACCTCCGAAAGCCGCTGCGGCTTCTGCAGCGGTCGTCGTGCCGGTAGATGTGAAGGTCAATCCGTTGACGGTAGCTGTTTGACCAGCGGTCATTGCGCTGAAAGTAATCACAGCAGATTCCGTTACCGCAGTAACGGCTGTTACCGCAGCGCCCGCGCTCACTGCCCCAATGTCAACACCGTTCACTGAAAAAGCGCCGGCCGACATGGATGCCGCACTGGTGGCTGCAGTTGCGCTGGTGGCGGTCAACACCGTACCACTTCCCAGACCCGTGACCCTGGCACTACCGCCAGCATTGACGGCATCGACCGTGATGTTGCGGCCATCAGCTGCGAGCAGCGACACTGCGCCGGTCGACTTGTCAAACGTTGCGGTGACACCGGTCTGGCTGCTGATGGCGTTCACTGCCGCTGCCGTCTGGCCGCCGCGGCCAACTGCCGTTGTTGCTATTTCAATGGCGCCGATGGAGATACCGTTGATTTTGACGTCGCCTGCACCCACCGCCGTACCGAAACCAGCCGGTGTCATGCCAGTGAAGCCAGTCGTGGTACCTACCGTAGCGGTCACGTTGGTTTGAGAGCTGACCGCATTGATGGCAGTGGCCACCGCGATGCCGCTGGTCGCAGACGCTGAGTTCGACACACCATCGGCTTGCGCAGCACCCACGCTGAAACCATTGATGTTCAGGCCGGCAGACAGCAAGCCAGTGCTGCCGGTGTTGACGCCGACAGTTTTAGCGGCAAAGCTGGAACCAGAGCCCACACCCAAGGCGCTCGACTTGGCGTTGCCAATGGAAATCAACAAGCGGTCATTGTCGGAATTACCGGCCCCAACTTGCAGCGACTGGTTATTGAAGGTGCCGTCGAGCAGCTTGATGTTGTTGAAGCTGGTGTTGCTGGCAACACGGTCAATTTCAGCGACCAGTTGCTTGGCTTCGTTGTTCATGGCGGCGCGGTCTGAGGCGTTGTTACCGGTGTTGGC
>NZ_JBBATR010000118.1:0-1461 GCF_040398645.1 Sandarakinorhabdus sp.
CAGCCTGTCGGATTCACATCACCCCATTGGTGATGCAGACTGCGTTGATGGCGACCTTCGTACCCTACAACCGCGACCAGGCTTTCCTGCTGCCACCCGACCTGAAGGCCTGGCTGCCCGAGGATGATCTGGCACATTTCGTGGTCGGCGCGGTCGATCGGGTGCCGCTTTTCGCCTTCCCGGTCAACGCCCGGCCGAGCGGCAAGCCGCAATACGATCCGCGGCTGATGCTGGCGCTGCTGATCTACGCCTATGCCAATGGCATCTTTTCGTCGCGGCGGATCGAACGCGCGACCTATCGCGACATCGGCGTGCGCTTTGTCGCCGCCAATACGCATCCCGACCACGACACGATCGCGGCCTTCCGGCGTGCCAACAAGGCGGCCTTCGAGGCGGCCTTCCTGCAGGTGCTGCTGATCGCCCGGGAGGCCGGCCTGCTGCGGCTGGGCCTGGTTGCGATCGACGGCACCAAGATCGACGCCAATGCGTCCAAGATCCGTTCGGTGCGCTATGACCGGGCGCAGGCGTTGCGGCAGAAGCTGGCCGAGGACATCGCGGCCCTGACGGCGCAGGCCGAGGCGGCGGATGCCCAGGACGCGCCCGACCCGCAGGCGCTGCCCAAGCAGATCGCCCGGCGGGAGCGGCTGAAGGCGCAGCTCGATGCCGCCTGCGCCCGGCTGGAGGCGGCGGCGCAGCGCGAGGCCGAAGCCGTGCGCGCCGAGGTGGTCGCCAAGCAGGCCGAATGGGATGCCAGAACAGGCCGCCGCGGCCGTCGGCCGAAGTCGCCCCCCGACGACCCGCCGGCGCCCGCACCCGACCGCCAGAGCAATCTGACCGACCCGGACAGCGCGCTGATGCGCCGGTCCGACGCGCATGAGTATCGCCAGGCCTACAATCCGCAGGCCGTGGTCTCGGCCGACGGCACCCAACTGATCCTGGCGACCAACCTCGTGGCCACTACCGCCGATGCGCCGAGCTTTGCCGCCACCATTCTCGCCATGGAAAGCACCTGCGGCCTGCCGGGATGCGTTCTGGCCGACACCGGCTATGCCAGCGGCGACGCTGTGGCGAAGCTGCAAGAGCGTGGCGTTGAGGCACTGGTCGCCATCGGCCGGACCCAGCCGCACCGGCCGTATGATTTCCGCCCGCCGCCGGACCCCAAGCCCGCGCGGCAGATCAACGAACCCTGGCGCATCGCCATGAAAGACAAGCTGGAAACCGAAGATGGAAAAGCCCGCTACGCCATACGCCAGCAATCGGTCGAGCCGGTCTTCGGAATCATCAAAAGCGCCATGGGCTTCCGCCGTTTCGGCCTGCGCGGGCTTCAAAACGTCGCCGCCGAGTGGATGCTGACCGCACTGGCCTACAACTGCCGGCGCCTGCATCGCCTGAAGGCAGCATAAAGGGCACCACCTACCTCATCCGCTACACCAACGCTGACGCCATTCCGACAGGCTGCTA
>NZ_JBBATR010000119.1:0-1383 GCF_040398645.1 Sandarakinorhabdus sp.
CAGTGGTGTTGCCCTTGATGACGAGGGTGTTGTCGTTGGTGATGAAGTCGGTGCTATTGCTGCCGCTGTCGGTGGAGCCGTTGGCCAAGTCGTGGATGGTGGTGATGCTGACGCTCACGCCTGAGCCGCTGTTGGCATCCGTGGCACCGCTGCCGTTGGTACCGTTGCTGCCGCCGTAGTTGGTGCCGCTGGCGTTGTCGACTACGAGGGCGTGGGTCGTGGCTGTGCTGATGACTTCATTGCCTGCGGTGTTGGTGAGCACGGCGCGCACGGTGTAGCTGCCGTCGGCCAAGCTGGTTGCGATGGTGCTGTTGGTGCCGGTGGCTGGCAAGAAGCTCCATGTGCCGTTGCTTGCAACAGTAGCGTAGCCCTGTGCCACGACAGTACTGCTGCTGTTCAAGACTTGCACCAGCACTTTGTCGGTGCTGCTGTTGTAGCCGTTGGTGGCGCCATTGATGGTGAGGGTGTTGTCTTTGGTGATGAAGTCGGTGACGTCATAACCGGTGTCGTCGCTGATGCTGGCAATGGACACGGTGGCGCTGGTGGGCGCGGCTGTGCTGCTGATGACCAGCGGTTGGTCGGTGCCTGCTTTGACGATATTGCCCGATTTGTCAACGATGGCGTTGCGAATGGTGTAGCTGCCATCGGGCAGGCTGGGGAGCGCGCTAGCTGTCCATGCCCCTGTGTTGTCGGGTGTGACGTATTTTTCTGCGACGACTTTGCCTGTGATGTCGACGATTTGCACGCGCACTTTGTCGCCCGCGCTGCCTGTGCCGGCTGCGTTGGTGAAGTTGGCGGTGGTGCCACTGACGTTCAAGGTGTTGTCAGAGGTGATGAAGTCGCTGCTGCTAAAGCCGGTGTCGTCGGTGATGGCGCTGACGCCCACGGTGACGTTGCTGTTTGCGTTGGCGTCGGTGCCGTTGGTGCCTGAACCGTTGCCAGGGTTGCTGGCGTTGTTGCTGCCACCTTGGTTGGTATCGACGACCAAACTGTGGGTGGCCGCATTGGCTTTGACGGTGCCGCCTGCAAGGTCAACGATGTCAACGTTGATGGTGTAGACGCCATCGGCCAAGGTGTTGGCTTGGTTGTTCATCACCCAGTTGCCTGAGCTGTCTGGGATGACGTATTGGGTAGCCACCACGGTGCTGCCACTGAGGATGGTGACCAAGAGTTGGTCGCCTTTGGTCGCACCCGTGCTGGTGAAGTTAGCCACGGTGCCTTTTACGCTGAGGGTGCTGTCGTTGGTGACGAAGTCGGTGCTGTCTTCACCGCTGTCCACTGAGCCGTTGGCCGTGTCGTGGATGGTGGTGATGGTGGCTGTAGCAGAGGCGTTGGTGTCTGTGCCACCGCCGTTGTTGCCACCGCTGCCGCTGCCTTGGCCGT
>NZ_JBBATR010000120.1:0-1334 GCF_040398645.1 Sandarakinorhabdus sp.
GGCGGCGGCGGCCGGGGCGGCGGTCCGCCGCGCGGGTTCCTTGATGGCCGCTTGCAGCTGGCCCTGTTTCACACCGTCACCTTCCGCAACGAAATCGGCATTGGCCCGGGCTTGCCGGTGCTGGATTTGCTGAACGGCTCCGCCATCGGTTCGGCTGGCGGCGCGCCGCGCCATCAGATCGAAATGCGGCTGGGCGCGGGCCGGCGCGGGCTGGGCGCGCGGCTGGGCGTGAACTGGCAATCGGGCACCACCGTGCTGGTCGATCCATCCGGCGGCACCCAATCGCCCGACGATCTGTTCTTCTCGGGCCGCACCACCGCCAATCTGCGCATGTTTGTCGATCTGGGCCAGCGGCCGGAGATTCTGCGCCAGGCCCCGTGGCTGCGCGGCAGCCGTGTCAGCCTGAACTTCGACAATCTGCTCAATGATCGCATCAACGTGCGCAACCGGCTGGGCAACGAACCGCTCGGGTTTTTGCGCGATCAGCTCGATCCGCTGGGCCGCACGGTCACGCTGTCATTCCGGAAATTGTTCTTTTAAAAGGTAATAGTCAAGGCAGGCAGAATGCCTCCGCCCCGGATCACGTCCGGGGTGACGTGGGCAGGGCTGAGCCCTGCACCACTTTCGTTTTGGTTCGTGCCAGACCTTCGAAGTTGGGCACCGAACCAACAAATGGGTGCAGGGGTCACCCCTGCCCGCCGGAGGCTTCTTGATCAATTACCGCTTGGCTGTGTCACCAGCCGCGCCGTGCAGCGCTGGTGCCAATCGCGCAGCGCGGCGGCTTCGTCGGGCATCGCCAGCCCGATCCAGCCGGCGAAATCGATGGTGGTCAGCAGCGCGATGTCGGCAATGGTCAGGCGGTCGCCGGCCAGAAACGCCCGGCCGGTCAATTGGCCATCGAACCAGCCCATCATTGCCAGCGCCTGCGCTTTGGCCGCTTCGCCCATGGCGGGGATTTGCTGCACGATCTTCGCGGTGAAGGGGTGGCCGTGCTGCCAGAACAGGCTGACTGGCCCGCCCAGCGCGGTTTCGACGCGGCGCAGCCACATATCGGTTTCGGCGCGTTCAAAGGCGTCGCGGCCGATCAGCGGCGGCTCCGGGTGGAGTTCATCCAGGTAGCGGCAGATGCTGACGGTTTCGGCGATGATCCGGCCGTCGTCCAGCTCCAGAAATGGCACTTGCCCGCGCGGGTTGCGCGCCAGCACTTCGGCGGATTTGTGCTCGCGCGCCATCAGCGACAGCATCTTCTCCTCGATGGCGATGCCCTTGGCGGCCAGAAACAGCCGCACGCGGCGCGGATTGGGCGCCGGATCAGGCGCAGACCAGAGCAACAT
>NZ_JBBATR010000121.1:0-1292 GCF_040398645.1 Sandarakinorhabdus sp.
ATGCCCGGGCTGAGCGCCCTGGCACTGTGGTGCTGCCCATGTCCGAGCGGGTGTTCAACCCCTCGCGCGAGACACGCTTTATTTTGAACCAAGCCCGTGCCATCGGCACTCAGGCCCAGCGACTGTGCGAGATGCTGTTTGCCATCGAGGGGCGCGTGGGCCAGCGCAAACTGTGGGGCATCGTCAACCTGGCCAAGCGCTACCCGAGACACTTCGTTGATGACGCCTGCGCGCAGGCCTTGGAGCACGGCGTGCACAGCTACAGCCACGTGAAGAAGCTTACTGAGCGATTGATTACCCAGGCTTTGCTGGCTTTGCAGCCATCAACAACAGCCCCAGCACAAAGCCCGCACGCCTTGGCCCAGCAGCATGAACTTATTCGCAGCGCCCAAGAGTACGCAGACCTCTTCACCCACGCCGCAACGACCAGCCAAGGCGGCATGGCACAAGGACAGCAGCCATGAACATGACCGAGATTGAGCGCGCCTTGCGCGAACTGCGCTTGTCAGGCATTGCAGATACGCTGGGCACGCGCGTGTTGCAAGCGCAAGCGGCCCAGCAGCCCTTCATCGAGACCTTTGCGGCCATGCTGCAAGACGAGTTGGACCGGCGCCAATCGCGCCTGATTGAGCGGCGCTTTAAACGCTGTGGCCTTGATGAGAGGCTGACGCTGGCGGACTTTGATTGGCGCTTTAACGCCAAACTGCCTCGCAGTGCCTGCTTTGAGTTGCACACGCTTAAGTTCATCGCCGAGGGCGGCAACGCGCTGATTATTGGTAAACCGGGAACAGGCAAGAGTCATGTGGCCAAGGCAGTGGTCTATCAGGCCACGCTACAGGGCTACGACGTGCGATACGTTGAGGCGGACACTGAGTTTGCTCGATACGGCCTGGCCAGCAGCCAGGAGCAGGCAGCGTTACTCAAGGGCTGGGTTGAGCCCGATCTACTGGTGCTGGACGATCTGTTTCTGGCCAGGCGCATTGCCGATGTGAGCGCCGAGTTGCTGCAGGCCATCGTGCATCAGCGTTACAAATTGCGCCGCTCCATCGTGATCACTTCCAACCGGGTGGTGCAGGACTGGGGCAAGTACCTAGCGGATGCCACGATGGCCACCACCATTCTGGACCGGCTGATGCATCGCTGCGCGATGCTGGAGTTTGAAGGCAAGAGCTACCGGATGAAAGAGGCCGCCTCACGTATCGCTATTGCCTCAGATTCGGCATAATCTAACTGTCCTGCCATGGGGGAGTTTGACTGGCCATAAGTGGGGGAATTTGAAGTGGCCATCGGGG
>NZ_JBBATR010000122.1:0-1285 GCF_040398645.1 Sandarakinorhabdus sp.
AGCCACGTCGTCGAAGCTGTTCAGTCGGGCTGAGGCCCGACTGCCAGCCCGGCCGGGGTGGCGCGAGTCGCGCAATAACGCTGCGCGTTATCGCTTGCCGCGCTCACCCGCGCTCCACCGCCAGTGCAATCCCCATACCCCCACCAATGCAGAGAGTGGCGAGGCCCTTCTTCGCATCACGCCGGCCCATCTCATGCAGCAGCGTCACCAGCACGCGCGCGCCCGATGCGCCGATCGGGTGGCCGATGGCGATCGCGCCGCCGTTCACGTTCAGCTTGGTGGGATCAAGGCCCAGTTCCTGGCCAACGGCCAGCGCCTGCGCCGCGAAGGCCTCGTTGGCTTCGACCAGATCGAGATCAGCAACGCTCCAGCCGGCGCGTGCCAGGGCCTTGCGGCTGGCCGGCACCGGGCCGATGCCCATCACGGCGGGATCGACGCCAACGCTGGCAAAGCCGGCGATGCGCGCCAGCACGGCGGCGCCGCGGCGGGCGGCTTCGGCTTCGCTCATCAGAACCAGCACGGCGGCGCCGTCGTTCAGGCCGCTGGCGTTGGCGGCGGTGACGCTGCCGTCCTTCTTGAAGGCGCCCTTGAGGCCGGACACGCTGTCCAGCGTCACGCCGTCCCGGATATACTCGTCGATGTTCACCACGGTGTCGCCCTTGCGGCCCTGGATGGTGACCGGCGCGATTTCGGCGGCGAAGCGCCCGGCGGCGCGCGCGGCGCTGGCCTTGTTCTGGCTGCCCACGGCAAATTCATCCTGCGCCGTGCGGCTGATCTGGTAACGCTCCGCCACATTTTCGGCGGTCATGCCCATGTGATAGCCATTGAAGGCATCCCACAGCCCGTCCTTGATCATGGTATCGACCAATTCGATATGGCCCATCTTGGTGCCAGCGCGCAGCGCCTGGGCGTGGGCGGAAAGGCTCATCGATTCCTGGCCGCCGGCCACCACGATGCCGGCATCGCCATTGGCAATGGCCTGGGCCGCCAGCGACACGGCGCGCAGGCCGGAACCGCAGACCTGGTTGACGCCGTAAGCTGCCGCTTCGATGCGGATGCCAGCGGCCATCGCGGCCTGACGCGCCGGGTTCTGGCCCTGGCCAGCGGTGAGCACCTGGCCCAGGATCACTTCGTCCACTTCATCGGCGGCGACACCGGCATCGGCCAGCGCGGCTTCGATGGCGGCCTTGCCGAGCAGATGGGCCGGCACGGCGCCAAATGCGCCCATGAAGCTGCCAACGGCGGTGCGGCGCGCGGCGGTGATGACGATGTTGCTCATGATGGG
>NZ_JBBATR010000123.1:0-1236 GCF_040398645.1 Sandarakinorhabdus sp.
GCCCCCGAATTTCGCCTTGAAGGCGATGCTGGCCCGATCGCGCTTGGCGATTTTGCGGGCCGCAAGCTGGTGATCTATTTTTATCCCAAGGATGACACGCCCGGCTGCACCACCGAGGCCAAGGCGTTTTCGGCCCTGCAGGCTGAGTTCGCGGCGGCAGATACCGATGTGGTGGGCGTGTCACGCGATTCTGTGGCCAGCCACGCCAAATTTCGCGCCAAGCAGGGCCTGACGGTGGCGCTGGGCAGCGATGATGGCGCGGTGACCGGTGCGTTTGGCGTGTGGGTGGAAAAATCCATGTATGGCAAGAAATACATGGGGATAGAACGCGCCACCTTCCTGATCGGGCGGGACGGCATTGTGGTCGCGCACTGGCCGAAGGTGAAGGTGCCGGGCCACGCCGAAGCGGTGCTGGCGGCGGCGCGCGCTCTGGCCTGACCGGCAGCGCTCCGGGCCGAATCAAGCGGCGCCGGTGATTGCGGAGAGCGAGCGCCAGCACCTCTGGAACGGCACCGTTCCTTGGCCTGTCGCCGCTGGCACGCTTTTGTCACGCTTCATCGCCTGCGCCCAACGGTTGGCCGCTCGCGCCGGCGCACGCTGTTGTTAAACCTTGCTGCCGGCTGCTTCACATCCATTACCGATTGGACATCCAGTCGGGTGGGGGCATGACGCAGTACGGGGCAGGCACTGACGGCAAAACGCCAGTGCATTGTACTGCATCATACGCTCCGGTGAGCAAAAGGTTGCACCGGGTCATGCAATTTCGGATCGGCACATTTGCCATTATCGCTGCGGGGCTGATCAGCCTGGCTGCGCCGGTCGTTGCCGAAGAGGCGTCCGCCCAGACAGGCGGTTTCGCCAGCCCGATTTCTGCCGTCACAGCTGCTTCGGCCATGTTCAACGACGACAGCGCCAGCAATCCGGCGTCCACCGTCGCCGAGGCTCGCCGCCGGTTTCTTGCCGCATTGGCCAGCGAGCGCACCGACGCCGCAACGCTCACCCGTTTGCTGCCGCGTGCCGGCCAACCGCTGGCAGCTTTGATTGGCGCTGCACCGGCCGGCGATGCCCGCGCCGAAGCCGTGTTGCGCCGCCTTGGTCTTGATCCTGCCCGCTTCATGGCTGGCCGCGCCGCCGCCGTGCAGTTCGCGTCGCCAGTCGCCGCCCAGGTCTCTGCGCAGGGCGGGCCGTTCATCGCCGCCACCGATCCGCGGGTCCGCACCTTGCAAGCCGATGCCG
>NZ_JBBATR010000124.1:0-1082 GCF_040398645.1 Sandarakinorhabdus sp.
GCCGCCGGAATGAGACAGCCTGTCACGCCCACCCCCCTGCGCTGTTGCACCGCACCACAAGGAACGGGGCGTGGCGGGGCTTTGCGGTCACCGGCAGCCCGTCCTCAGCTAAATTCGCCAAAATCGATATGTTGCACAGCGGCTTTGCCCCGCTATGAAGTGACCATCGAGCAATCGGGAGCACTGCGCCTTGTTCACAAAGATCCTGATCGCCAATCGCGGCGAAATCGCCTGCCGGGTCATCCGCACTGCCCGCGCCATGGGCATCGCCACGGTTGCCGTCTACTCCGATGCCGACGCGGGCGCGCTGCATGTGCGCGAGGCGGACGAAGCCGTGCACATCGGGCCATCGCCGGCGGTCGAATCCTATCTGATTGCCGACAAGATCATCGCGGCGTGCAAGGCGACGGGCGCCCAGGCCGTGCACCCCGGCTATGGCTTCTTGTCCGAGCGCGCCAGCTTCGTTGAAGCGCTGACCGCGGCCGGAATCGCCTTCATCGGCCCGCCCGCCCCGGCGATTGCCGCCATGGGCGACAAGATCGAATCGAAACGCCGTGCCAAGGCCGCCGGCGTGAGCGTCGTTCCCGGCTTTGTCGGTGAAATCACGGATACCGAGCACGCCGTGCAAATCGCAGCCGGCGTTACCTATCCGGTGATGATGAAGGCCAGCGCCGGCGGTGGCGGCAAGGGTATGCGGCTGGCGTGGAACGAAGCCGATGTGCGCGAAGGCTTTGATTCGGTGCGCCGCGAAGCCCTGGCCAGCTTTGGCGATGACCGCGTTTTCATCGAAAAATTCGTCGAGCAACCCCGCCACATCGAAATCCAACTGATCGGTGACCAGCAAGGCAATATCATTTACTTGAACGAGCGCGACTGTTCGATCCAGCGCCGCCATCAGAAGGTGGTTGAAGAAGCCCCCTCCCCGTTCGTCACGCCCGACATGCGCCGTGCGATGGGCGAGCAGGCCGTCGCCCTGGCCCGCAACGTGGGCTATTTCAGCGCCGGCACCGTGGAATTCATCGCCGGCGCCGATCGCAGTTTCTATTTTCTGGAAATGAACACCCGCCTGCAGGTTGAGCACC
>NZ_JBBATR010000125.1:0-1065 GCF_040398645.1 Sandarakinorhabdus sp.
TTATTCAGCAGCTTCCGCAAATCCCGCCGGCGCCGACAGGCGCGGCCAATCGGTGAGCAGGCGCTGCACCAGCGCGGTCATTGCGGCTCGCACGCGCGCGGCGCCGGCGTGCAGCACCAGCCGGTGCGGATCGAGATAGAGCGCCCGGTCAATTTCGATCTGCACGGCGTGGATGCCGCTGGCTGGCTGGCCGTGGCGGCGGGTGGTGTGGCCGCCGGCATAGGGGCTGTTGCGCGCCACGCGCCAGCCGTAGCGCCGGAAATGATCTTCGATGGCGGCCATGATATCGGGCCGGGCGCTGCGGCCATGGCAATCGCCCAGCACGATTTGCGGCGGCCGCGGCCCGGCCGGGGAGGGCATTGAATGGCAATCGATCAGCAATGCCGTGCCATGCTGATGGCGGGCGGCGGCCAATATGCCGCTCAGGCGGTCGTGCCAAGGCTTGTGCACGGCCGCCAGCCGCTCCGCCGCAGCCGCTGCCGGCAGCAGGCGGGCGTTGATCTCCAGGCCATGACCGGCCAGGCGCGGAATCACGCCCAGGCCGGCCTGAACCCGCTCTGAAACCGTCACTGGCACCGCCAGCGGGCCATCGAACATCGCCGGGTCCAGTTCTTCGGCGGCGCGGTTCAGATCGAGCCAGCAGCGGGCGTAGCCGGCGCTGATCACCGGCACGCCGGCAATGCCATCGAGCAGCGCATCGACAAAGGCATCCTCGGCCCGGCGCAATTGCATCAGCGCCAGCCGTGACCCGGCCAGCAGCGACGGCGGATAATGGCGCCCGCTGTGCGGGGACGCGAGCAGCAGCGGCCAGCGGCCATCGGCATCGCCAGTCAGCCGCCATGGCGGCACGATGGAAGCATTTTGAACCATAGGCCTTGCTAGGCCAGCCGCTACGCCGCGCAAAGGCGGCAATTGACGCGGCGGGTGCATTTGCAGCCGCCGGCGGGGCTTGCCAAGCCACCCGCTTGCCACTAACAGGCGCGGTTCGTGGACGCGTAGCTCAGTGGTAGAGCACTGTGTTGACATCGCAGGGGTCGCAGGTTCAATCCCTGCCGCGTCCACCAT
>NZ_JBBATR010000126.1:0-1040 GCF_040398645.1 Sandarakinorhabdus sp.
TAGGCCATCTGCAGGGCGCGCGCCGGATCCTTGGGCGCCATTTCCATGCAGGCGCGGTAACGGGTGGGATCGGACGGTGCAGCCGCCGCCGGAGCAGCCACTGCGGCGGTGGCGCCCATCAGCAGCAACAGGCCAAAGTGACGTGTCAAACCAGTTCCTCGATGGTGCGCAGCAGCACCGCAATATCGGCGTCACGCGACAGGCGATGATCACCATCCTTGATGAGCCGCACCTGAACATCCTTGCTGTGCAGCCGCGCCGCGATGTCCAGCGCCAGCCGCCACGGCACCGCATCATCGCGCTGGCCGTGCAGCAGCCGCACCGGCGCGGAGATGCCGATCAACCCATCGAGCAACAAATGCGCCGGCGCGTCGGCAATCAGCGCGCGCGAATAGCGATAGGGCTGCGCCGCATAGCCGGACGGCCGCGTGAAAAAGCCATCTGTCGCCAGATGATGGCGATCAATCTCGCCGATCTTCAGGCCCCAGGTGGTGAAATCCGGCGCCGCCGCAATGCCCACCACCCCGGCCAGCCGATCATCGAGTTTGAGGCCCGCCAGCAGCGCAATCCAGCCGCCCATCGATGATCCGACCAGCACCACCTTGCCCTGCGGCCAGACATGATTGATCAAGGCCAGCACATCGCCAGTCCAGCGCCCGATGCTGCCATCCAGAAAATCGCCGCCGCTGGCCCCGCAGCCGGCATAATCCAGCCGCAGCCGCGCGCGCTGTTGACGGCGCGCATGGTCGCTGACCGCCACCGCCTTGCTGCCGGTCATGTCGCTCATGTAGCCGGGCAAAAACACCACGAGCGGCCCGGCGCCGGCCCCGAAGCGATAGGCGAGGGAAGCGCCGCCGTGCGGAAACTGCTGCGGATTGGGCATGGCGCACGGCATAGGCCATGGCTGGCAGGCTGGGAAGGGTGAAGCCGCCTGCGTGCCTATGGCCAGCCGAGCCAGATCCCAGAACCAGTTCCCAGAACCAGATGCCAGAACCAGTTCCCAGAACCAGATGCCAGAACCAGATGCCAGAACCAGATGC
>NZ_JBBATR010000127.1:0-1034 GCF_040398645.1 Sandarakinorhabdus sp.
CCATTGCCGTGGCTGTCCTGCGCAAAATGGCAATCCACGCACTGCATGCCCACTTCGGTGTGGATATCCATCAAATGCACGGCCTTGCCGGGCTGGCCGGGGCCGGGCACGGCAGCGGGCTTGACGAATTGCGGCACGCCCGTCTTGCGGAATTTCTCCGGATCATTGGGATCAACGATGTGCGCGGTATCAGTGCCCCAGCTGGCCATGTTGCCGCCGGCGTCGAGCAGATTGCCTTCACGGTCACGCTTGTAGACAGCGCGGAAATTCCAGCCGTGGCCGTGATAATCGGCCATCTGCGTGTCTTTCATGGCGCCGTTGCGATCGTTGACGGTGCGCAGGAAATCCAGGTCGCTCCACGCCCCACGCGCTGCTGCGCCCTCGGGATTGCGTTGGTTGGTTTCGTGCACCTCGGCAGCGGTGGGATAACGCTGCTGCTTGAACAGGCGCTGATATTCGGCGTCGCTCATGCCCGCCGGCTTGGGATAGGGATTTTCCGGCCCCGGCCACATGCGCGGCGCGTCGCTTTCGTAATCCCACATCGTGTAGCCATAATAGGTGTTCACGAACATGTTGGGCTGGTGCATGTGGCAATTCATGCACAGGCTGGACGGCATGGCCCGGGTGAAGCTGTGCTTGAGCGGGTGGCCGCTTTCTGTCTTGTTGATGGTCGGATCGGCGCTCTGGCTTTGTCCGTCACGTCCGGCGGCGGCGTACACGCTGCTGTGCCGCACTTCACGATCGTTGGCATATACCACGTGGCATGATCCGCAGCCCGAGGTGCGATAATCGCCGGGCTGGTCGTTGGTGCCCATGAACCAGGTGAAGGGATCGTTCAGCCGGGTCTTGTGGATGTTGATCACCGGCACCGCGATACGCAGGCCGGTGCCGGGTCCGCGGTTGGACTGGCGGATGTCGGGCCGGCCAGGCTCTTCAAGGCGCTGGATGGAACCAAGGCTGTTCGGCAGGCCGATTTCCGGGAAATTGCTGTTGATGTTGCGGCCGCCGCGTTCGAACACGCGGAAGATATCGCC
>NZ_JBBATR010000128.1:0-1028 GCF_040398645.1 Sandarakinorhabdus sp.
CAGGATCTGGCGGCAATTGCTGCCCTGGCCCACGGCGTTGGCGCAGTGTTTCACGTTGATGCGGCGCAGGGCTTTGGCAAGGTGCCGCTGAACGTGGACGCGCTGGGCATCGATCTGCTCAGCCTGACCGGGCACAAGATTTATGGGCCAAAGGGCGTGGGCGCGCTGTACCGCCGGCCGTTTACCCAGCTGACGCCGCTGCTGCACGGCGGCGGCCAGGAAGACGGGCGTTCGGGCACGCTGCCCGCCGCGCTGATCGCCGGCCTGGGCGCAGCGGCGCGCATTGCCGGCGCGGCCATGGCAGAGGACAATGCCCATGCTGCCCGGCTGCGCGACCGGTTGCTGGCGCAATTGACCGTGCAAACCAGCATCAACGGCTGCCGTGTGTCGCGCTGGCCGGGCAACCTCAATCTGTCGTTTCCCGGTGTGGCCGTGCCGCTGCTGCCGCAGTTGCCCGGCCTGGCGCTGTCATCGGGATCGGCGTGCGCCGCCGTGACCGGCCGGCCCAGCCATGTGCTCACCGCGCTGGGCCTGTCCGATGCGCAGGCCAAGGCATCGCTGCGGCTGGGTTTCGGGCGTTTCACGACCGAAGCGGACATTGACAGCGCTGCCCTGCAAATCAATGTTGCGGCGCAGCGAAATCTTGCCGATATTTGAGCGGCAAAACAGATTCGAAAGCGCACGGCAGGCCGTCATGATCAAAATCCGCTTCATTTCCGCCGATGGCAGCCATGATATCATGGTGGAAGCCGCCGCGGGCGACCGTTTGCTGGATATCGCCCAGGCCAACGGCCTGCCGCTCGAGGGCACGTGCGAAGGCGCGATGGCTTGTTCGACATGCCATGTCCACCTGATCGGCGGCGATACCGAGCGCCTGCCCGCGCCATCCGAAGAAGAAGAAGACATGCTGGATTTCGCCGCCGGCGCCAACCGCCAGAGCCGTCTGGCCTGCCAGATCAAGCTGACCGCCGACATGCACAGCCTGGACGTGAAAATCCCACGCGCCGTGATGGACAACAGCCGGTAAA
>NZ_JBBATR010000129.1:0-1026 GCF_040398645.1 Sandarakinorhabdus sp.
CTGCTCGGCCAGGTGCGCGGCGGCAGCCAGCGCTGGCTGGACATCGGCATCATGCAGTTTCAGCCATCGGAATTGATGAAGCTGGGCATCGTGCTGGTTCTGGCCCGCTATTTTCACTATGTGCCAAAGGGTTACGAAAGCCGGCCCGATGTTCTGCTGCCGGCATTGGCGTTGATTGCGCTGCCCGCTGGCCTGGTGATGCTGCAACCCGATCTGGGCACGGCCCTGTCGATCGTGTTCGGCGGTGTGACGATGATGTTTCTGGCCGGCGTCAGGCTGTGGCTGTTCGGCGCGGCCGGCGCGGTGCTGGCCGGGCTGCTGCCGCTGGTATGGCAGCTGATGCATGATTACCAACGCAAGCGGGTGCTGATCTTCATGGACCCTGAATCCGATCCGCGCGGCGCCGGCTATCACATCACCCAAAGCAAGATCGCCATCGGATCAGGCGGCCTGTCCGGCAAGGGATTCCTGAACGGCACCCAAAGCCATCTCGATTATCTGCCCGAACTGCACACCGATTTTGCCTTCGCCACCATGGCAGAAGAATGGGGGCTGCTGGGCGGCCTGTATGTGATCATCCTCTTTGGGCTGGTGCTAGCATGGGGCATCCGCACGGCTATGGCCGCAACCAACCAGTTTCAACGGCTGCTGTGCGTGGGCCTGATGGCCACATTGTTCTTCTATCTGGCGATCAACATGATGATGGTGATGGGCCTCGCCCCGGTCGTCGGCATTCCGCTGCCGCTGATCAGCTGGGGCGGCAGCGCCATGATGACCGTGATGATCCTGCTCGGCCTGGTCATGGGCATCGCCCGCACCAACCGGCCAAACCAGGATTGACCAATCGCGCCGCCAAGCCCCACAAAACCAGTTTACAACCCCCCTACGTCATTGCTAGACGCTACCTCCCACAGGGCAACACGACCCTGTGGCTCCGCCATTGGCGAGATGGACGCATAGCTCAGTTGGTAGAGCAGCTGACTCTTAATCAGCGGGTCCCAGGTTCGAACCCTGGTGCGTCCACCA
>NZ_JBBATR010000130.1:0-1002 GCF_040398645.1 Sandarakinorhabdus sp.
GGCCTTGCCGATTGCGCCGCCGCGCTGCCGCCGTTATCCCTGATCGCTGATTGGGGAGAGTGCATGATGGTTCGCAGGACTTCACTGGCATTTGCGGCGGCAACCGCAATGATCGCAGCAGCGCCGGCCCTGGCGCAAATGGCCGAAAAGCCGGCTGAAAAGGCCGCCGAGGCCGCGGTGCCCGCCCCCAACCGCGTTACCGCCAAGCGCAGCGGCATTTTTGGCGGCGTGAAAATGGCCTACACCGCGATTGCTGGCGAAACATACCTGAAGGACAAGGACGGCAAGCCGACCGCCGCGATCTACTCGACAACCTATCTGAAGGATGCACCCGAAGCCAACCGCCCGGTGTTCTTCATCTTCAACGGCGGGCCAGGGTCAGGCAGCCTGTGGCTGCACATGGGCGCCTTTGGCCCCAAGCGGGTGAATATCCCCGATGCCAAGGATGACGGCGCGCCGCCCTACGACATCAGCGACAATCCCGAATCCCTGCTCGATGTGGCCGATCTGGTGTTCATCGATCCGGTCGGCACCGGCTGGAGCTATGCCATCGGCAAGACCGATCCCAAATCATTCTACGGCGTCAAATCCGACGCCCAGTCCATCGCGCAGTTCATCCGGCTGTGGCTGAACGAGCATAACCGCTGGAATGCCCCCAAATTTCTGGGCGGCGAATCCTATGGCACCACCCGCTCGGCGGCTGTCGCTGACGTGCTGAACCGCGAATATAATGATGTGGCCCTGAACGGCGTCATCCTGATTTCCGCCATCCTCGATTTCGGCCTGGAGGCCGAGGATGAAGGCAATGAAATGCAATATATGGGCCTGCTGCCCAGCTATGCCGCCGCCGCCTGGTATCACGACAAATTGACGCCCAAACCCGCCAACCTCGAAGCCTTCGTCGCCGAAGCCCGCGCCTTTGCCAGCGGCCCCTACATCACCGCGCTGATCAAGGGGAACAGCCTGCCCGCTGCCGAACGCACCGCCTTGCGGGGTCAACTC
>NZ_JBBATR010000131.1:0-1001 GCF_040398645.1 Sandarakinorhabdus sp.
AGCGCCAGTCCCGCCGCCACCCCGGCCGCGCCGATGCTGGTGCCCACGGTGACAAACACGCGCATGATTGCCGCGCGGCTGGCGCCCATGGTGCGCAAAATCGCGATGTCGCGGGTTTTGGCGCGCACCAGCATGATCAGCGAGCTGAGGATATTGAACACCGCCACCACGATGATGATCGACAGCACCCAGAACATCACCGTCTGTTCCACCACCAGCGCCGAAAACAGCGCCGAATTGCTGGCCTGCCAATCGTTGATCACAGCGATGCCGGCCAATTTCTGGCGCAGCGGTTCCAGCGTGCGCTTCACATCGTCGGGGTCGGCGGTCACCACTTCGATCATGCCGACGGCATCGTCCAGCCGCATCAGCGTCTGCGCGTCTTCCAGCGGCATGATCACGAACGCTTTGTCATAATCATACACGCCCACTTCGAACACCGCTGCCACCCGATAGGCCACGATGCGCGGCACGGTGCCAAACGGCGTCGATTGGCCGGCCGGGTTGATCAGGCTGATCTGTTCGCCCACGCGCACGCCCAGTTGCTCGGCCAGGCGCGCGCCGATGGCGACGGTGCCGGCGCCTACCTGCAAATCGGCCAGGCTGCCGCCGGTGATATTGTCCGCAATCGTTGGATTGGCGCGCAAATCATTCAGGCGCAGGCCGCGCACGATCACCCCTTCGACGCGGCCGCCATAGCTGCCCATCAGCGGCTGTTCGATCATCGGAATGGCGCTGGTCACGCCGGGCAGCGCCTTGGCATCGGCCAGCACCTGCGGCCACCCCTCCAGCCGGCCGCCATAGCCCTGCACCACGGCATGGCCGTTCAGGCCCAGGATGCGATCAAAGAGTTCGGCGCGGAATCCGTTCATCACGCTCATCACCGCAATCAGCGCGGCCACGCCGAGCGCAACCGCAACCAGGCTGATGCCGGCCACCAGAAAGATGAAGCCTTCGCCCTTGCCCGGCATCAGGTAGCGCCGGGTGATCATGCGTTCATA